>CP064997.1:1319725-1979588 GCA_016700055.1 Actinomycetota bacterium
TGGGCGATGAGCGCCGCGTCGAGCTCGGGGCTCTTGATCTCGACGATGTTCAACTGCACCTTCGCGTTGCCGGTGATCTTGGTGAGCCCGGCCCGCAGCTCGTCGGCCTTCGCGCCTCGACGGCCGATGACGATCCCTGGGCGGGCGGTGTGCACGTCGACCTTCAGGGTCTCGCCACGCTTGCGCTCGACCTCGATGCGGCTGATCGCCGCGTCGGGCAGCACCTCCATGATGTAGTCGCGGATCTTCCAGTCCTCGGTGAGGTACTCCTTGTACTGGCGCTCGCTGAACCAGCGGCTCTTCCAGTCGGTGGTGATGCCGAGGCGGAAGCCGTAAGGGTTGATCTTCTGGCCCATGCTCAGTCCTCTTCCTCGGTGTCGTCGCCTGCCGGCGCAGCAGCGTCGTCGGCCGTGTCGGGCTCGGCCGCCTCGGCAACTTCGGCGACCTCGGCGACCTCGGTCGGCGCAGTCTCGGCTTCTTCGACGGCTTCGACCATCTCCACCTCTTCGGCTTCGATCGTGTCCACCTCGGTGTCTTCGGGCGCAGCCGTGGCGGGCGCCTCGGCCTCGGACCCGGACTTGCGGGCCGCGGCGCGCTGGCGGCTGGCCTCGACTCGCGCCCGGCGAGCAGCAGCCGAGGCCGACGGCACGCGGCCGCGTCCGCCGGTACCGCCCTGGCGTTCACGGCGGGCCTGCACGATCTCGATCTGGCGGTCGTCCATGCGGCCGACGATGACGGTGATGTGGCACGTGCGCTTGCGAATGCGACTGGCCCGGCCGCGGGCGCGGGGACGGAAGCGACGCAGCGTCGGGCCTTCGTCGGCGAAGCACGCCTTCACGAACAGCTCGTCGGGATCCTGCTCGTCGTTGTGCTGCGCGTTGGCCACCGCGGAGGCGAGCACCTTGCGGATGGTGCGGGCGATGTCGCGCTCGGTGAACTGGAGCACCTCGTCGGCGCTGCGCACGTCGAGGTTACGGATCAGGTCGAGCACCACACGGGCCTTCGACGCCGACGCGTGGACGTACTTCGCGCTCGCGCGGGTGCCGGTGCGCTCACCGGCGACGAACGACGCCTCGTTCAGCTTCGGACCGGTCATCAGCGGCGACCCTTCGTGCTCTTTTCCTGCCCGGCGTGGTACTTGAACGTCCGGGTCGGAGCGAACTCACCGAGCTTGTGGCCGACCATCGACTCGGTCACGTACACGGGCACGTGCTTGCGGCCGTCGTGCACGGCAATCGTGTGGCCGACCATGTCGGGGATGATCGTGGAGCGCCGGCTCCAGGTCTTCACGACCTTGCGCTCGCCGGCGCCGTTCAACGCGTCGACCTTCTTCAGCAGATGGTCGTCTACGAACGGACCCTTCTTCAGGCTGCGTGACATGAGTCTTCTCCTCGGGTCCTCTACCGGCGGCCCTTGCCGCTGCGGCGGCGACGGACGATGAGCTGCTGGGACGGCTTCTTCTTGTTGCGGGTACGGCCCTCGGGCTTGCCCCACGGCGAAACGGCGACACGACCGCCCGACGTCTTGCCCTCGCCGCCGCCGAGCGGGTGGTCGACGGGGTTCATCGCCACACCGCGGGTCTGCGGGCGCACGCCCTTCCAGCGGTTGCGCCCGGCCTTGCCGATCTTCACCAGCTCGTGCTCGGCGTTGCCGACCTCGCCCACCGTTGCCCGGCAGTCGATCTGCACACGGCGCATCTCGGTGGACGGCAGGCGCAAGGTGGCGTAGTCGCCTTCCTTCGCGACGAGCTGCACACCCATGCCGGCCGAGCGGCCCATCTTGCCGCCCTGGCCGGGGCGCAGCTCGACGTTGTGCACCACGGTGCCGACGGGGATGAAGCGCAACGGCAGCGCGTTGCCGGGCTTGATGTCGGCGTGGTGGCCGCTCTCCACGTGATCGCCCACGCTCAGGCCCTTCGGGGCGAGGATGTAGGCCTTCTCGCCGTCGACGTAGTGCAACAGCGCGATCCGGCAGGTGCGGTTGGGGTCGTACTCGATCGCGGCGACCTTCGCGGAGACACCGTCTTTCACCCGCTTGAAGTCGACGATGCGGTACTGCTGCTTGTGGCCGCCGCCGCGGTGGCGCGACGTCGTGCGGCCATGGCTGTTACGCCCGCCGGTCTCCGGCTTCGACGTGACGAGCGACTTCTCCGGCCTGGTCTTCGTCAGTTCGGAGAAGTCCGTGGACGTCTGGAACCGGCGGCCGGCGGAGGTGGGCTTGCGCTTGCGAATGGGCATGGCGACGACCTCAGTTCTCGAACAGCGGGATCTCGCCGCCGGGGGCCAAGGTGACGAGGGCGCGCTTGGTGCTGGCCCGCTGGCCGACGCGGTTGGAGCCGCGGGTGCGCTGGCGCTTGCCCTTGCGGTTCAGCGTGTTGACCTTCGTCACGGTGACGCCCCAGATCGCCTCGACGGCGTCGTGGATCTCGGGCTTGGTTGCACGGCGGTCGACGGTGAAGGTGTAGACGCCCTGTTCGATCAAGGCGTAGCTCTTCTCCGACACGACCGGCTCGATGATGATGTCGCGGGGGTCCTTCATCTCACTCGCCGTCCTTCGTGCTGGCGCCCGGCAGCGTCTCCCGGGTGAACACGATCCATTCGTTGCACAGCACGTCGTAGGCGTTCAGCTCGCCGCGCTCGATGATCTGCACCTCGGGCAGGTTGCGGAAGCTCAAGATCGCGTTGAGGTCGTCGCGGTCGACCACGACGAGCGCGTTGGCGCCGACACCGAGTGCGCCGAGGGCCTCGCGTGCGCCCTTCGTGGACGGGGAGTCGAAGCCCCAGCCGTCGACGACGAGCACCTTGCCCTCGTTCGCGCGGTCGCTCAGCGCCGAGCGCAACGCGAGGCGGATCATCTTCTTCGGGGTCTTCTGGCTGTAGCTGCGCGGCTTGGGACCGAGCGCCACTCCACCGCCGGAGAAGTGCGGGGCGCGGGTGGAGCCCTGCCGGGCGTTGCCGGTGCCCTTCTGCTTGTACGGCTTGCGCCCGCCGCCGGAGACCTCGGCGCGGGTCTTGGTGCTCTGGGTGCCCGCGCGCCGGTGGGCGAGCTGGGCGGTCACCACCTGGTGCATCACCGGCACGTTGGGCTGGATGCCGAACATGTCGGCGTCGAGCTCGACGCTGCCGGCATCGGCGCCCGCTGGGGTCTTGACGGTCACTGTGGCCATCGGCTCAGCTCCTCTTCACCGCGTTGCGAACGATCACGACGCCGCCGTTCGGCCCCGGCACGGAGCCCTTCACGAGCAGCAGGCCACGCTCGGCGTCGGCCTCGACCACCTCGAGGTTGAGCGTGGTCACCTGCTCGTTGCCCATGTGACCCGCCATGCGCACGCCCTTGAACACCCGGCCGGGGAACGCGCACTGGCCGATCGATCCGGGCGCCCGGTGCTTCTTGTGGTTGCCGTGGCTAGCGCCCTGGCCGGAGAAGTTGTGACGCTTCATCGTCCCGGCAAAGCCCTTGCCCCGGCTGATCGCAGTGACGTCCACCAACTCGCCCTTCGCGAGCTGATCGACCCCGATCTCCTGGCCCACCTGGAACCCGTCGACGGAATCGATGCGCAGCTCGAGCAGGCGGCGCCCTGGCGCAACACCCGCGGCCGCGAAGTGACCCGCCTCGGGCTTGTTCAGCTTCTTCGGGTTCTTGTCGCCGTACGTCACCTGGACTGCGGTGTAACCGTCACGCTCGCTGGTCTTCACCTGCACGATGCGGGCAGGCGCGACGCGCAGGACCGTGACGGGCAGGACGCGGTTGTCCTCCCCCCACACCTGGGTCATGCCGACCTTTTCGCCGACGATCGCTTTTTGTGCCATGGCGGCAGCCTCTTCATCCGGACACACCAGGGCGGGGCCCTGGGCAAGTTGTGTTGGCCTTTACGGTGCTGCGATCGGCCGGGCCGGCCGTTCACGCAGATGCTCCGCCGGCCAGGCGGCCTGCGGAGCATCGATTCTCTTGTTTGCCGTGCGGTCCCTGCAGCCAGGCGCACACGGACGTCGATTCGGGTGGGAAAACCGGTGGCGGCCGAGGCGCAGGGCCCGGAACGCACAAGAAGGAGACTCTACCGGGTGGGCGCACGGTTGCCAAACCCCCACTCGGTCGGCTCAGTTCGGCGCTCCGGCCAGGTACTCGGCGAGCTTGGCGTCGGCGCGGTCGCCGAACAGGATGCGCGCGACGTCGCCGAGCCCGGTTCCCGCGCGGATCTCGTCGTCGCGCACGACGAGGTCGATCTTCGAGCGGCGCTGCATGAAGTCGTCGAGCCTGGTGACCATCTCGTGGTCGGCGGCGTGGTGGAGCTCGACACGCAGGTAGTCGGCGGACTCCATCACGTCGAGACCCATCGACGGATCGTCGCGGATCGCCTCCAGCATCGGCAGCGCCCTCCACCCGTACCGGCGCCAGAGACGCTTGGTGAGCGGCTCCACGCCGGGCTTGTCACGCAGCGAGTCGAGGCGCAGCATGCGCGCCTGGCGATAGAACTCGTGCCGGCTGTCGTCGCCCGGTTCGCCGTACCAGTCGCCGCGGTCGGGCTCGAGGCGGACGCCGAGGTGGTCGCCTACCGCCTCGGCCACCTCCTCGCCGACGTTCAAGCAGTCGGTGAGCTTGCCGCCGAAGATCGTCACCACGGAGGACTCCGCGTCGAGCTCGATCTCGTGCTTGCGCGAGAGCGACGTCCACTCGACGTCGTCGTGGGAGTCGCCGTCGGAGGCCACCACCAGCGGACGCACCCCCGTCCGCTCGGCGATGACGTCGCCAGAGGTGAGCGGACGGTCGAGGTCGAGCCGGGCGTTGATCTGGCCCAGCAGGAACGCGCGGTCGTCGTCGGTGACCACCGTGTGGGGATCGTCGACCCGCGTGTCGGTGGTGCCGATCACCGACCGATTCCCCATCGGGATCACGTAGAACAGCCGCCCGGTGTCGTCGTAGAACGCGAGCACGCGTCGCGACGGCGTCAGCTGGGGGACGACCAGGTGGATCCCCTTCGAATAGACGATCCGGTGGGCGGTGCGGATGCCCCATTGCCGGCCGAGCTGGTCGACGAACGGCCCGGCGGCGTTCACCAAGCAGCGCGCCGTGAGCGTGAGCTCGTCTCCGGCATCTGGCCCCTCGACGTCACGAACCGTCGCGTGCCAGAGCCCGCCGGAGCGCTCGGCGGCCACGAGCTCGACGTAGTTCGCAGCTGCTGCGCCGAGGTCGAGCGCGCGGCGCACGAACCCGAACACGAACCGGCTGTCGTTGTCGTTCAAGTAGGCGTCCGCGTAGCGGATCCCGCCGCGCACGTTGCCGGTGTCGATCACGGGTTCGATCTGCTCGATCCGGCGGCGAGTCAAGTACCGCGGCGAACGGGTCTGGAAGCTGCCGATCGCCCAGTACGCCGTCGCCCCGAGGGCGGCCAGCCACGGCGGGTGGGGCGCGCTGCGGTCCAGGGCGGCGACGAAGTCGACCTCGGTGATGTTGGTCGGGTACGCGTGGAGCAGCCGGTTGCGAGACACGCAGAGCTTGCGGACGAGCCTGATCTCGTAGTTCTCGAGGTACTTGAACCCGCCCCACACCAGGTTGGAAGACGCCTGGCTGGTGAAACCGGCGAAGTCACCACGCTCGACGAGGGCGACACTCGCGCCCCGCGCGGCGAGCACCGCGGCGGCGACGGCACCGTTGATCCCGCCGCCGACGACGAGGACGTCGAAGGAGCCTCCGTCCAGGCGCTCGAGGATCCGCGACCGCGACGCCATCGGCGCCCACGCTAGCGACGAGCGTCAGCCTTCGGGGCGGGAGGCGAGCACCGCCGAGAGGGTGAGGCGCTCATCGCCCCGCTGGACGACGATCTCGACATCGTCTCCCGGAGCACGGTCGCGGATGGCGGCGATCAGCGCGGCCTGGCCGTCGACCGCGGCGTCGTCGACGACGACGACGATGTCGCCCACCTCGATCCCGGCGTCGGCGGCGGGCGAGCCAGGAGCCACCTCGCTGACGACGGCCCCACGACCGCCGTCGGTGCGGTCGCCGAGTCCGACGCCGAGATAGCCCTCTTCGCGCGCTGTACCGTCGGCTTCGGCCCGCAGGGCCTCGATGACGGGCAGTGCCTCGCCTACCGAGATGGCGAAGCTCACGTTCTGCGCGGCGACGTCGAACGAACCTTGGATGACCGCGGTGTTGATCCCGATCACCTCGCCGTTCGCGTTGACGAGCGGGCCGCCGGAGTTGCCCGACGAGATCGGGGCGTCGGTCTGGATCAGGCCGTCGAGTGCGCCGTCGTCGGAGAGCAGCGTGCGGTTCACCGCCGAAACGATCCCCCTCGTGACCGACGGGTCGCCGGCGAGGTTCAGCGCGAACCCGACGGCCACCACCTCGTCGCCGACGCGGATGCTCTCCGGATCGGCGAACGTCGCCGCGGTGAGGTCCTGGCCGTCGACGCGCAACAGCGCGAGGTCGTTGCCCGGATCTGTGGCCAGGATCTCGGCGTCGATCGGGTCGGTCTCGCCGGGGAAGAGCACGCGCACCTCGGTCGCGCCGTCGACCACGTGCGTGTTGGTGAGGATCTCACCGTCGCTCGTGATGACGATGCCGGTACCGATCGACGAGCCCATCTGTCCCGCCTCTTCGACGTCGGCGAGCACCGTCACGACGCTCGGCTTGATGGTGTCGACGACCGACCTCACGTCGATCGGGCCGGGGGGGACGGAGTCCTCGACGTGCACCTCGACGGGCTCCTCGGACGGGCCGAGCCCGACGACCGTGGCCGAGTCGGAGTCGTCGGCGAGACGCACGCCGAGCACCGCCCCGAGCACGCCGGCGACGAGTGCGATCGCGGTGAGCAGCGCGATGCCGAGCACCAGCGCTCCTCGGGACCGACGCCGCTCGGGCATCGCCGGGCGAGGCGGCGGAGGAGGGGGACTCACCGCAGGAGGGGGGAAGTACTCAGCCATTGCGAATGGTCTACCGGACGTCCGCGCCTACCGGACGGCGCGCCGAGTGTGAAAACGGTGAGAGGCGGCCGTGACCGGCCGCCTCTCACACCTCAGGTCTCTTCGCCCGCGCCCGGGGTCAGGCGTTCTGGATCTTGATCTCCACCTCGACACCGGCAGGCAGGTCGATGCGCTGGAGGCTGTCGATCGTCTTCGCGTTGGGATCGACGATGTCGATCAGCCGCTTGTGGACGCGCATCTCGAAGTGCTCCCGTGAGTCCTTGTCGATGTGCGGACCGCGGATGACGGTGTAGCGGTGCTTGTCGGTGGGCAGCGGGATCGGCCCGCGAACCGTGGCGTTGGTGCGGGTGACCGTCTCGACGATCTTGCGCGTCGATTGGTCGATCACCTCGTGGTCGAACGCCTTCAGGCGGATGCGGATGCTCTGGGTCATGGTGTCACCGGCTCACTTCAGGATCTTGACGACGCGGCCGGCGCCGACGGTGCGCCCACCTTCGCGGATCGCGAACCGTAGGCCCTCGTCCATCGCGATCGGCTTGCCCAACTCGACGGTCATCGCGACGTTGTCGCCCGGCATCACCATCTCCGTACCCGACGGCAACTCGATCGTGCCCGTCACATCGGTCGTACGGAAGAAGAACTGCGGCCGGTAGTTGTTGAAGAACGGCTTATGACGGCCACCTTCCTCCTTCGTCAACACATACACCTGACCCTCAAAATTCGTGTGCGGCGTGATACTCCCCGGCTTACACAACACCTGCCCACGCTCAACATCTTCCTTCTTCGTGCCCCGCAACAACGCACCGATGTTGTCCCCCGCCTGACCCTCATCCAACAACTTCCGGAACATCTCCACACCAGTACACGTCGTCTTCTGCGTATCACGCAACCCGACGATCTCCACCTCGTCACCGGTATGCACCACACCCTGCTCAACCTTGCCCGTCACCACCGTCCCCCGACCCGTGATCGTGAACACATCCTCGATCGGCATCAAGAACGGCTTATCCAGATCACGCTGCGGCAGAGGCACAAAATTGTCACACGCCTCCATCAACTCCAACACCTTCTCCTGCCACGCCGCGTCACCCTCCAACGCCTTCAACGCCGACACCCGCACCACAGGAGCATCATCACCAGGGAACTCGTACTCGTTCAACAACTCCCGCACCTCAAGCTCGACAAGCTCCAACAACTCCTCGTCGTCGACCATGTCAGCCTTGTTCAACGCCACCACGATGTACGGCACCCCCACCTGACGCGCCAACAACACATGCTCACGCGTCTGCGGCATCGGACCATCCGTCGCCGCGACCACCAAGATCGCCCCATCAACCTGCGCCGCACCAGTGATCATGTTCTTGATGTAATCCGCATGACCCGGCATATCCACATGCGCATAATGCCGATTCTCCGTCTCATACTCGATATGAGCAATCGAGATCGTAATACCCCGCGCCTTCTCCTCCGGAGCCTTATCAATCGAATCAAACGGTGTATACTCCGCCAACCCACGCTCCGACAACGTCTTAGAAATCGCCGCCGTCAACGTCGTCTTACCATGGTCAATATGACCCATCGTCCCAATATTCACATGCGGCTTCGTACGCTCGAACTTCGCCTTGCTCATGATCGTGGCTTTCTCTCTTCGTCGCGATTGCGAGTGGTGGATCTGTGGGTTGTCAAAGAACGGGGATCGGCGGCAGCGACGCTTCAGTCGCCGCGCACGCGCTTGATGATGTCGGAGGCGATGCTTTCGGGTACCTGCTGGTACGAGTGGAACTGCATCGTGTAGGTCGCGCGCCCTTGGGTGCGCGACCGGAGGTCGGTACTGTAACCGAACATCTCGCTCAGCGGAACTTGGGCCTTCACGTTCTGCGTGTGGCCGATCGCCTCCATGCCTTCGATGCGGCCGCGGCGCCCGGACAGATCGCCCATGACGTCACCCATGTACTCCTCGGGGGTGACCACCTCGACCGCCATGATCGGCTCGAGCAGCACCGGCTTGGCCATCTCGGCAGCCTTCTTGAACGCCTGCTGGCCGGCGATCTTGAACGCCATCTCGCTCGAGTCCACGTCGTGGTACTGGCCGTCGACGAGCTTGGCCCGGATGTCGACCGTCGGGTACCCGGCGAGCACGCCCGATTCGAGCGCGGACTGGATGCCCTGGTCGACGGCGGGGATGTACTCGCGCGGCACGCGCCCTCCGCTGATCGCGTCGACGAACACGTAGCCCCCACCGGGCCCGGTCGGCTCGAGGGTGATCTTCACGACGGCGAACTGGCCCGAGCCGCCGGTCTGCTTGATGTGGCGGTACTCGACCGACTCGACGACCTTGGTGATCGTCTCCCGGTAGGCGACCTGGGGCTTGCCGACCGTCGCGTCGACCGAGAACTCACGCTGCATCCGGTCGACGAGCACCTCGAGGTGCAGCTCGCCCATGCCGGAGATGACGGTCTGGCCCGTCTCGTCGTCGGTGCGCACCCGGAACGTCGGGTCCTCGTCGGAGAGGCTCTTCAACGCCTTGCCGAGCTTGTCCTGGTCGTTCTTGGTCTTCGGCTCGATCGCCACGTGGATGACGGGCTCGGGGAACTCCATCCGCTCCAGGATCACCGGATCGGTGCGCTCGCACAGGGTGTCGCCGGTGGTGACGTCTTTGAAGCCGAGGCCGGCGACGATGTCGCCGGCCATCGCGGTGTCGATGTCTTCGCGGTTGTTCGCGTGCATCAGCAACAGGCGTCCGACGCGCTCGCGCTTTTCCTTCACCGAGTTGTAGATCTCCTCACCCTTTGACACCTGGCCCGAGTACACCCGGAAGTACGTCAGCCTGCCGAAGGGGTCGGAGACGATCTTGAACGCGAGCGCGGCGAACGGCGCCTTCTCGTCTGCCTCGCGCTGGACGGGCTCGCCCTTCGGGGTCAGCCCCTCGGTCGGGGGGATGTCGAGCGGGCTCGGCATGTAGTCGACGACGGCATCGAGCATCGGCTGGACGCCCTTGTTCTTGAAGGCCGAGCCGCACAGCACCGGCACGAAGCTGAACGCGAGGGCGCCGCTGCGGATGCCGCGCTGCACCTCTTCGATGGACAGCTCCTCGTCGGCGAGGTACTTCTCCATCAGCTCTTCGTCCTCGGTGGCGATGATGTCGAGCAGCTTGGCGCGGTACTCCTCGGCCTGGGCCTCGTACTCGGCGGGGATCTCGACCTCTTCGTACTTCGCGCCGAGGTCGCCGGTGTCCTCCCAGACGAGCGCCTTCATCTTCACCAGGTCGATCACTCCCTGGAAGTGCGCCTCGGCCCCGATCGGGAGCTGGATCACGAGGGGCACGCTCTCCAGCCGGTCTTCGATCATCTTGACCGTGCGGAAGAAGTCGGCGCCGACGCGGTCCATCTTGTTGATGAAGCACATCCGCGGCACCCGGTACTTGTTCGCCTGGCGCCAGACGGTCTCGGTCTGGGGCTCGACACCGGCGACGGAGTCGAACACCGCGACCGCGCCGTCGAGCACCCGCAGCGAGCGCTCGACCTCGATCGTGAAGTCGACGTGGCCGGGGGTGTCGATGATGTTGATCCGGTGGTCACGCCAGAACGCCGTGGTGGCCGCCGACGTGATCGTGATGCCGCGCTCTTGCTCTTGGACCATGTGGTCCATCACCGCCGCGCCTTCGTGCACCTCGCCGATCTTGTAGGTCTTGCCGGTGTAGTAGAGGATGCGCTCGGTGGTCGTGGTCTTGCCCGCGTCGATGTGGGCCATGATCCCGATGTTGCGGTAACGCTCGAGCGGATAGTCGCGCTTGGCCATCGTCATTTCACTTCCGGTTCAGGTGCGGGGGGAACACGAGCACCCGGGCGCGATGCACCCGGGCGACGCAAAAGGGCCGGTTCGGAACTCTAGCGGTTCAGCGGCGGGATCAGCGTCCCTGGTGCAGGTACTCGTAGAGCGATTCGTTCTCGGCCTGCAGCTCGCCGAGGCGGTGTTTCACGACGTCGCCGATCGACACGATGCCGCCGAGGAGGCCGTCGTCGTCGAGCACCGGCACGTGGCGGATCCGCTCTTCGGTCATCAACGCCATCAGGTACCCGACGTGGTCGTTCGGGCGGCAGGTGACCACCTCGGCGGTCATCGCCTCGGCGACGGTGCGCCCGAGGGCACTTGCGCCGTGCGAGGCGAGGCAGCGCACGATGTCGCGCTCGGAGACGATGCCGTCGATGCGCTTGCCGTCGGCAGAAACGACCAGCGCCCCGACCCGGCGGTCACGCAGCACTGCCGCGGCCTGCGCGAGAGAGGCCGACCTCGCGATGGTGGCAACTTCGACGCCCTTGCCGCTCAGGATCGTCCGCACGTACATCCGACAGCCTCCTTCCCCGACGGAGGGGATGGCGGTCACGCTAGTGCAGTCGTGAACGGTCGCCGGGCGAGGGCGGGCGCCGCCGCAACGCCGTGATCAGTAGCGGTAGTGGGCGAACGCCTTGTTGGAGTCGGCCATCTTCTGCATGTCGTCACGCTTCTTCATCGCCGCGCCGAGCCCGTTCGCCGCGTCGAGCAACTCGCCGGCGAGGCACTCGGCCATGGTCTTTTCCCGGCGCTTGCGCCCGAAGTCGACGATCCAGCGGATGGCGAGGGTGGTCGCCCGCCGGGGGCGCACCTCGACCGGCACCTGGTAGGTGGCCCCACCCACGCGGCGGGGCTTCACCTCGAGCGGGGGCTTGACGTTGTCCACCGCCCGCTTCAGGGTGGCGATCGGCTCGGCACCGGTCTTTTCCTCGACGATCTTCAGCGCGTCGTACACGATCTGTTCGGCGATCGACTTCTTGCCGCTCAGCATCACCTTGTTGGTGAGCTGGGTGACGAGCAGCGAGCGGTAGATCGGGTCCGGCGTCAGTTCGCGGCGGGGGGCAGGTCCCTTGCGGGGCATGGCGTGTCGTCCTCTACTTGTCGCGCTTCGCGCCGTAACGGCTGCGGGCCTGCTTGCGGTTCTTCACCCCGGCGGCGTCGAGCGCGCCCCGGATCACCTTGTAACGCACGCCGGGCAGGTCACGCACCCGCCCGCCACGCACCAGCACGATCGAGTGCTCCTGCAGGTTGTGGCCCTCGCCGGGGATGTACGCGGTGATCTCGATGCCGCTCGACAGGCGCACGCGGGCCACCTTGCGCAGCGCCGAGTTCGGCTTCTTCGGCGTGTTCGTGTAGACGCGCGTGCACACTCCACGACGCTGGGGCGACCCCTTCAGCGCCGGCGTCTTGGACTTGCCGACCTTGGTGCTGCGCCCCTGGCGGACGAGCTGTTGGATTGTGGGCACGCGCCGACTACCTCTTTTCCGAACTGGAACCCTGCAATGTTAAGGCGCACCATTGGCGCCGGCAACCTGACCGCAACGCGACGACTCAGCCCTCCCGGGATTCGCCGTCGTCGGTGTACGTACCGTGGAGGCCGGCCAGGAATGCAGCCGGATCGTCCTCGGTCTCGCTCGAGTAGTACGCCATCGGCTCGTACTCGGGGGCGTCGATGCCGAACTCGCGGTACGAGAGCATGCCCGTGCCCGCGGGGATCAGCTTGCCGATGATGATGTTCTCCTTCAACCCGATCAGGTTGTCGCCGCGGCCGTCGATCGCGGCCTCGGTGAGCACCCTCGTGGTCTCCTGGAACGACGCCGCCGACAGCCACGACTCGGTGGCGAGCGACGCCTTCGTGATCCCCATCAGCTCGGGGCGGCCCTCGGCGGGACGCTCGCTCGCCTCGACCATCGACCGGTTCGTGTCCCGGAACTTCTTCTGGTCGACGCGCTCGCCGGGCAAGAAGTCGGTGTCGCCGGGCTCTTGCACGCCGACGCGCCGAGTCATCTGCCGCACGATCAGCTCGATGTGCTTGTCGTGGATCGAAACACCCTGGTCGCGGTAGACCTTCTGCACCTCTTCGACGAGGTAGAGCTGGGTCTCGCGGATGCCCTTGATCTCCATCAGCTCCTTCGGGTCGAAGGGGCCGTCGGTGATCGGATCGCCGGCCTTCACCTCTTGGCCGTCGACGACGATCGGGCGGCTGCCGGTCGGCAACGTGATCAGGTGCTCTTCGCCCTCGTCGTCGACGACGACGACCGGGATCCCCTTGCCCTCGTCGTCGCCGATGCGCACGACGCCGCTGGCCTTCGCGAGCCGCGCCGAGCCGCGCGGGGTGCGGGCCTCGAACAGCTCGACGACGCGGGGCAGACCGCCGGCGATGTCCTTGCCGGCGACGCCTCCGGTGTGGAACGTCCGCATCGTCAGCTGCGTGCCCGGCTCGCCGATCGACTGGGCGGCGATGACCCCGACGGCCTCGCCGAGCTCGATCGACTTGCCGGTCGCGAGCGAACGGCCGTAGCACAGGGCGCAGACGCCGAGGTCGGCGTCGCAGGTGAGCACGGAGCGCACCCGCAGGCGGGTGAGCGCGGGGTCGTCGCGGAGCTGAGCCAGCTCTTCGTCACCGACGATGGTGTTGCGCTCCAGCACCGTGCCGTCGGCGAGGGTCGTGTCGGTGAGCAGCGCCCGGCCGAACAGCTTGGTCTCCATGTAGGTGCGCCGGTTCGGGGAATCGGCCTCGACGTTCTCCACCCACACCCCGAGGCTCGTGCCGCAGTCGTCCTCACGGATGATCAGCTCCTGGGCGACGTCGACGAGGCGACGCGTCAGGTAGCCCGAGTCGGCGGTCCGCAGGGCGGTGTCCACCAGGCCCTTGCGCGCACCAGGGGTGGCGATGAAGTACTCGAGCGTCTCCAGGCCCTCGCGGAAGTTCTTCTTGATCGGGCGGGGGATCATGTCGCCGCGGGGGTTGGCGACGAGGCCGCGCATGCCGGCGATCTGGCGCATCTGGGTCATGTTCCCGCGGGCGCCGGAGCCGACCATCATGTCGATCGGGTTGAAGCGCTGCGCCTTGAACTCCTTCTCCATCGCCTTCTGCACCTCGGCGGTGGCGTCGGTCCAGATGCGCACCTCCTGCTGGCGGCGCTCGCCGTCGGTGATGATGCCCTTCTTGAACTGGCCCTCCACCTTCTCGGCCTGGGCCTCGTAGAGGTCGAGGATCTCGCGCTTGGTCGACGGGGTGCGGACGTCGTCGATCGAGACGGTGAGCCCGGACTGCGAGGCGTAGCGGTAGCAGACGGCCTTGATCGCGTCGAGCGCCTCGGCCACCTCGGCCTTGGAATAGTTGTCGCTCAGGCGCTCGACGATCACGCCCATCTCGCGCTTCTTGACGATCGAGTCCACGTGACCGAAGCGCGCGGCGTAGTCGCCGGGCAGCGCGGCCTCGAAGAGCATCCGTCCGGGGGTCGTCTGGTACTCGTCGCGCTCGCCGTCCTCGGCGCGGTTGCCGTAGATGGTGATCGCGGAGTGAAGGGTGAGCGCGCCTTCGTCGCGGGCGCGCTCGACCTCCCACTGATGGCGGAAGGACCTGCCGGCGCCGGGCGCGTCGGGGTCGTCGGCGGTCAGGTAGTAGGCGCCGATGATCATGTCCTGTGTGGGGGTGACGATCGGGCGGCCCGACGCCGGCGACAAGATGTTGTTGGCGCTGAGCATCAGCACTCGGGCTTCGGCCTGGGCCTCGGCGGACAGCGGAAGGTGCACCGCCATCTGGTCGCCGTCGAAGTCGGCGTTGAAGGCCGTGCAGACGAGGGGGTGGATCTGGATCGCCTTGCCCTCGACGAGGATCGGCTCGAACGCCTGGATGCCGAGACGGTGCAGCGTCGGCGCGCGGTTCAAGAGCACCGGGTGCTCCTTGATCACGTCCTCGAGCACGTTCCACACCTGCAGCCGGCGGCGCTCCACCATGCGCTTCGCGCTCTTGATGTTCTGCGCGAGCTCGAGGTCGACGAGGCGCTTCATGACGAACGGCTTGAACAGCTCGAGCGCCATCAGCTTCGGCAAGCCGCACTGGTGCAGCCGCAGCGTGGGCCCGGCGACGATCACCGAACGGCCGGAGTAGTCGACACGCTTGCCGAGCAGGTTCTGGCGGAACCGGCCCTGCTTGCCCTTCAGCATGTCCGAGAGCGACTTCAGCGGGCGGTTGCCCGGCCCCGTCACGGGGCGGCCGCGGCGTCCGTTGTCGAACAGCGCGTCGACTGCTTCTTGCAGCATCCGCTTCTCGTTGTTGACGATGATCTCCGGCGCGCCGAGGTCGAGCAGGCGCTTCAGGCGGTTGTTGCGGTTGATCACCCGCCGGTAGAGGTCGTTCAGGTCGGACGTGGCGAAGCGGCCGCCGTCGAGCTGCACCATCGGGCGCAGCTCGGGGGGGATCACCGGGACGACGTCGAGGATCATCGCCTTCGGGTCGTTCACCCGGCGTCCGTGGTCGTCGCGCTGGTTGAACGAGGCGACGATCTTCAGGCGCTTGATCGCCTTCTGCTTGCGCTGCGCGGAGAGCGGCTTCTGCGTCGGCTGCGGATCGATCGCGGCGCGCAGCTTGCGCTCCTCCTCGTCGAAGTCGATGCGGTCGATGAGCGCCTTGATGGCGTCGGCGCCGGTGCCACCCTCGAAGTAGTCGGCGTAGCGGTCGTGCAACTCGCGCCACAGCATCTCGTCGTCGATGATCTTGCGGGCGTGCAGGCTGCGGAAATCGTCCCAGGTGCGCTGCAGCAGCTCGAGCTCGGACTCGAAGCGCTCACGGATGGCGGCGACATCCTTGTCGGCGGCGCGCTGGCGGGCCTTCACGTCGCTGTCGCGTGCCCCGTCGGCCTCCATCCCCGCCGCCTCGTCCTCCAGCTCCTTGAACCGGCGGTCGATGTCGAGCTCCATGTCCTTCATGATCGCGTCGCGCTCTTGGAGGTATTCGCTCTCGAGCGTCGGCAGATCCGCGTGGCGCTTGTCCTCGTCGACCCAGGTCACCAAGCTCGCGGCGAAGTAGATGACCTTCTCCAGCTGCTTGGCCTTCAGCTCTTCGCGCGGCTCGATCCCGGCCAGCAGGTACGCGAGCCACGACCGCGTCCCACGCAGGTACCAGATGTGCACCACCGGTGCCGACAGCTCGATGTGGCCCATGCGCTCACGGCGCACCTTGGAGCGCGTCACCTCGACGCCGCAGCGCTCGCAGATGATCCCCTTGAAGCGCACGCGCTTGTACTTGCCGCAGTAGCACTCCCAGTCACGGGTCGGGCCGAAGATCTTCTCGCAGAACAGCCCGTCCTTCTCGGGACGCAGCGTGCGGTAGTTGATCGTCTCGGGCTTCTTCACCTCGCCGTGGGACCACGTGCGGATCTGGTCGGCCGTGGCCAGGCCGATGCGGAGCTGGTCGAACATGTTGACGTCGAGCATTGGTGCGGTCGTCCTTGTCGTGGTCTTCGTTCGTGCGTGTCGTTCGTGCGTGTCGTTCGTCGTTGCGCGTCGTGGTCGTTACGTGTCGTCGTTGCGTGTCAGTAGACCCGCGCCGGACGACGGTGGTCGCGGTCGTCGTCGTCGCTACCGCGCTCGGGGCGGCTGATGTCGATGCCGAGCTCGTCCGCGGTACGGAACACGTCCTCGTCGATCTCGCGCATCTCGATCTCGGAGCCGTCGTCGGCGAGCACCTCGACGTTCAGGCACAGCGCCTGCATCTCCTTCATGAGCACCTTGAAGCTCTCCGGGATGCCGGGCTCGGGGATGTTCTCGCCCTTCACGATCGCCTCGTACACCTTCACCCGCCCGAGCACGTCGTCGGACTTGATCGTCAACAGCTCCTGCAAGCAGTAGGCGGCCCCGTAGGCCTCGAGCGCCCACACCTCCATCTCGCCGAAGCGCTGCCCGCCGAACTGGGCCTTGCCGCCGAGAGGCTGCTGGGTGATCATCGAGTACGGGCCCGTCGAGCGGGCGTGGATCTTGTCGTCCACCAGGTGGGCGAGCTTCAAGATGTACATGAACCCGACCGTGACCGGGTTGTCGTAGGTCTCGCCGGTGCGCCCGTTGTAGAGCGTGGTCTTGCCGTCGGTGCGGATCAGGCGCTGGCCGTCGGCTCCCTCTGGGGTGAGGTTGGCGAGGATCTCGACGATCGTCGGGTGCTTGCCCGCTTGCTCGGCCTCGTCCCAGTGGGCACCGTCGAACACGGGGGTGGCGACGAACGTGGAGGGCGCGGTGCTGGGGCGCGTCTTCGCCTCGGTGCCGCGCACGGCCGCCTCACCGACCTGGACCCCCGACTTGGGATCGGTCCAGCCCCACCTCGCGGCGTAGCCGAGGTGCGCTTCGAGCACCTGGCCGACGTTCATCCGGCTCGGCACGCCGAGCGGGTTCAAGATGATGTCGACGGGCGTCCCGTCGGCGAGGTACGGCATGTCCTCGAGCGGCAGGATCTTCGAGATCACGCCCTTGTTGCCGTGGCGTCCGGCGAGCTTGTCGCCGACGGAGATCTTGCGCTTCTGGGCCACGTAGACCCGCACCAGCTGGTTCACGCCGGGGGGCAGCTCGTGGCCGTCCTCGCGGGTATACACCTTCACGTCGATGACCTTGCCGCTCTCGCCGTGGGGCACCTTCAGGCTGGTGTCTCGCACCTCACGCGCCTTCTCGCCGAAGATCGCGCGGAGCAGGCGCTCCTCGGGGGTGAGCTCGGTCTCGCCCTTCGGGGTGACCTTGCCGACCAGCACGTCGCCGGGGCCGACCTCGGCGCCGACGCGGATGATGCCGCGGTCGTCGAGGTCACGCAGGATGTCCTCGGACAGGTTGGGGATGTCGCGGGAGATCTCCTCCGGGCCGAGCTTGGTGTCGCGGGCGTCGACCTCGTGCTCGTGGATGTGGATCGACGTCAGCACGTCGTCGCGCACCACGCGCTCGGAGAGGATGATCGCGTCCTCGAAGTTGTAGCCCTCCCACGGCATCAGCGCGACGAGCAGGTTCTTGCCCAGCGCGAGCTCGCCGTGATCGGTCGAGGGGCCATCGGCCAGCACGTCGCCGCGCTTCACCTTCTGACCCTCGAGCACGCGCGGGATCTGGTTGATGCACGTGTCCTGGTTGCTGCGGCGGAACTTGGCGAGGCGGTAGGTGCGCTTGCCCTGCTGCTGGTATTGCACCGTGATCGCGTCGCCGGACACCTCGATCACCTCGCCGTCGTCGGCGGCCTGCACCAGGTCGGCGGCGTCGCGCGCGGCGCGGGCCTCGATGCCGGTCCCGATGTACGGGGCTTCCGAACGCACCAGCGGCACCGCCTGGCGCTGCATGTTCGCGCCCATCAGCGCGCGGTTCGCGTCGTCGTGCTCGAGGAACGGGATCAGTGCGGTGCCGACCGAGACGATCTGCTTGGGCGACACGTCGAGGTAGTCGACCTCGGTCGGGGGCACGTAGCCGATGTCGGTGGTGGCGCCGAAGAAGCTCTCCGCCTCGAGCATCTTGCGCAGGTCGTCGAGGCTCGCTGCCTGCGGCGAGCGGCGCACGAGCACGCGCTGGTCACGGAAGCTGCCGTCGGCGTTGATCGGCGTGTTCGCCTGGCCGACGGTGTAGTTCTCTTCCTCGTCGGCGGCCATGTACACGATCTCGCCGGTGACCTTGCCGTTGACCACCTTGCGGTACGGGCTCTCGATGAATCCGAACTCGTTGACGCGGGCGAACGTGGACAGCGCGCCGATGAGGCCGATGTTCGGGCCCTCCGGGGTCTCGATCGGGCACATCCGGCCGTAGTGCGAGAAGTGGACGTCACGCACCTCGAACCCGGCGCGCTCCCGGCTCAGGCCGCCCGGGCCGAGGGCCGAGAGACGGCGACGGTGGGTGAGCCCCGACAGCGGGTTCACCTGGTCCATGAACTGGGAGAGCTGGCTGGTGCCGAAGAACTCCTTGATCGCGGCCACCACCGGGCGGATGTTGATCAGCGTCTGGGGCGTGATCGCCTCGACGTCTTGGGTGGTCATGCGCTCACGCACCACCCGCTCCATGCGGGAGAGTCCGATGCGCACCTGGTTCTGGATCAGCTCACCGACGGAGCGGATGCGCCGGTTGGCGAAGTGGTCCTGGTCGTCGAGGCGGTAGCCGGGCTCCTGCTTGACGAGGTGCAGCATGTAGCTGACCGCGGCGAGCACCTCGCATCGGCTCAACACGTCCTGGTCGTCGGCGGGCAGGTCGAGCTGGTCGGGGGACAGCCCGAACAGCTCACCGAGCTTGGCCACCTCGGTGCCGAGCTTGCGGTTGATCTTGTAGCGGCCGACCTTGGACAGGTCGTAGCGGCGGTTCTCGAAGAACGCGTTGCGGAAGTATGCCCGTGCGGAATCGAGCGTGGGCGGCTCGCCCGGACGCGCTCGCTTGTAGATCTCGACCAACGCCTCGTCCTGCGTGGGAGCGATCGGGCGCTCCTTCTCCCACTGGCCCTCCAAGAAGTCGAAGTGGGCGACGAAGCGGTCGATGAACCCGGGCGCGTTCTCCTCGTCGTAGCCGAGCGCGCGCAGCAGGGTGAAGATGCCCATCCGGCGCTTGCGGGCGACGCGGGTGCCCGCGGTGACGTCCTTGCCCGGCTTCTGCTCGACGTCGAACTCGAGCCACTCGCCGCGGTAAGGGTGGATCGTGCCCTTCACGAGCTGATGCTTGGACAGGTTGCGCAGGCGGAACCGCTCGCCGGGCTCGAAGATCACGCCCGGGCTGCGCACGAGCTGGGAGACGACGACGCGCTCGGTGCCGTTGATGATGAACGTGCCCTTGTCGGTCATCATCGGGAAGTCGCCCATGAAGACCGTCTGCTCTTTGATCTCGCCGGTGTTGCGGTTCACGAACCGAGCCCGCACGAAGATCGCCGCGGCGTAGGTCATGTCCCGCTCGCGGCACTCCTCGACGGTGAACTTGGGCGGCGGGCGCAGGTCTTCGTCGTTCGGGTCGAACTCGAGCTCGAGCTGGAGCGACTCGCTGAAGTCCTTGATCGGCGAGATGTCGCGGAACGTCTCCGCCAGCCCGTCGTCTAGGAAATGACGGAAGGACTCGCGCTGGATGGCGATGAGGTCGGGGAGCTCCAAGGGCTCGGCGAGGTTGGCGAACGAATACCGCTCGCGGGGGGTCGATCGAGAGGCCACGGCTTACTCCTCGGGGGCGAGCGGACGGTCCGGGGCGCGCAGAACCAGACTCCGGGAATGGTGAACGGAGAGGCGACGACGCACGGCAACCTGCGATCCTACCCACCGAGAACAGCAAGAAGCAACCGTTCGAGGCCCGGGCGGCCCGACGGCTGCATCTGCTGGGCGGAACGGTAAGCACTGGAGCACCCGTCAGTCAAGCATCTCGCGCTCTACCGGCACTTCGGGCACGGGGCGCGAAGGGGCCCGGGCACATGCCCGGGCCCCCGAGAAACCATTAGGCGCTAAGCGGCGCCCCGGTTCACTTCAGCTCGACGGAGGCTCCGGCCTCTTCCAGCTTGGCCTTCGCCTTGTCGGCGTCGTCCTTGTTCGCCTTTTCGAGCACCGGCTTCGGCGCGGCGTCGACGAGGTCCTTCGCCTCCTTCAGACCGAGGCCGGTGAGCTCACGCACCACCTTGATGACCTGGATCTTCTGGGCACCTGCACCGGTGAGGACGACGTCGAACTCGTCCTTTTCCTCCTCGGCGGGCGCAGCAGCAGCCGGACCCGCTCCGGCGGCGGCGACGGCGACGGGGGCCGCCGCGGTCACGCCGAACTTCTCTTCGAACGCGTCGAGGAGCTCCTTCAGCTCGATCACGGTCATGTTGGAGATCGCATCGAGGATGTCTTCTTTGCCCATTTCTCAGTTCTCTTTCTGTGTCACAAACGAATCGGTTGCGGTGACGGCCTGGGGCCGCCGTTCGTGGCGGCTCAGGCCGCCGCTTCTGTGTCGACCTTGTCGATGAGGGCCTTCAGGCCGTATGCGAAGCTGCGCGGCAGCGCCTGCAACAAGCCGGCGGTCTTCACCAGCGGAGCCTGGAACGCACCGGCGATCTGGGCCAGCAGCACGTCTCGCGACGGCAGGTCGGCCAGCGCCTCGACGTCGGCCGCGCTCAACGTGGCGCCGCCCAGCGCACCGCCGCGCAGCACCAGATGCGGGTTCGTCTTCGCGTAGTCGCGCAGAGCCTTCGCCGATGGAGCGGCGTCGCCGCTCACGAACGTGAGCGCCGTCGGGCCGACCAGCAGCTCGACGAGGCCTTCGACGTTGCCGGCCTGCTCGGCCGCTCGGCGGGCCAGGGTGTTCTTGTACACCTTGTGCTCGCCGCCGGTCTCGCGCAGCTGGCGGCGCAGCCCGGCCAGGGCCTTCACCGACATGCCGCGGTACTCACTCACGAACACGGCGTCTGCCGCGTCGAGCTTGGCCGCGATCTCGTCGACGACTGCCACCTTCTCGGGCCGCGGGTTTGCGGTCTTGGTGGTCATCTCGTGTCACACCTCCTCTCGTATCGCTCGGGGCGCTCGCATTTCGCGAACGCCTCCGGTCAGCGACGAGGGCGAGGTCGTTGTCGACCCGAGCCTTCGGTGTGACGATCGAGGTGTCCGCCTCGGCTGGTGGGAGAACCCATTGTCCACTCGGGAGTGGGCCAGCGGTCTTCGGCGAGCAACCGGTTCGGTTGTAGGGACGAAAGCGTAGCGGTGCTCGGCGCCCGAGCGGCCACGCAGCGGGCTCAGGCGGACTCGGGACGCAGCCGGGTGGGGTCGACCTTCACGCCGGGGCCCATCGTGGACGACAGCGAGATCTTCTTCATGTAGCGGCCCTTGGAGGACGCGGGCTTCGCTCGCTGGAGCTCGTCGATCACCGCGCGGAAGTTGGTCTCGAGCGCGGCGACGTCGAAGCTGACCTTGCCGAGAGGCACGTGCACGTTGCCGTAGCGGTCGGTGCGGTACTCCACCTTGCCGCCCTTGAACTCGGACACTGCTCGCCCGACGTCGTTGGTGACGGTGCCGGTCTTCGGGTTGGGCATCAGGCCGCGGGGGCCGAGCACGCGCCCGAGCCGCCCGACGAGGGGCATCAGGTCGGGCGTGGCGATGGCCACGTCGAACGCGAAGTTGCCCTTCTCGATCTCGGCGGCGAGGTCGTCGGCGCCGACGACGTCGGCACCGGCCGAGCGGGCCTCTTCGGCCGCCTCGCCCGCGGCGAACACCGCGACGCGCACGTCCTTGCCGGTGCCCGAGGGCAGCGCGACCGTGCCGCGCACCATCTGGTCGGCCTTGCGCGGGTCGACGCCGAGGCGCACGGCGATCTCGACGGTCTCGTCGAACTTGGCCGGGGCCAGCGACTTGACGAGGCCGAGGGCCTCGGTCGGGGTGAACTGCTCGTCGCGGTCGAATCGCTTCAGCGCTTCGGCGAACTTCTTGCCGGACATCTGGTGTCTCCCTCTCCGGGTGCTGCCTTCACAGCTCTACCCGGTGTAGTGCCGGCCGGGCGAGGTCGTCCCGGTCCAGGCGTTGGATTCTTGTGTGGTCTACAAGTGGGGGCGCCGGCGTCAGCCGGCGATGGTCAACCCCATCGAGCGGGCGGTGCCGCGCACCTGTTCCTTCGCGGCCTCCAGGTCGTACGCGTTCAGGTCGGGCATCTTCGTCTTGGCCACGTCTTCGATGTCGGCCTCGGTGACCGAGCCGGCCACAGCCTTGCCCGGGGTGCTCGACGCCTTCTCCAGCCCCGCCTTCTGGCGCAGCAGCACCGGCGTCGGCGGGGTCTTCAAGATGAAGCTGAACGAGCGATCCTCGAACACGGTGATCTCGACCGGGATGATCGTGCCCACCTGGGACTCGGTGGCCGCGTTGTACTGCTTCACGAAGTCCATGATCGCGACACCATGGGGACCTAGCGCGGTGCCGACCGGCGGGGCAGGCGATGCCTTGCCGGCGGGGATCTGGATCTTGACGATCGCAGCGACCTTCTTCTTGGCCATCGGGAGTTCCTTCTATCGGGGCTGTCTAGGGCTTAGGGGGGCGACGGGTCAGAGCTTCGCGACCTGGCTGAAGTCCATCTCGACCAGCGTCTCGCGGCCGAAGATGTTGACCAGCACCTTCAGCTTCATGTGATCGGCGTTGATCTCGGCGATCTGGCCGGAGAAGTCCGCGAACGGACCCTCCCTCACGCGCACGGTCTCGCCCTCTTCGTACTCGAGCTTGGGCTTGCGCCGCGCCTGCACTTCTTCGCCGTCGCCCTTCGCGGACAAGAACGTCTCCACGTCGCGCCGGCTGAGGGCGGTCGGGCGTTGGCCCTTCTGGCTCTGGCCGACGAAGCCGGTCACGCCGGGCGTGTTGCGGATGCAGTACCAGCTCTCGTCGTCCATCATGCAGCGCACGAGGAGGTAGCCGGGGAACACCTTCTTCTGCACCACCTGCTTGCGCCCGCCCTTGAACTCGACGACGTCTTCCATCGGGATGACGACCTCGAAGATCTTGTCTTCCATGTTCATGGACTGGATGCGCGCACCGAGGTTGGCGGTGACCTTCTTCTCGTAGCCGGACTGGGTGTGCACGACGTACCACATGCCGGGCCGGGTCCAGGGCTGGTCGACCTCGGGAGCCCCGTCGTCGGCGGCTCCCTCCTCGTCGAGGAGGCCGTCTGCCGCGTCGTCGTCGAGCGAGACGATCTCCACGACATCTGCCAGCTCGGCCTCGGTCGTGTCGTCGGCGTCCGTCACCTGGTCCGATGAGGTCGAGGAGGTCGTGTCTTCGGCGGTCGTGTCTTCGAGGGTCGTGTCTTCGACCGCTTCGGGGGGAGAGTCCAGCTCTTCGCTCATCGCGTCGCTCATCACGTTTCGTACAGCCAGTCGGTGACGAACGCGAACAAGGTGTCGAGCACGCCGATGTAGGCGGTGAGCAACACGACGGTGATGAGGACCACGATCGAGTAGCGGCGAACCTCGGGCCACTTCGGCCAGGCGACCTTGCGCAGCTCGTCGCGGACCTCGCTCAGGTACTGGCGGATCCCGACGCGCTCCTTGCGCGCCTGGGGCACGGGGCGCTGGCGCGCCGGGTTCCCCTGGTCGTCCAGGGCACCCATGCGCTTCAGGTGGCGCTTCTGCTCCCGATTCAGGTCCATCGACATGACGATGCTCACTTTGGTGCGTTGGGCAGGGCAGGAGGGATTCGAACCCCCGACCGTCGGTTTTGGAGACCGATGCTCTACCAGCTGAGCTACTGCCCTCGGTGGGGAAGGTGCCAGGGTACCAGCACCGCCTCCCGCCCGGTCGGCGCTAGCGGGTCTCCTTGTGGACCGTGTGGCGCCGGTCGTGGCTGCAGTACTTCTTCATCTCCAGGCGCTCACGGTCGTTGACCTTGGACTTGATCGTGATGTAGTTGCGCCGCTTGCACTCGGTGCACTCGAGGGTGATCTTCACCCGCTTGTCGTTCTTCGGCATCTCTAGGCCCTCCGGCTCACTTCAGGATCTTGACGACGCGGCCGGCGCCGACGGTGCGCCCACCTTCGCGGATCGCGAACCGTAGGCCCTCGTCCATCGCGATCGGCTTGCCCAACTCGACGGTCATCGCGACGTTGTCGCCCGGCATCACCATCTCCGTACCCGACGGCAACTCGATCGTGCCCGTCACATCGGTCGTACGGAAGAAGAACTGCGGCCGGTAGTTGTTGAAGAACGGCTTATGACGGCCACCCTCCTCCTTCGTCAACACATACACCTGACCCTCAAAATTCGTATGCGGCGTGATACTCCCCGGCTTACACAACACCTGCCCACGCTCAACATCTTCCTTCTTCGTGCCCCGCAACAACGCACCGATGTTGTCCCCCGCCTGACCCTCATCCAACAACTTCCGGAACATCTCCACACCAGTACACGTCGTCTTCTGCGTATCACGCAACCCGACGATCTCCACCTCGTCACCGGTATGCACCACACCCTGCTCAACCTTGCCCGTCACCACCGTCCCCCGACCCGTGATCGTGAACACATCCTCGATCGGCATCAAGAACGGCTTATCCAGATCACGCTGCGGCAGAGGCACAAAATTGTCACACGCCTCCATCAACTCCAACACCTTCTCCTGCCAGGCCGCGTCACCCTCCAACGCCTTCAACGCCGACACCCGCACCACAGGAGCATCATCACCAGGGAACTCGTACTCGTTCAACAACTCCCGCACCTCGAGCTCGACAAGCTCCAACAACTCCTCGTCGTCGACCATGTCAGCCTTGTTCAACGCCACCACGATGTACGGCACCCCCACCTGACGCGCCAACAACACATGCTCACGCGTCTGCGGCATTGGACCATCCGTCGCCGCGACCACCAAGATCGCCCCATCAACCTGCGCCGCACCAGTGATCATGTTCTTGATGTAATCCGCATGACCCGGCATATCCACATGCGCATAATGCCGATTCTCCGTCTCATACTCGATATGAGCAATCGAGATCGTAATACCCCGCGCCTTCTCCTCCGGAGCCTTATCAATCGAATCAAACGGCGTATACTCCGCCAACCCACGCTCCGACAACGTCTTAGAAATCGCCGCCGTCAACGTCGTCTTACCATGGTCAATATGACCCATCGTCCCAATATTCACATGCGGCTTCGTACGCTCGAACTTCGCCTTGCTCATGGCGAGCACTTCTCCTTTGTGCTGGATAAAGGTGGGGTCTGGAGGAGATCTTGTGGATTGTCACTGCTGTAGCGGCGATCGGGATCGAACCGATGACCTTCCGATTATGAGCCGGATGCTCTGACCAACTGAGCTACGCCGCCCGGGGGTCGGAGCCCTCTGTGGGAATCGAACCCACGACACCAGCCTTACCATGGCTGTGCTCTGCCGACTGAGCTAAGAGGGCGTCAGTGCGCGGCAAAGCCGCGAACCGGCTGTCGAGCATAGCGCCCACGGTGCCGGTCGCACCACGTCGAGAGCCATCACTAGCCCGCTCGCGGCGCTGGTGCGCGGATACCCTCTCGTGCTCGTGACCACCTCGCCGGCGCCCGTGTCGTTGCGGCTCGCCTCGCTCGACGACGCCGAGTCGATCCGGGCCATCTACAACCACGAGGTCGAGCACACCGTGGCCACCATGGACCTCGTGCCGCGCACGCTCGACGACCAGCGGGCGTGGCTCGCCGAGCGCGCCGGCGCGTTCGGCGCGCTCGTCGCGGTCGGGCGACCGGGCACGGATTTCGAAGGAGAGGTCGTCGGCTTCGGAGCGCTCTCTTCGTTCAAGGAGCGCCCGGCCTACCGCACGACGGTGGAGGACTCCGTCTACGTCCGGCGCGACGTCAACGGGACCGGCATCGGGTCGATGCTGCTCGAGTCGCTGCTCGACCTCGCCACGAACGCCGGCTTCCACAGCGTCATCGCCCGCATCGAAGCCGGTGGGCAGGCGTCGCTCGCGCTGCACGCGCGCTGCGGGTTCGAGCTCGTCGGGGTGGAGCGCGAGGTGGGCAGGAAGTTCAACCGCTGGCTCGACGTGGCGATCATGCAGTGCATGCTCGACCGCCGGCGGCAGTAGCAGCCGGGGTCGAGTCGTGCACCTGGTGGGCCGGGCTGGATTCGAACCAACGTAGGCGATGCCGGCAGATTTACAGTCTGCTCCCTTTGGCCACTCGGGCACCGACCCATGGCACGCCTGACGCGTGCGGGGAAGCATCGTAGCCGCCTCCTCGACCGGGCCACCACTCGCTCGCGTTCACGGGCGGCGGACCGTTACCCTTGCCCCCCATGCCCAGCTTCGACGTCGTCTCCGAGGTCGACCGCCAAGAGGTCCGCAACGCGGTCGACCAGGCCCAGCGCGAGATCGCCACCAGGTTCGATTTCAAGAACACCGGCTCCTCGATCGAGCAGACAGAGCTCACCTTCACCCTGCGCACGGTCAGCGAAGACCGGCTCGTCGCGCTGCGCACGGTGTTCGAGGAGAAGCTGGTCAAGCGCGGCGTGTCGTTGAAGGGGCTCGAGTACGGCAAGGTGGAAGAGGCCACGCAGAACACCGTGCGCCAGGTGGCCACGATCCACGTCGGCATCTCTTCGGACAAGGCCCGCGAGATCAACAAGCTGGTCAAGGACCAGGGCCCGAAGGGGATCAGCAGCCAGACCCAGGGCGACGCGGTGCGGGTGCAGGGCAAGAAGCGCGACGACCTGCAATCCGTTATCCAACTGCTGAAGGGCGCCGACCTCGGGCTGGCCCTCCAGTTCCAGAACTTCCGGGACTGACGCTTCAGTTCTCCACGGGCAGCGTCTCGGCGGTGGCCGTCGCCGCCGACTGGCGCTCGGCGGCAAGCGCAACGAGCAGTCCGACGGGGTCGTCGACGGCACGCGTGTCGGCGTCGATGCCGGGATCGCAGCTCGCGAGCATCACCTCGCCGCCGGTTCGGGTCACCGCGGCGCCCGACGCGGCCGGACCCCTCGCCACCCAATCGGTCAGGACGAACTCCCACAGGTCGAGCGATTCGGTGTCGACGGTGCGCACCGTGGCCTTCACGCACACCTGGTCGTCGCGAAGAAGGGTCACCGCCTGGTCACCCGCCCACGTGCTGGCGACGATCCACGACGACGCCGCGTCGAGGCGGCTCGCGAGCACCGCGAACCACCAGCCGGCACCCATCGTTCCCCGCGGACCGGGGATCTCGACGCCGGCCTCCTCTTCGCCCTCCACCACGAGGGGCATGCTCGCCAGGCCGCTCGCGTCCTTCTCGGCGTCCCAGCCGTAGAGGTGCGCATCGACGTGACCGGGCTCGACCGGGGGCTTGCCCTCGGCCGGCTCCTCCGCGGACGCGGCGACAGGGCCGAGCCCGGTCGCGACGCGCGACTCGAAGCCGTAGGTGGCAGGCAGGGCTCGCCAGACTCCCTCCGCCGCCGGCGGGGCTTGCACCAACTCCGATTCGCGAGCCGACGCCGGGTTGCCGCCGCGTGACTTCGCCTGCCAGGCGGTGGCCACGACGGCGGCCTCACCTTCCAGCCCTGCGCGGTAAGCGACGCGCTGGGCATGGTCCAGCTCCGCGAGCTCGGCCGGCCAGTCGAAGGCCTGGTGATACAGCGCGAGCACGAGCTCGCGGGCGATGTAGGCATCACGCTCCGCGCCCGAGGGGACGCTCGCGTCCACGTAGACGGCACCGCTCGCGGGGTCGTAGAGGGCGGGCCACACCCCGGCTGCGGCCCTCGCTCCGCTCAGCTCGTCGTAGCTGCCCTCGAACAGACCCACGGCGCGGTCGGCGGCACCGGCATCGACTGCTCCCTCGGGATGGTCGAGTCGCAGGGAGCTCGCCCGCACCGCGAACTCGGCACCGGGGAGCACCCGCACCGGCACGGAGTGGTCGAAGGAGAACCCCGTCTCGCCCTCGACGAAGGTGGCCACCGGCTTCAGCTCCGCCGGCCAGGCCTTCGCCAGCACGAACCGCTGCATCACGAACACCGCGGCCGCGGCGAGCGCGCCGAGCAGGATCAGGGTGATCAACGCCTTGGCCATCGCTCCCCGACGACGCCGCTGACGGGCGAGCACCGGGCGTACGGCCACAGCCGGCGCGGGGCGCTGGACGACGGTCGCGGCGACGGCCGCGCGGGTGGCGCGGGGCGCGGCCACCGGTAGGACCGGCTGGATCATCGCCGCCAAGCCCGGCTCGTCGGTGGTGAACACCGCCGCCGGAACACCGCCATCGTCGGCTACGGCCTCGGCGGCGACCGGCTCGACCGTGATCGGCTCGACCGTGATCGGCTCGGCGGCGACCGGCTCCGGCTCGACGGCGGCGGGCTCCGGCTCGACCGTGATCGGCTCGACGGCGGCGGGCTCCGGCTCGACCGTCATCGGCTCGGCCGTCATCGGCTCGACCGTCATCGGCTCGGCGGCGATCGGCTCGGCGGCGACCGGCTCGACCGCCTCCGGCTCAGCCTGCTGCTCGAGCTCGACCACGTCGGGCGCGGCCGCGCGCTCTTCGACGAGCGGCGCGATGATCGGCCCGTCGGGGTAGGGCCGCGCCTTCGCGATCGGCTCGTCGGCGAGCGGCGCGAACAACGCCCGGGTGGGGCGGGGAGGGATGATCCGGTCGGGATTGGCCATCGACGGCGGGCGCTTGACGGCCGCCTCGATGACGAGCGGCACGGCGTCGGGCAGGCCCTGGCGCTCGAGCTCTGCCTGGAGCTCCTCCACCGAGGGCAGGCCGCCCTTGCGCAGGATCTCCTCCACCGACCGCGTGTCGAACGCGGTCGGGGCCGGCAGCGGTGGCGGCGACGACGCGGGCGGCGGGTTGGGCGGGGCGACCTCGGCGTCGGCGGCAGCGTCGCAGGGCGCGCCACCGTCGCCGGCCGTCCCGCTCGGGCTGAACGACGACATGACCGAGTATCGGCCCCGCTGACGGTTTCTTGAGCCGTGCGGTGCTAGTCGTAGTAGCCGGAGTGCAGGTACACGCAGGGCACACCCTCGTCGTGGAGCATCGACACGTTGCGCCGGTCGTCCTCGAACGCGAGCCGCAGCTCGTACCCGGCCGCGAGCAGTTGGCGCACCACGGCCCGCTTGAACTCGGTCGCCGGACGCCCGTCACGTACGGGTCGCATGACGAGCAGGTCCCAGCGCACCTCGTAGCGCGCCAGCCAGGCGAGCGTCTCGTCCAAGACCCGGGCCGGCCTGGCCGTGAGCAGCACCACCGTGAGCGTCGGGTCGAGCAGGTCGAGCAGTACGTGCACCTCGCGGATCAGCGGGTCGTCACCGCTGGCCGCGAAGAACGCCTGCCAGTCCTTGCGCCCTCCCGCGGGATCGTTGACGAAGTGCTGGCGCCCAGCCGCGTCGGAGAGCACGCCGTCGAGGTCGAACACCACACACGCCCCCGGCGGCAACGGCTCGCCGTGCCAGCGAGCCGTGCCGAGGGCGGCCGGATCAATCGCCGGAGCCGGGATCGCTCAGTCCTCCTGCACGGCGGATGCCGCCCGCTGCTGAAGCTCGGTGACCACGCTCGCGTCGGCGAGGGTGGTCGTGTCGCCGAGGTTGCGTCCCTCCGCGACGTCGCGCAGCAGGCGCCGCATGATCTTGCCGCTGCGCGTCTTCGGCAGGTCGGGTGTCAGGAAGATCATCTTCGGCTTGGCGATGGCGCCGATCTCGTTGGCCACATGGCGGCGCAGGTCCTCGACGTCGGCCTCGTGGCCGGCAACGAGCGTGACGTAGGCGATGATCGCCTGGCCAGTCGTCGCGTCGTTGGCGCCGACCACCGCGGCCTCGGCGACGGCGACGTGGGACACGAGCGCGCTCTCGACCTCGGTCGTGGAGATGCGATGCCCGCTCACGTTCATCACGTCGTCGACCCGCCCGAGCAGCCACAGGTAGCCGTCGGTGTCGAGCTTCGCGCCGTCACCGGCGAAGTACTTGCCCGGGAAGCGACGCCAGTAGGTGTCGTGATACCGATCGGGGTCGCCCCAGATGCCGCGCAGCATCCCCGGCCAGGGGCGGGTCAGCGTCAGGTAGCCGCCGCCCTGGTGCACCTCGTCGCCGACGTCGTCGACGAGCGCAGCGCTGACGCCGGGGAGGGGGAACGTGGCCGAGCCGGGCTTCAGCGTGGTCGCGCCGGGCAGCGGGCTGATCATGATCCCGCCGGTCTCGGTCTGCCACCACGTGTCCACCACCGGACAGCGCCCGCCGCCGATGTGCTCCCAGTACCACACCCAGGCCTCGGGGTTGATCGGCTCGCCGACGCTGCCGAGCAGGCGCAGCGAGGACATGTCGTGCTTGGCCGGCTCCTGCGCTCCCCACTTCATGAACGTACGGATCGCCGTCGGCGCGGTGTACAAGATGGTCACCCCGTACTTCTCGACGATCGCCCAGAAGCGGTCGTTGCCGGGGTGGTTCGGCACCCCTTCGTACATCACCTGGGTCGCCCCGTTGGCGAGCGGGCCGTACACCACGTAGCTGTGGCCGGTCACCCAGCCGATGTCGGCGGTGCACCAGAAGACGTCGGTGTCGGGATGCAGGTCGAACACGTACTTGTGGGTGAAGGCGACGTGGGTGAGGAAGCCGCCGGACGTGTGCATGATGCCCTTCGGCTTGCCGGTGGTGCCCGAGGTGTAGAGCAGGAAGAGCAACTGCTCGGAGTCCATCGGCTCCGGGGGGCACACCGGGTCGGCGGCGGCGATGAGCTCGTGGTACCAGTGGTCGCGGCCCTCGACCATGTCGACGGGATTGCCGCCACGGCGCACGACGACCACGTGCTCGATCGACGGCGACGACCCGACGGCCTCGTCGGCGGCGGGCTTCAGGGCGAAGACCTCGCCGCGGCGGTAGCCGCCGTCCGCGGTGACGAGCACCGTCGCCTCGGCGTCGTTGATGCGGTCGGAGAGCGACTGGGCCGAGAAGCCCCCGAACACCACGCTGTGCGCGGCACCGATGCGCGCGCAGGCGAGCATCGCCACCGCGGCCTCGGGGATCATCGGCAGGTAGACGTTGACGCGGTCGCCGCGCCCTACGCCGAGCCCCTTCAACGCGTTGGCGAACCGCTGCACCTCGGCGAGCAGCTCGGCATACGTGATCGTGCGCGTGTCGCCGGGTTCGCCCTCCCAGTGGATCGCCACCTTGTCGCCGCGGCCGGCGGCGACGTGGCGGTCGAGGCAGTTCTCGGACACGTTGAGCTGGCCACCGACGAACCACTTGGCGAACGGCAGCTCCCACTCGCAGATGGTGTCCCACGGGCGTTGCCAGGTGATCAGTTCGGCCGCCTGACGCGCCCAGAAGCCCTCGTCGTCCTCGGCAGCCTCGTCGTAGAGGAACGTGCCGGCGACGAGCGTGTCGCGTTTGAAGCTCTCCGAAGGGGGGAAGGTGCGGTTCTCCAGCAGCAGGTCGTCGATGGCGTGCTGGGGCGCGTCGTTGGCTGCGGGCGACTCGTCGGCGGAACCGGGCATGTCCGCGACTCTAAACAACCGCTTGCGCCCACCCGACCGCCGGCCGGGCACCGCCACCGCATGCCCTCAACGGGCCCACTCGATCACCGAGAAGCTGCCGAGGCCGCTTGGGTCGAGCAGTGCCTCGGCCTCGGGAACCCGGCTGCGCATGCGCATCGCCTCGAGCCCCGGGCGCGCAGCCTGCTCGGCCCACACCCTGCGCCCCTCGTCGACCAACTCGGCGATGCCCCACCGCTGCAGCCACTGCGCCTGCGAGCGCACCGCGTCCGGCTCACCGGCGGCGGCGGCGAGCTGGTCGATCGCCACCTCCGCGGTGACGTCCTGCAGGCCCGGGTCGGCGAGATAGTGCCCACCGCGCTCGTGGCCGCGGTAGGTGCGCAACCAGTCGCGCCACGGCCTCAGCGCGTAAAGCCCCGACGCGGCACAGCAGTAGTCGAACACCACCACCCGACCGTGCTGCACCAGCCCGTGCGCTGCGCGCACCCAGGCGCCGGCGGCCTCCTGCACCGGCACGCGGGCCCCGAGCTGCGCCGTCGGGGGAAGCACCGCCGGCACCTCGGCCACGGCGACGGTCACCTCGGCGAACCTGCCGTCGCCGCTCGCGGTCACGAAGGCCTCACGCCAGGCGCCGTCCCAGACGAAGAGCCGGAACGGCATGTTGTCGAGCAGCTCGTTCGCGAGGACCACACCGGTGAACGGCGCCAGCTCGGCGATCGAGGTCATGGACTCGACGCCCTCTGGATGCTGTTCACGCTGGGCGGCGGAGGTCTCGACGGCCACGTAGCGCAGCGCGCCGGCCCGCAGGCAGCCCGGGTCTGCAGCCAGCACCGCCCGTGCGAGCGTGCCCGGCCCGGCACCGGCGTCGACGAACGTCAGCTCCTCGGGCCTACCCAGCTCAACCCACCACGCGTCGAGCGCCCGCGCGACAACCGCGCCGAAGAGCGGTCCCACCTCGGCCGAGGTGATGAAGTCGCCGCGCCTGCCGGCCTGGCCGCTACCGGTGTAGAAGCCGTGCTCGCCGTACAGGGCGAGGTGCATGTACTGCTCGAACGGGATCGCCCCGCCCGCCGCGGCGATCGCGGCGCCTATCTCCTCAGCGGCCGAAGGCACCGGTGAGGTCGGCGAGGTCGCCGAAGCGCAGCACCGCTCCCGGCAGGATGCCGAGCACCAACGTGGCCACACCGGTGATCGCGAGCGCCGCCACGAGCGAGCTGGGCACCTTGATCGGGGTGGTGTCGCCGTCGGGGACGGGCTTCATCCACATCTCACGCAAGACGTTGCCGTAGTAGCCGAACGCGATCACAGAGTTGACCGCGCCGATCAGGGCGATGGCGTAGGCCCAGCCGTCGCCCGCGTCGAGCACCGCCCGGAAGGCCGCGAACTTGGCGATCCACCCGCCGAGCGGGGGGATGCCGGCGAGCGAGGCGAGGAAGAGCGTCATCAGCGTCGCCAGCCCGGGCGCGTACGAGAACAGGCCGCCGTAGCTGGAGATCTCGCCGCTGCGCGTCTTGCGGGCGACGGCGAGCACCACCGCGAACGCGCCGAGGTTCATCGCGGCGTACACCAAGAGGTACACGACGACCGCCTGCAGCGCCTTGCCGGCAGAGTCACCGGTACCCGCGACGGCGAGCGGCATCAGGATGAAGCCGCCCTGGCTGATCGAGGAGTACGCCAGCATGCGCACGATGTTCGTCTGCCGCAGGGCCACCACGTTGCCGTACGTCATCGTCAGCGCCGCCATCACCCACAAGAACGGTTCCCACACGTCGGCGGCCTGGGGGAAGCCGACGAAGATCACCGTCACGAGAGCGACGAAGCCGGCGGCCTTGGAGGCCACCGACAGGAACGCCGTGACGGGCGTCGGCGCGCCCTGGTACACGTCCGGAGCCCACGTGTGGAACGGCACCGCCGACACCTTGAACGCGAAGCCGGCGACGACGAACACCACGGCGATCGCGTGCACCGCGCTGAACTCGCCCTCGACGGTGATCTGGTTACCGATGTCGGTGAGCAGCGTCGAGCCGGTGACCCCGTACAGCAGGCTCATCCCGTAAAGCATCACGCCGGACGCGAACACGCCGAGCAGGTAGTACTTCAAGCCCGCCTCGTTGCCCTTCGCGTCGCGCTTGCGCCACGCGGCCAGCATGTAGGCCGGGATCGACAAGAACTCGAGGGCGATGAAGATGCTGATCAGGTCGCGGCTCGACGACATCATCACCATGCCGAGCACGCTCGAGAGCAGCAGCAGGTAGTACTCGCCCTGGTAGTAGTCGCCCTCCTCGACGTACACCGTCGACAGCAGCACGACGACGTACGCGGCGATGAGAAACAGCGCCTTCAGCACCAGCGCGTACTCGTCGATGACGTAACGCCCGTCGAACAACACGCGGCTCTCCGGGTTGTCGACGGTGAGCGTCACCACCGGCACGAGCGCGCCGAGCAGCACGAAGCCGCTCCACGCCGCCGTGAACCACTTGTTGCGCTCGCTCAGGTTCAGCTCCACGACGAGCAGCAAGAAGATGCCGACGCCGAGGATGATCTCGGGCGCGAGCGCGTGGTAGTCGAGGAACGGCTCGGCGAAGTCGCCGGCTTGAGCGATGAGCGAGGACAGCACCGGGTCAGCCTCCGAAGGCGGCGAGCGCCACCTGGACGGCGGGGTCGATGATCTTGAACATCAACTGCGGGTAGACGCCGAACACGAGGATCGCCACCAGGAACGGCGTCCACGCGATCCACTCCACCGGCTTCACGTCGACGATGTCGTCGAGGGCGGCGCCGTGGTGCACGTCGTCGTTGACGTCGGCTCCGACCGCATGGGCGCCGTGGCCGTGCCCGGCGTCGCCGTGGGCGGTGAACTCGGCCGGCGGCTCGCCGAACGCGGTGCGCTGGAACATCCACAGCAGGTACGCCGCGGCGAAGACGGTGCCGATCGCGGCGACCACCATGAAGGTGCGGAACGTCTCCTCGGGCAGGCCCGCCGCCGGCGAGTACGCCGACAGGATCGCCGGGAACTCGCCCCAGAAGCCGGCCAGACCCGGCAGGCCGAGCGAGGCCATCGCGCAGAAGCCGAGGATCCAGGCGAGCCGCGGGATCTGCTTCAGCATCCCGCTCAGGCGTGAGATCTCGAGCGTGTGGTAGCGCTCCTTCACCGAACCGGCCAGGAAGAAGAGCATCCCGGTGATCAGCCCGTGGGCGACCATGCCGAACACGGCGGCGTTGTAACCCATCGGTGTGAGGGTGGAGATGCCGAGCATCACGAAGCCCATGTGGGCCACCGACGAGAACGCGATCAGGCGCTTCATGTCGGTCTGGGCGAGGCAGCAGAACGCGCCGTAGATGATGCCGATCACCGCGAGGAAGCCGATCCACGGCGCCCACTCCTTCGCCGCGTCGGGCAGGATCGGGATGGCGATGCGCACGAAGCCGTACGTGCCGAGCTTCAGCAGGATCGCGGCCAGGATCACCGAGCCCTGCGTAGGCGCCTGGGTGTGCGCGTCGGGCAGCCAGGTGTGGAACGGGAACATCGGCACCTTCACCGCGAAGCCGATGAACATCCCGGCGAAGATCCACACCTGCGCGGTCTTGCCGATGAGGCCGCCGTTCTCGACGAGGAACGGGATCGAGAAGCTCACCTCGCCGCCGACCTTGCCCTGCACCTGGAAGTAGAGGGCGACGAAGGCGACCAGCATGAACGCCGAGCCGAACATCGTGTAGAGGAAGAACTTGAGCGAGGCGTACTGGCGCTGCTCGCCTCCCCACACGCCGATCATGAAGTACATCGGCAACAGCACGACCTCGAAGAACACGAAGAACAGGATCAGGTCCTGGGCGACGAACGTGCCCGCCATCCCCGTCTGCAATACGAGCATCAGGATGAGGAACGCCTTCGCGTTGCCGGGGTTCGGGATGTGGTCCCACGAGTACACGATGACGAGCAGCGTCACCGCCATCGACAGCACGTACAGCGGCAGGCTCAAGCCGTCGAGCCCGACCGTGTAGTTCGAGCTGATCACCTTGATCCACTCCGTGTCGGCGAAGAACTGCAGCTTGCCTGCCTGGTCGAAGTCGAACTGGGTGACGGTGTAGATGCCGACAGCCATCGTCGCCGCCGCCGTGACGAGCGCGATCAGCTTGTGCAGCTCCTCTTCGGCCTTCGGGATGAAGAGCATCACCAGTACGCCGGCGAGCGGCAGGAAGGTGCCGACACTCAGCACCCAGTTCTGGTCACGGAGTACGTCCATAGCCGAGTGGCTCCTCAGGTGTTCACGATGACGAGCACGATGGCGCCCACCGCCGCAGCGGCGAAGAGCAGCGCACCGTACTGGTTGACCTTGCCGGACTGAATCGGGCGCAGCGCTTCGCCCGTGCCCTGGGCGGCGGCGCCCGAAGCGTTGACTGCGCCGTCGACGACACGCTGGTCGAGCAGCTTGTACACCAGGCCCGCGATGCGTCGGCTGCCGGTGCCGAACGCGTTGACGACCCCGTCGATGACCACCTGGTTCGTCCAGTAGACGGCCTTCGCGATGGGGTGGGCGATGGAGTGGACGATCACCTTTTCGTACAGGTGGTCGAGGTAGTACTTGTTGGCGAGGAAGCTGTACGCCCCGCCGAACAGCGGGTTCCGTTCGGTGAGCCCGACCAGGCGCCGGTCACGGCGCGTGTAGAGGGCGATCGAGATGGCGCCGGCCACGACGGCACCGCCGATGGCGAGGCCGATCGACAGCAGCCCCTTCGACCACTTGAACTCATGGTGCGGGACGGCCGGAGCGAAGCAGACGCCGGTCTCGGGGGCCTCGAAGCCACAGCCGGTGTGCGCCTCTTCGCCGGCAGCGGCCTCGTCACCTTCCTCGGAGCCCTCCTGACCGGGCGCGACGACGGTGACGGCCTCGCCGGGGCCGACGGCAGCGAACTCGACCTCGGTCACCGCCGCGCTGCTCGGCTCGACCCACTCGGTGAACTTGGTGATGTCGAACGGCGCGGCGTTGAGGAAGCCCGAGACCAGCGCGAGCGCGGCGAGGATGGCGATCGGAGCGGTGATCAGGATCGGCGACTCGTGCGGTCCGTGGTCGCCGTGCGCGTCGCCATGAGCGTCGTGCGCGTCGTCGTGTGCGTCGCCGTGCGCATCGTCGTGGGCGTCGTGGTGCACACCCGCCGCCGCGCCGCGGGCCTCGCCGAAGAACGTCATGTAGGTGGCGCGGGTCATGTACGCCGCGGTCAGCACGGCACCGACCAGGCCGACCACCATGAACGCCTTGTAGCCGTTCTCGCCGGCGTAGTCGATGATCTCGTCCTTCGAGAAGAACCCCGAGAACGGGAAGATGCCGCAGAGCGCGAGCGTCGACACGATCCACGCCGTGGCGGTGATCGGCATCTTCCGCGCGAGGCCGCCCATGTCTTTGCGCATGTCGAAGGAGTGATGCGATCCGGAGTGGCTCACCGAGCCGGCGGCGAGGAACAAGCAGCACTTGAAGAAGGCGTGGGTGAAGATGTGGAACACCGCCGGGGTCCAGGCGCCGACGCCGAGGCCCATCATCATGTAGCCGAGCTGGCTGACGGTGGAGTACGCGAGCACCCGTTTGATGTCGTCCTGCACGAACGCGAGGCCGGCGGCGATGATGATCGTGATCGCGCCGATCACGGCGATCAGGTTCACGTTGGAGCCGAGGATCTCGAGGCCTTGCCAGAACACCGGGTACAGGCGGGCCACCAAGAACACGCCGGCGACGACCATCGTCGAGGAGTGCAGCAGCGAGCTGACCGGGGTCGGGCCGGCCATGGCGTCGGGGAGCCAGGTGTGCAGCGGGAACTGGCCGCTCTTGCCGATGGCGGCAATGAACAGCGCGATGGCAGCCATCGTCAGCGCGCTGCTCGACGCGTCGCCCGACAGCGCCCACGCCGAGATGGCGCTGATCGAAAAGCCGTTGGAGTCGAGGTTGTCCTGCGCCCACGAGTTGGCGCTGAAGAAGACGATCGCGGTGCCGACGAGCAGGCCGACGTCGCCGACGCGAACCGTGAAGAACGCCTTCAGCGCCGAACGGCTGTTGGCGTCGTCTTCCCACCAGTGCCCGATCAGGAGGAACGAGCAGAGGCCCATGATCTCCCAGCCGAGGATGAACTGCACCATGCTCGGGGCGAGCACCATCGCGAGCATGCCGCCGGAGAACAGCGTGAGTGCGGCGAAGAAGTGGGTGTAGCGCCGGTCGCCGCGCAGGTATTCGAGCGAGTAGATCTGCACGAGGGTGGAGATGAACGCCACCAGCACGAGGGCCATCACTGCGAGGCCGTCGATGTGCTGGCCGATCTGGAACTCGACCCCACCGGATTGCCACCACGTCCACTGGCGGATGACGGGCTCGACGAACGGCGCCGTGTGGCCTTCTGCCTGCGGCAGCAGCGAACGCCCGACGCGTCCGAGCGCGCCGAGGCCCTCTTCGGCGCCGTGCGCGCCCGAGACCCTGTCGATCCACTGATAGGTGGTGCCCGCGGCGATCACCAGCGACGCGACCATCGACGCCACGCCCACCTCGGAGCCCTTCATCGGCAGGCGCTTGCCGAACAGGATGATCACGAAGAACGCGACGCAGGGGATGGCCGGGATCAGCCACGCGTTCTCCAGGAACCAGCCGGCCTCGGCGGCGTGGGTGGCGGTCTCTGCTGCCAGCATCATCGCCGCCTCAGCCCTTCATCTCGGACAGTTCGTCGAGCGCGATCGAGCGCCGGTTGCGGTACATGAGGAGCACCATCGCCAGCCCGACGCCCACCTCGGCGGCGGCGACGGCGATGACGAACAGCGCGAACACGTGACCGTCGACGGTGCCCTGGGCGAGCGCGAAGGCGATCAGGTTGATGTTCACCGAGTTCAAGATGAGCTCGGTCGACATCAGCACCATCACCGCGTTCTTGCGCGCGACCACCCCGTACACGCCGATGCAGAACAGCACTGCGCCGAGGATCAGGAACTGGTTGAGCATCATCGCCGGATCAGTCCTTCCGGGCCAGCACGATGGCGCCGATGACGGCGGCGACGAGGATGAACGACAGCCCGAGGAACGGCATCAGGTAGGGCCCGATGATCGCGTCGGAGATCTCGGCGACGCCGATCTGGCGCACGTCGGCGGGATCGTCGACCACCTTGTCGGTGCCGAACGCGTCGATCAGCGACCACCCCATCGCGCCGAGCAGGACCAGCGCCACGGGCACGCCGATCCACCAGTCGCTGTTGTTGAGGTCGGTCTCGACGCCGATGCGGGAACGGGTCAGCATCGTGCCGAACAAGAACAGCACCATCACCGCGCCGACGTAGACGAGCACCTGGGCGACGCCGACGAACTCGGCGACCATCAAGATGTACAGCGCCGCCGCCCCGGAGAGCACGATCACCAGGTACAGCGCGGCGTGCACCACGTTGGAGACCGTCACCACCCGGATCGCGGCCGCGACCATCGCCACCGCGATCACGTAGAAGGCGATGTTCTGCGCGACGAGCGTGTCGGCTGCCAAGAGCGCGCCGGTCATTTCTTCTTCTCCGCTCCGGCTTCCAGCTCTGGTGCCTCGGGAACCGTCTCCATCCACTCGCCGAGCTTGTCGATGCCGTGCAGCAGGTCGGCGATGCGCGGCTCGGAGTACTCGTACTCGGGGCTCCACCACAGGGCGTCGAACGGGCACACCTCGACGCAGATGCCGCAGTACATGCACAGCGCGTAGTCGAAGTCGAAGCGATCGAGCGCGTTCACCTGGCGCGGCTTGCCGCCTGCGCGGCGCGGCGGGGCGAGCTCTTTGTGACCCTCGATGTAGATGCACCAGTCGGGGCAGGAGCGCACGCAGAGCATGCAGACCGTGCAGTTCTCGGCCCGCAGGGCGATGACGCCGCGTGCCCGCGTGGGCGGCAGCTCCTTCTCCTTCGGGTACTGCACCGTGTTGGCGCCCTTGGTGACGGTCTGCACCAGGGTGTTCAACGTGACGCCGAGGCCCTTCACCAACCCGGGCACCCGCGGCTTGCCGGGCATCAGAACACCACCTTCAGGATCGAGGTGGCCACGATGTTGAGGATCGCCACCGGGATCAGCACCTTCCAGGCGAAGCGCTGGAGCTGGTCTTCACGGAACCGGGGATAGCTGAAGCGCACCCACATGATGATGAACACGAGCACGAGCATCTTCGTGAACATGATCAGCGGGCCGGCGAGGTTCATCCAGTCGTCGATCTCGTCGAGCGAGTCCCATCCGAACCAGGCGAAGGGCACCCCCCAACCGCCGAGGAAGAGCACCGAGGCGATCAGTGCGAACACGCCGGCCGTGGCGAACTCGGCGATGAAGAAGATGAGGAAGCGGAAGCCGGAGTACTCGGTCATGTAGCCAGACACGAGCTCGGACTCCGCGATCGGCATGTCGAACGGCGCCTGCGTGAGCTCGGCCTGGACGGCGATCATGAAGATCAGGAACGCCACGAACTGGGTGAGCACGTACGGGTTGCCGAGCCCGTCCCAACCGAAGATCGCGTCGGCGTTCTGGGCGAACACGATGCGCTGCAGGTTCATCGACTCGGCCTGGATGACCACGCCGACGACGGCGAGCACCATCGGCAGCTCGTACGCGATGAGCTGGCCGGCGGCGCGCAGGCCGCCCATCAACGAGTACTTGTTGGCACTCGCCCAGCCGGCCATCAAGATGCCGAGCACGCTCACCGACGACACCGCGAGCAGGTAGAACACGCCGGCCTCGAAGTTGGTCAGCCAGGCGTCGGGGCCGAAGGGCACGACTGCGATCAGCAAGAACGTGCTGGCGAGCACGACGAGCGGCGAGGCCTTGAAGATGAACCGGTCGGCTCGCTCGGGGACGATGTCTTCCTTCTGCAGCCACTTGCCGACCTCGGCGAAGAGCTGCATCGAGCCGTAGGGGCCGGCCTCCATCGGGCCGAGGCGGCTCTGCATGAACGACATCATCTTGAACAAGAAGACGTAGACGATCGTGCCGGCGGGCAGCAGCACGGCGACGATCCCGCCGAGCACGCGCAGCAGCGACTGCCCCCAGTAGGGGATCTCGGCGGCGAGCAGCGCGCTCATCGGTCGATGTCCCCGAGGATGAAGTAGAGCGACGCGAGCACCGTGATGATGTCGGGCACGTAGACCCCCTTCAGCACCCACGGCACGATGGAGATGTTGTTGAAGCTCGCCGAGCGGATCTTCACCCGGAACGGTCCGAGATCGCCCTTCGACACCACGTAGTAGCCCATCTCACCGAGGGGGTTCTCGGTGGAGACCCATGCCTCGCCCGCGGGCACCTTGATGATGCGCGGCACCTTGGCCATGATCGGCCCGGCGGGCAGGCCGTCGAGCAACTGGTCGACGATCTTCGTCGCCTCACGGGTCTCCTGCAGGCGCACCCAGCAGCGGGCGAAGCTGTCGCCGTCGGGGTGCGTCCAAACCTTGAAACGCACCTTGTCCCACGCCATCGGCAGCGTCTGGTCGCGGCGCAGGTCCCAGTCGACGCCCGACGCGCGCAGGTTCGCGCCCGACAGGCCGTACTGGAGCGCGACCTCTTTCGGGATCACGCCCACGCCGCGGGTGCGGGCCTGGAAGATCTCGTTGCCGATCAGCAGGTCTTCCATCTCGTCGCAGAAGTTGCGCAGCTTCTTCATCACCGCGCGCGTCTCGTCGACGAAGCCCTTCGGCAGGTCGTCCTTCAGCCCGCCGATGCGGTCGAAGTTGGGGTGGAAGCGCCCGCCGGTGACCCCCTCGATGAGGTTGAGCACGTACTCGCGGTCGCGGAAGGCCATGAACACCGGCGTCACCGCGCCCATCTGCACGCCGAGGTCGCCGAGGAACAGCGACACGTTCGCGATGCGCGACAGCTCGTGCAAGATGGTGCGGATCCACTGTGCCCGCGGCGGCGCCTCGACCTCCATCAGCTTCTCGGCGGCGAGGATGAACGGCACCTCGTTCGCGAAGCTGCCCAGCCAGTCGATGCGGTTGACGAGCGTCGTCACCTGCGGGAACGAGCGCACCTCGGTGAGCTTTTCGTAGCCCCGGTGCATGTAGCCGCACGACGGTTCGGCCCACACCACCTGCTCACCGTCGAGGCGGGCGATGATGCGCAGCGTGCCGTGCGTGGCGGGGTGCTGCGGGCCGATGTTGAGGGTCATCCCCTCGGTCTCGAGCTCTACGTTCAGGCGCGCGTCGGCTGCCTGGGCGGCGATGTAGGAGAGCTGCTGGCGGTCGCTGGGGCCGACCATCGCCGTGGTCACGATCCCTCACCGCCGTCGCTCATGTTCGTGTCGGCGGCGCCCTCGCCGGAGTCGGCCGCGCCCTCGCCGGAGACGTCGTCGCTCGCCGGCAGCGGCTCGACGTCGACGATGCCGGGCCACGGCTTGACCATGCGCGCGAGCAGGGGGAAGTCCTTGCGCAGCGGGTAGCCCTCGAACCCGGTCGGCAGGTAGAGGTTGCGCAGGTCGGGGTGGCCGGCGAAGACGATGCCGAACATCTCGTGGGCCTCACGCTCGTGCCAGTTGGCCCCGGCGTACACCGGGATCCAGGTGGCGACGGAGAGGTCGTCGCCGAGGTCGCACTTCAGGTTCACGCCGTAGTGCGCGTCGGGGTTGGTGACCCGGGCGAGCATCTGGAACCGGGTCTCGCCGCCGGTGTAGCCCTGGCGGATGGTGTCGTCGCGCTCGGGCGGGGGCGCCGTCGGGTCGTCCTCGCCCTTGCCGTAGGGCGAGGGCATCCAGTCGATCGCGGAGAGGAAGCAGAAGTGGCTGCAGCCGAGCACGTCACGCAGCACCTCGCCGGCGCGCTGCCAGGCGTCGGCCCGCACGCGCACCCACACGTCGTCACCGGGCTTGACCATGGTGTCGACGACGGCGTCGCCGAGGTGCTCCCGCATCACGGTGACGACACGCTCCCGCACGGCGTCGCCGGGGAGGGCCGGGGTCTCGGTGGCCGGTGCGTCAGCCGACGACAACGTGCTCACCGTCCCGATCCGCGCCGGAGCCGCCGACGACGAGCGGCTTGAAGCCCTCGCCCCGCCAGCGGGCGCCCATGTCTTCGTTCTTGATGCGCTGCTGCAGCAGCACCACGCCCTCGAGCAGCGCCTCGGGCCGCGGTGGGCACCCGGGCACGTACACGTCGACGGGGATGATCTGGTCGACACCCTTGGTGACCGAGTAGCTGTCCCAGTAGGGCCCGCCGCAGTTCGCGCAGCTGCCCATCGAGATGACGTACTTCGGCTCGGGCATCTGCTCGTAGAGCCGCTTCACGGCCGGCGCCATCTTGTCGGTCACCGTGCCGGAGATGATGACGACGTCGGCCTGGCGGGGGCTCGCCGGCAGGGGGATCACGCCGAGGCGCATGACGTCGTAACGGGGCGAGCCGAACGCCGCCCCCATCTCGATGGCGCAGCAGGCGAGTCCCCACTGGTACGCCCAGAGCGAGTAGGAGCGGCCCAGGTTGAACAGCTTGTTGAGCGCTGAGGGCATGCGCCCACGGTCGACTAGACCCACCGCAGCATCCCCTTCTTCCACGCGTACGCGAGCCCGTCGAGCAGCAACACGATGAAGACGAGCATCACCACCAGGCCGAACGTGCCGTAGCGCTCGAGCTGGGTGGCCCAGGGGAAGATGAACACGGCCTCGACGTCGAAGATGACGAACAGCAGCGCGAACACGTAGTAGCGGATCTGGCTCTGCGACCACGAGTCGCCGACGGCGTCGACGCCGCTCTCGTAGGCGACCATCTTGTCCGGGGTCGGTTTGACGGGGCGGATCAGCGCCGCCACGCCGAGCAGCAGCGACCCAAGAACGAGAGCCGCCAACCCGAACCAGAACACGGTGAGGTAGTCCCGGAGGAAGTCGGACATACGGCGTCGACCTTACTCCCGAGCGTGAATCCGCTCACAAACCCCCGCTGCCCCCCTCAGTTCTCGGTCGGATCAGTCGCGCTATGTGTCACGAATCCGACCGAGAACTGAGCGGCGGGAGCGCTTGGGTGAGGTCGAGGTAGCCGGACATGCCGGCGAGCACCTGATCGCGCGGGATCTCGCTGCCGCCTCCTCCGTAGAGCGCGCCCGAGCGGGGCGCGGTGCCGGCCGCGGCCTCACGCCGCGCGTGCTCGACGGCGTCGGCGAGGTCGGCGGCGAAGCGCTCGACGACGCCGGGGCTGGTGTTCGGGCGGGTGACGCAGAAGTGCACCGCCGGCGGGAACTGCAACCCGTTCAGGCGCCAGCCCTTCTCGGCGAGGTGGTCGTTGACGTGGTAGATGTCGATCCCCGACCCCTCCGCATGGCTGAAGGCGACGTTGAACCGGGGGTCGCCGAGCACGCGCAGCTCGGGGTGCGACTCGATCGTGGCCCGCAGCGAGGCCGCGGTGGAGAAGATGTCGGCGGCGATCGCGCGGAAGCCCTCTCGCCCGAGGGTCACGAGCGAGGCCCAGGCCGCGGCGATGATCCCCCCGGAGCGGCTGCCGCTCATCCCCGGCGACGCGTACAGCCCGCCCGGCCAATCGGCGACGGTGAAGTACTGCAGCCGGCGCAGCTCGGGCGAGCGGTACAGCAACACGCTCGACCCCTTCAGGCCGAAGCCGTACTTGTGGGTGTCGGCGCTGATCGAGGTGACCCCGGACAGGCGGAAGTCGAACACCGGTACGTCGACGCCCACCGACTCCGCCCACGCCAGGACGAACCCGCCGAGGCAGCCGTCCACGTGCAGGTTGATGCCGTGCTCGACGGCGAGCTCGCTCAGCTGCGCGATCCCGTCGACCAGCCCGTGCGGGTAGGTGCCCGCCGAGCCGACGAGGGCGACCGTGTTCGAATCGACCATCGCTGCCGCGGCCTCGACGTCGACGACGTACTGGTCGGTCACCGGCGCCTTGCGTAGCTCGATGCCGAAGTAGTGGGCGCCCTTGTCGAACGCCGGGTGCGCGGTGACGGGCATCACCACGTTCGCCCGGGTGATCCCCCGCGCCCGGCCCCACTCGCGGTACACGAGCAGCGGGTTCATCAGGCTCTCGGTGCCGCCGCTCGTCAGCACACCGCACACCGACTGCTCCGCCACCGCGTCGGCGTGCATCAGGTCGGCGGTCATCGCGATGAGCTCACCTTCGAACTTGGTCGCGCTCGGGTACATGTCCCGTTGCAGCACGTTCGCGTGGCTGTACAGCCCGAACACCTCGTTCAAGAACGCGTAGTGCTCCTCGTCGCCGGAGTAGATCGACCCCGAGATCCGCCCCTCGTGGTAGGGGGCGTCCTCCAGCCCGGCCATCGCCCGCACCTCCGCGAGCAGGTCATCGTGGGAGCGGCGGTGCTCGGGGAAGTGCCGCTGCACCGGGTACTGCTCGGCGTACGGGAAGGGTGCCATCGCGTCAGCCTCCTTCGATCTCGGCGTCGGTGTGTGCGCGCGACGCATCCTCGGCGGCGTCGAGCATCAGCCCCCCGGCGAGGCCCGCGAGCGGCGGGTGCAGGGCGACGTGGCGCCCAAGCGCCTCGGCCATCACCGCCGCACCCTTCGGGTCCGGCTGGTGCACCTCGTCGACGCGCAGCAGTCCGGCAACGTCGTCGATGCGCAGGTGACCGAGCTCGGCCAGGGCGAGAAACGCGGCGCCGCGGCAGTTCGTCGCCCGGGGGTCGGCGAGGCGGTGCACCGGCTTGTCGAGCGCGTCGGCGAGCGCCTGCGCCCACACCGGCGACAGCGCGGCGCCGCCGCCGAAGCGCACGAACGAGAACGCGCCGCCGACGAACGCCTCGACGAACGGGACCAGCCAGGCCACGTTCAGCGCCACCCCCTCCATCACCGCTCGGACGAGATGGGCGCGGGTGTGCTGCAGCCCGAGGCCCACGAACGCGGCGCGCACGTCGTCGCTCGGCGCAGGCGCGATGGAGCCGAGCAGCCACGGCAGGAACTGCACGCCCGACGACCCGGCCGTCACCGACGCCGCGGCGCGCTCGGCGCGCTCCCAGGCGTCGGCGGGCAGCGTCGCGCCCGGTGTCAGAGCGTCGTCGGGGTAGACGACCGAGCGCAGGAACCACTCCAGCGCCCTGCCGCCGACGCCGTTCTCGGCCATCACGTACCAGCGGCCGGGCAGCGGGCTCGGCACGGCGAGCAGCCCGGCGCCGATGTCGCCGCGCTGATCGAGCACGTGGGTGACGACGACGGCGGTGGTGCCGACGACCACCGCGCCCGTGTCGGGGCCGAGTGCTCCCGTGCCGACAGCCGAGGTGATCGAGTCGATCGTGCCGGGGGCGACCGGAATGCCGGAGGGGAGGCCTAGCTCGATCGCCGCCGCCTCGGTCAGCTCGCCCGCCCACCCGTGCATCGGACGCAGCGGCGGCAGCTTGGCCGGGTCGACGCCGGCCGCGGCGACCAGCTCGGCGTCGTACTCGACCGCGCCCCAGGTGCGGTTGTCGCAGCACAGCAGCGACCACGCGGTCGACTGGGTGGCGCTCACCCGCGCGGTGAGGCGGGCGACGAGGTAGTCCATCGGCTCGACGAACGCCGCCGCGCTCGCGTATGCGTCGGGGTGGAGCCGGCGTAGCACGGCGATGTGCCCGAGCCCGTCGTTGCCCGACGGAAGGGGGATCAGCCCGTGGCGGGCGACCCACAGCATGAACGAGTCGTCGTTCAGCAGCGCCAGGTTGTCGAGCCCGCCGCGCCCGTCCATCCACATGATGCACGGCCCGGTCGGCATGCCTTCGGCGGTGACGGGGATCGTGCTCATGTACTGCGACGTGACGGCGACGGCCTCGATCCGGCGTGGATCGCCGGCCCACGCAGCGAGGGTGCGGTGCGTGGCGACGACGGTGGCCGACCACATCTCCTGCGGGTCCTGCTCCGCGCCGTCGCTGCCGATGTGCGCGGTGTGCACCGGCTGCGCGGACCACGCGAGCGTCGCACCGGCGGCGTCGACCACCGCCACCTTCGGCCCTCCCGTGCCGAGGTCGATCGCCAACACGCAAGCGGCGTCGTCAGCCCCCATCGACTGCGACGGTAGCCCTACCGGGCGGCGCCGCCGGCAGCCCTACTCGCCGGCCACCTCGGCGCAGAACCAGTCGACGAGCCGGCCGGCGTTCGGGCGGGACTCGGCGGTGTGGCGGCGCGAGTCGTCGAGCACCGATTGCGGGTCCTTGCCCATCCGCACCAGCTCGTCGGCACCCTGCGCGGTCCAGCGCACGAGCATCGACTCGGTCGCCTCGGGGTGGAACTGCACCGCGAAGGTGCGCCCAAGGCGGATGGCCTGCGGACCGACGGGTGAGCGGGCCAGCTCGGTGAACCCCGGCGGCGCGGTGAACGAGTCGTAGTGCCACTGCAGCCACGGGCCGCTCGCGATCGCGCTCGGCGCGTCGGTGTCGACGTCGTACCAGCCCACCTCGGGCTCGACGGCCCGCTGCACCGAACCACCCAGTGCATGGGCGACGACTTGCGCGCCGAAGCAGATCGCGAAGAGCGGCATGCCGCGACGGTGGGCCTCTTGCACCAGCGCCACCTCGGCGCCGACCTCGTCGGCGATGTGGGGCCAGTAGACGCTCCACTCCGAGCCGAGCAGCAGCACCAGCTCGTGCCCGTCGAGCCGGGGCCAGTCGCCGGGGCTCTCCCGGTGGCACTCCGTGAAGGCGTAGCCGTGCGAGCGGAATCGGTCGCCGACGAAGCCGGAGTCCAGGTCGTTCGCGTTGGCGATCACGAGGGCACGCACCGCCATTACGGTACGGCAGACATGGGACGCCCGGAGATCCGGCTCGACATCGGGCTCGACGACGTGCTCGCCGCGCAGGCGGCGGGGGCTGGCGTCGTCAAGCGCACGCCGACCACGTCGTCGGCCGCGCTGTCGAACCTGACCGGTGGTGAGGTCGTGTTGAAGGCCGAGAACCTGCAGCGCACCGGTTCGTTCAAGATCCGCGGGGCGATGGCCAAGCTGCACTCGCTCGGCCCGGCGGTGTCCGCGGGCGTCACTGCGGGCAGCGCCGGCAACCACGCCCAGGCGCTGGCCTTCGCGGCACGCACGTTCGGCGTGCCGTGCGAGATCTTCGTGCCCCTCGGCGCGCCGGTCGCGAAGATCCATGCATGCCTCTCGTACGGGGCGCGGGTGGTGGAGGGCGGCGCGTCGCTGACCGAGGCTGTCACCCTCGCCCAGGCCCGCGCCGGCGAGAGCGGGATGACGTTCTGCCACCCGTACGACGACCCCGTGGTGGTCGCCGGGCAGGGCACGCTCGGGCTCGAGCTGGCCGACGACGTGCCGCGGGTGCGCAAGGTGCTGATCCCCCTCGGCGGCGGCGGGCTGTCGAGCGGCACCGCGATCGCGCTGAAGGCGCGCCTTCCGCAGGTGGAGGTGATCGGCGTGCAGGCTGCCGCGTGCGCGCCCTACGCCGGCCAGCCGATCCCCGATGGCGCCGTGTCGACGCTCGCCGACGGCATCGCGGTGAAGTTGCCGGGTGCGGTCACCCGCCCCCTGGTGGAGCGCTGGCTCGACGGGGTGGCAGTGGTCGACGAGGAGGCGATCGCCGACGCCATGGTGCTGCTGATGGAGCGGGCCAAGTTGTACGTCGAGGGCGCAGGCGCGGTCGGAGTCGCGGCGCTGATGTCCGGGATGGTGCAGCCGGCACCCGCCGAAGAGGGAGTCACCTGCGTGGTGCTGTCGGGCGGCAACGTCGACCTCGGCGTGGTACCCGGCCTGATCCGCCGCCACGAGACCGCCGCCGGCCGGCGCCTGATCGTGTTCGCCCGCATCAGCGACCGCCCCGGCGGCCTGGCCGAGCTGCTGTCGACCCTCGCCGGCGCGGGCGCGAACGTGATCGAGGTCACCCACGTGCGCGAAGGCGTCAGCCTGAACGTGCGCGAGACGGGCGTGAACGTGGCGCTCGAGGTGCGCAGCCCCGCCCACGCCGAGGCGGTGCTGGCCGCTGCGCGCGCCGCCGGCCTCTACGTCGACCGCCCGGCCACCCCAACTTCTCGGTCGGATTCGTGACGGCGAATTCAAGCGGTGGTCGACAAGCTCGGCGAATCGTTCGGCTGGAGTATCCCATGCGAGGGTCTTGCGGGGGCGTCCGTTGAGGAGCGCAGCGATGTGGTCGAGATCGTCTGTGTGCACGGACAGGTCGGTGCTCTTCGGTAGGAATTGGCGCACGAGCCCGTTCCAGTTCTCATTGCTGCCACGTTGCCATGGCGAGTGCGGGTCGCAAAGTACACGTCGACGCCGGTGGCGACACTGAATCTTGGTGACTGGACATCTCGGTTCCTTGGTCCCAGGTCAGCGAGCGGACCAGCTGGGTTGGAAGGCGGGCGATGTTGGCTTCGATCCGCTCGTTGACATGGGCAGCGGTGCGAGCGTCGAGCTTGATCAGCATCCCCATCCGTGTGCTCCGCTCGACCAGAGTTGCCACGGCGCTGTTGCCGTTCTTGCCGATGACCAGATCGCCTTCCCAATGCCCGGGGCGGCCGGCTCGATCTCGGCGGGCCGCTCAGAAATGTTGACCATGTTCGGGACCGACCCCTGGTGTCCGGCGTGCGCGAGTGCGGCCGGCGGCGCCGCCCGCGACCGCAAGCAGGCGGCGAGCTCTTTGCGCAGCTCGCCTTTGGCCTGATGAACACCGCCTGATAGATCGACTCGTGCGACACCCACCACTGTGACTGATCAGGATGATCTCTGCGGAGACGTTCAGCACCGGGTGACCAGGTACGTTCACGAATCAAGGCCTGCACCTCGAGCCACAGCCACGGTCGTTGCTCGGTCCATGATGGCTTCGGACGTAATGCGGCCTGATCGGCATGCTCCTGGGCGACGAACGCCCGATAGTGATGGCGACCGCGCGATCTCCGACCGATCGTTCCCCGATGACGACCCAACCGGATAGCGATCGCGCTGTTGGTCTCGTTGCGTTCGATCCCGACCCGGATCTCCTCACGTTCCTCCAACGTCAAGGCATCGTCGCGGAGCTTGCGATCACGTAACACCGTCACAGCTTCCTCGGCACGCAGCCCAGCTCTTGGCGACACCGGCGATCGCAGCAGCTTCAACCCAGGTCGCACCCCGAGCCAGAGCCCTCAACCCTGGGAACACCACCGACAACCGCAACCTCGGCCGGCCAATCTGAGCCATGCGACACCTCCTCAATCAGGAGCTGTCGCGCTCACCCCTTGAACTCGCCGACACATAGCGCGACTCATCCGACCGAGAACGCGAGAGAATCGACGGACTATGGGGACCGGGACGACTGAGGGCGGGGATGCAGGGGCGGTGCACGTGCTCGGACCGCGGCTGCGCCAGTGGCTGGAGGATCACCACGACGAGCTCGTCGCCGTGCGTCGGTACCTGCACGCCAACCCCGAGCTCAGCCGGCAGGAACACGCGACGACGGCGTTCATCGTGCAGCGCCTCGTCGCCGCGGGTTTGCGGCCGAGGGTGTTGAGCGGGGGGACGGGCGTGGTGTGCGACGTCGGGCCGGCGCCAGGTGCCGGGCCTGATCACACGCCGACCGTTGCGCTGCGCGGCGACATCGACGCGCTGGCGATGAACGACGAGACCGACACCGGCCACCGCAGCACCGTCGCCGGCGTCGCGCACGCGTGCGGCCACGACGTGCACACGACAGTCGTCCTCGGCGCCGGGCTGTACCTGGCCCACGTGCAGCACCACCTACCGGGCCGGGTGCGGCTGATCTTCCAGCACGCCGAAGAGGTGGTCCCCGGCGGTGCCCGTGACGTGATCGCCGAGGCCGGGCTCGACGGTGTCGACGCGATCGTCGGCGTGCACTGCGAGCCGAAGATCGACGTCGGCAGCATCGGGCTGCGGCGGGGCGAGATCACCTCGGCCGCCGATCGAGTGCGCATCACCCTGCGCGGGCCCGGCGGGCACACCGCCCGCCCCGAGCTCACCGTCGACCTCGTGCAGGTGCTCGCCAAGCTGATTGCCGAGCTGCCGCCGCTCGTCGCCGCCGCGGTCGCCGACGTCGCTGCGGTCAAGGTGGTCTTCGGCTCGGTGCACAGCGGCGACGCGGGCAACGTCATCCCCTCCCACGCCGAGCTGCGGGCCTCCGTGCGCACGCCGTCGGTAGAGGGGTGGACGCTGCTGCCGGGCATCGTCGAGCGCTCGATCCACGAGGTCCTGGCGGACACCGGCGCCGACGTGGAGATCGAGTACGTGCACGGCATCCCGCCGGTGCGCAACGACCCGGCGGTCACCGACGCCGTCGCGGCCGCGATCGCCGGCGAGCTCGCCGGCCACCAGGTGGTGGAGGCGCCACAGAGCTGGGGCGGCGACGACTTCGCCTGGTACACCCAGCTCGTGCCCGGCACGTACGTGCGCCTCGGCACGCACGACCCCTCCGGCGACGGTCCGCGCCTCGACATCCACTCGGGGCGCTTCGACGTGGACGAGCGGGCGATCCCGATCGGTGTGCGGCTGCTCGTCGCCTCCGCCCACCGGCTGCTCGCCGCCGCTTCGGCGGCGGCGTCAACAGGGGAGGACGGCAAGTGAGCCCCGGCGCCCCTCATGCGTTGGCGCACCTACGCGCCGCGTGCCTCGCCCTGCCGGAAGTGAACGAGCGGCTGAGCCACGGCTCGCCGACGTTCTTCATCCGTGACAAGAAGACGTTCGTGACCTTCGTCGACCACCACCACGGCGACGGGATCATGGGCATCTGGTGCGCGGCCCCGCCCGGGGTGCAAGAGCAGCTCGTCGAGGCCGAGCCGGAGCGCTTCTTCCGCCCGCCCTACGTCGGCCATCGCGGCTGGCTCGGCGTGCGCCTCGACGTGGACCCCGACTGGGAGGAGATGGCGGCGATCTGTGTGGAGGCCTACCGCCAGGTCGCCCCGAAGAAGCTCGTCGCCCAGCTCGACGCCGCCCAGCTCGACGGCTCGAACGACGGCTCGAACGACGACCCGAACGACGACACGGCGCGCTGACGTGGCGGCAGACTCGCCCGGCCCGGCGCCGAAACGACTCGCGGTGCGGCTCACCCCCGACGCGTTGCGCCAGGTGCGCGGCGGTCACCCGTGGGTGTACGACGCGTCGATTCGATCCGTCACCGCCGGCGGCGCGCCGGGCGACCTCGCGGTGGTGTTCGATGCCGACCGCAAGTTCGCAGCGATCGGCCTGTGGGACCCGGCGTCGCCGATCCGGCTGAAGGTGCTGCACCGCGGACGTCCGACGACGATCGACGCCGGCTTCTGGCGCCAGCGGATCGCGGCTGCGCTCGATCGTCGCGCCCCGCTGCGCGACACCGCCGGCGGATCGGACGCGACCACCGCCTACCGCTGCGTGCACGGTGAGAACGACGGACTGCCCGGCCTCGTCGTCGACCGCTACGACACCACCTACGTGCTCAAGCTGTACAGCGCGGCCTGGATCCCACACCTCCGCGAGCTCATCAAGGTGCTCGAAGACCTGCTGCACCCGCGGGCGATCGTGCTGCGGCTGTCCCGCGCGGTGCAATCGGGGCCGACGCACGGCTACGAGGACGGGATGACGATCGCCGGTACGCCCGTCACCGAGCCGGTGCGGTTCCAAGAGCACGGGCTCGCGTTCGAGGCCGACGTCGTGCACGGCCAGAAGACGGGCCACTTCCTCGACCAGCGTGAGAACCGCGCCAAAGTCGGCGCCTTGGCGGGCGCCAAGCGCGTGCTCGACGTGTTCTCGTGCACGGGCGGGTTCTCGGTGTACGCGGCCGCCGGCGGTGCGACCGAGGTGCACAGCATCGACGCCAGCGCTGCCGCGATCGACGCTGCCCGACGCAACATGGCCGCCAACGCAGACCGTGCCGCTGTCGCCGCCTGCCGCCACGAGACCACCGTCGGCGACGCCTTCGAGGTGATGGATCGCCTCGGCAGGGGTAGCCAGCACACCACCTACGACATCGTCGTCGTCGACCCGCCGTCGTTCGCGTCGAACGCGGCCGGCGTACCGAAGGCACTGACCGCGTACGCGCACCTCGCCAGGCTCGCCCTGCGCCTGGTGCGCCCCGGCGGGCTGCTGGTGCAGGCGTCGTGCAGCAGCCGGATCACCGTCGACGACCTCGCCCGCGCGGTGAACACCACCGCCGCCGCCAACGGCGTCAACGTCCGCGAGATCACCCGCACCGGGCACCCGCTCGACCACCCGATCGGCTTCCCCGAAGGTGCGTACCTGAAGGCGCTCTACCTGGAGGTCAGGGGGACGGCAGCCACCCGTTGACGTCGACGATGACGTGGGTGCGGGCGTAGGAGTAGACGCAGATCTTGCCGGTGGACGACACCGGGGCGATCGCTGCCGCAGCACGGGTCTGACCCGCCGCGTAGTTGATCGTCGACGTGTCCGGGATCGACCCGCACGGGTAGACGGTGGCAAAGCCCGCGGCCTCGGGCTGGGTGACCGTGAGGTTCAGCGACACCGCCGACACCCCGCTCGCCGGCACCCCGTGGCGCCCCGTGAGCTGCAGCTGCAGCACCCGTGGGCCGCCGATCTTGCCGCCGGTCGCGGGAGGTGGCTCCCCCCCACCAGGCACGTACGACCGGATCCAGCCGACAAAGGCAGACACCCGGGTGAACACGGCCGGGTCGGTCGGCGAATTGGGGCAGCCGACCGATCCGAACGAGGTGACACCGGCGAGTCGCCAACGCCCGCCCGACTGGATCGCGAGCGGTCCACCGCTGTCGCCGCGGCAGACGCCCGAGTTGACGCCGCCCGAAGCGCAGAGCATGAGCGACGGGATGTACTCGGACCCGACGCCGCAGTCCTCCCCAGGCCCGGCGCGCACGACCACCGATGCCGACCGCAGTCGGTCGGAGTTCTCCGAACCGTGGTACATCTCGCCCCAGCCGCTGACCATGCCCGGGGTGTCGCGGGCCGGGCCGTCGGACGACTCGTACAGGGCGATCGGTTCTCCACCCGTCGCCGGCGAGGCCAGCTCGAGCAGGGCGAGATCGTTCGGCGACGCCACCGTGTACTCATAGTCGGGGTGCTCGATCACCCGGCGCACGCGGATCGCGTTGGCCGTCGTCATGTCCGACTGGTAGGTGATCCCGGAGTGCACCGAGATGCTGGAAGCCGAGAAGCCCTCCGTGCAGTGGGCCGCGGTGAGCACCCAGTTGCTCGCGACCAGCGAGCCGCCGCACAGGTACGGGCCGATCGCCAGGCGCACCTGCCACGGCACGGCCTCGATGGTGGTCCCCGAACCACCGGTGATCAAGGGCTCGACGGCCTCGGGCGCGGCCGGAGCCCCGCTCATCTCCACGATCGTGCCCTGCGCGCCGAGTCGGCTGTCGTGCGCCCTGGCCGGTGTCATGCCCCGGAAGGTGTCCGAGGCGGTGGAGAACCAGGCCGAGACGTCGGCCAGCAGGTGTGTCGGCGCGTCGGTGTAGAAGCAGACGTGACCGTCGCCCGACACGGGGGCGATCACCGCGTTCGGCACCGTCTGGCCGGCGACGTGGTTCACGTTCGAGGTGTTGGGGCGTGACCCGCACGGGAACACGGTGACGAAGCCGACGGCGGAGGGCAAGGTGACGGTGACGTTCAGCGCCACCGCGCCGACCCCGCTCGCGGGCACGCCGTTGCGCCCGGTCACCTTCACCTTCAGCGTCGAGCCTGCCGGCCGCAATCCCGCCGGCACCCCACCGGCACCCGTGCGGGTATCGAACACGCGCTTCGGGGTGAGCGAGGTGAACCCGGCCGTTCCGCTGCGGAACCAGCCGGAGACGTCGGCCAGCAAGTGGGTGCCGGCCTCGACGTAGAAGCACACCTGACCGTCGGCCGACACCGGCGCGATCACCGCGTTCGGTGCCGTCTCGCCGACGACGAAGTTGACGTTCGACGTGTCCGGGCGCGACCCGCACGGGAACACGGTGACGAACCCCGTCGCGACTGTCCCGGTGGCGGTGACGTTCAGCGCCACCGCGCCGACGCCGCTCGAGGGCACCCCGTGGCGACCGGTCACCTTCACCTTCAACGTCGAGCCCGCGGGCCGCAGACCGGCCTGAACGCCGCCAGCCCCCGTGCGCGTGTCGAACACCCTCACCGGCGTGACCGCGGTGAACACGGCGCCGCCGCTCGGAGGCGGCGGGGCTACCCCGTCGTTGCGTACGGAGCCCGACCATCCCGTGTCCGGCGCACGGTCGATCGTCTCGCCGCCCGCCGGCCAGTCCTCGAACAACATCGACACCCTGAACCGGAAGCTGCCCGGGTTGGTGATGCACGACGCCGGGAACTGCACGGTGTAGGTCTTCGTCGACGCGTTCCAGCTTGGCGTCGCCTCGCAGGCGAGCTCGTATTCGGCGTCGAGCACGATTGCCCCGACCCCGAAGGCGCTGCTCACGAGCCCGGCATAGAAGTCGAACTCGCCATCGGCGTCGTTGTCGACGTACCACAGGATGCCGGAGTTGCCGTTGACCCAGTCGGGTGCGGTGCTCGGGTCGGCGAAGCCGGCGGTGCTGGCGCGCATGGTCACCGTGCCGGCGCCGGCTGCGGCCTCGACGCGCAGCAAGTCGCCACCCGGCAGCCCCACGTCGCCGGCAGCATCGGTCACTGCCAGAGAGGCCAGCGCGACGACCCCCTCGCCCGCCGGCACGTCGACGGCGCCGGTATCGGCGCCGCCACCGGGCACGACCAGAGCCCGAAGCGCGGCCAGGTCCGCCGACTTCGGCTCCGGCTCCGGCACCGGCTCGGCGCCGGCACCGCTCGATGCCGTCGCCTGCATCCCCGTGGCAGGTGCCACCGCGGCGACGATCGCCACCACTGCTGCCCAGGCCACCACCGACCGCCGCCTCGATGAGCTCTGCACACCCGCCTCCCTGCCCCGTCGCCGACATCATCGCACGTGCCTCGCGTCGCCGGTGGGGCCGGCGCCCACGGCTACGCGGTGAACGGCAGGTACTCGTAGCGGCGGGTGAACGCCCCTTCGGCGAACCTGGCCCGCTCGGCGTCGACCGTGAAGTCCGGACAGGCGGCGAGCAGCTCCTCCAGCACGACGCGGCCCTGCAGCCGGGCGGCGGCGGCGCCGAGGCAGAAGTGCGGGCCTGACGAGAACGTGAGCATGCGCGGCACGGGGCGGGCGACGTCGAGCTGCTCGGCCGTCGGCCCGAACTCGCGCGGATCGCGGTTCGCCGCGCCGTAGCAGAGCAACACCCGTTCCCCTTCGGCGATCGTCGTCCCGCGCACCTCGGTGTCGCCGGTGGCCACACGGCAGAGGCCCTGCACCGGCGACGTGAGGCGCAGCAGCTCCTCGACGGCGTTCGGCAGCAAACCGGGGTCGTCGATCAGGCGCCGGCGCTCGGCGGGGCACTCGGTGAGCAGCTCGGCCGAGCCGCCGATCAGCCCGATCGCGGTGTCGTTGCCGCCGGCCACCATCACGAACGCGTAGCCGAGGATCTCGGCCACGGACAGCTCGGTGTCGTCGGGGCGCGCGGCCAGCAGGTCGGTGACGATGTCGTCGCCGGGTTCGCGGCGACGCCGCTCGACGAGATCAGCGAAGTACCCGTACAGCTCACCGAGCGCGTCGGCCGCCGAGGCGTACGCCTCGCTCGCCTGCGCCGACACCAGCGCGTTCGTCCACGCCGCGAAGCGGGAGCGGTCGGCCTCGGGCACGCCGAGGTAGTGGGCCACCACCCAGCACGGCACCGGGCGGGCGAGAGCCTCGATCAGGTCGCCACCGCCGTCGGCACGCAGCCCTTCGATGCAGGAACGCACGTGGTCGCGCAGCGCCGGCTCGATCGTGGCCACCTGGCGGGGCACGAACCCTCTGGCCACCAAACGGCGGTACTTGGTGTGCTCGGGCGGGTCCATCATAACGATCGTCGGCGCGAGGTCGAGCGCCTCACGCTCGTTGCGGAACGTCAGCCCCTGCGCGGACGAGAACGTGGCCGTGTCCCTCGCCGCGGCCCACACGTCGTCGAAGCGGGTAAGCACGAAGTAGCCCCCCGGCGCGCGGTGCACCGGGTCGTGGTCGCGCAGCTCGGCGTACAGCGGCCACGGTTCCCGCCAGGTGGCGGCGCCGAACGGGCGGTAGGCGAGGTGTGCGCTCACTGGTGCGCATCATGCCCGATCGGCCGGCAGGCACTGCACCGCCGTCCGGAGGCGGTATGAAGAAGGGGTGCGCATCATGGTGACGAACGACGACGGCATCGACTCGATCGGGCTGCACAAGCTCGCCCTGGCGATGCGGCCCTACGGCGAGGTGGTGGTGGTCGCCCCCGATCGGGAGTACTCGGGGGCCAGCGCCGCGTTCGGCGCGCTGCACCTGATCCACCCGGAACTGCACGAGGCCACCGTCGAGGGGATCGACGAGTCGTGGGCCGTCACCGGGCCACCCGCGCTGTGCGTGATGTTCGCCCGGCTCGGGCTGTTCGGGCCGAGGTTCGACCTCGTCGTGTCCGGCATCAACCCCGGGGCCAACGTCGGGCGCAGCGTGTACCACTCCGGCACGGTCGGCGCCGCGCTCACCGCCCGCAACAGCGGGATCAGCGGCGTGGCGATCAGCCAAGCGGTGGAGGGGTTCGGCGTCGAGGGCCAGGGGTGGGACGAGATGATCGCCAACCAGAAGTGGGATTCGGCCGCCACCGTCGCCGCGGCGGTGGTCGGCGGGCTCGTCGCCGACCTGCCCGCCGAGGCCGTCGTCGTCAACGTCAACGTCCCCAACCTGGCGATCGAGGAGATGAAGGGCTGGCGCCGGGCCGAGGTCGGCACCGTCCCGCCGCGCACGATGGCGTCGGCGGAGCGCGAGCCGATGGCGGGCTACGAGGGCCGCTACAACGTGAAGATGTCGTGGGGCGACGCCGTCGACCTGCCGATCGACACCGACGGCGGCGCGGTCGAGGCCGGCGAGGTGGCGATCACGTTCCTCGGTCGCCTCGACGGCGCCGGGATCGACACCGACGAACCCACGCCGGCCGAGCTCGCTCTCGACGAGCTGCTCGCCCGCTGACCCGCGGTGCTGGAACGGCGGTGCCCCCCCAGGGGCTCGAACCCTGAACCAACGGATTAAAAGTCCGCTGCTCTGCCAGTTGAGCTAGAGGGGCGTCGCGGGCCGATGCGCAAGCGGCAAACGCGGCGGCCCGAGGCGAAACGGTAGCCCTCGAAATGGCCAAGCAGCTCGCCGACAAGCTCACCATCATCATCGCCGTCGCCCGCCAGCGCGACATCTGATCAGGCGGCTGCCGGCCTCTTCATCTTCCGCCACGCGAAGAACCCGGCCACCGCAGCCACGACTAGACCACCCGCTGACAGGTAGAGGCCAACGCCGACGGTGGCGAGACCGACCCCGTCGTCGTTCACACCAGACACAGCGTCGTTCACTGTCGCCCAGTCGTATATCGCGATAGCGGCGCCGGCCCCGGCAGTGATCCATGCACCGAGCACCTGACCGCGCTTGCGCTGATTCCTCCATCGCACATCAGCGAACAGAGCAGTCGCTATCACTGCGAGCAGACCGACGAGCTTCCCGTCGTCGGTGTCCAGCCCGGCAATCGATACGGACCCGAGGAAGGGAGCAGTGACCTTCACCCACGGCAGCACCACCCCCAGCGCAGCGGCGGCGCCAGCGATGACCGCGTACAGCAACTCGGTCGCGGCCGAGGGAGGCGACGCCGACTCGGTCTGCCACGGCGCTCCCACGCGCAGATACTCAGGCGGCGCCGGTGGCGCTAGTGGTTTCGGTTCCGGTGGAGGAAGATCAGACATGTCCCGCCCTCATGTGTCCGTCGAACTCGCACACGAGGGTAGTCAGCTCGAGGAGATCTGGCCGGACACAGAGCCTCGCCTGGTGATCGGGCATGATGCGCAAGCGGCAAACGCGGTGGCCCGAGGGGATACGGCAGCCCTCGAACGGTCCGATCGGGGGTGTAGAGGCTCTACCGTTGGGGCCGTGGCGATGCGATTCATCCGCCCGTTCGGCTCGGCGAAAGCGGTCGGGGCGATCGGGATCGGCCTGTTCAAGCTGTTGCAGAACGAGGACGTGCGTCGCCAGCTCGGCGAGGCGTCCTCGACCGTACGCCGCTGGGCGCAGCGTCGTCGTGACCAGGCCCAGATGGTCGGCCTGCCCAGCCCTTCCCGGCTGTCGCTCAACCCGCGCTTCGGGTTGCGGGCGATGCTGCGCCGCCTCGACTCCCTGGCCGCGGTGATCCCTGAGCTGGCCACCACCAACCCGACGCTTGCCGCCGAGCTCGCGCAGGCCGAGGCCGACCTGCGCCGGGCCGTCGCGGTGGCCGGTCCGCTACCTACCAAGCAGCGGTGGAAGGTTCAGCGCGAGATCTCCAAGCGCCTCGACAAGATCGAGCTGGCGCTGGTCGACGCCGTCCTCCCGCCCCGCTGACAGCGCCGCCCGCTGACCGCCCCGACGCCTGGCCCGACGACGGGTCGGCAGGCGGTAGGCGGCCGGCGGCTCAGATCGGAGCGTGGGGATAGGTGATCTTGCCGGCGGTGGTCATCCGGATGTCGAAGCCGTTGTACCGGCCCCGTACTCCGAGCACGCCGGTGACACCCTCGAAGCGTCCGGTGCCGCTGACGATCGTCTCGGTGCCGGTGAACACGCCGGTCATCGCGTTGCCGGTGGCCTCGCCGTCGAGCACCAGCACGTCGCCGTTGCCGTAGTCGACCACGCTCGTCCAGGTGAGGCTCAACGACGACCCCGTTATCGTGATCGTCCGGTCGAAGTCCCACTCGGCCGTTCTGTTGCCGCCGACCTCGGAGCGCGTCTGTGTGCGCGTACCGTCGTCTTCGGAGGCCACGATGTAGCCCGTGTCGCGGTACTGGAGCACCACATGTGCGGCATTGGCCGGGGCCACCTGGAACAGACCGACGGCGAAGACCGCCGCGAGCAACACCAAGTACTTGCGCATCCAACTCTCCCTCTCATCGACGGCGGCGACTGCCACCGGCACAGGTCATCTACGGCCTGCGTTGTCGACGTGAGTTACCCCTGTGAGCGGGATCGCTAACCAGTCAGATTCAGCCTGAAGCGCCGTAGGTGAGGTTGCCGGTGGAGGCCGTGCGCAGCTCGAAGTCGATGAGGCGACCGCGCACGTTCAACTCCCCCGTCGCTCCGGCGTAGCGGCCGGATCCACCGACCACCGTCTCGGTGCCGTTGAGCCTGCCGGTGTTCAGGTTGAGCGTGCCGACGCCTTCGAGCTCCAAGACGTCGCCGTTGCCGTAGTCGATGACGGCGAGCCACTGCAGCTGGACGAGCGGATTGCCGCCGCTTCCGATCGCCTGGAAGATCAACTTGCCCGACAAGTTGCCGCCAACCTCGGAGCCCCGCGTCTGCACACGGGTGCCGGCGAGCGTGAACGCGTCGACGACGCCCGCATCGCGGTACTGCAGGGTGACCGGCGCAGCCGTGGCCGTACCTGCGTTGAACATGCCGATGGTGAGCACCACCATCACCGCCGCCAGAAGTCTGCGCATCACGTATCCCCTCTTGCCATCCCGAGTCCCCCTCGGCGACGAGCAGTATTGCAGGTCTCCCTGGCCCCGACGGCGGGGCTCATCCGCCCGTCGGCTCGGCCCCAAGACCGCCAGCCCATCCGCGCGGCCCGTCCGCTCGGCCCGCCTGCTCGGCTCGTCCGCCAGCCCCAAGAACCGCAGGTTCCGCGCCAATCTGGTGCGGAACCTGCGGCAGGCGTCGTTTCGTTGACAGATTGGCGCGCAAGCCGCGCTTTCAAGCCGCGGTTTTCGGGCCCCGTCAGGGGCCGGTGCCGTCGTCGATGGTGATGTCGCCCGAGGACGTGAACCTCAAGCTGGTGAACAAGTACCGGCCACGCACGTTCAACGTGCCCGTCGCCCCCGCGTACCGGCCGATCCCGTCGACCACCGTCTCGGTGCCGGTGAACACGAGCGTGTTCGTGTTGATCGTGCCGGTGCCAGACAGCAGCAGAGCGTCGCCGTTGCCGTAGTCGATCTCGCTCATCCACGTCAGCGTCAGCACCGGAGCGCCCCCGGTAGCCCCGTTCACTCCCCACTGCCAGTCACCGGACAAGGCGCCGCCCAGCTCAGACCCGCGCGTCTGGGTGCGCTCACCGCCGGACATGTCGATGTAGGCAACATCGCGGTACTTGAGGGTCACCGGTGCCGCCGTGGCCGTGCCTGCGCTGAACATGCCGATGGTGAGCACCACCATCACTGCCGCCAGAAGTCTGCGCATCTCGTATCCCCTTCTGCCATACCGAGTCGCCCTCGGCAAGGGGCAGTATTGCAGGTCCCCCTGGCCCCGACGGCACAGCCCGCTCGCCCCGTCCAGCCCGTCCGCCAGGCCGCAAACCGAAGGTTCAGGCCGCCCTCCGGCCCAGAACCGCAGGTTCCGCGCCAATCTGGTGCGGAACCTGCGGCAGGCGTCGTTTCGTTGACAGATTGGCGCGCAAGCTGCGCTTTTCAGGCCGCGTCAGGGGCCGGTGCCGTCGTCGATGGTGATGTCGCCCGAGGACGTGAACCTCAAGCTGGAGAACAAGTACCGGCCACGCAGGTTCAACGTGCCCGTCGCCCCCGCGTATCGGCCGATCCCGAAGATCACCGTCTCGGTGCCGGTGAACACGAGCGTGTTCATGTTGATCGTGCCGGTGCCAGACAGCACCATAGCGTCGCCGTTGCCGTAGTCGATTGCGCTCAGCCACGTCAGCGTCATCAGCGGATTGCCCGGCATAACCCCGTTCACTACCCACTGCCACTCACCGGACACGGCGCCGCCCAGCTCCGACCCCCGCGTCTGGGTGCGCTGACCGCCGAAGTCGTCCATGTAGGCAGCGTCGCGGTACTTGAGGGTCACCGGTGCCGCCGTTGCCGTGCCTGCGCTGAACATGCCGATGGTGGCTACCACCACCAGCGCCGCCAAGAACTTCTTCATCTCGCCACGCCTTTCCGTCGAGCCCGAGGGGAAGTCCCTCGGCAATCGCATTATGCACCTGCTGGCAAGCACCATCGGCAGCGATGCAGCACTCTCGGTAGCCGATTCATTACAAGGGGTGAGGAAGCAGGGGGTTTGTGCCGATGATGTGGTTCAATGGCAGCGCCTGCGAGCACCACTCCCCTCACCCCCGACATGAGCTACGTCTCCACCACCGCGGTCCGGGTTCAGCCGGCCCCGGCATCGCATCTCGCCGCCAAGCGGGCGTTCGACATCGTCGTCGGGCTGCTGACGGTGATCCTCACCAGCCCGCTCTGGATCCTGATCGCAGTGCTGGTCAAGCTCTCCAGCCCCGGCCCGGTGCTGTTCCGCCACGTGCGGGTCGGCCGCGGCGGCCAGACGTTCGTGCTGCTCAAGTTCCGCACGATGCGCGACGGCACGGCTGAAGAGGTGCTCGCCGACGCGGCGTCCTGCGCCCGCTACACCACCCACGGCTTCAAGCTGCCCGCCGACGATCCGCGGATCACCCCGATCGGGCGGATGCTGCGCAAGACCAGCCTCGACGAGCTACCGCAGCTCTTGAACGTCATCCGCGGCAACATGAGCCTGGTCGGAGTACGCCCGATCGAAGAGCTCGAGTTCGAGCACCGCCGCCCGCTCGACCGCGACGTCTACACCGAGATGAAGCCGGGGATCACGGGGCTGTGGCAGGTGCAGGGCCGCTCCAAGAACGATTACGAGAGCCGCCTCGCCCTCGACCGCCAGTACGTGGAGACGTGGTCGTTCTGGCGTGACCTGGTGCTGGTGCTGCGCACCCCGTTCGCGGTGCTGCGGATCCACCACACGCACTGACCGCCGGCCTCCCCAGCCGGGAGGAGTCAGTCGCCGGCCGACGCGGTGTACGCGTAGCCGTACGGATAACCACGCTGCTCGCGCTTGGAGCTGACCGCCCGGTTCAGCACCAGCCCGATCACCGGCGCCTCGACCCGTTGCAGCTGCTCGAGCGCGCCGGCCACGTTCTTCTTCGTCGTCCGCCCGGCCTCGGTGACCACCAGCACGCCGTCGACGGTCGCCGACAGCGCCAGCGCGTCGGAGACCGGCAGTACGGGGGCGGAGTCGAGCACCACCACGTCGTACTTGTCGGCGACGGTGGCGAGCAGTTCGGCGATGCGCGCCCCGCTCAGCAGTTCGCTCGGGTTCGGGGGCACGGCGCCGGAGGTGACGAGCGTCAGATCCTCGGCGATCAGGTTCGGGACCATCTCGAACGGCTCGCCGAGCAACACGTTGGTCAGCCCCGGCGAGCGCGGCACGCCGAACACCTCGTGCAGGCGCGGCCGGCGCAGGTCGGCGTCGATCAGCAGCACCGACTGGCCCATCTGGGCGAGCACAACAGCCAGGTTGGACGCGGTGGTGGTCTTGCCCTCGGCGGGCAGCGCGCTTGTCACCTGCAGCACCCGCAGCGGCCTGTCGACGCCCATGAACTTCACGTTGGTGCGCAGCGTGCGGTAGCTCTCGACGGCGAGGTCGCCGGGGCGGCTGACGGCGACGGGGCGGTTGTCGGGCGGGGTGTCGACGGGCACGACGGCGAGCACCGGCAGACCGGTCTGCTCCTCGAGCTCTTCTGACGTGTCGAGCGAGTCGTCGATCAGGCCGACGATCAGCGCGGCGGCGACACCGATCAGCAGCCCGAGGAACCCGGCGATGGCGAGGGTGCGCCAGGGCTGGGGCTCGACCGGGTCCTTGGGCAGCTCGGCCCGTTTGACCAGCTGCGCGCTGCCGGTCTGCAGCGACGCGTCGACTTGCAGCTGGTCGAGGCGCTGGGCGAAGAGCGCCTGCTGGTCGATCAGCACCCGGCGCTGCTCCTCGAGGGCGGAGATGTCCTCGGTGCCCGCGGCGGCGATGTCGGCGTCGATCTGGTCGATCTGGCCCTGCAGCTCGGTGATCTTGCGCTGCACCTCGGCACTGGCGTCGAGCATGCTCGACACGTTCTGCTCGCGGCGCACGTCGATGTAGGCCTGCACGTAGGCGTCGGCGACGACGCGGGCGGTCTCCGGGTCGCCGCTGCGCACCACCACCTCGACCACGTCGGTGCCCGATACCGCACGGCCGCGCACCCGGGGCGGGGAGACGGTGAGCGAGAGGTCTTCGCGCACCCGATCGCGCACGAGGTCGCTCTCCAGCACCTGGATCTCGGTCTGCAGCAGACGCTCGGCACTCTGGGCGGAGATCGTCTGGTTGTTGAACACGGTGTCCGACGGCATCGCCCGCACCAGCATCTGGGCCTCTGCGCGATAGATCGGGTCCTGCAAGAACACGAGCACACCGGCGCCGAGCAGGGCGGCGAGCACTGCGGCGACGACCAGCCACTTGCGCCGCAACACCTCGTACCAGTAGTCGCGCAGCGTTCGCTCGCGCTCGGTGCCCTCGGTCGCCGTCATCGCCCGGGGGACCCTAGTCGTCGTCGAGCGCATGGCTCAGGGCACCCAATCGGTGCCGAGCACGACGATCACGTCGCCCGTGGTGGGCGGGGCGACGAGGGGTTCGAAGGGCAGCGGCTCCACCCGGGAGAGGCGGATGCCGAGGTCGTCGGCAAGGAGCAGCCCCGCTTCCTCGAAGCCGGGGGCGAAGTAGATGGACGACACGGGCCGGTCGGCGAGGGCGTCGACGGCGATGGTGTCGACGAAGCCGACCGCCCGCAGCAAGGCCGCGGTGTCGTTGGCGAGGCCACCCTGGCGAGTGCCGTTGGCGACCACGAGGCGCACGAGGGCGCGGTCGACGGTGGGCGCGGTGGTGGTGGTGACGACGGTGGTCGGCGTCTCGGTGGTGGGCGCGGCGGTGGAATCGGGCGCGTCGGTGGCCGGTGGGTCCGACGAGTCCGTCGGATCGGAGCTGTCCGTCGGAGCGGAGCTGTCCGTCGACGGCGTCGTGGACTCCGGCGAGGTCGTCTCGGCGGGCTGGTCGGTGGCCACGGGGGCCACGGTGAGATCGACGCGCGCCGGCGACGGCGAGGCGGGCCGGCCCGCGGCGGCGGCTCCGGCCACACCCGCCACGACGACCACGATCGGGAGGGCCAGCGCCGATGCACGTCTCATCGGGCCGCCACGCTACCGGGCTGCTCGGCGCAGCAGAGGGACGCTCAAGCGGCAACGGCGGGCCGGCGCGCCACCCATCCGACGGCGACCGGCGTCAGGTACCACAACCAGGTGAAATAGAAGCCCCGGTAGCCAGACACCACCGTGGCGGCCAGGAACGAGCCGGCGAGCACGACGAACATCAGGTGGTCGAGGGGGCCAAGGCGCCTGGCCAGCAGACGCGCCAGACCGTAGAGCGCCAGCGCGGTGCCGGCGAAGGCGAAGATGCCCTCCTCGTACAGCCGGGTGGCGGTCACCGAGTTGATCCCGTCCGACACCTGGATCGCGCCGGTGCCAAGCCCCTGGGCGCGCAGCGCGGCAGCCGCAGTGACCTGGGTGTTCTCGCCCAGGCCGACCCCGGCGATCGGGTCACGCAGGGCCGCGTCGACCGCCGCCGACACCGTCGAATACCGCCCGGCGGCGCTGCGGAAGCCCGACCCCTGCTCGATCCGCTGCCCGTAGGCGCCGGACACGTAGACCGCGGCGAGGAGCGGCACCACGGCGAGCGCGACCACCGTCGCCAGCAGCTTGCGGCTCGGCCTGGTCGGCGCTTTGACCACGGCGAGGACGACGAGCAGGGGCAACGTGACGAACACCGACGACGACCGGGTGAGCCCGAGGCAGACGACGGCGGCCACGATCAGTGGCCGGCGCAGCAGCGGCGCGAGGCGGGCCGGGTTCGCGGTGAGCTCGTTCGCGATCAGCAAGGCGACGAGCACCTGCAGCATGATCGAGAGCCCCGACGCCTCCGGGAACAGCCCGTAGACCCGCTGGAGCTGGGGCGGGAGGCTGAAGTTGGTGTTGTTGCGCAGGTCGAGCGCGGCGCTGCCGAGCACCCCCTGCACCGCGGCGACGGCGCAGTTCAACAGCCCGCCGATCGCGAACCAGCGCATGAAGCCGGTGATCCCCTCACTCGTGCCGAGGCCGAGGGCGAAGAGCAGCAGGAACGGCCCCAGCAACGTGGCGTAGAAGATCGCCACGTCGAGGCTGCGTTCACCGCCCGGGCCGGCGAGCAGCGCCCACGCCCACGACAGGTACATCAGCCAGACGGGGGCGAGCTGCCAGGTGCGCAGGTTCGCCAGTCGGGGGATCAGCACGAACGCGGCGATGAGCCCGACGACGTCGCTCAGCTGCACGAATCGCCGGCTGACCGGCAGCGACAGCGCCGGCATCCAGAGGGAAAGCGCGACGAGCGGCACGAGTAGGCGTTCTGATCGCGCGCCGAGCGTCGGCGGCCGCGCGGCGGCCTGGACCGGGGAAAGGACGAGGGAAGCGACGGGGCATGGTAACCCGGCGTCGCTAGCCTCGCCGGTCATGGAGATCTCGCACGAGCGTCGCTTCGCGTTCTTCGCGATGCCGAAGACGGGCTCCAACAGCATGCGGACGCTGCTGCACCCCTACTCCGAGGTGCCGACCGTCCACTTCAACAAGACCACCGCTGAGCAGCCGTTCTACGACCACATGCGCCCGGTCGAGGCCCGTGCCCTGTTCGTCGAGCGCGGCTGGCCGTTCGAGCAGTACTACCGCTTCGCGGTCACCCGCAACCCGTGGGCGCGGCTGGTGTCGCTGTACGAGCACCTGCTGCTGTCGCGGCGGTTCCGCTGGGAGCGCCGACTCGGCCGCACTCCGCGCGATTTCGAGCGCTGGGTGGCGAGCACGCAGCCCGACGGCCCCGGCGCGGGCACCAAGGGCAACCGCTACCGGATGTACGGCAGCTACAGCGTCGGCGCGTTCGTCGGCGACGGCAACGGCCACGAGCTGGTCGACGAGGTGATCCGCCTCGAAGACCTGGCCGGCGAGCTGCCCCGGCTCGGCGAGCGCCTCGGCATCGAGCTCGCCGCCGCGCTGCCGAAGAAGAACACCCGCGCCCACGCCGACTACCGCGAGTACTACACCGCCACCGGGCGCAACCTGGTGGCCGAGCGCTATCGCGCCGACATCGAGCGCTTCGGCTACGAGTTCTGACCCCCCTGTCGCCGGGCGCGCCGGGGCCTGGAAGTGCGATATGTCAGGACACCCGTGTGTCACCAGATATCGCACTTCCGGTTGGGCGCCCGGGCCGCCGCCGCCCGGGCAGCGCGCCCGGCGTTCAGCGGGGGAGGTGGGCGAGCGCGGCGGCGAACTCGGCATCGAAGTGCAGCGCGGCCTGCAACGCCGGGCCGACCTGCAGCTGGCGGACCAGCATCGAGCGCTCCTCGGGCGACATCTCGACCAGCGCGCCGAGACGGCGCACCGCGTCGTCGCGGTCGACGAAGCGGCAGTCGGGGGCGGTGACGAGCTCACGCACACCGCCGCCGTCGTAGACGAGGGGGACGACACCCGCCAGGATCATCTCGGCGACCGCGATGCCGAAGTGCTCCATCCGGTACATGTGCAGCCCGATGCTCGCCCGGCTCACGAGCGCGGCGAGCTCGGCCGCGTCGAGGTCGGGACGCACTTCGACGCCATCCGTGCGTGAGGCGAGGCGCAGCAGCTCGCGGGTGTGGCGAGTGCCGCCTCGCCCGGCGACGACGAGGCGCAGGTCGTGCCCGTCGGCGCGCACGCGCTGGACGACGTCGATCGCCTCGGCGAAGCGCTTGTTCGGCACCAGCCGGCCGATGGCCACCACCAGGTGAGGGTCGCGAGGGCACTCGTCGACGGTCGTGACCGGCGTGATCGGCTCGACCGGCGGGTGGACCACCATCACGGGGGCGTCGAACGTGCCCCCGGCCGTCAGTTGAGCCAGCTCGGCCGCTGTCCAGGCCGAATTGACGACGGTCAGCACGCAACGCGCGCCGACCCGGCTCGGCTCCCCGCCGGCCAACCACGACGCCAGCCGCACGTACGCCCGTCGCACGGCGAGGCGCCCACTGTGCTCGACGTCGACGCCGAGGAACGAGAGCGCCGCGGCCGACGTGTCGAACATCGCCGGCGCGTGCATCACCCGCATGTGCGCCACGGGCACCTCGCCGCACTCGCCGTAGCTGAACACGGCCACCTCGCCGGGCACGCCGTGGCGCCGTACGTGGCGCAGCACCAGCGCGTACGTGAGCACCTCGAGGCGCCGCAACGGCGCCAGCATCCGGCGCAGCATCCGGCGCGCCCGTGCCGACGATGCCCAGCTGTCGACGACGGTGTCGATGTCGACCACGCGCACGTCGAACCCGTTCGCCCCGCATGCGTCGACGATGCGCCGCGCGTACAGCTCGGCCCCGCCGCCCGCGGCGAGGTCGCCGTGGACCACGGCGAGGGCCGGCCGCCGGCTCTCCCGCGGCGCGTCGGCGTTCAACTGGGAGTCCACCACTGCCTCGCCTCGGGCACGAGTTGCATCGTGGCCTCGCGGTCGTCGCGCAACAGCTCGTCGAGCAGATCGCGCTCGGCCGGCGTCGCGATCGGCTCGGGGCGGGGGGCGAAGTAGACGCGCTTCAACCGGCGCTTCAGCCCGACCGGCACCACCCGGCGCAGCGCCGTCTTCGTCCCGCTGCGCAGCATCACTTCGTTCAACCGTCCGAACCGTGGGCGCACCGACTGGTTGCGGGCTTCGGGGCGGTGCAGCTCGACGTCGACGGGTTCCAGCCCGAGCCAGTCGAACAGCTCGGCCAGCACCACTGCGGGCTCCGCGACGAGGCGCTCGAACGTGAGCACACGAACGTCGTCGCGCCCGATCACCGACCACCATCGCTCCAGCGCGTCCGCGTAGCGGCTCGGGGTGAGCAGGTAGCGAGCCTCGGGCGGGACGAGGCCCGCCTGTTCGCGGGCCAACTCGTCGGCGAGGGTGCCGCGGCTGCGCCCCGTGCGCAGCGCGAGACCGTGGTGCGAGATCGCCCGCCCCACCGGCTCGCGCAGCACCACCACCGCGCGCCGCGGGCCGACCACCTCGGCCTCGATCCGCGCCGGGGCGCCTGGGCTGGCGAGGTAGCTGGTAGACGCGTCGACGAGCCATCGCTGGCCTAGCGAGGTGTACAGGTAGTCGTAGTCGGCCGCGTCGCGGAAGACGGCGAACTGATGGGAGGTGGTGCGACCGCGGGCCGCGTACTCAGCGGGGTCGACGTCGTTCAGGTGGGTGGCGGCGACGTAGCCGGGGTCGAAGTCCTGCGCGGAGAAGTGGTTCGGCTCCTTGATCGCCGGCACGCCGACGTCGGGGTGCTGGCCGATCCAACTCACGAGCTGGGTGGAACCGCTGCGCGGCGCGGCGGCGAGGAACAGGTTCGCCCGCCGGTGCATCAGGAGCTACCGCCCGGCCCGCTACGGGCGCTACGCCGCTGGCCGAGCCCGCGGCGGACGAGCTCGTGCAAGTACCCGAGCCCGTACGCGATGTGCACGGTGACGGCGAGCACCACCGCCCGCGCGAGCGCGCCGGGCGATTCGCGCCGCTTCGCGCCGTCGGATGATCCCGTCTCCCCGGGGCGCACGGCCACCGTGGCGACCGCTCCGGCGACTGCCGCCACGTATGCAGCGGGCACGGCCAGCCACCGGGCGCTTCGGCGAAGCACGGCGATCGCCGTCGACAAGGCGACTACGGCGGTGACGAGCACCGGTGCGAGCTGGCGCGCCTGAATCCGGCGACGGTGTTTGAGCAGGGTCTGCGCCCGCCCCGTGCCGTAGCCACGGAACTGGCGCCACGACGCGGCGAGCGTCGGGCGGGGGCGGTAGCCGACGGCCAGCTCGCCGGCCAGGTAGATGCGACCCCCGCTCGCCACCACCCGCGCGTCGTACTCGGCGTCCTCGTTCGCGCGGAAGGACTCGTCGTAGCCCCCGAGCTCGTCGAACACCGTCCGCCGGAAGCCGGCGTGGTGGCCGTGGTCGACCCAGCCGTCGCCGCCCGTGCGGTGCGGGCTGCCGCCGGTGCCGACGAACGAGTTGAAGATCACCCGGCCGGCCTCCTGCCACGGCCCGCCGCCGAGGGTGGTCATCGGCACCACCACGCTCGCCGCGCCGGTGCGCTCGAGCGCCTCTACCACCCGACTCGCGTAGCCGGCGGGGTAGGTGCTGTGGGCGTCCATCCGCACCAAGTACTCCGGAGGCTCGGGCATCGCCCGGATGTGGGCCGCGGCCAGGTTCATCGCCCGGGCCTGGGTGCGCCCCGGATTGGCGAGCACCCGCACCCGCTCGTCGGCGCGGGCAGCCTCGTGCGCCAGGGCGACGGTGGCGTCGGTGCTGCCCCCGTCGGCGACCCAGATCGAGCCCACCCGACCGCCGTCGTCGGCGCGCAACTCGGCCAGCAGCGCAGGCAGGTGGGCGGCTTCGTCGAGGGTGGGGATCACCACCGCCGCCCGGGCGACGTCAGTGGGCGTCACCCGGTGAGCCCCTCCGCCTGCACGAAGTCGACGGTGCGCACCGCCTCGTCGAGGCTGCCGAGCGCGCGCACTTGCCCGCCGGAGAGCGCGAGCACCCTGTCGCACGAAGCGAGCGTCGACATGCGGTGGGCGACGATCACCATCGTCACTCGGCCCTTCAGCTCGGCGATGGTGCGCTGCAGCTCGGCCTCCGAGCGTGGGTCGAGCGCGCTGGTCGGCTCGTCGAGCACGAGCAGTTGCGGCTCGCCGGCCAGCGCGCGGGCGATGGCCACACGCTGGCGCTGCCCACCGGAGAGCCCGCTGCCCCGCGGACCGAGGCGGGTGGCGAAGCCGAGCGGCAGCTGGTCGATGTCGTCGGCCACGTGGGCCGCCGCGGCCGCTTCGTGGACGGCGGCGTCGGTGATCCACGGGCGGTGGAAGCGGACGTTGTCGGCGATGGTGCCCTCGGACAGGTGCGGATCCTGGGGCACGAGCGCCACCAGGCGGTGCCACGATTCCTGGCTGATCTCGGAGATGGGTACGCCGGAAACCGTGATCGTGCCGTCGCCGGGCGTGCGCAGCCGCAGCAGCAGCTGCACGAGCGTCGACTTGCCGCCGCCCGAGGGGCCGATGATGCCGAGCGCCTCGCCCCGCCCGACGGTCAAGGTGATGTCGTGCACAGCCGGTGGGCCGTCGGCGTAGCGGTACGTGACGTGGGCCAGCTCGATCTCGTGGACCGCCTCGACGGCGACGTTGCCGAAGCGCTCGCCGGAACCGATCAACGACTCGATGCGTTCGGTGAGCAGGTCGAGGTTGGGTCCCTCTTCGACCACGCCCTGTAGCGCGCTCTGGCCCTGCTGCGCGTAGGCGACGGCACGGATGACCAGCACCGCGACGGTGCCGATGCCGGACAGCTCGTCGGCCCCCGCCAGGTAGAGCAGCCCCACGCAGGCGACGAGCAACAAGATGGCCAGGTCCTTGAAGATGAACGCGTTGGTGCGCCCGGCGCGCCGGAGGCGTTCGAGCAGCCGGCTGGAACGCTCGTTCAGCACCTCGAGCCGGTCGATCTCGGTGTCGAGCACGCCGAACACCTTCAGCTCCATCGCCGTCGAGCCGAGCTGGCTGACCTCTTCTGAGAACGCGGCCGACCCGTCGACGAACTGCGCTGCCCGCCGCCTCGTGGCCCGGGCGAGGGGGCGCAGGGCGAGGGCGATGACGACGCCGATGCCCACCACGACCGCCGCGGCCACCGGGTCGACCAAGAACGCGACGGCGAGCAGCGCGACCACCCCGACGAGCGCGGCGATCGCCGAGCTGAGCCAGTTGACGAGGTTGGCCGACTTCTGCGCAAGCGCGCTGGCGGACTCTTGCAGCGTGCCCTCGCGTTCGGCCGCCTGGCGTGACCACGAGGCGCCGGCATAGGCGACGAGGATGCGTGAGCGCGCCGCCCGCAGCACGTCGGCGGTCATGCGGGCGGCCTGCGCGGCGGCCACGGAGTGGAGCCCGATCACGACGACGGTGGCGCCGAGGGCCACGGCAAGGGCGCCACCGCCGCTAAGCGCGCCGAGCCCGAGCGGCAGGTCGACCTCGCTGTCGGCGCCGTCACGGGCGAGGCCGACGGCCACCTGCACCGCCAGCACCAACGCCAGCGCCTCGAACACCCCGGCGACGAGGCTGACCACCCCGAGCGTGGTCAGCCGGCGCGTGCCGTTGTCGAGGTAGGTGCGCAGCAAGCGCCACGTGCGAAGCACCCGGCGAGCCTACCGATGCCGCCCCAAGGCCGAGCCGACCCCCAAGGCCGAGCCGACCCCCAAGCGAGCGGTCCCCCCAGACGAGCGGACCCCCCGAGGCGACCGACCCTTCGAAACCGCCTCAAGAACCGCAGGTATCGCGCCAATGTGTCAACGAACCTGCGGCTACGCGGCTTGGTTGACACATTGGCGCGAAAGCCGCGGTTTGAAAGCCGCGGTTTGAAAGCCGCGGTGGGGGTGGAGACGCGGCGGGGCCCCGATCCTGCGGACAGGATCGGGGCCCCGGATGCACACCCTCGAACGAGAGGGCGTTAGTAGTTCAGGTCAGAGCCCAGGCTGGGCTTCGACGACTTCCCAACCCTCGGGGAACCGCGGGTCGAGGCTATTGACGATGGCCGAGCCCTCGGTGACCGAGTACTGGGCGATGTTCGGGCGGAACCAATCAACGGTCTCGACGCCGCCAACCTTGGCGTTGACGATCGAGTCGTTGTTGAAGATGCCACCGAAACCACCGTCGAAGGTGATGATGTTGCCGTTGCAGCCCGAATGTCCGGGGATGTTCGGGTTGAAGGCAGGCAGCAGACCGGTGGCGACGTTGCGCTCGGTCCGCGTCCCGTTGTGGTCATACAAGTCGAACCACACCCGGCCAACGTTGCACACACCTGCATCGAAGATGTAGGAGATGCGGTAGTTGCCCGTCACCGAGTCCTGCGTACGTGCGACGTAGAGCAGGTCGGGGAACCAGGTGTAGCCGGCCGGGATGACGGCGCCGGGTGACGTTCCGCCCTGGACCAGGGAGAACGAGATGCCGACCTCGTCACGACGGTTGTAGCCGTCGTTCACGCCACCGAAGGTGTCGGTGCCACGAACGGCGTCGTCGTCTACGAAGCCACCGGCCAAGCGGCCGAGCAGCGGGACGGAGTCGATCTGGTCGACACCGCTGAGGCTGAGGTTGTAACGGGCCTCCACCACGCGGCTGCCGGTGCCGGAAACGATCAGCACCGAGCTCGGCCGGTTGATGCGGAGGAACTCGTCGTACACCGCGAAGCGGGACGGGACCAAGAACGCCGAGCTGACTGCCTCGTCGAACTCGAACCTGACCACGTCGACGATGGTGGCGCCGAGCTTGCCCATGTAGGTGACCCTCTGCAGGTCGGGGTCAACGGTGATCCCGGCGGCCTGCGTGTAGTCGGCAGCCTGCACCAGCAGGAGCCCAGGAGGCGTGAACACGCCGGTGGTGTCGAGGCGGTTGCGGTCGAAGACCACGCCCCGGCGCAGTGCCGGCTCGCTCACTTCGACGGTGTCGCCGGTGAAGAAGATCCGCACCGTGTAGACATCGTCGGTCCCGTCAGGCAGGTTCACCGAGTCGACCCCTGGCCAAACGGCCGGGCCGGTACCGATGATCGAGATGCTCGTGCCCTGCCACATCGAGCTCTGCTCGCCTACCAGCCAGAACTGCGAGGCCAGGTCGGCAGAGTTCGCAAAGGAGTTGGCATCGAGCGGATCAGCGATCGGCAAGATGGTGCCGAGCAGCCACGTCGGGTAGTCGGAGTCGACAGCCTGGACGACACCGGGGACCTCGAACGTGAAGTCCACCGAGACCCGGTTCTGGCCCAGGTAGGTACCTGCGTCAGACCAGTTGGAGGTGTCGATCAGGCGCGGCAGCGCCGTCTCGGGCTGCACCACAACCGGCGGGCACTGGGTGGGACGGATCGGGTAGGCGCCTTCGATGTTGTCGACGCCGAACTCGTTCTGCACCACGCCGAAGCGCACCGTGGCCCGGGTGTAGCCCTCGACCGACTGCGGGAAGCGGGCCCGCACGACGTTGCCGTTGCCGCGGATGGCGACGGCCAACGGGCCGTCCCAGTCGCTGACGCCGCCGGTGGGGACGGGAATCTGCGGGTCAGGACCGTCGACACCGTCGTCGTCGTCGTCGTTGCCGGGGACGCCGTCTTCGTCGACGTCGACGTAACGGGTTCCGCTGCAGGTGTTCCAGTAAGCCCGGAAGCTACCGAACGCATTGGCGAAGATGTCGGTGCCCTCGACCGGCTGGTCGAACACGAACTCGAGCAGGTTCGACGAGTCGACCTCGGCGGGATCTGCTACGAGACGCACGTACTGCAGCTCGGGGGCATCGGTCTCGGCACCCAACTCGTGGGAGTCGTCGGTCTGCGCGGCAGCCTGGGCCGCGTCGAGAGTCGCCCGCGTGATGGCCGCGTCACCGCCGAGGCGGATGATCTTGCGGATCACGTTGTCGTTCTCGTCGAGCCAGTCCTCGGTCGCTTCCGACAGCACGTTGGTGTCGGTGAGCAGGATCGGGGCCTTCATCTCGCCACCGAACGGGCCACCGGCCAGCGCGTCTGCGAAATCGTCCTTGCGCGAGAGCAGGACGGTCTGCAGGTTGAACGCGAGCACGTCGGCTTCCCAATCGGCGATCATCGCCGCGGTGTTCTCACGACGCTCACCACCGATGCGGTCGACCTTGGTGGCCGGCTCGAACTCTTCTTCGAGCTCGGTCTGGATCGCGGCCGAAACCGCGTTCTCGCCACCGAGGATGATCACCGAGTCGATGTCGAGCGCACGGATGGTGTCGATCAACTCGTCGGTGAGGGGGTCGTTCGCGGGCGGGTCAGACGGGGTCAACAGCACCGGGAACTTGCCGTGGTAGGCGCCGGGGCCAATGGCCACGGCATCGGCGAAGTTCTGGCCGGTGGTGAGGAAGATCGTCTTGGTGCCGGTCGGCGTGGTGCCGATGGTGAGGTTGGCATCCATGTAGTCGGCGATCTTGATCGCCGTCAGGTAGCGGTCACGACCGTTGAAGTCGTCGACGTCGCTGACAGTGACGCCGAGGGCCGCAACTGCATCACGCACGCCCTGGCTGATCGCGCCGAGGCCACCGAGGATGTACACCTTGGTGCTGCCGTCGGCCTTCTTCAGCGCGTTGATCGCCGCGATCGTCTGCTCAGGCAGTGCGTCGGGGCGGGTCAACACCACGGGGCCGTCTACCGCACCGGCCAGCGCGTTGCCGGCGAGAGCGTCGGCGAAGTCGTCGCCGCGAGCGAGCACGATCGCGTCACGGCTGCCCGCCGCGAAGGTGGCGAGAGCCAGCTTGGCAGCGGTGTCGTAACGGTTGATGCCGGCAGCCGTGGTGAAGTCGACTTCGACCCGGCTGATGGCGCCCGCGTTGTTGGCGGCTACGGGGAGGCCCGCTGCCAGAGCGACGGCGATCAAGCCGGCTCCGAAGCGAACCCCCTTTGTCTTACGTCGGTTCATCAAGGTTGAGAGCCTCCTGTGCTCATGTTCGGTGATGTCCGGAGCCCGGTTACCCCCGGACACCGTGTTCTGAGCGTGCGGACCGGCGGGGCCGACAACACACCTCGTTGGCTAGGAACTGCAGTGACACGCGTTTTGTGACACGGCAGCGCCAAGTCGCGGGAGACTTTACGGTCTGGCGGGTCCCGGATCAAACATCGACGCACGTCAGCGCACACACGCTCCGTGGCGAAGCGGCCACAAGTGGCGCGTCGGGAGGCACGGATCTCAGCAGTCCGCCAAGGTGTCGAGCACCGGATGGAGCGCGGCGGGGCCGCCGAACAGCACCGCGAGGGTCGAACCGAGGCGCTCCACCAGGGCGGCCGCGCCCGGCGGCACGCACGCAGGCGGCACGAGCACCAGTGGCGACCTCGGCCGCAACGCCGACCACGGCCCGGCGGCCAGCGCGTCGGGGAAGTTCGCCACCGTCGCCAGGCCGACGATGGCCGAGGCGCGAAGGCCCGCCCACACGTCCACCGAGCGCTGGGTGACGTCGGGCGCGTCGAAGGCCACGACGGGGGCGAACCCGGCGAGGGCAGCCGCGACCTGGTCGTCGACCGTGCCCGGCGCGCCGACGAGGGCGATCTCGGCCGGGTCGAGGCGCGCCAGCGCTGCGGCAGTGGCTGCACCGAGCGATCCCCCTGACGTGTCGACGAGCACGAACGGCTCGCCGTACACCGCGGCGGCGGTGCTGGCGACGAGCGCGTCGGCGAACGTGTCGCCACCTGCCACCCACACCCTGGTGCCGGAGGACCCCGGCCAGGCGAAACCGGTGAGCGCGGCGGCGGTCTCGTAGCGGCTGGCCCCGCCGAGGCGCACTACCTCGGCCCCGGTCAGCCCCCGGATCTGCTCGGCCACCGCGTCACTCACCGCGGCCGTGCCTCCGGCCAGGTACACGGTGCGGGGGCCGAGCCGCGCCAGCGCGATGCGGGTGGCCAGCGGCAGGCCGCCGGCCTTGACGAGCAGCAGCGGAGCATTCGCGCTGGCGGCGGCGGCGCCCGCGGCGAGCGAGTCGGGGAAGTCGGCCCCGGTGGCGACGAACACCTCGGCACTGCGCGGCCAGGTGCCCGCCACCGCGGCTGCGGTCTCGTAGCGGTCCCGGCCGTAGACGCGCAACGGGGTGACGTCCGGGCGCGGCTCGGACATCGCCGCCCGCAGCCAGGCGAGCACCGCCGGCACCGACGCCGCGGCCGAGTACGACTCGCAGCTCCCCTTGGAAGGCCCGTAGCTGACGACGCCGACCTGCACCGTGACCGTTCCCTGCGTGGCGAGCAGCGGCCCGCCCGAATCACCGTGGCAGGGCGACATCGTCTCGGAGTGGGTGCAGAGCGTGGACGGCGCATCGAAGAACCAGCCGTCGTCAAGGTCGAGCGCGGTGCACTCGGGAGTGGCCAGCACGGTGGCGGTGCCCTGCAGCAGGATGCTCGACGCCGAGAAGCGGTCGCCCGGGGTGGTGTAGCCCCACCCGAGCACGGTCACCTCGGCGCCCGGCGCGCTGGCCCAGGTGTCGCCGTACCCGGCGAGGGGGATCTCCCGCCCGGCGTAGGGGTGCGGTGCGTCCAGGCGGTAGAGCCCGACGTCGTAGCGCAGCGAGGACTCGCCGTCGAACAGCGGATGAGCGGTGCCGCTCGCCAGGCCGAGGCTGCGCTGGCCGCTCACCTGGGTGGAACCGGCGAAGACGACGGCGCGGTCGTCTATGCAGTGGGCCGCGGTCAGCACGTAGCGGGCGGCCACGAGCGTGCCGCTGCACTCGAAGTCGCCGGCGACGATGCGCACCACGACGTCGCCCATCGCGCCCGGTGTCGGCGAACCGCCGACGATGTAAGAGGTGACACCGCCACCGCCACCGCCAGAGCCGGCTGCGGGGAAGGCGCCCGGGTCACCCCCGGCCCGGTCGTTGGTGCCGGGAGCCTCCGGCTTCACCGGGTCGCCGCCGGCCGCGGCGAGCGCCGGCGAGACCGGGGCGGCCGTCGCGAACACGACAGCGAACACGACCGCGAACACGACCGCGAACACGACCGTGCAGACGACCGCGCGGGCCATCACCCAGCCACTGCGACCTGCCCGTCGAGCTGACACCGCCGCCGACGGTAGCTGCCGGTGGGCCGGCTACGCGGTGACGCCCTTCGGCGCGCGCTGGCTCATGAAGCCGAACATGTAGCCGGCCACCCGGCGCATCTGGATCTCCTCGGAGCCTTCCGTGATCCGGTAGCGGCGATGGTGGCGGTAGATGTGCTCGAAGGGCATGTGGCGCGAGTAGCCGAGGCCGCCGTGCACCTGCATCGCCCGGTCGGCGGCGTCGCAGCACAACCGGTTCGCGAAGTAGTTGCACATCGACACCCGGTCGGACTGCGAGAACGCGCCGTAGCGGTCCATCGACCACGCCGTCTTGTGGACGAGAGCGCGCAGCATCTCGGCCTGGGTGTGCAGCTCGACGAGGGGGAACTGGATCGCCTGGTTCGTCGACAGCGCCTTGCCGAACGGCTTGCGCTCCTTCGCGTACTCCACCGAGCGGTCGATGCAGAACTGCGCTGCGCCGAGGCTGGACGCCGCCTGGCGGATGCGGTTCTCGTTGAAGAAGTGCTGCACCACCTGGAGCCCGGTGCCCTCGCCGCCGAAGATCGCCGAGTGCGGCACGCGCACGTCGGTGAGGCGGATGTGGGCGTGGTCGGTCGGCATGTTGAACGTCCACAGGTACTCGAGCACCTCGAAACCCGGGGCGTCCGTCGGCACGAGGAACGCGGTGATGCCCATGGCGTCGCCGGCTTCGCCGGCGGTGCGGGCCATGATCATGTCGTACTGCGCGCGATGGATGCCGGTGTTCCACGTCTTCTCGCCGTTGATCACCCACTCGTCGCCGTCACGCACGGCGACGGTCTCCATGTGGGTGGCGTCGGAGCCGTGGCGCGGCTCGGTGATGCCGAACGCGAACCCGCGGCGGCCCTCGGCCAGGTCGTCGACCCAGTCGGCCTTCTGCTGGTCGGTGCCGTAGTGCAGCATCAGCAGCAGGCCGACGTTGTTGCCGACGATCGAGTGCTCGTTCTGCAAGTCGTTGTGCAGGCCGAGGCCCTTCCGCGCGAGGTGCTCGCGGATCACCGCCATGCCGAGGTTGGTGCCCTCGCGCCCGCCGTACTCCTTCGGGAACGGGTACCGGTAGTGCCCGGCGGCGTCGGCCCGGCGGCGGGCCTCGTACAGCAACAGCTCCCACTCCTCGTTCGGCAGTCCACCGCGCTCCCAGTCGGTGCGGGCGTCCTCGCGACGGTGGTCGAAGAAGCGGATGTTGTCGTCTTGTCGCTCGAGCGGGCGGATCTCCCGCTCGATGAACTCGTCCAGCTCGGACAGGTAGGCGACCAGGTCGGCAGGCAGCTCGAAGTCCACCGCCGGACACTAACTGAGCGATCGTTCAGATGCGTACGGGGGCTACAGTCGCCCGGTGACCACCGCCGAGGAGCCCGGGCCTCGGCGTGAACGACCGGGCAAGGCGGCCATCATGCGCGCCGCGGTGGTGGTGATCGGCGAGAACGGCTACGAGGGCGCGTCCACCCGCGACATGGCAGCGCGCGCCGGGGTGAGCGCCGCGGCGCTGTACCACCACTTCCCCTCCAAGCTCGACCTGCTGCGTGAGTTCATCGAGGAGTCCTACGACGTCATCCTCGCCCGCATCGACCGGCGCCTGGCCGATGCAGGGCCGACGCCGCCCGAGCGCCTCGACGAGATCGTCGGCACGCTCATCGCGTCGACCCTGCACGACGAGTTCGCGCAGCTCGCCAGCACCGTCGCCTGGCGCGAGTACACGCGCCTCGCGCCGCCAGACAGGAAACTGATCGAAGAGAAGCGCGCTGAGCTGCGCGGCCTCGTGGAAGGCGTCATCGAAGACGGCCGGGCGACGGGTGAGTTCGCCGTCGCCGACGTGGGCGAGGCGGCATGGGCGATCACCACCCTGGCGATGACCCTGTGGGAGCCGAACGTGGCGAACCGGATGTCGATGCTCGACCTGATCGCGGTGTACCAGGGATTCGCCCGCTCGATCGCGGGCGGGCGGGGCGCTCAGGCCGGCGCCGCCGCCGCTTCGGCGAAGTCGCGGTAGGCGGCGAGGGCCCGCGGGCCGTACACCGTGGCCGGTCCGCCGGTCATCAGGATCGCCACCCCGATCGCCTCGGACACCTCGGCCTCGGTCGCTCCCCGGCGCGCCGCGCCGCGGGCGTGTGAGGCGATGCAACCGTCGCAGCGCTGGCTCACCGAGATCGCGAGCGCGATCAGCTCCTTCTCCTTCGTCGACAGCGCACCGTCGGCAAGCACCGAGCCGTGGAGGTCGGCGAAGGACTTCATCACGTCGGGGATGGCGTGACGCAGCTCACGGGCGAGGGGCACGAGCTGGTCCTGCACCCCCTTGCCGTAGCTCTGGGTGTTGTCCGTCATGGCTCTCATTGTGCTCCGCGGCACCCGCCGCGACCGCGGTCGGCGGTCAGCATTGCGCCAGGACCGATGGCCCTGCCCCGCCCGACGCCGATCGGCGATGCTCGTTGACGGAGGCCGCCAGATGTCGGTGTCGATGGCCCTTGCCGCCTTGCTCGGCGTGCTCTCCCCCGTCCTCGCCACCGGCGCCGAGCCCGAGCCCGAGCCGGCGACGGTGGAGTTGGTGGTGTTCTACGGGGAGGGCTGCCCGTACTGCGCGCGTGAGCTCACGTTCTTGGGCGAGCTCCAGGCACGGGAGCCGCTGCTGGAGGTGGCCGCTTACGAGGTGTGGAACGACGACACCAACCTCGAGCTGTTCCGCTCGGTGGCAGCCGCCCACAACTTCGAGGCCCGCTCGGTGCCGACGACCGTGCTCGGCGACCTGGTGTGGGTGGGCTTCGACTCCACCGTCGCCGCCCAGATCGAGGCGGCCGTCGCTGCACTGACGGCCGGTCGAGAACCCGTGCAGGAAGCACGTACCACCGTCGACGTGCCCGGCATCGGGTCGGTGGACGTCGGCGACAGGTCCCTGGTGCTCGCCACCGCGCTGATCGGCTTCGTCGACGGCGTGAACCCGTGCTCGCTGTGGGTGCTGACGATGTTGCTCGCGCTCGTGCTCCACGGCGGGTCTCGCCAGCGGGTGCTGGCCGTCGGCACGGTGTTCCTGCTCGTCACATCCGCGCTCTACGGGCTGTACATGTTCGGCGCCTACACCGTGCTCGACCATGCCGGCGAGCTGGGTTGGGTGCGCCTCGGTGTGGCCGCGATCGCGCTCGTCTTCGGCGTGCTGCACCTGAAGGAGCACCTCACCCACCGCGGGCCGTCGGTGACGATCCCCTCCGCGCGGAAGCCGGGGCTGTACCAGCGCATGCGATCGCTCGCCCGCACCGACCGCTCGCTGCCGGCGGTGCTCGGCGCCACGGTGGCCCTCGCCGTGGGGGTGTCGTTGCTGGAGACGCCATGCACCGCCGGGCTGCCGCTGCTCTGGGCCGACCTCGTGGCCGCGCGAGACCTGGCGCCCGCAGCGGTCGCGCTGGCCTTCACCCTCTACTTGACGGTCTTCCTTCTGGACGAGCTGATCGTGTTCTCGGTCGCCGTGGTCACGCTGCGGGCGACCAAGCTGCAGGAGCGCCACGGCCAGGTGCTCCAGCTCGTCAGCGGCTCGCTGATGGTGGCCCTCGCGATCACGATGCTCGTGAAGCCTCGCCTGCTCGAGTCGCTGGCCGGAACCCTGACGCTCTTCGCGCTGACGGCTCTGGCGGTGGTAGCGGTGCTCACCGCCGAGGCGGTGCTCACCCGCCGGACCCGGCCAGAGCCTCCCGCGCGAACGGTCTGAGGCGCTCAGCGCGTCGGGTTGCGGGGGACGTCGCGGAAGGGCAGCTCACGCTCGGGCGAGGGTTCGTGGGGCAGCCCGAGCACGCGCTCACCGAGGATGTTGCGCTGCACCTCGTCGGTGCCGCCGGCGATCGACTGGCCCGGTACCGACACGAGCACCTCGGCGACCACGCCGCCCTCGGGCGAGTCGGGCCCGGCCAACATCGCGTGCGCGCCGGCGATCTCGGCGTGCACCGCCGCCGCGCGCCGGGCCAACGCGCTGGCCGCCAGCTTGCCGATCGAGCCCTCCGGCCCGGGCGGCCGACCGAGTGCTCGCGCGACGCGCGCCCGCTCGGCGGTGAACTGGCCGACACGGGCGAGCGTGTACAGCTCGGCCAGGTGCTGGCGCACGACCGCGTCGCCGGAGCGCCCGTGCACCCGGGCGCGCGTCGGGGCCAGGTCGGCGCGCCCGGCGCGCTGGGGGTACCAGGAGTAGACGGCGAACTGCTCCGCGGCCTCGGCGTCGGCTTCGCGCCACGCCCGCCCGGCACGAGTGCCGAGCTGACGGTCCGGCTCGCGGCGCATCGTCGCGAAGCCGCGCTCGTGCATCAGCGTCGTCTGCGCCACGGCCCAACCCTCGCCGGGAGCACCGATGATCAGCTCGGCCGGAACGTGCGCGTCGGCGAGGAACACCTCGTTGAACGAGGAGTAACCGTTCATCTGACGTAGAGGGCGTACCTCGACACCGGCCTGCTGCATCGGCAGCACGAAGTAGGCGAGGCCGCGGTGCTTGCGCGCGTCCCAGTCGGTGCGCGCGAGCAGCAGGCCGAAGTCGGCGTGGTGGGCGCTGGTGTTCCACACCTTCTGCCCGTTGACCACCCAGGTGTCGCCGTCGCGGACCGCCGTCGTGGTGAGCCCGGCCAGGTCCGACCCGGCACCGGGCTCGCTGAACAGCTGGCACCAGGTGACCGCGCCGGTCAGCGTCGGGCGCAGCAACCGGTCGAGCAGTTCGTCGCTGCCGTGGGCGAGCATCGTCGGCGCGGCGAGGCCCATGCCCGAGCTCACCGGCATGCCGACGACACCGGCCGCGCGCAGCGCTTCGGCAACCACCGTGTCGGCCCAGGCGGGCAGCTCTTGGCCGTAGCGGTGGCGGGGCCACGACGGCACGCCCCAGCCCGCGTCCACAAGGCGTTCGCGCCACTCGACCAACGCCAGCTCCGGGTCCCACGCCCGGCTCAGCCAGGCGCGTAGCTGGTCACCCAGCTCGGTCACGCTCGGGCGCTCCACGGGGCGACCGTACCTGGCGCCGCCCGCCGACGCCGCGGCGCAAGTGCTGGACAACGCGCAGGGCGGCGACGAACATTGGCGCGCGGTTATCGACAGATCGGGGAGGACGGCGATGGGCGGGTTGCGGCGGCGTGGTGTGGTCGTGGGTTTGGTGGCGGTGGGGGTGTTGTTGGCGGGGGGTTGTGGTGGTGACGACGGTGGTGTGATCGGTGCGTCGACGACTGTGGCTGTGGACGATTCGACCCCTGACACCACCGGCGGCGGTGGTGGGGCGGCGGTGTCGAGCTTGGACGACGTGTTGTCGGCCACGGTGCGCATCGACACCCGCGGCGCGCTCGTCGACCCCGAGATCGGCGCGTTCGAGTTCTCCGGCGGCGGCGGGTCGGGGTTCTTCATCGACCCGTCAGGGATCGCGGTCACCAACAACCACGTCGTCACCGGCGTCGCCGCGTTGGAGGTGTACGTCGGCGAAGAAGACGAGCCCCGCAACGCGCAGGTGCTCGGCGTGTCGGAATGCTCCGACCTGGCCGTGATCGACGTCGAAGGCGACGGCTTCCCCTACCTGGAGTGGTACGACGGCGAGATCCGCGCCGGGCTCGACGTGTACGCCGCGGGGTACCCAGACCCGGAGAACATCTACGCGTTGACCAGTGGGATCGTGGCCAACACCAAAGCCAGCGGGGAGATGACCTGGGCGTCGGTGGACTCGGTGATCGAACACGACGCCGGGATCCGCCCGGGCAGCTCCGGCGGGCCCCTGGTCACAGAAGACGGCAAGGTCGTGGGCATCAACTACGCCGGCGGTGAAACCGTCGAAGGCGCCTCCGAGCAGCAGTTCGCGATCTCCGAGACAGAAGCACTACCGATCATCGACGCGCTGTCAGCGGGCGAAGACGTGTTGTCGCTCGGTGTCAACGGTGTCGCCGTCGCCGATCCCGACAACGGCATCTACGGGGTGTGGGTGCAGTCCACCGAAACCGGCTCCCCCGCGGGTGAGCTCGGTCTCGAGGGCGGCGACATCATCACCAAGATCGAAGGGCTCACCTTGGGCACCGACGGCACGATGAAGGACTACTGCGACATCTTGCAGTCCCACCAACCAAGCGACCCGCTCAGCGTGCAGATCCTGCGCTTTGCCACCGAGGAATACCTCACCGGCGAATTCAACGGCGACCCCCTCGAACTGCAGTACTCCTTCGCCGACCAAGTCGAAGAAGACCTCGGCGACGGCGCCGTCGACGAAGGCACGGCGTACACCGACTACGTGCTGCTCACCGACGACACCGGCGCGCTGCAGGTGGAGGTCCCCACCGAGTGGAGCGACGTCGACACCTACTGGCCGATGAACGACGCGAACGGCAACGAGGTCGGCACCGGGATCAGGGCCGCGCCCGACTTGGACGACTTCGTCGGCACCTGGGACGCCCCCGGCATGACGATCTCGGTCGGCCCGCTCGACGGGCGCGAGTTCGACGCCGAGGCGCTGCTCGACGCGAACGCCGACTACTACTCGTTCATCACCGACAACTGCGTCGACGAAGGCCGCCAGGACTACGACGACGGGCTGTACACGGGCATCTACCAGCTGTTCAGCGGCTGCGCGGGAACCGACACGCAGAACGCGCTGATCTCAGCCGGTCAGCCCGGTGGCGAGTTCGAGATGCTCGTGCGCGTGCAACTGGTGACAGACGCCGACCTCGACGCGCTCGACCGCATCGTGCAGACGTTCCAGGTGGTCGGCGACGTCGCCGGCGGAGGTGGCGGCGGAGACGGCGACACGACCGACGACACGACCGACACGGCCAGCGACGACTCCGGCTACGTGATGCTCACCGACGCCGAAGGTGCGCTGCAGGTGGAGGTGCCCGCGAGCTGGACCGACGTCGACGACTTCTATCCCTTCACGGGGGCAGAGGGCCAGGACATCGGCACCGGACTCGCCGCTGCACCGAACCTGGACGACTACTTCAACACGTGGGAGACGCCCGGCATGAAGATCAGCGTCGAGGCGTTCGAGCTGGCAGACGCCGACGCCTGGCTGGACGCGATCGCGTCCGGGTGGTCCGAAGCCTGCACCGACGACGGGCGCGAGGACTACGACGACGGCTTGTACCAAGGCCGGATGCAGAGGTACTCCGACTGCGGAGGCAGCGCGGGGTTCGCCATGATCGCTGCCGGCCCGTCGAGCGGTGAGTTCGCGATCCTGGTGCAGGTGCAGACCATCACCTCGGCAGACGAGGACGCCCTCGAGCGCATCATCGCCACGTTCCAGGTGGTCGACGCCGCCGCGATCCCCGCCTGAGCAGCCGCTCAACCCGACCCCTGGCCGTGCCGATGACACGGTGCAGGCCTGAGGGCGGGAAGGAACGGACGCGATGGCGACGGCGGTGGGCTGGATCGACGAGACGTTCGCGGCGCGCCTCGGGGTGCTGCTCGCCGCCACCCGACGCGCCCGCGGACTGAGCCTTTCCACCCTTTCCCGGCGCAGCACGCTCAGCCGGCACGAGCTGAAGGCGGCAGAGCACGGCGCGCTGCCCCTCGGCGAGGACCTGGTGCGTGAGCTCGCCGCGGTCTACCAGGCGGACCTCGACGGGTTGGTGTCCGGACGGCGCGCCGTGGACGTGGACATCACCGGCGTCATCTCCGTCGGCCCCTCCTGCACGAGGTTCGACCCGATCGACGACGTGTCCCTGCTCACCGCCTATCTGCGCCTGGTGCGTGAGGTGCGCCGCCAGCAGCACGACCCGGTGGTGGCCCTGCGCCGCGACGACGTGGAAGCGCTCGCCGCGTTCTTGTGCCTGCCGGGCGAGGAGGTGGTGGAGCAGCTCTGCGCATTGATGGGCGTCACCCAGCAGCACCGCCGGACGATGATCGCGATGTTCGTCGCCGGAGCCGCGGTGATCGGTCTCGTCGGCGGGGCGTCGCTCTCGGCCTCGGCCTCGCCTTCGCGCGCGGGCGTGCCACCCTTGCGTCCGGGCCGGGCGCCGCTGTCGACTCCGCTGTCGACTCCGCTGTCGGCTCCGCTCCAGACCAGCGCGGGCAACGCGACCAGTGCGACCACGGCCGAGGTACACGACTCGAGCCGCGCCCCGGTAGTCGTCGCGACCGCGCCGGCCGAGGAGCCTGTGCCCGCCGTGCCCGAAGTGCCCGCCGCGACGGCGCCCGTTGCGGCAGAGGATGGCGAGCTTTCCGGCGCCAACTCGGCGCAGAACGACGCCGAGGAGCCGGCCGGACTCCAGGTGGCCGAGACGCCCGATGCAGAGGCCCAGCCAGTGCGGGGAGACGGCGAAGGCGAACGCGAGGTCGCGGTCGGCCTGCCACCGGTGCCACCCGACCATGACGGCGAGTGGAAGGCGCCCGACCCCGAAGAACGAGTGGTCGCGGTCGGCCTGCCGCCGGTGCCGCCGAACGGCGACGAATCCTGATCCGAGGGGACTCAGCTCTCGACAACCGATACCCCCCGGTGGATGATGGATCCCGGGATCTGCTGATCGGGGAGGACGGCGATGGCGGAGCGGCGTGGTGTGGTCGTGGGTTTGGTGGCGGTGGGGGTGTTGTTGGCGGGGGGTTGTGGTGGTGACGACGGTGGTGTGATCGGTGCGTCGACGACTGTGGCTGTCGACGATTCGGCTCCTGACACCACCGGCGGCGGTGGTGGGGCGGCGGTGTCGAGCTTGGACGACGTGTTGTCGGCCACGGTGCGCATCGACACCCGCGGCGCGCTCGTCGACCCCGAGATCGGCGCGTTCGAGTTCTCCGGCGGCGGTGGGTCGGGGTTCTTCATCGACCCGTCAGGGATCGCGGTCACCAACAACCACGTCGTCACCGGCGTCGCCGCGTTGGAGGTGTACGTCGGCGAAGAAGACGAGCCCCGCACGCAGGTGCTCGGCGTGTCGGAATGCTCCGACCTGGCCGTGATCGACGTCGAAGGCGACGGCTTCCCCTACCTGGAGTGGTACGACGGCGAGATCCGCGCCGGGCTCGACGTGTACGCCGCGGGTACCCCGACCCGGAGAACATCTACGCGTTGACCAGTGGGATCGTGGCCAACACCAAAGCCAGCGGGGAGATGACCTGGGCGTCGGTGGACTCGGTGATCGAACACGACGCCGGGATCCGCCCGGGCAGCTCCGGCGGGCCCCTCGTCACCGAAGACGGCAAGGTCGTGGGCATCAACTACGCCGGCGGTGAAACCGTCGAAGGGGCCTCCGAGCAGCAGTTCGCGATCTCCGAGACAGAAGCACTACCGATCATCGACGCGCTGTCAGCGGGCGAAGACGTGTTGTCGCTCGGTGTCAACGGTGTCGCCGTCGCCGATCCCGACAACGGCATCTACGGGGTGTGGGTGCAGTCCACCGAAACCGGCTCCCCCGCGGGTGAGCTCGGTCTCGAGGGCGGCGACATCATCACCAAGATCGAAGGGCTCACCTTGGGCACCGACGGCACGATGAAGGACTACTGCGACATCTTGCAGTCCCACCAACCAAGCGACCCGCTCAGCGTGCAGATCCTGCGCTTCGCCACCGAGGAATACCTCACCGGCGAATTCAACGGCGACCCCCTCGAACTGCAGTACTCCTTCGCCGACCAAGTCGAAGAAGACCTCGGCGACGAGATCGAAGAGGCACCCGACGACACCGTCACCGACGACACCGGTGGGGAGGATCCCGGAGATCCGGTCGGGACCTACACCGACTACGTGCTGCTCACCGACGACACCGGCGCGCTGCAGGTGGAGACCCCCGCCGAATGGGACGACGTCGACACCTTCGCCCCGTTCCTCGACGCCGACGGCAACGAGGACGGCACCGGGATCGCGGCGGCGCCGAACCTGGAGGACTTCACCAACACCTGGGGTACGCCGGGGGTACAGATCGCGGCCTGGGCGATGAGCGGGCGCGACTTCGACCCGGCCGAGACGCTCGATGTGAACAGGCACAGCTTCCTCGACGCGTGCACCGAGGGTGAGCGCCAGGACTACGACGACGGGCTGTACACCGGGCTGTACCAGACGTTCAGCGCGTGCGGCGACACCGAGACCGAGTACGTGATGATCGCCGCGGCTCCGCCGGACGCCCTGTTCGAGGTGTTCGTACAGATGCAGATCGTCACCTCCGCCGACCTCGACGCCCTCGACCGCGTCATCCAGACCTTCCAGGTGGTCGGCGAGGTTCCCGGGCTTGTCGGCGACGCCGGCGACGCCTACGGCCCGTACACCGAGTACGTGACGATCACCGACGACTACGGCGCGGTTCAAGTGGAGGTGCCGGTGGAATGGAGCGACGTCGACTCCCGCCTCACCCTCGTTGGGCCCGACGGCAGCGACGTGGGCACGGGCGTCGCCGCCTCACCGAACCTGGACTCGTTCTTGAACGGGTGGGAGGCGCCGGGGATGACGTTCCTCGCCTCGGCCTTGCCAATGGGTGACGCCGACCTGTGGCTCGACGATCTGGCGGCGAACCTCACATACGTCGACGCTTGCGACGACGCGGGCCGTTCCGACTACGACGACGGCTGGTACCAGGGCAAGACGCAGACCTACACCAACTGCGGAGGCACCGACGCCGGAGTGGTGTGGATCGTCGCCGAGCCGTCCGGCCAGGAGTTCAGCCTCTTCGTGCGCGTGAACACCGTCGCCGCCTCCGACCTCGACGCGCTCGATCGGATCATCGCCACCTTCCAGGTGCTCGACCTGAGCGCGATCCCTCAGTGAGCGACTTGCCCCGGTACCATCGGCGGCCATGCTCATTCTCGGGATCATCGTCGCCGGCATGGTCATCGGCTGGCTCGCCCAACTCGTCCTCGGACGCCAAGGACGAGAGGTCGACTGGACGATGGCCCTCGTCGCCGGCATCGGTGGCTCGTTCGTCGGTGGCCTGCTCGCCAGCCTGCTCGCCGGCGACGGGCTCGCGCTCCGCCCGAGCGGGCTGATCGGATCGCTGGTCGGCGCGCTGATCGTGACCGCCGTCTGGATCGCCGTCGCGAACCGCCGCGCCGCACGCTGACCACGCGCAGCTCGAACCCCGACCGGGCTCGGCACGTTCCTCGATCGGGGAACCTCCCTCGACAACGTCTATCGGTCGGTGCATGATCGACGCCGGGAGCTGAATCGGGGAGGACGGCGATGGCTGGGCGGCATTGCGTCGGTATGGGTTTGGCGGCGGTGGGGGTGTTGTTGGCGACGGGTTGTGGTGGTGACGACGGTGGTGTGATCGGTGCGTCGACGACTGTGGCTGTCGTCGATTCGACCCCTGACACCACAGATGGCGGCGGCGGTGGTGAGGTGGTGTCGAGCCTGGACGACGTGGTGTCGGCGATGGTGCGCATCGACACCCGCGGCGGGCTGGTGCATCCCGAGTTCGGCGCATACGAGTACTCGGGCGGCGGGTCGGGGTTCTTCGTCGACCCGTCAGGGATCGCGGTCACCAACAACCACGTCGTCACCGGCGTCGCCGCGTTGGAGGTGTTCGTCGGCGAAGAAGACGAGCCCCGCAACGCGCAGGTGCTCGGCGTGTCGGAGTGCTCCGACCTGGCCGTGATCGACGTCGAAGGCGACGGCTTCCCCTACCTCGAGTGGTACGACGGCGAGATCCGCGCCGGGCTCGACGTGTACGCGGCGGGCTACCCCACGCCGGAGACGATCTACGCGTTGACGAGCGGGATCGTGGCCAACACCAGGGCCAGCGGGGAGATGACCTGGGCGTCGGTGGACTCGGTGATCGAACACGACGCCGGGATCCGCCCGGGCAGCTCCGGCGGGCCCCTGGTCACGCAAGACGGCAAGGTCGTCGGCATCAACTACGCCTACAACGAACCGATAGAGGGTGCCTCCGAGCAGCAGTTCGCGATCTCCGAACAAGTGGCGCTGCCGATCATCGACGCGCTGTCGGCGGGCGAAGACGTGTTGTCGCTCGGTGTCAACGGCGTTGCCGTCGCCGATCCCGACAACGGCATCTACGGGGTGTGGGTGCAGTCCGCGGAGACCGGCTCGCCGGCGGGTGAGCTCGGTCTGGAGGGCGGCGACATCATCACCAAGATCGAAGGGCTCACCTTGGGCACCGACGGCACGATGAAGGACTACTGCGACATCTTGCAGTCGCACCAACCCAGCGACCCGCTGAGCGTGCAGGTGCTGCGCTTCGCCACCGAGGAGTACCTCACCGGCGAGTTCAACGGCGACGAACTCGGGCTGCAGTACTCCTTCGCCGACCAAGTCGCCGACGACCTCGGCGACGAGATCGCAGACGCACCCGACGACGCCGGCGGAGCCGAACCGAGCGCGGCGGGATCGTCGTCGTTCGAGACCGACTACGTGCTGCTCACCGACGACTACGGCGTCTTGCAGGTGGAAGTGCCGGCCGACTGGAGCGACGTCGATTCCTTCGTCCCGTTCAACGACGCCGACGGCAACGAGGACGGCACCGGGATCATGGCCGCACCGAACCTGGTGGACTTCAACGACACCTGGGGCACCCCGGGGATGGCGATCTCGGCCAGGGCGTTGAACGGCAGCAGCTTCGACCCGGAGCTGCTGCTCGATTGGAACAGGGAGAACCTCGGCTTCCTCGACGCGTGCACCGAGGGTGAGCGCCAGGACTACGACGACGGGCTGTACACCGGGCTGTACCAGACGTTCAGCGCCTGCGGTGACACCGAGACCGAGTTCGTCACGATCGCCGCAGGGCAGGTGGACGGCCTGTTCGAGATCCTCGTGAACTTGCAGATCGTCACCTCAGCGGACTTGGACGCCCTCGACCGCGTCATCCAGACCTTCCAGGTGACCGGCGACGTGCCTGGGCTCATCGGCGACCCCGGCGAGTACGAGTCCTACACCGAGTACATGACGGTCACCGACGACTACGGCGCGATCCAGGTGGAGGTGCCGGTGGAGTGGAGCGAAGTCGACTCGTACTTCCCCCTCACTCGGGACGACGGCAGTGAGGTGGGCACGGGTCTGGCTGCTGCACCGAGCCTGCAAGGGTTCTTCGACGAGTGGGAGACGCCCGGGATCGTGCTCCTGGCCGATCCCCAACCGCTCGCGGACCCCGATCAATGGCTCGACGACTATGCGGGCGGAGTGCTGAGCTTCGTCGGCGATTGCGTCGACGACGGCCGCGAGGACTACGACGACGGCTGGTACCAGGGCCGGATCCAGTACTTCTCGGACTGCAGCGACACCGGGAACGTCTACGTGTGGATCGCGGCCGGCCCGCCGAGCGGCGAGTTCGGGCTCTTCGTCGAGGTGAACGCCGTCACCACCTACGACCTCGACGCGCTCGATCGGATCATGGCCACGTTCCAGGTGCTCGACGCCAGCGCGATCCCCCGCTGAACTCAGACGATCGCGAGACCGGTCTCCAGGTCGAACAGGTGGAGGCGCTCGGTGTCGACCGCGAGCTCGATCAGGTCGCCGCCGCGCACCTGGCTGCGCGGGCCGAGGCTGGCGATGCCGACCGTCCCGGAGTCCTCGAGGGCCCGCAACGACGCCTCGAGGTCTTCGGTGGTCAGCTCGCGCAAGTCCTCCGACTCGACGCGCGGCGCCTCGATGTTGAAGTGCACGACGAGTGACGACCCGAGTGCCTCGGTGAGCTGCACCCTGGTGCGCAGGCGCCGATCCGCCGGATGGGTGGGGACCAGCGCCGAGTCCTCCATGTCCTCGGGCCTGATGCCGAGCGCTACCAGGCGATCGACGTAGCCGGCCAGGCTGGGGCGGGCAGCCATCACCTGCTCACCGATGCGCAACTGCTGGTCGCCGACGGCCACGGCCAGACCGTCGCCGTCGCGCACGAGGGTGGCGGTGACGAGGTTCATCGGCGGCGAGCCGATGAAGCCGGCCACGAAGAGGTTGTCGGGATGGTCGTACAGCACCTGCGGGGGCGCCACCTGCTGCAACACGCCCTTGCGCATCACCGCCACCCGAGTGCCCATCGTCATCGCCTCGACCTGGTCGTGGGTGACGTAGATGGTGGTCGTCGCCATGTCCTGCTGCAGCTTCGCGATCTCAGAACGCATCTGCACGCGCAGCTTGGCGTCGAGGTTCGACAGCGGCTCGTCCATCAAGAACACCTGCGGGTTGCGCACGATCGCCCGACCCATCGCGACACGCTGGCGCTGACCTCCCGAGAGCGCCTTCGGGCGGCGATCGAGCATCTCGTCGAGACCGAGCATGCGGCTCGCCCGCCCGACCCGCTCGGCGATCTCCTGCTTGGGCATCTTGCGCAGCGTGAGCCCGAAGGCGATGTTGTCGTACACCGTCATGTGCGGATACAGGGCGTAGCTCTGGAACACCATCGCCACGTCACGGTCGCGCGACGGGCGCTCGTTCATCCGCTGGCCACCGATGCGTAGCTCGCCCTCGGAGATGTCCTCCAACCCGGCGACCATCCGCAGCGCCGTCGACTTACCGCACCCCGACGGTCCGACCAGCACGAGGAACTCGCCGTCGGCGATTTGGAGATCGAGCGAGTCGACGGCGCGAAAGCCGTTCTCGTAGACCTTGGTCAGCTGTTCCAGTTCTACGTCTGCCATGGCGAAGAGTCCCCTTCGGTGGAGTCAATGATGGTCGTGTCGTCGGTCATGTCGTCGGTCGTGATCGCGTTCTCGGTCGGATGAGTCGCGCTATGTGTCACAAATCCGACCGAGAACTTGGGGGGAGATGGGGCGGGGAGGCGCCAGACGTGGGCGGCGGGGCCGTCGGCGGGGAGGGTGACGCAGCCGTCGTCGCCCACGACGAGCTGGTGGTCGCCGAACAGCGCGTCGACGGGCGATGTGCCTACGCCGAGCGCGCCGGCGTCGAGCACGACGGGCTCGTGCGCGGAGCGCGCAGCGTGCACGAGCACGCGCTCGTCGAGGTGTTCGCGTACGAAGGTGACCGCGTCGTCGGTGGCGGCGACCCACCGCAGGCCGCCGTCTTGCAGGGCCGGGCTGCCGGCACGCAGATGGAGGAGCCGGCGATAGGCGTCGTGGAGCCGGCGGTCCCACCGGTTCTCGTCCCAGGGGAACGGCTGGCGGGCGGCGTTCATGCAGCAGCCCTCCACCCCCACCTCGTCGCCGGCGAACACCATCGGCACGCCGGGCATCGTGGCGAGCAGCGCCACGCCGACGATCTGGCGCTCGCGCGATCCGGCGACGGTGCGGAAGCGGGCCGTGTCGTGGCTGTCGAGCAGGGTCATGCTGGCCACCCGGGCCGGCCATGGAACCGCAGCGGCGAGCGAGCGCATCGTGTCGACCATGGTGCGACCCGTGATGTGCGGCAGCGGACGCGGCTCGTGGAACATCGGGATCCCCCGCGCCCCTTGCAGCCACGACCACACGGGCCGAGTGAACCACTGGTACGCCATCGTGCCGTGCCAGCCCTCGCCGCCGAGGTCGGCCGACGCGTCGTGGCAGTGCTCGGCGAGCAACCAGGCGTCGGGGCGCACCGCGCGCATCGTCGCTCGGATCTCGCCGGCGATCTCGGCGTTCACGTCGACGGTGCCGTGGCGTCCGGTCATGTTCGCGACGTCGATCCGCCAACCGTCGAGCCCGACCGGCTCGTCGAGCCAGCGGTGCACCACTGAGCGCGACCCGCGCACCAGGCGCTCACGCAACTCGGTCGACGTCAGGTCGAACTTGGGCAGGCTGGCGACGCCCTGCCAGGCCACGTAGCGCTGCGGGTGCTCGTCGAAGAAGTAGAAGCCCGCCTCGGCCGACGACGCGTCGGCGACTGCGGCCTCGAACCAGGCGTGGTGGCTGCCGCTGTGGTTGGTGGTCAGGTCGCCGATCACCTTGATCCCCCGCTCATGCGCCTCGGCGACGAGGCGCGCCAGGGCCTCGTCGCCGCCGAGCAGCGGGTCGACGTGATCGAAGGTGGTGGCGTTGTAGCGATGGCTGGAGAGCGCGGGGAAGAACGGGGTGAGGTAGAGCAGGTTCACGCCGAGGTCGGCGAGGTGGTCGAGGTGCTCACGCACGCCGTCGAGGTCGCCCCGGTAGAGCTGGTGCACGGCGCGCTGCTCTTCGATCTGCACCGGCTCGTCCCATGCGGTGGCCGTCGCCCACGACGGCACCGGCGCGGCCGACGGCTCGCCCGGCGCGTCCTCGCGACGGCGCGCGAAGCGGTCGGGGAAGACCTGGTACGCCACGGTCCCGGCCAGCCACTGCGGCGGCGGTGAAGCGGTGCTCAGCACGAAGTCCTCGCGGTCGGGAACATCGCGGTCCCACACCCCCGCCGCATTGACGAAGCGATAGACGGCGTGGCCGCCGACCAACAGGAAGCGGTAGCGCATCACCGGGTGAGCCATCGTCACCTCGGCCTGCCACCACTGCTCGGCCTGCCGACCAGGCACCTGCCCGACGCCTGCTGACCACCCTTGCACGCGCTCGGCGCGCACCCAGACCGGCTCGCCGTCGACGACGGTGCGCACCAGCACCTGCTCGGCCTCGCTCGCGGCGGGCACCACCAGGCGCACCGGCACGCGCTCGCCCAAGGCGGGCGAGCGCGTGCCGACGTACCGGGAGGACCCGTCGTGGTGGGGCTCGTCGAGCAGCTTCGTCGCCATGGCGCGTCCTTGCCTGCCCTGCCTCGCCGTGCGCTAGCCCTTGACCGCGCCCGCGGTGAGGCCGGACACGATGAAGCGCTGCAGGAACAAGAACAACACCACCACGGGGATGGCGCCGATCAGCGCGCCGGCCGCGAACGGACCCCAGCGGTTGTCGAAGCCGGCGAGGACGTACCGCGACAGGCCGACAGCGAGCGTGCGCTGGTCCTCCTGCTGCCCGAGGATCACGTCCGCGATCAGGAACTCGGCCTGGCTGGTGATGAACGAGAGCAGACCGATGACCGCGAGCACCGGAGTGGCGAGCGGCAACACGATGCGGAAGAAGATCTGCGCGTGCGTCGCGCCGTCGACCTTGGCCGACTCGTCGAGCTCTTGGGGAACGGTGTCGAAGAAGCCCTTCATCAAGAACGTGTTCACCCCGAGCGCGCCGCCCAGGTAGATGAAGATCAAACCCCAAGTGGTGCCGAGCCCGATCGCCGGGAACATCGTCTTCACCCTGGTCATGAACAAGAACAGGGCGACGATGGCGAGCAGGTTGGGGAACATCTGCACGAGCAGCAGCGCGAGCAGACCCGGGCGGCGTCCCTTGAACCGCATGCGCGAAAACGCGAATGCCGCGAGCGCGCACAAGAACACCGTCGCCAGCGCCGTGATGACGCCGACCACCATCGAGTTGCGGAACCAGCGCCAGAACGGCGGGTGGCCGGGCTCGGTCATCAGCGTGCGGAAGTTGTCGAGGTTGATCTCGTTCGGGATCAGCCGCTGGCTGTTCAGGTTGCCGGGCCCGAACGCGGCCGAGAGCACCCAGAGCACCGGGAACAGCGCGAACGCGACTGCGAGCCACGCCACCAGGTGACGCCACCCCGTGTCGGCGAAGTTCTGGGCGCGGCTGCGATGCGTGCCGCTGGCCCCTGGAGTGCGCCCCGGCGTCTTGGCCGGCGTGCCGGTCGTGGTTGCCGTCGTAGGCGTGATCGGCGTGGTCGGCGTGGCCATCAGCGCACCTCCTCGAGAGCCTTGGTGTACCTGAAGCTGAATGCCGAGATCGCGGCGACGAGCAGGAAGATCACGAACGACACTGCGGACGCGAAGCCGTAATCGGCACCGCGCCCCCCGGCGAACGCCAGCTTGTAGGTGTAGCTGATGAGGATGTCGGTGCGTCCCGCGACCTGGCCCGAGATCGGCGGCTTGCCCTCGGTCAGCAGGTAGATCAGGTTGAAGTTGTTGAAGTTGAAGGCGAAGCTCGCGATGAGCAGCGGCGAGACGGCGGTGAGCAGCAGCGGGAAGGTCACCCGACGGAACGCGGTGACCCCGGTCGCGCCGTCGACGTAGGCGGCCTCGTTCAAGTCGGTGGGGATGCCCTGGAGCGCACCGGTGCAGACGAGGAACATGTACGGGTAGCCGAGCCACAGGTTCACGACGAGGATCGAGATGTACGGCATCCAGTCGCCCGTGAGCCACGGGATGCTGGTGCCGAGCCAGCGGTTGATCACCCCGAACTGCTCGTTGAACATGCCGCGCCAGACGAGCGCGGTCATGAAGCTGGGCAGGGCGTAGGGGACGATGATCAGCGACCGGTAGAAGCGCTTGCCCTTCATCCGCGGGCTGTGGAACACCATCGCCAGGAGCATCCCCACCGCGAACGTGGTGAGCACCGAGAGCACGGCGAACACCACCGTCCAGGCGAAGACCCGCACGAACGGACCGCGCACGTCGGGATCGGTGAACAAGCGGGTGTAGTTCTCGAGGCCGACCGACGTGCGCCAGCCGGGCAGGAGTTGGCGGCCCTCCTCGGACACGAAGTAGCCGGCGTCCTCGGAGTACACCGTGCCGTCGACGGTGTCGGTGACGGTGTTGGTCGCGCTGTCGTAGACGTGACGCTGAAGCTTCACGAAGGCGGTCGTGAACCCGTCGTTGTCGATCTCGCCGCCATCGGCGGGCACGCGCAGCGCCGTGATGTCGGCGGCGCGATCCTGGGCCTGGCCGAGGTTCAGAGCCACGTAACCGTCGATCGTGAGCCTGCGGCCGTCGTCGACGATGTCGCCGGCGGCGACGGGGGTGAGGCCCTCTGGCGTGCCGAGGAAGAAGTTGCCGTCGGGATCGGTGAGCAAGAAGGCGATCTCGCCGGTCGGGGAGCCCTCGGCGAGGATCTGCAGCTCGTAGCGGACTGCGTCCTCGGCGGAGGTGATCGACTTCGTCTCGATCTGCTCGATCGCCTGGTCCTTCGAGATGTTGTTGCCGGTGCCGTAGTTCGTGGTGGAGATGTAGATCGTGTACAGCACCGGGTACACGACGAAGATCAGCAAGAAGATGGTGCCCGGTACGAGGTACTTCGCCGGCAGGAACCGGCGCGGGCTCAAGTAGACGATGTCGATGACGACGATGGCGATGATCGACGCCACGGCAAAGGGGTAGTCGGGCTTGTCGAGCATCGTCGGCAACGCCCAGATGACGAGTGCGTTCGCCAGCGCCAGCAGCACGACTTTGACGATGAGCCCGGTCGTGCTCCCATGCGAGCGGGGCCGGGGGGCGAATGCCCCCCGGCCCCGGTCGCTGGATCCTGGCGTGCTGGCGCCTCCCGACGACATGTCGGTCGTCGGGGAATCCGCCTGCACGCTCATCTCGGTTCAGCCGATCTCGGCGCGGATCGCCGTGGCGGCGTCGGTCATCGCCTGCTCGGGGTCGGTACCGCTCGCGATGAGCTGGTAAGCGTCGCCCCAGGTGGTGAACACGAACGACATCACCGGGAAGGCGGGCATCGGCATGCCGGCCTCGCCGGCAGCTCCGAAGCCGGCGACGATCGGATCGTCGGCAACCTGCTCGAACGCGCTGGCCATTGCCGGCGGGCGAGCCCCGACCTCGTACAGCGCGAGCTGCAGTTCTTCGGAGTTCAGGTAGTCGAGGACGAACGTCTTCGCGAGGTCTGCGTTCTCCGAGTACGGCGACAGCATGAAGCCCTGCACACCGACGAACACCTGCGGGGTGATGCCCTCTTCGATCGGCGGAACGGGCTCGACCACGAAGGGCACGCCCATCGCCTCGAAGCCGTTGTCGGCCTGGGCGACTGCCCACGGGCCGGTGAGCGCGAACGGCGCCCGGCCGGAGCCGAAGGAGTCGATCATCACGCCGTAGTCGATGTCCTTGGACAGCAGCCCGGACTCGAACCAGCCGGCGATGTTCTGCGCGGCGGTGATCCCGCCCTCGCTGTCGAGTCCGACGTCGCTCGTGTCGAAGCCTGCGTCCGTCGTGCCGAACAGGTAGCCACCGCTGCCGGTGAAGAGCGGCATGAAGTGGTACGGGCTGGCGTCAGGAGTGCCCTGCACGGCGAGGGGGATGTCGGCGTCGCCGCTCTCGACGAGACCGAGCGCGATCTCCTCGAGCTCGGCCCACGTGGCCGGTGCCTCGGGAACGAGGTCTGTGTTGCGGATGAGGGCGATGTTCTCGATCGCGTACGGCAGGCCGTAGATCTGGCCTTCGTACGTGAATGCGTTGATCGCCACGTCGAGGTACTCGTCGGCGGCAGCGCCGAGCTCGAGCGGCGCGACTGCGCCGTTCGCGACGAGCTCGCCCAGCCAGTCGTGGGCGCCGACGTAGATGTCGGGGCCTTCACCGGCGGGCCCGGCGGTGGACACGTTGTCGCGGATCCGCTGGCTCGGCACTTCCTGCACGACCACCTTCAGGCCCTCGGCCGCGCCGAACTCCTCGGCGATCGGGGTGAGGATCGGCACTCGGGTGTCGTCGGCCCAGATCACGAGATCGGCGTCGCCGCGCTCGGGCAGCGGAGCTTCGGTCGTGGTCGGGGCGTCGGTGCTCGGAGCGTCGGTGCTCGGGGCATCGGTGCTCGGGGCGTCGGTGCTCGGAGCGTCGGTGCTCGGAGCGTCGGTATCGGTAGAGCTGTCGTCACCGCCGCAGGCCGCACCGATCAGTGCGATCCCGGCTAGCAACGCCAGCGCCGTCTTGCGCGTGCGCATGTACTCCCCCTGTGAGGGTTGTCGGGCGAGGCGCGAGGGCGGCTCGCCACGGTCGGTTAGATGAGCGCACAGTAGCAAGGAATTTGCAGCGGATGAAAATTTGCGGGCTCTTCTTGCAGAACCGACTGCAAACCCCCTACCTTGTCCAGGCGATGGCACGGATCCGGCTACGCGACATCGCGGAGCGCGCGGGTGTCAGCGAGGCCACCGTCAGCCGAGTGCTGAACGACCGCCCCGGCGTCTCGGCGCCCACACGTTCGGCCGTCGGCGACGCGATGCGCGCGCTCGGGCTCGCGGCTCCCGATCGCGTCCGCCATACCGAAGGCCTGGTCGGGCTGATCGTGCCCGAGCTCGACAACCCGATCTTCCCCGCCCTCGCGCAGGCGATCGAGAACCGCCTCGCGGCGGCCGGCTTCACCGCGGTGCTCGGTTGCGCGACCCAAGAAGGCGTCGACGAGGACGACTACGTGGAGATGCTCGCCGAACGCGGCGTTTCCGGAATCGTCTTCGTCTCCGGCCGGCACGCCGACATGTCGGCCGACCAGCGCTCCTACCACGAGCTGCTCGCGCGAGGCATGCCGATCGTGCTCGTGAACGGTCACCATCCCGGCATCGACGCCCCGTCGGTGTCGTGCGACGACCGCCACGCGTCGAGGCTGGCGGTGGCGCACCTGGCGAGCCTCGGCCACGAGCGGATCGGTTTCGTCTCCGGGCCCCAGCGCTACGTCGTCGTGCAGCGCAAGCTCGAAGGCTTCCACGCCGCGATGTCCGACGCCGGCCTGAGCGTCGATCCCTCGCTCGTCTCCGTCGACGCGGTGTTCTCGGTGGAGGGCGGGCACGCCGTGGCGCCCCAGCTCCTCGGGAGCGGCGCGACGGCGGTGGTGGCGGCGAGCGACCTGATCGCGCTCGGCGTCGTGCGCGCGGCAAACGAAACCGGCCTGGCGGTGCCCGCCGACATCTCGGTGGTCGGCTTCGACGACACGGCACTGATGGCGTTCACCGATCCGCCGCTCACCACCGTGCGCCAGCCGGTGCGCGCGATGGCCGAGCTCGCGGCGCGCCTCTTGATCGACCAGGTGCGCGCCGCCGGCCCGCATACGCCCCAGCGCGAGTACCTCTTCCGACCCGAGCTCGTCGTGCGCGGCTCGAGCGCGCCGGCTGGGGCACTCGCCGCCTCCGGCCGCTGAGGCACCGATGCTCCACTAGGTTCGCAGTCATGAGCGAGCCGGTGCAGGTGAGCATCGACGACGGCGTGGCTGTCGTCCGAATCGACGACCAGAAGGCGAACGCGCTGTCCCACGACGTCATCTTGCGCCTGCACGCCGCGTTGGACACCGCGGCGAGCGAGGCGTCGGCGGTCTGCTTCGTCGGGCGCGAGGGCAAGCTCTGCGCAGGGTTCGACCTCTCGGTGATGACCGCCGGGGCAGAGGCGACGCGCGGGCTCGTGCACGCCGGCGGCGAGCTGCTGATGCGCATCTACGGCCACCCCCAGCCGACCGTCGTCGCCGTCACCGGTCACGCTCTTGCCGCCGGAGCCCTCTTCGTGCTCGCCTGCGATCTGCGCATCGGCGCCGACGTGCCGGCCAAGATCGGGCTCAACGAGACCGCGATCGGGATGGCCTTGCCGGTGTACGCGGTGGAGCTCGCCCGCGACCGGCTGTCACCCGAACACCTCGCCCGGGCGACCCTGATGGCCGAGATCTACGGGCCTGCCGGCGCGGTCGAGGCCGGCTACCTCGACGAGGTGGTGCCCGTCGACGAGCTGGTCGACTACTCGATCGGCGAGGCCCGCCACCTCGGCTCGTACCGCTCCGGCGCCTACAGCACCACCAAGACCCAGCTGCGCGCGGCCACCATCGAGCGCGTGCTCGCCGGGCTCGACGCCGACATGGCCAACATGGTGCCCCCGGTCGTCGGCTGACCGGATCGGCGGAAAGGAGAGACTGTGGACCGAACCGCCGAATGGGACGAGCTGCGCAACCGATACCTGGTGCCGCGTGGGGAGCGGGCGGCATCGAGCGCCCGCGGCGTGCACCACGTGGCGTTGCTGTCGAGCGACGTAGAGCGGACGATCCGCTTCTACCAGGACCTGCTCGGCTTCCCGCTGATCGAGCTGTTCGAGAACCGCGACTACGCCGGCTCGACGCACTTCTTCTTCGACCTGGGCGTCGGCAACTGCCTCGCCTTCTTCGACTTCCCCGGGCTCGACCTCGGCCCTTACCAAGAGGTGCTCGGCGGCCACCATCACCTCGCGATCTCGATCGAGCGCGGTCAGTGGGAGGCAGCCAAGGCCCGCCTCGACGAGGCCGGCGTCGAGTACGCCCACGTCGACGACTCGTCGCTGTACTTCCGCGGGCCCGACGGTGAGCGCCTGGAGCTGATCAGCGACCCGCTCGGCCACATGTACGGCAACGACCTCGGCTAGCAGCTCACCGCCGCGGATCTCGCCCGGTCAGGCGTCGCGCGCGGCGAGCAGGTCTTCGGTACGCCGCACCAGCAGCTGGCGCTCGTCGTCGCTCAGCGGTCGTGCGGTGCGCACGTTCAGCTCCACTCGGCCCCCGTCCTGTCCGGCCTGCATCGCCATCGCCTCGATGTCGTCGACGAACACCACGCCGGTGAGGTGCTTGGTGCCGGCGACGTCACGCATCGCGTCGGCCGCGGCACCGGCTCTCAGGTTCGACTCGGCCTCGCCGGGCAGCTTCACCTCGAGTCGGGCCTGCGCCGGCTCCTGGCTGAGGTTGCGGACGTTGGCAAGCGTGGCGTTGGGCATGTGCACGGTGCTCCGCGCGTCGCGCAGCCTCGTCGTGACCGCGCCGATGTGCTCGACCACACCCCGCACCGGTTCGCGCCAGCCGAGCTCCACCTCGATCTCGTCGCCGACGCCGTAGCGGTCCTCGAGCAGCACGGAGAGCCCGGTGAGGTAGTCGTTGACCTTGTGCTGGCCGCCGATCGCCAGCCCGGCGCCGAGGAACCCGGCGCTCGAGATGAAGAAGGCCGCGTCGAGGTCGAGCACGTGGAAGACGGCGATCGAGACCACCACCCAGACGACGAGCGAGAACAGGTGGTTGAGCATGCGGCTCGCCGCATCGACGCGCTGGCGCCGGCGCTGCTCGACGACGTCGGCAGGCTCACCGCCGTCGCGGCGCACGCGGACACGCCACCACCGAGTGGGCGCCACGAGGCTGCGGTCGGCGACGTGGCGCATCACGCGCCGCAGCCCGACCCTCGTCAGCCTGGTCAGCACGAAGCCGCCGAGCACGACGAGGAAGACGAGGAGCGGCCGGGACATGGCCTGGGCGGCGCTGAGCGCCTCGTCTCCCCCGGGGGGAGCAGCTGTCATCGGTTGCAGGCGCATGGCTTCCCAGTATGGACACCGGGCCGGCCCAATGTGGCGCGGTCGCGTCATTTCTTACGGTTCGATGACGATATCTCCTGAGGTGTGACAAGCGTCAAGAACGCCTCAAGAACTGGGCGTCGCAGCCGATACCCGTGCTACACCAGTAAACGAACGGGCGGTGGGCCGTGAAGTTGACGGAATCCGAAGACAAGGCCGGGCCGGCGGTGGCCGCTGCGCCGACGTCGACGAGTGACAAGGAATCGGCACCGGCGGCCGTCCGCGCGCGCCAAGAGTCGGTCCCGGCATCCCGGCGTCTGTCTCCGAAGGCGCTGAAGCGACGCCTCGTGCTGGCCGACGCGGTGACGATCGTCGGTGTGTTCGCAGTTGCGTTCGTGCTGCAGGACGTCTTCCGGCCCGTCCCTCGTCATGTGCGCATGGAGCACCTCGCGCTCGCCATGATCGGTGTGCCGGTGTGGCTCGTCGCGCTGGGCACGAACAAGCTCTACCGCGCGCGCGTGATCGATCGGCGCGGTGAGGAGTTCCGCCGGCTCACCGTGTCGACTGCGGTCGCGGTAGCCGTGATGGTGACGATCGCGTTCGTTCTGCAGTACTCGAACCTGTCGCGTGGCTGGGTGCTCGCCGTATTGCTCGTCGGGGTGGTCGCGCTGGCCATCGAGCGCGAGATCGCTCGCGCGGTCTTCACCCGGTTGCGCCGCCAGCGGCGCATCAGCCGCCGAGTGGTGATCATCGGCACCGACGCGAACGCGATCGGGCTGCTGCACACCCTGCAGCGTGATTCCGGTCTCGGCTACGAGGTGGTCGGCTTCGTCGGCGACCAGGACTTCGGCCAGCGCGGCGGGGTGATGGTGCTCGGCGCGCTGGAGCACGCCGAAGAGGTGATGACCGAGGTCAATGCCAGCGGGGCGCTGATCTCGCCGGCGTCGGTGCCTCCGCACACGCTCAACATGCTCACCCGCCGGCTCACCGACGCGGGGTTCCACGTGGCGCTGTCGTCCAGCCTGCGCGACATCGACATCACCAGGTTCCGGCCCCAGGCGGTGGACGGCCGCACGCTCATGTACATCGAGCCGACCATCCGTTCCGGCTGGCGGGCCGTCGCCAAGCGCGCGTTCGACTTGGCGGTCTCGAGCGTGGCCCTGCTCATCGCCTCACCCGTGCTGGCCGTGGCGACGATCGCGATCAAGCTCGACTCGCGTGGCCCGGTGCTGTTCCGCCAACGGCGGGTCGGACGCGACGGCGAGGCGTTCGACATCTTGAAGCTGCGCACGATGGTGGCCGACGCCGAGGCGCGCAAGCAGGACCTGCTGGAGCAGAACGAGCTCGACGGGCCGCTGTTCAAGATGGCCAACGACCCCCGGATCACCCGCGTCGGCCGACTGCTGCGCAAGCTGTCGATCGACGAACTGCCCCAGTTCTGGAACGTGCTGAAGGGCGAGATGAGCATCGTCGGGCCGCGTCCGGCACTGCCCGCGGAGATGGCCGAGTGGCCACCCGAGCTCCTCGACCGGTTGCGGGTGCTGCCCGGGATCACCGGGATGTGGCAGGTGTCGGGCCGCTCGGCGACGACGTTCGAGGAGTACAAGCGCCTCGACCTGTACTACGTCGACAACTGGTCACTGCTCCACGATCTGCGCATCGTGGCCAAGACCGCCGTCGTCGTCGCCTTCCAGCGCGGCGCCCACTAGCGCCGCGCTGGTAACAGCGCTTCAGGAGGCCGCTTCCTCGGTGCGCAGGTTCAGCCCGGCGTCACCGTTGGTCAGCGTCAGCGAGGCCGCCTCGATCTTGTAAGCCACCTCGCCGACGAGCGTCGCCAGCACCGCCTGCTCGACCAGCATCTGGTCCTCGTCGCACATCATCTTCGTGGTCGCGATCGGCCCGAAGGTGAGCACGCCGGCGGCCTCGTCGATCTCCACCGTGCCGTTGCCGGTGTTGCAGCCGGCGACGACGTGCACCTTGCCTTCCTCGATCAGGATCGTGGCGACCACGCCGGTCGGCACGCTCGACACCGCGTCGGCGGAGACGAGGCCGTCGACGGTCCACGTCGTGCCTTCCAGAGCGCGATCGGGATCGGCCACCACACGGTCGACCAGCACGAGCGTGTCGGCCTCGCCGGTGAGCGTCAGCTCGTCGCCCGACACACCGATCGTCGGCGCCGCGCTCAAGAACTCGGCGAGCCAGGCGTCCTGGTCCATCAGCGCCTCGTCACAGGCCATCTGCGTCTGGGCGAGCTGCTCGACGCGCAGCACGTCGCCGTCAAGCGCGTAGCCGCCACCCATCGAGTTGCAGCCGGCCTGGGCCGACACGGCTCCGTCCGCGAAGGCGAGGCGCACCACGCTGCCGGCGACGAGCGTGTGATCACCCTCGACCGAACCGGCCGTCTCGCTGAGGAGGAACGTACGGCCGTCGAGCACCGGAACTGCCGAGCTGGCGCTCGGCTCGGCCTCGTCACCGCACGCAGCGGCGAGGAGGGCGACCAGCGGAACAAGCGCGGCGATGGACTTGGAGGTTCGCTTCATGTCTCTCTGACGACGGGTGCCGGCGTCTGGTTCCCGCAGGTAACGGTCGCTCGCGCCCGATAGCACACCCTTACGCCAGGATGGGGCGGCGATGGCCATCTCTTGCTCGTACTGCGGCGGCTCCCACGCCACCCCCGGTGAGGTTCGCGCGTGCTGGGAGCGCACCGGCGGTTCACCGGCCGACGACGCACCCGAGGAGAGCGCCCCGGCACCGGCCGCGCCGCGACCACCCGCGCCGCGACCACCCGCTGCCCTAGCGGCACGTCCGGCAACATCGGCGACCGTCGGCCCCGCCGAGCAGCTCGCCGGGCCCGACGCGCTCGGCCGCTCGATCGTGCTCCTGCCCGGCGCCGATGTGCCCGAACCGTGGGCGGGGTGCGCGCGGCCGGCCGAGGAGGTGCTGGTCGACGAGCAGACGCTCGCTTCGGGCGAGGCGATGGCCGCGCTGGTCGGCGTGCTCGGGGCGCGGTGGCGCTCGCGCACCCGCACCGTCATCCGCCTCGGCGACGCCAGTGCACTCCTCGCCGACCCGGAGCGCTCTCCGGGCACGGTCGATGTACGCCCGCTGCACGAGATCGGCCCCCGGGGCGAGCTCACCCTCGACGTGGTGCACCACCTCGTCTGGTCCAACTCGGTCGACGGTCGCGATCCCGACGCAGCCAGCTGGGCGGGGGAGGACTCCGCGGCGGCGTGGGTGGACGGCGGCCCGCTCACCTTCTTCCTCCCGATCGACGGCGTGCCCGTGGTGCACCGCATCGCCGTCGAACACGGCTCCCTCGCCCCCTTCGCCACGAACGAGCCCGTCGGCGCCGGTGCCGAGCTGGCCCCCGATCAGCGCGCGGCCGTCACCCATCCCGGAGGCCCGGCGCGGATCATCGCTCCCGCGGGCTCCGGCAAGACGCGAGTCCTCACCGAACGCGCCCGGCTGCTGGTGGGCGGCTGGCAGCTACCTGCAGCCGCGGTGTGCCTCGTCGCGTTCAACACCCGTGCCCAGGCCGAGATGCGCGACCGCACCCGCGACCTGCCCGAACTGCAGGTGCGCACGCTCAACTCGATCGCGCTCGCCGTCGTCAACGGCACGCCGCCCTACGCCCCCCGTGACCGGCGCTACCAGACGATCGACGAGGGCCAGGTGCGCCGCTTGCTGGACCGCTTCGTCGCCCCCCAGCGACGCCGCAACACCGACCCGCTCGCCCCGTGGATAGAGGCGTTGTCTCTCTGCAGACTCGGCCTGCGTGACCCGGGCGAGGTCGAGGCGATGTACCAGGGCGACGTGGCCGGGTTCGCGGAGATCCTGCCCAGCTACCGCGAAGCGCTCTCGCGCGACGGGCTCGTCGACTTCGACGAACAGATCGTGCGAGCGATCGAGACGCTGCTCACCGATCCCGTGGCGCGCGCCGGCGCCCAACGCGCCTGCCGGGTGCTGCTGGTGGACGAGTTCCAAGACCTGACCCCGGCCCACGTGCTGCTCGTGCGCCTGCTCGCCGGGCCCGACGCGAACGTGTTCGGGGTGGGTGACGACGACCAGACGATCTACGGCTACAACGGCGCCGATCCGTCGTGGTTGCTCGACTTCGCCGAGCTCTTCCCGGGCGCCGGCGACCACCCACTCGAGGTCAACTACCGCTGTCCAGGCGGGGTGACGGCGGGCGTCGATCGGATGCTGCGCCGCAACAGCCGTCGTGTCCCGAAGACGATCCGCAGTGCTCACCCGGATGCGGAGGGATTCGACGTGGTGCTCACCACCGGCCCGGCCGAGACGCTCGCCGCCGCGGTCGACGCGGTGCGCGCCGTGCTGGCCGCAGGGCACCAACCGAGCGACGTGGCCGTGCTCACGCGGGTCAACTCGCTGCTCGTGCCGGTGCAGGTGGGTCTGGCCGCGGCCGGCGTGCACACGCAGGGGGGCGTCGGCGTCGAGTTCGTCGAGCGCACCGCGGTGCGGGCGACCCTCGCCTGGCTGCGCCTCGCCGCCGGCTCGTGGCGCGCCGACGACCTGCGTGAGGCGCTGAAGCGGCCGTCGCGCCCGCTCCACCCGCGCGTCGCCGACTGGGTGGGCGAAGCCCGCGACGCCGACGCGCTGTGGCGCCTCTCCACCAGGCTGCGCACGCCGCGTGACGCGGAGCGCGTCGAGGCCTTCGCCGCCGACATCGCCGGCATGCGCACCCTCGTCGAGCGACGCCGCCCCACCGCCGAAGTGCTCGAGCGTCTCTTCCACACCGTCGGGCTGGCCGGATCGATCGCCTCGCTCGACGCCAACCGGGTGGGGACCAACCGCAGCGCGCAGGACGACGACCTCGCCGCGCTGCAACAGCTCGCGTCCCTGCAGCCCGATGCGGCGGGCTTTCCCGCGTGGCTCACGCGCGTGCTCGCCGAGACCGGCCGTCGAGGTGGCCACGACGGGTTCGAGGGCGGCGCGGCGCTCACCCTGGCCACGGTGCACCGGGTGAAGGGCCAGGAGTGGCCGTTCGTGGTGGTCCACTCGGCCAGCGACACCCAGTTCCCCCACCGGCTCGCCGACGACCTCGAGGAGGAGCGGCGGGTGTTCCACGTGGCGCTCACCCGTGCGGCGCGCCACGTGACGATCGTCGCGCCAGACCCCCCTTCGCCGTTCGTCGCCGAGCTCACCACCGAGGGCCGCCCGCCGCCGCCGACGCCGAAGCCGGAGCCGACCGCACGGGCGGCGGCCGCGGCCGCGCGCACCCGGACCGCACGCGCGGTGAAAGCTGCGCCGGCCGGTGGTGCAGCGGCCGAGCGCCTGCGCGCGGCGCTCAAGTCGAGGCGGCGCGACCTCGCCGCCGGAAAGCCCGCCTACACCGTGTTCGACGACACGACGCTCGAGCACCTCGTCGAGCGCCGTCCGGCGACGCTCGCCGAGCTGGCCCGGGTGCCGGGCATGGGGCCGAAGCGGCTGGAGCGCTTCGGCGACGAGATCCTGGTGCTGATCGAAGACCACCTCGCAGACGCCGACGACGAGCGCGCGTGAGCACCGACCGGGTGGCGACGCCCGGCGGTCGGCGTCAGGCGAGTGAGCTCGCGGGCGCGGCCGGCGCCAGCTCGACGACCAGCTCGTCCACCAAGCGTCGGCAACCCTCGGCGACAACCGGGGTCACACCGACCCCGGCGTCGAAGGTGGCGCCTTCCACACCCAGCACGACGAGCCTCGACGGCAGCCGATCGAGGGTGCTCCCCATCGCGATCGCCTCCGGCACGCCCATCAGGTGACCGCCGCCGAGCTGGACGTCGCGCGCCCACGCCTGCTGGGCAGCCTCGACGTGGTCGATCTCGAAGCGGTGGATCGTGCCGGCGGCAGCACCAGAGCGCACCGCGTCGACCAGGTAGGTCTGGTCGCGGAACGCCTGTAACAGCCGTACCGGTTCGCCGTCGAGCTCCACCAGCGTCACCGGGCACACCTCGCCCAACCGCCGGCGCAACAGCTCCACCACGAGTGGGCCGACACCGTCGTCACGCCTGTACGGCGTGCCGACGCCGATCACCACGATGCCTTGCGACACCGGTCCACTCATTCCCCCTCCCCTCCTCGTAGGTCACTTCTCCGGTCGATCCGGATGTCGAGCGCGTGCGTCGCGCACGAGATGCACGGATCGAAGTTGCGCACCGCCTGCCCGCAGAGACGCTCCAGCTCGGCGTCGTCGAGGTGCAGGTGCTCCTCGACCAGGTGGTGGAGGTCGTGCTCGATCGCCGGCTGGTGCTGGGACGTCGGCGGCACGATGCGCGCAGACAGGATCGTGCCCTCCGGGTCGAGCTCGTAGCGATGCCAGAGCAGCCCCCGCGGAGCCTCGCTCCACCCGCACCCGACGCCGGCCCGCGGCGCCACCTCGACGGCGGCAGCTTCGGGCTGCTCGTACCCGGCGCACACGTCGAGGGCCGTCTCGCACGCATGCACGACCTCGATCGAGCGGGTGACGATCGTGCGGAACGGATTCCGGTCGCCCGGTTGGGCGCCGACCTCGGCCGCCACCGCGCGCGCACGCGGCGAGAGGTGGTCGTGGTTGAGGGCGAAGCGGGCCATCGGGCCGACCACGTAGTCGCCGCCGGCCAGCATCTGGCCGTGCAGCGCGGTGGAGTGGGGCGCCTGATGTTCGGCGAAGTGCGCCTCGTACTCGTCGGGGCCGATGTCGAGAGCCGGCACCGGGCCGCCAGTGGACACGACACGGTCGCCGAGCATCGGGTACTCGACCGGGTGGCGGAGAGCGACGAGCGCGAACTCGTCGGGAAGCTCGTGGTCGGGCATCGGCAGCGAGGCCACCCAGCGCACGATGTCTTCCGCGTCGTCGAGCGCGATCCTCAGCCGCTCGCCGAGTGCCCGCATGCCCGCTTTCGACGGCGCCTTGTAGAACCCGCCGAGGCGCACGTTCACCGGGTGCACGGCGCGGCCGCCGATCACCTCCACCAGGTCGTTGCCGAGCTGCTTCAGCGCGAGGCCCCTTTCCACCTCGGGCCGGTGGTCGGCGGCCATCGCGATGGCGCTCTCGTAACCGAGGAAGTCCGGCGCGTGCAACAGGTGCACGTGCAGGGTGTGGCTCTCGATCCACTCGCCGCAGTACAGCGCGCTGCGCAGCGCGCGAAGTGGCGCGGGCAGCGACACGCCGCACAGTGACTCGATCGCCTGCACGGCGCTCATCTGGTATGCGACCGGGCAGATCCCACAGATGCGCGCGGTGATGTCGGGCGGCTCGGTGTAGGCGCGGCCGCGCAGGAAGCCTTCGAAGAAGCGGGGCGGCTCGAAGATGTCGAGGCGCACCTCGTGCACCTCGCCGCCGACGATCCGCACGTCGATGCCGCCCTCGCCTTCTACGCGGGCGAGCTGGCCGACGGCCAGGCGGCGCTGGGAGTGGCTCACGGTGACACCTCCTCCCGGTCGACCGAGGCGAACTGGGGAGCGTTCACGTTGAAGCTCGCCAACGCGCGCCGCGCGCCGTCGCTGGGCATCCCGGTCAGCTCGAACCAGCGGAGCAGCCCGTCGACGTTCGCCTGCTCGCTCGGGCCGAAGCAGCCGTAGCAGCCGCGCCGGAACGCCGGGCAGAGTGCGCCGCATCCGGCATGGGTGACCGGGCCGAGGCACGGTGTGCCGTGGGCGACGAGCACGCAGTTGTTGCCGACCGCCTTGCACTCGACGCACACCGAGTGCGAGCTGACCGGCAGGCGACGCCCGGCGAGCAGTGCCGACAGCGCCGCGAGCAGTTGGTGCTTGGAGATCGGGCAGCCGCGCAGCTCGAAGTCGACCTTCACATGGTCGGCGATCGGCGTCGAGGTGGCGAGCGTCTCGATCCACTCCGCGCGCGGATACACGACGTGGAGATAGTCGTCGACGTCCGCCTGGTTGCGCAATGCCTGGATGCCGCCACTTGTTGCACATGCACCGATCGTGACGAGCAGGCCGGACCGGTTGCGGATGTCGCGGATGCGGTCGGCGTCGTGTGCGGTGGTGATCGAGCCCTCGACGAGGCTGATGTCGTAGTGCGTGCGCTCCTCGGAGGGGCCGGCCTCGAGGAACATCGCGATCTCCAGTGCCTCTGCAAGCTGCAGCAGCTCGTCCTCGCAGTCGAGCAAGGTGAGCTGGCAGCCGTCGCACGAGGCGAACTTCCAGACAGCTACCGACGGGCGGCTCATCTCTCCCTCACCTCTACGAGCGGCGCGGCACGGTCCCAGGTGACGATCGGGCCGTCGCGGCACACGAGCAGCTCGCCGAGCTGGCAGCGCCCGCAGTGGGCGATGCCGCAGTGCATGTTCCGCTCCAGCGAGACCTGAACGCGCTCCGCCGGTATGCCGCGGTCGACGAGCGCGCGAGCAGAGAAGCGCATCATCACCTCCGGGCCACATACGAGGGCGATCGACGCGGGCCAGTGCACGTGGGCGCGGTCGAGCAGCAGGGTCACCGGGCCGACGACGCCGGGCCAGCTGCGGTCGGCGGTGTCGACCGATGCATGCACCTCGGCGCCCCGCTCTCGCCACCCGCCGATCTCCGCGGCGAAGAGCAGTTGCTGCGCGTTACGCCCCCGATCAGCACGACCAGGGGCAGCCCGGCGTCGAGCGCGGCCAGCACCGCCGGCCGCAGCGGGGCCAGGCCGAGGCCGCCGCCCATCACCACCACCGATCCGTCGGCGGTCATGCCAGCCGCGGAGCTCGGCAGCTCCCACGCGGTGCCGAAGGGTCCCCGCACGCCGATCACCCCGCCCGCCTCGGTGCCCGCGAGCGAGGTCGTGGTCGCCCCGGCTGCTCGCACGGTGAGCTCCACCGGGTCGACGGAGCTGACCGAGATCGGAACCTCGCCGACCCCTGGTACCCAGGCCATCAGGAACTGCCCCATGCGCACGGGCATGAGCGGTGTACCGACGGGCTCCACACGCAGGGTGGCCGTCGCCGGCGCCGCGACCGTGCGCCGCACGACCCTGTACGGCAGGGGCAGCAGCGGCTCATGCATCGGTGCTCCCGTAGACGTCGAGCAACTGCAGGCGGGCGGCGGTGAGTCGCGCGGCCATCACCTGGGCGAGGCGACGCGTCAGCAGGTTGCCGACGACGGGCTCGCGGTCGAGCATCTCGCGCAGGTCCTCGGCCCGCACCGCGAGCGCCTCGACCTCTTCCACCGCCAGCACGTCGAAGTGCCAGCGATGTGGCGCGAACAGCCACGACCAGCCGATCACCTCACCCGCGTCGACCGTGTTGAGCACGGTCGTGCGGCCTCCGGGTCGGGCGGCCTCGACCATCGCCCGGCCGCGCACGAGAGCGAACATGTGCTCCGCGACGTGGCCCTCACGCGCGATCCACGTGCCGGCCGGGAAGCGCTCGATCTCGCTCATCGCGGCGAGCGCGTCGACCGCGTCGACGTGCAGGCCGGCGAAGAAGGGATGGGACTTGATCTGGTCGCGGATCATCGCCGGCCTCCTTCGACGTCGGCCGCCCCGGACGGCGCACGGCTCGGTGCCGGTTCGGCGAGGGCGCCAGCCTCGATCGTGATGTCGATCCCGACGGGGCACCAGGTGATGCAGCGCCCACACCCGACGCAGCCGCTCACCCCGAACTGGTCCCACCACGTGCCGAGCTTGTGGGTTAGCCACTGCCGGTAGCGCGAACGCGTTCCGGCGTGGACGACGCCCTCGCCGAGCTTGGAATGATCCGCCTGGAAGCACGACGCCCACTCGTGTGTGCGCACCACCTCGTGGGGAGCCACGCCCCCTCCGGGAGCGGTGTGGTCTGCATGGGAACCGCAGAAGCAGGTCGGGCAGACGAGGGTGCAGTTGCCACACGCCAGGCAGCGCTGGGCGACGTCGTCCCACCGGGGGTGCTCCAGCGCGGCCGCGAGCACGGTCGGCAGGTGGGCGTCCGGGAACGCGCGGCCCATCCGGCCGGCGGCCTCGGCGGCCCGGCGGTCGGTGTCGGCGACCTCCGCGGGCGACGACGGTTGCCCGCCGAGCGCGCCGAGCAGCGCGGCGCCGCGGTCTGTGCCGGCCACGGCGACGAAGCCTCGACCGCCGGCGAGCTCGGAGAAGCGGGCGTCGTAACCGTGCTCGGGACGCGGCCCGCCGCCGGCCGACACGCACGCGCAGGTGCCGCCCGGTTCGGCGCAGTCGACGGCGAGCACGAACAGCCCGTTGCGCCGGGCGGCGTAGCGGGGGTCGGGATGATCGGCGTCGAGGAAGACGAGGTCGAGCACGTGGATGGCCTGCAGCTCGCATGCGCGGGCACCGACGATGGCGAGCGGGCGCTCGTGCGCGCGCGGCGGCGCGACCGTCCAGCCCTCAGCGGTGAGCGTCGCCCGAAAGACCTCGTCCGAGGACGGGTAGAGGAACTGCTTCCACGAGTCGGCACCGGGTACCCAGGCGAAGGCGGCGTCGTCGTCACGGCGGACGAGGCGCGCCCGGCCGGGAGACTGCTCCAGCTGCCAACCCCGGGGCGCGTCCCAGGTGTCGTCGAGGTCGCGGTAGCGGACCGCGTCGTCTTCGACCACGGGTCCGAGCGCGCGGTAGCCCTCTGCACGTAGCCACCGCACGGCGTCTCCGACGGCGGCAGGACCAAGCGTCACTGCGACCCCCATGGACCCGATCATGCAGGAACGAGGGATCCCTGGGCAGGGGCGAAATCCCCCTCGCCGGCGGGTCGATGGGCGCCGGCCGCGACGAGTCCCCGCCGCGCCGAATCGAGCGCCCTCCCCGCGAAGTGCGATATCTCAAGACAGACGGGTGCTCTGACATATCGCACTTCGCGCGTCCCGAGCGGCCCTGACCCGGAAGTGCGATATCTCGAGACAGACGGGTGTCACCACATATCGCACTTCCGGCGACCGCACACGTGGCTCGCCGCCGGGGCGACGTCGGGTCAGGAGACGCGAGCGGCGCGCACGGCCTCGAGGAAGGCCTCGACCGCGCGCACCATGACCAGGCTGCGGCGGGTCACCAGCACGTCGAACGCGTGCTGTGCGTAGGGCACCTCGGCATAGGCCACGGTCGAGGTCGACAGTGCACGCAGGTCCTCCACGAACCGACGGGCCTCCTCGACCCAGACGAGGGTGTCCTGGCTCCCTTGGATGACGAAGAACGGCGGCGCGTCGATGCACACATGGGACAGCGGCGAGGCCGCGCTCCAGCCGTCCTCGTCGTCGAGGCGGGTGGTCTTCATCACGTACTTGTTCAGCATGCGCTCGTACTGGCCGAGGCGCAGACCGTAACGGTCGAGGAAGTCGTACACGCCGTAGACCGGCACGCAGGCCTGCACCGCGGTGTCGGCGTGCTCGAAGCCCGGCTGGAAGCGCGGGTTGTTGGCGGTGAGCCCGACGAGCGCCGCCAGGTGGCCTCCCGCCGAGCCGCCGGTGACGACGACGAACGAAGCGTCGCCGCCGTGCTCGGCGATGTGCTCACGCACCCAGGCGAGGGCGCGCTTCACGTCCACCAGGTGGTCAGGGAAGGTCGCCCGCGGCGACAGCCGGTAGTTGGGGGCGACGCACACCCACCCGTTCCGCGCGAGGTGGCGCATCAGCGGCTGGCCCTGCTGGTGCTTGTTGCCGATCATCCAACCTCCGCCGTGGATCTGCAGAAGCACGGGGCAGCCAGTGCGGCCGTCGGCGGGCTTCAGCACGTCGAGGCGGTGCCGCTTCTCGTCGCCGTACGCGATGTTCTCCACGATCTCGACCCCCGCCCGGCTCGGCACGAACGGGTTGACCAGGGAACGCAGCGGGATCGGCGCCGCGGCGACGGACGCCCGCCCGGTGCCGATGCCCACACCGGCGAGCGCGGCGTCGAACGCCGGCCCCGCGGCACGCTGACGGCGCGCGAGCACCACCAGCCCCACCCACGACAGCACCATCGCCACCAGCCCGACGATCCCCGCCGTGGCGTCGAGGGCACCCAGCGCGACGAGCAACGCCGTGACGCCCACCTGTAGCACCAGGTGGAACACGGCGAGGTCGCCGGTGAGCCAGGCGACCATGAACGTGAGCGGCATCAACGGATACGGGTGCCTGGGGCTCGTCAGCCCGAGCACCGTCGCCACGAGCGCCGCTATGCCGAGGATCGCGAGCAGCAATGCCATTGGTCCCTCCCGGGGGCCGATTCAGAGGACGTACGGTTATCACCCTAGGGAAGTGCATGGGGGATCTGCATGAGACGAATGTCAAGCCAGGACGCGGCCTTCCTCTACGCCGAGACGCCGACGTGGCACATGCACGTCGGCGCACTCTCCGTGGTCGATCCCTCGGCCGGCGACGGCAAGTTCTCCTTCGAGCTGCTGCGTGAGCTCACCATCGAGCGCTTGCCGTCGATCCCCCAGTTCCGCTGGAAGCTCGTCGACGTGCCGCTCGGCATCGACCGCCCGGGCTGGATCGAGGCCGGCGACATCGACCCCGAATACCACATCCGCCGGGCCACCGTTCCCCCGCCGGGCGACGAGGCCGCGTTCGACCAACTCGTCGCGGACATCTTGTCGACCAAGCTCGACCGCAGCCGGCCGCTCTGGGAGATCCACGTCATCGACGGCCTGGCCAGCGGCATGGCCGGGGTGGTCACGAAGATGCACCACTCCCTCATCGACGGGGTGTCCGGGTCGGGCTTGACAGAGGTGCTGCTCGACATGGACGCCGTGCCCCGCCCGGCACCGGAGGTCGAGCTCGACCTGATCAGCGCGGAGGTGCCGAACCAGACGGCGCTCTTCGCCGAAGGACTCGTGCGCACCACGCTCGCCACGCCGGTGCGCATCGCCCGCTTCTCGGCACAGACGATCCGCCAGATGGTCGGTGCTGTCGAGCGGTTGCGACAGGGCGCGCGGCCGGCGCTGCCCTACTCGGCGCCGGCCACCCCGCTGAACGGCGAGTTCACCGCGCGGCGCCAGCTCGGGCGGGTGACGGTGTCGATGCAGACCATCCAGCAGGTGAAGCGGGCGCTCGGCGAACGCCTCGACGGCGTCAAGATGAACGACGTGGTGCTCGGCATCGTCGCCGGCTCGCTGCGTGAGTACCTGGCAGCGGCCGATGCGCTGCCCGACGTCCCGCTCGTCGTGCAGGTGCCGGTGTCGTTGCGGGTGAAGGGCGATCTCGACGTCGGCTCCAAGGTGGGCTCGATGTTCGCGCACCTGCCGACGCACCTCGACGACCCCATCGAGCGGGTGGAAGCGATCGTCGAGAGCACCCGTGCCGGCAAGGAGATGCAGAAGATGTTCGCCGAGCACCGACAGATGGGCGTCACCGAGACGATGAGCCCCGGCATGCTCGGGTTCGTCGCCCACCTGTTCACCTCACTGCACATGGAGCGCACGCCGGCCTCGGTCAACCTGGTCGTCTCCAACGTGCCCGGCCCGCCGATCCCGCTCTACATGGCCGGAGCGGCGCTGGTCGGGATGTTCCCCCTGGGGCCGCTGCTGCTCGGGATGGGCCTCAACATCAGCGTGTTCAGCCATGGCGACCAGGTGGACATCGGCTGCCTCACCTGCCCCGACCTCGTCCAGGAGCCGGACCGCATCGCGCAAGGGATGACTACCGCTCTCGACGAGCTCGCGCTGGCCCTCGGAATCGAACCCGGCTAGGCGCTCAGGTGGACCAGTCCCACCTGGCGAGCTGAGCGACGCCTTCGTCGCCGGGCACCACCGCGAGGATCCCCTCGGCGCCGGCGGCGACGTCCGGGCACGCCGGGTCGAGCTCGCCGTCGGCGGGCGCCAGCAGCACCGCCTGGTCGAGGCCCTCTGCATCGAGGCGGGCCACCACCCGGTTGCCGTCGTCACGCTCGAACGCGACGACGACGCTGCCGCCGATCACCGAGACGAGCGCATACGGCTCCTGCGCACCGGGCTCCGGGCCGGCAGGCGGGGTGACGAGCCACGTCAGGCCGCTGGCGGCCTGAATCCGCACCACGTCCCCTTCCACCGCGGCCGTGATCTCGTCGCCCGCGGGCGCGAGCGGCACCCCGAGTGCTTCGGCGGCAGTCGCCGCGCAGTTGCCCGCGTCGGCGGGAACGGCGCCGAGCAGCTCGTCGTAGTCCTCTTCGAAGACGGCGAGCACGGCGAGGTCGACCTCGGCGGGACCCTCCTCGCCCGGCACGAGCAGGCCGGGCTGCGTCGAGGTCGGGGCGGTGTCGGCATCACCGGCGTCGTCGCCCCCGCAGGCCGGCAGGGCGGCCAGCGCGGCGGTTCCGGCGAACACGAGGCACGAGCGGGTGAAAGTAAGGCTTGGCATGGCGGCCAACAGTCAACCACCGGCGGGGCCCCTCACACCGGGCGGTACGTAGACGAGAGCCGCGGCTGGCCTCCCGCGTCGACGGCGACCAGGCCGTCGTCGACGAGCTTGACCAGGTGCGCGAGCACGCTGCGCGCCGCCGGGCGGTGCAGCGCGGGCACGACGTCGGCGTACAGCGACTCGACCATCGGCCGGACGCGTCCGGCACCGCCCTGCACGGCTTCGAGCACCTGCCTCTCGCGTTCGAGACGGTGCGCGAGGTAGGCGGCGAGGAACGGCGCCGGATCGGTGACCGCGTTGCCGTGGGTGGGCCGCAGCACGGCGTCGCTGCGGCCCTGCACCTTGCGCAGCGACTCGACGTAGGCGCGCATGTCGCCGTCGGGGGGCGACACGACGGTGGTGCTCCAGCCCATCACGTGGTCGCCGGTGAACAGAGTCGACTCTTCGGCGAGCGCCACGCAGAGGTGGTTCGAAGTGTGCCCAGGGGTGTGGACCGCCGACAGGGTCCAGCCCGCACCGCTCGCGACCAGGTCGCCGTCGGCGACGACGACGTCGGGGACGAACGACGCGTCGACGGACTCGCGCGGCTCCTCCGTCGCGGCCTCGCCGCCTGCTGGGGCCTCGTCGGCTGGCTCGGGCCAGTCGCTCCACTCGGCCGGATCGTCGTCAGCCAGCGCGCCGTGCGGGCCGAAGGCGATCGTCGGCGCACCTGTCTCGTCGCGCAGCCACGCGGCGAGCGGCGAGTGGTCGGAATGGCAGTGGGTGACGACGATCGCCACGACGCGCTCGCCCGCGAGCGCCGCCGCGAGCGCGTCGCGATGGGTGTCGAGCAGCGGCCCGGGATCGATCACCGCCACCTCACCGCGACCGACCACGTAGGTGCCGGTGCCGCAGTACGTGTACTTGGACGGATTCCGCGCGATGACCCGACGCACGAGCGGGCTCACCCCGACCTCCTCGCCGTAGCGGGGGTCGTCGAGCGGCGCGACGAACGGGATCGCGGACGCGCTCACAGCAGCGAGAGCACCTCGCCGACGACGGCGCCATGGCCTCGCACGAATGAGTGACGGCCGCTTGCCGCCACCCCCGAAACGTCTATCCCGAGCCTGTCGAGCGCGGAGAACAGCACCGGCGCGAACGGCCGCGGCGCACCGTCGGCCACCTTCAGCGCCACCGTGCGCCCGTCGGGCAGACCCGCCACGCAAACACCCTCGGCGCCGTCCTTCGCGATCAGCCCGGAGATCCCCGACATGAGCAAGGAGACAGGGCGCGCCGGGCCGCCGACCATGTCGGGATGGTTGCGCATCGCGTCGGCGACGCGCAGCCCGCCGGGGCCGGCGGCGCCGGTCGTGATCGAGCGCAGCATCCGCGCCGTGCCGACGAGGGTGATCACCGGCGCGGGTGAGCCGCAACCGTCGACACCGACGTGCGCCGGCTCCTCACCGGCCGTCGACGCGAACGCCGCGAGGATGCGCTGCTGGAGGGGGTGCTCGGAATCGAGGTACGAGGCGTCCGCCGGCCAGCCGTTGATCACCGAGGTCACCAGCATGCCGGCGTGCTTTCCTGAACACGTCTGCGCCAGCCGCGACGCGCCTTCGCCGCGCATCAACGCCTTGCGCGCAGTCGCCGCGTCGAACGGCAGGTCGGCGGTGTTGGCGAGTGAACCCTCGTCGAGGCCGGCGACGGCGAGGATGCGCCGCACCCCGGCGAGGTGCTCGGCCGCCCCGTCGTGGCTGGCGCACACCAGGGCGAGCAGCTCGGGGGTCAGGTCGAGGCCGGCGTCCACCATCACGGCCGCCTGTAGCGGCTTGATCGTTGAGCGCGGGTAGATCTCGACCGAGGGGTCGCCGACCGCGAACGCCACAGAGCCGTCAGCGTCCAGGGCCACGAGGGCGCCGTGGTGGAGGGATTCGTCGTGTCCGTTGCGCGTCGTAACCGCGAGCGGCGCGTACTGATCGGTGCGCGTCATCGGTCAGCCTCTGGAGGTGGTGCTCGCCGGGCGCCGAGCCAGCGTCGAGTTCGGCGCCGTTGCACTTCGGTCAGGCGGTCGGTGATCACGTCGTGGCGCATCCCGCCGGCCGAGGCCAGCGCGGAGCCCATCGCCGCTGCCGGCAGGGCGAGGACGGCGCCCACCGGACCGAGCACGGCCGCGCCGGCGATGGCCGACCCGAATGCCACCGCGGGGTGCAGCTCCATCGTGCGCGCCGTGATGCGCGGCGCGAACAGGTAGTTCTCCATCTGCTGGTAGACGACGACCACCACGACGACGAGCAACGCCCGGAAGGGCGAGTCGATGAACGTCAGCAGCGCCGGCAGGATGCCGGCCAGATACGTGCCGACGACGGGGAGGAACTGGGACACGATCCCCACCCACAGGGCGAGAGCTACCGGTGCGGGCGTGCCGAGCGCCTGGAACGCGATCCAGTGGAAGAACGCCGACAGCAAGGCGAGCAGGGCGCGGGAGAACAGATACCCACCGGTCTTCGTGATCGCGAGGTCCCACGTGTCGAGCACGCGCCGTTGTCGATCGGGCGGCAGGCGTGAGCAGATCGCTCTTCGTAGACGTGGTCCGTCGGCGACCAGGTAGAACGTGAACAGCAGCACGGAGAACGCCTGGAGCAGCCCGCCCAGCGCAGCGACGGAGAGCTGCAGCGCCTCGTCCTGCTGGCTCTTGATGAACTGCTGCACCGGGCCGTCTGGATCCTGGATCGCTTCGTTCACTTCGGCGGGGTCGATGTTCGCGTTGAAGGTGTCGTTCAAGAAGTCGACGGTGCGATTGACGTAGCGCTCCGAGTTCTGCAGCAGGTCGGCGGTCTGGGTGGCGACGAGTGTGCCGATGGCGCCGACGAAGACGGCCGTGGCGGCGAAGAAGGCGAGCAGGATCACTGCCGTGGCGCGGCCGCGCCTCCAGCCACGCCGTGCCAGCCGGTCGACCCCAGGCTCGATCGCGAGCGACAAGAACAGCGCCACGAGCAGCAGCACGAACAACGTGTGCAGCCGCGAGAAGACATGACGCCCGGCGAGGGTGACCAGGTACCCGATCCAGAACAGCACCACCGCGCGCCACACCCAGCGTGGCATTCGCTCGTCCCGGGTGGCCGGGAGCGGCTCCTCCGGCAGGTCGGCCATCGCCGGCGAGCGTACCGGTCAGGTGCCGGGCACTGCCCGGACCTCTGCCAGCTCGGCCGCCTGGCGAGGGCGGTGCCTGCTGTGCCCGGTCCTCGCCGCGCCGTAGCGGCGAGCCTCGCCGACGAAGCCGTCGTAGAGGGCTTGCTGGTGCGCGTCGACGGTGGCGGTGTCCTCCGGATGCCACTGGACACCGACCAGCCACTGGTCGTCGCCGTCGTGCTCGAGCCCTTCGATCAAGCCATCGGGTGAGCGCGATACGACGGTGAGCGTCTCGCCGAGGTCGTCGATGCCCTGGTGGTGGAACGACGCCACCCGGGCCTCGGTAGCGCCCATCGCAGCCGCGAGCCGGCTGCCGGGGTCGATGTCGACGTGGTGGAGCACGTGGTCGTGGCCGAGGGGGAACTTCGGTGGGGCGTGCTCGATGACGTCGGGCAGGTCGGCGATGTGCTGGATCAGCGTGCCCCCGAGGGCCACGTTCACCACCTGGATGCCACGGCACACGGCAAGCGTGGGCAGGCGTAGCTCGATCGCCGCATACACGAGCGCCATCTCGAAGTGGTCCTGCTCGGGCACCACCCCGTACACGTGGGGGGCGCGGTGCTCACCGTACAGAGAGGGGTCGACGTCGCTGCCGCCCATCAGCACCAGCCCGTCGAAGCGCGACAGCAGGTGGACGGCCTCGTCGTGGCGCACCTCGCGAGGACTGAGCGTGAGCGGTTCACCGCCGGAACGCATCACCGCGTCGAGGTAGACCCGCCCGGCGAACGAGATCGCGCTGCGGGAGACGCGGCCGGGCGCGGCGATGCGACCTGCTACGGCGACGAGGGGAACCTCGGCGTCCGCGACGTCACGGCGACGACGATCGGGCACCGCACCATTCTGACTCCTGAGCGCGGAATCGGCCATGATGGATGGTCAGAGCCGCACAGCGCGGCCAACGGGGGAGGGCCTGTGGAAGACGTAGTCGTCGGTTTACTGGCGATCGTGGCCGGCGTGGTGTTCTGCTTCCGCGGCTACCTCACCATGCGCGTGGTGGTGCCGATCTGGGGAGCCCTCGCCGGCTTCATGTTCGGCGCCGGCCTGGTGTCCTCGTTCGGTAGCGACGGGTTCCTGCGCAGCGTGCTCGGGTGGATCGTCGGGGTGGTGGTCGCCGTCGTCTTCGCTCTGCTCGCCTACACCTACTACGAGGTGTCGGTGCTCATCGCCATGGCGGCGATCGGCTTCGCCCTCGGTACGACCGTGATGGTCGCCATCGGCGTGAGCTGGACTTGGCTGATCGTGCTCGCCGGCCTCGCCGCGGGCACGCTCCTCGCGCTGTTCGCAATCGTCGCCGACATGCCGATGGTGCTGCTGACGGTGCTCACCGCGCTCGCCGGAGCCAGCGCGATTGTCTTCGGGGTGATGCTCTTGACCGGGGTCGTCGAGACTGCCGACTTCGAGTCCGTGATCGCGACCAAGGCGATCAACGACGACTGGTGGTGGTACCTGATCTACGGCGCGCTCGCCCTCGCCGGTGTCGTCACCCAGATGCGCTCCCTGCAGACGCTGCGTCAATCGTTGCGTGACTCATGGGCCGAAGCCGGTGGCCACTCGCTGCGTTCCGACTCGGCGTCGCCGCGGCCTGCATGACCATTCCCGCCAACGATCCCAGCCTCTCGCTCGGGGAGGGACTGATCGAGCTCGGGCGCAGGCCGCGGCTCTTCGCGACCCCTGCCGACGAGCCCCGCGCTCGTCGCGCGTCAGACGTCAGCCTGTTGATCGTCGGTGTGGTCGGTCTCATCTCGCTGAGCCTGGCCGCCATCCCGCTGCCGGGCATCGTCCGAGCGCTGGCAGCCCTGCTCGAGGAGATCCCGAGCTTCTTCGACGGTGTCTGGCAGGTCACTCTCGACGTGCTGGCCGTGCTCGCAGTGGTGCTCGTCGTGCTGTCCGGCGTCCGCCGCCGGATGACGATCATGCGTGACCTCGTCCTCGCGGGCCTGCTCGCCCTCGGAATCGGCGCCGTCCTCGCGCGGATCGTCACGGGCGGGTGGGTCGACCTGTGGGACGCCTTGCGCAGCGCGGGCCCGCCGCCGTGGTATCCCTCGCTGCGGGCCGCCGTCCCTTCGGCGATCGTCATCACCGCCTCGCCCCACCTGGTGCTCCCGTTGCGACGCGTCGGGCGCTGGCTCGTCGGGTTCGGCGCGCTTTCGGTAGCCATGCTCGGCGCGGCCACCCCGATCGGTGCCGCTTCCGGGCTGCTCGTCGCGTTCGTCGCCGCCGCCGTGGTGCACCTGGTGTTCGGTTCGAGCGGCGGGCGGCCGGGCCTGATCGAAGTGCGGCGCGCGCTCGACGAGCTCGGCGTCCCGACGACCGGACTCGGCGCCGCAGATCGCCAGTCGGCAGGAGCATTCGACGTCGACGCCAGCGGAGCCGACGGCGAACCGCTGACGGTGCGGTGGTACGGGCGCGACGCCCACGACGCGGCGCTGCTGTCCACGCTGTGGCGGACCGTCTGGTACCGCGACGCGCGGGCACCGATCCGGTTGGGTCGCCGCCAACAGGTCGAGCACGAGGCGTTCATGACGCTTCTCGCCGCGCACCACGGCATCGCCACCGACTCCGTGGTGACCGCCGGTGTCACGTCGACCGACGACGCGCTGCTGGTGTTGCACCGTCGAGGGCCGCTGCTCGCCGACGCCAAGGTGATGGACGTCGACGAGGCGCGCTCGCTCTGGCGGGCGATCGCCAAGCTGCACCGGGCGAACATCACGCACGGCCAGATCGACGCGAGGAGCCTGGCGAGGGCCGACGGCGAGATCCGCATCGTCGGCCTGTCCGCGGCCGGCGTCGGGCCGACCACCGCGCAGGTGCTGACGGATCGCGCCCAGACGCTCACCACGACGGTCTTGGCGCTCGGCACCGACGCTGCGCTGAACGTCGCGGTCGACGAGCTGGGCCGAGAAGCGCTCGCCGAAGTCCTGCCGTACGTGCAATCACCGGCTCTCACGCGTGAGCAACGGCGGGAGCTGCGCACGGCCGGCATCGACTTGGACGAGCTCCGCTCCCAGGCATCGCAGCTGACCGGACACGAAGCGCCGCAGATCCAGCGCCTGCACAGGATCACGCTCGGCTCCCTGCTGCGCGTGCTGCTGCCCGCCGTCGCGCTGATCGCCCTCATCAGCGGCATCGCCGGACTCGATCTCGACGGCTTCTGGGACATGTTGCGCGACGCGAAGTACTGGCTCATCGCCGCCGGTTTCGTCGCGACGCAGATCCCCCGGCTCGCTCAGGCGATGTCCACGCTCGGAGCGTCTCCGGTGCCCCTCGCTCTCGGGCCGGTCTACGCGCTGCAGCTCGCGACGTCCTACATCAACCTCGCGATCCCCTCCACGGCCGCGCGGGTGGCCTTGAACATCCGCTTCTTCCAGCGCCAAGGCGTCGCTCCCGGCGCGGCCGTGGCTGCAGGAGCACTCGACGGGTTCAGCGGCTTGATCGTCCAGGCCGGCCTGCTGCTCGGCCTGCTCATTCTCACCCCGGCCAGCCTCGACCTGCAGGTAGGAGCGAGCTCGGGCGGCGTGAGCGGGATCGTCGTGCTGATCGCGGTGCTCGCGGTGGTCGCCGTCGGGGTGGTGCTCGTCGTCCCGAAGCTCCGGCGGTTCGTGGTCGGCTGGGTCAAGCGCCTCGCGACCGAGGCGCTCCACACAGTTCGCGGGCTGCGGTCCTGGCGCAGGCTGTCGATGCTCTTCGGAGGCAACCTGGCCACCGAGCTGCTGTTCGCCAACGCGCTCGGCATCTTCACCCGGGCCCTCGGCTACCAGGTCGGCTTCGACGAGCTGCTGCTCATCAACATCAGCGTGGCGCTGCTCTCGGGGCTGCTGCCCATCCCGGGAGGGATCGGTGTGGCCGAAGGTGGGCTGACGTTCGGGCTGGTGCGCGCCGGCATGCCCGAAGAGGTGGCCTTCGCCGCAGTGATGCTCTACCGCATGTCCTCGTTCTACCTGCCGCCGATCTGGGGCTTCTTCGCCATGCGCTGGCTCGAGAAGCGAAGGTACCTCTGAGCCCCGATCTGGCAGAATGTCGGCCATGATCGTCAGCACCCGCCGCCTCGGCGCGGCAACCGCGACCATTGCTCTCCTCCTAGCTGCCGGCTGCGGTGGCGACGACGACTCCGCTTCGGGAGACGGGCTCGACCTCGACGACACGACGCTGCTGTCCACTGCCGTCGAGGGCCAGACGCTCGTCGAAGGCACCAACGTGAGCCTCTCGTTCGAGGACGACAACCTGGCGGTCGTCGCCGGATGCAACACGATGGTCGGCGGGTACGAGATCGACGGCGAGCTGCTCGTCGCCGAGCAGCTCGCGTCGACCCAGATGTTGTGCGACGAAGCGCTGAGCGCCCAGGACGCGTGGCTGCAGGAGCTCTTCACCTCTCGGCCGACGATCGCGGCGGTCGGCGACGACGTGGTGGTGACGGGCGAGACCACGACGATCACCTTCGGTAGCCGCGAGAGGATCGCCACCGCGCATTCGCTCGACGGCGGTACCTGGGCGATGGAGTCCCTCGACGGCCAGGGCGGCCCCCTCAGCGCCCCGGAGGGCGCATACGTCACGATCACCTCGGACAGCATCTTCGTCTCGACCGGCTGCAACAGGGGCAGCGGCACGCTCGAAGTCGGCGACGGCGTGGTCACCATCGGTGCGATCGCGTCGACGATGATGGCGTGCGAAGGCGAGCTGCAGGCATGGGAGGCGGCTGTGTTCGGGCTGCTCCAGGGCGAGCTTTCTTACGAGGTCGACGACGACGAGCTGACGCTCACCAACGACGCGACCACCCTGACGCTCGAGGCCATTCCCGCGGACTGAGCCGGAAGCCGCCCTACCGCGCGCCGCGCAGCGCAGCGCGCAGCGGGGCGCACAGGTCGCCGTTGTCCCCGTTGTCGCCGGCATCGCCGACGGCGACGCGGCCGAGACCCAGCCACGCGGCCATCTGCGACAGCTCTTCGGCCAGGGGGCCGGCGACTGCGGCTGGATCGGCGTGAGCCTCGGTGAACGCCCCCGGTACCACCAGCGCGCCGCCCGCCCGGTCGGCCTTCACGTCGACCCGGGCGACGATCGACTCTCCCAACAGGAACGGCATCACGTAATAGCCGAAGCGGCGCTTGGGTCGCGGCGTGTACAGCTCGATGCGGTAGTGGAAGTCGAACAGCCGCTCGGCCCGCGCGCGGTACCAGACGAGTGGGTCGAACGGCGACAGCAGCGCTCTCGCGCCGTCGACGCGCCGGGGTACGCGGGCGTCGGGGTGGGCGTACGCCGGCGAGCTCCAGCCCTCGACGCTCACCGGCAGCAGGCGGCCCTCCGCGACGAGTTCGCCCAGCAGCGCCCGGCACCTCGTCACCTTCTGGCGGTGGTAGTCGGCGAGGTCGGCATCGGTGCCCACCCCCAGCGAGGCGGCCGCCCTCACCAGCAGCTCCTTGCGGGCAGCGTGCTCGTCGGGGGTCGGGGCATCGAGGTGCTGGGCCGGGACCACCCTTTCGGGCAGGTCGTACACCCGGGCGAAATCGCCGCTGCGGCGGGTGGCGGTCAGCCGGCCGACCCAGAACAGGTACTCGAGCGCGAGCTTGGCGTGGTCCCAGTCCCACCACGGCCCCTTCGGGCCGACGCGCTCGGACAGCTCGCCGGCCATCACCGGGCCGCCGTCGGCCACCCGCCGGTAGACGTCTTCGACGTAGTGGGGGCGCTCGCGCTGCATCGTCAACACCCCCGGCCACGCCGCCCCGTCGCGCGCGGCCTGCATCTTCCACCGGTACAGCCGGTGATCGCGGCTCGGAATGTGCGAGGCCTCGTGGCCCCAGTACTCGAACAGCTCTCCGGCTGCCGTCGCGTCGGGGATCAGCGACCGGGGGTGGGGGCCGAGCCGGGCGAAGAGCACCAGCTCCTGGCTGCGCGCGACGACGTTGACGGAGTCGATCTGGACCAACCCGACCCGGTCGAGGACGCGGCGCAGGTGCCGGCGGTCGACGCGCCCGCCGGGGCGGGGTTCGGCCAGACCCTGCGCGGCGATCGCGATGCGTCGGGCCGCGGCCGCCGAGAGCCGCTCAGTCGGCAACCGTGATCGTCACCGACTCGATGACGACGTCGGTCTTCGGGCGGTCGCCGTGGCCGGTCGCCACCCGCTGCATCTCGTCGACCACCTCGAGCCCCTTCACCACCTGCCCGAACAGCGAGTAGGCGGGCGGCAGCCGCACGCCGTCGGAGCCGCTGATCAAGAAGAACTGGGAGCCGTTCGTGTTCGGCCCGGCATTGGCCATGGCGATCGAGCCGATCTGGTACTGGCCCTGCTTGGGCAGCTCGTCGTCGAAGCGGTAGCCGGGGCCGCCGCGCCCGGTGCCCGTCGGGTCTCCGCCTTGGCACATGAACCCGTTGATGATGCGGTGGAAGACGACGCCGTCGTAGTAGTGGTTGAGGGCGAGGAACACGAAGTTGTTCACGGTCTTCGGTGCCTTCACCGCGTCGAGCGCGACGACGATGGTCCCCATCGACGTCTCCATCGTCGCCGTGTAGCGCTTGTCGGGGTCGATGCCCATCTCGGGCGGTCCGGAGAACTGCTGCTGCTTCTGCGCGGTGCCGTCGAAGGGCGGAAAGGGGGTTGCCATGGGGCGGCACGCTACCCGGGGCGGCTCAGCCCCGGGCGGCGTACTGCGCGATCAGCGAGTTGGCCTGCGTCGCGGCGTTGGTGAGCTCGGCGGCCACGTCGGCGCCTTGCAGCACAGCGGCAAGAGCATTCGAGGTGAGCACACGGATCTCGCGCTGGGGCCCGAGCAGCGGGCCGACGGAGGTGGGCTCGTCGGGCGTGTTGACGAGGCTGTCGTACGCGACCCGGAACCGGGGGTCGTCCGCGTACGTGGTCGCGAGCGGCTCGGCCTCGGGCGCATCGGAGTTGACCGGCACGTAGCCGGTGTCGGCGGCCCACTGCGACTGCGACTCGGCTTGGACGAGGAACTTGACGAAGTCCCACACCGCGGCCGCTTGCGCGTCGCCCTTGTCGGCGACGATCCACAGCGAGGCACCACCGACGAGCACCGCCGGTGAGCCACCCGGGCCGGGCATCTGGCCGATGCCGATGTCCTCCACGCCGATGCCAGGTGCCAGCCCGCCCTCGACGGCTGCCAACACGGTGCCGAGCGCGGCCGAAGTGCCGATCGTCATCCCCGCCGGCTCGGCCTCGTCGGCGATCTTCAAGAAGGCGTCCTGGCCGCTCGCGTTCTCGCCGACGTTGTACGCCAACCCGTCCTGCACGAGCTCCTGGACGAACGTGTACAGCTCGACGCCGGTGGGGTTGTCGAAGAGCACCTTCGTCGCCGGCGCGGCACGGCCGTTCTCGTTGTCGGCGTAGAACTCGCCTGCCTTCGCGAACCACTGCTCGATGAACCAACCGCCGCCGGAGTCGAAGTTGGTGTCGACCGCGAGGCCGTAGGTGACCGCGCCGGAATCCACCAGAGCCTGAGATGCGGAGCGGAGCTCTTCCAGGGACTGCGGCGGGCTGTCCGGATCGAGACCTGCCGCGGCAAACGCCGCCCTGTTGTAGTACAGGACGGGGTTGGACACGTTGAACGGCATCGACCACTGCACGCCCTCTGTCGAGTACGCGCGGAGCGCCGTCGGCAACATGACCGAGGTGTCGAAGCCCTCCGCCTCCATGCATGCCTGTACGGGGATGAACGACTCGGTGTCGCGCAGCACCTTCAGCGAGTACTCCGGCGCCTGGATCATCTCCGGGCGGCTGCCCTGGCCGGACTGCAGGTACTTGTCGAGGTTGGCCTCGTAGCTGCCCTGGTTCTGCAGCGTGACGCGCACCTTGTCCTGGCTCGCGTTGTACTCGTCGGTGAGCGCCGTCAGGGCCTGCTCGAGGTTCGACGTCATCCCGTGCCAGAACGTGATCTCCACCGGCGCGGTGACCGATTCGAGAGCGCCGACGGGGCATTCGGGGAGGTCGGCGAGTGGGGTGGTCGTGGTGGTTGCCGGCGCCACCGTGGTGTCGGGCGCGTCGGTGGCTCCGGGATCGCCGGTGTCGTCGGGGGCCGAGGTGTCGGGAACGGCGGCGGTGGTGGTGGTGTTGCCCGCCTCCTGGATGGACCCGCCGTCGCCGCTGCAGCCCGCGGCAAGCACCAGCGCGGCGAGCACCGGCCACGCAGCGCGGCGCATCAGCCCTTCACCGCCCCGGCGGTGAGCCCGCGCACGAGCTGGCGCTGGAAGATGGCGAGCACGATCGCGATCGGCAGCGCAGCGATGATCGTGCCGGCGATGGGCACGTTGAACCGCTCGATGTCGGGCACGCTCGAGTTGAGCAAGCGGAGGCCGGTCTGCACTGTGTTCATGTCCTCCTCGGTCGTGATGAGGTTAGGCCACAGGTACTGGTTCCAATTGGCCAGGAACGCGAACAGCCCGAGGGCACCGAGCGTCGGGCGTACGAGGGGAGCGGCGACCTCGCGCAGGAACCCCCAGTGGCCGAGGCCGTCCATCTGGGCCGCCTCGTGCATCTCGCCGGGGATCTGCAAGAAGGCCTGGCGCATGAGGAACGTGCCGAACGCGGTGGCGAGGAAGGGCACGGCGAGGCCCTGATACGTGTTGAGCCAGCCGAGCGAGTCGATCGTGCGGCGGTTCACGACGAGCGTGGTCTCGAACGGCACCAGCAGGGTCGCGAGGAACAGCCCGAAGAAGAACGTCTTGAACGGGAAGCGCAAGAACGCGAACGCATACGCGGAGATGAGCGACGTCACCATCTGCGCGGAGGTGACGACGGTGGCCACGATCGCGGAGTTGACGAGGTATCGGCCCATGCGGCCTTCGGTCCACGCGTCGCGGAACACCTCGAAGGTGAAGGGACCGGGCACGAGCGGGCGGTCGAGCACCTTCGGCCCCGGCTTCAGGGCGGCGACGAGCGTGGTGTAGACGGGGAAGAGCACCAAGAACGCGACCACGGCGAGCATCAAGTACCGCCCGCCGAGCCGCCAGCCTCCCCTCGTGCGGTCAATTGCCATAGTGCACCCTGCGCTCGAGGCCGCGCAGCTGGACCACGGACACGACGAGCAGCACCAGGAACAGCAGCACGGCCACCGTCGACTGCAGACCGGCGTCGCTGCGGGTGATCGAGGAGCTGCCGTAGATCAGATACGTCAACGTGGTCGTGCTGGCCTGGGGCCGTGGCCCGCCGTTGGTCAGCAGGTCGATCTCGCCGTACGCCTGGAAGGCGCGGCTGACGAGCACCACGCTCACGAACACGAGCGTCGGCGAGAGCATCGGCAGCGTGACGTTCGTGAACCTGCGCCAGGCGCCGGCCCCGTCCACGTAGGCGCTCTCGTACAGCTCGCGCGGGATGCCCTGCAGGCCGGCCGTGACGACGATGAACGTGAAGCCGAGGTTGGCCCACACGCTAGACACCGCGACCGAGGTGAGCGCCGTACCGGGGTCGTTCAGCAGGCCGGGGTTCTTCACCACCGGGAACAGGTCGCGCACCCAGTCGATGTTGGCGATCACGCCGCGCGACGGCTGGAGCAAGAAGAGCCACATCAGCGAGGCCACGGCTACCGACGTGGCGACCGTGCTGGAGAACACGGTGCGGAAGAAGCCGATGCCGCGCAAGTGGCGGTCGGCGAGCACGGCGAGCCCGATGCCGAAGGCGACGCCCGCGGGCACCGTCAAGAGCGCGAACTTGACCGAAACCCAGAGCGAATGGCGGAACTCGTCGCTTCGGGCCACGTCGACGTACTGGCGAAAGCCGTTCGTCTGATAGCAGTTCGCCTGGGCGTCGCAGCGCTGGCGGCCGAGCCACACCGCCCGCCCGAGCGGGTAGATCACGAAGAGACCGAGGATGATCGCCGAGGGTGCGAGCATCAGCGCCGCGAGTGGGGTGTCGCGACGACGGGTCCGTCGTCGCGGATGTGGGCTGGTCGTGCTCACGCGTCGATCCTGCGCTCGGTGACAGGGTCGAAGCGGTGCCGGTGGACGGGATCGGCGTCGAGGCGCACCTGCTCGCCGACCGACGGTGCCGGCTCGTCGGACCCCAGGCGCACCGTCACGCGCCGCGCGTCGGCAAGCTCGCACGCGACGAGCACCTCGTGACCGAGGTGTTCGACCAGCGTGACCGTCGCCCCGACCCACCCCTCACGCTCGATGCGCAGGTGCTCGGGGCGCACACCGACCAGCTCCGCGCCGGGCTCCAGCGAACCGGCGGGGAAGATGTTCATCGGAGGGGTACCGATGAACTGGGCGACGAACACCGTCGCCGGGCGGTCGTACACCGCTTGGGGCTCGTCCACCTGCTGAAGCACACCGGCGTTCATCACGGCCACCCTCGTCCCCATCGTCATCGCCTCGACCTGATCGTGGGTGACGTAGATGAACGTGGTCGCCAGGCGGTCGTGGAGCGAGACCAGCTCGGCCCGGGTCTCGGCGCGCAGCTTCGCGTCGAGGTTGGAGAGCGGTTCGTCCATGCAGAACACCGCCGGATGGCGCACGATCGCCCTCGCGAGGGCGACGCGCTGGCGCTGGCCGCCGGAGAGCTGGCCGGGCTTGCGCCCAAGGTAGTCACCGAGGCCGAGCACAGCCGCCGCATCGCGGGCCGCGGCCGCGCGTTCGTCCTTGCCGATCTTGCGCACCTTCAGCGGGAACTCGATGTTGGCCTGCACGGTCTTGTGGGGGTACAGCGCGTAGCTCTGGAAGACCATCGCCACGTCGCGATCCTTCGGCTCGATCGCGTTGACGATGCGGTCGCCGATCCACACCAGGCCGTCGTCGGGGTCCTCCAGGCCCGAGATCGTCCGCAGCAACGTCGACTTACCGCAGCCGGAGGGACCGAGCAGGATCATGAAGTCGCGGTCGACCACCTCGAGCGAGACCCGGTCGACGGCCACCACCTCGTCGTCACCCTTGCCGAAGCGCTTCGTCACGTTGTCGAGCCGCACCAGCGCCACGGCCGCACGTTACGCGAGCGGTTCGTGCGGAACGGCGACCCACCGAGCGGGGGCAGACGACCGGCACCGACGATCACCAGGCCGCCCTACGCTCGTCGTGCATGAGAAGGACCGCGCCCTTGCTCCTCGGCGGCGCCGCGGCGCTGGCGGTGGTCACCGCCCGCCGCTTCGCCCGCGACGATGCCGAGGCCCGTGCTCGCCTCGGCGCAGTCCCGCGCAGCGTCGCGACCACCGACTTCGGCGACCTCGAGTACGCGGACGTCGGGGACGGCGAGCCGCTCCTCGCCGTGCACGGCATCTTCGGCGGGCGCGACGCGGGCTGTGGTCGTTCGGCAAACTCGTCCCCGACCGGCGGGTCCTGGCACCGTCGCGCTTTGGCTACCTCGGCTCGGCGTTGCCCGACCACGCGACGCCGGCGATGCAGGCCGACGCCTTCGCCAAGCTGCTCGACGCGCTCGGCATCGATCAGCTCGACGTCGTCGCGTTCTCCGCGGGCACGCCCTCGGCCCTCCAGCTCGCCTTGCGGCATCCCGCCCGGGTCCGCCACCTCGTCGTGATGAGTGGGGCCTGGCCCGGCGCGTTCTCCAAGGCTCCGCTGCCGGTCGAGAAGCTGGCGTACAAGAGCGACCTGCTCATGTGGCTGGTCACGCGGCTGGCCGGTTCCGCGTTCTTCCGCCTCGCCGCCGGTCTTCCGAAGGACTTCCCCCTCGCCGGCGAGGACGAGGCCAAGGTCCGCGCTCTGGTCGACAGCGTGTTCCCCGTCCGCGAGCGCTCCCCCGGTGTCATCTTCGACGCCTTCGTCGGGAACCCCGACGTCGACACCTACCCGCTCGAAGACGTCACCGTGCCCACGCTCGTCGTCCACTCCCGCGACGACACGCTGGCCAGGTTCCAGCCGGCCGAGGCAGCGGCGTCGCGCATCCCGCAGGCCGAGCTCGTGAGCTTCGACAGCGGGGGTCACCTGATGCTCAGGCGTGAGCCGGCTTCACAAGCCGCGGTGAGGGCATTCCTGTCGTCATGACCCGACGGTACGCTCGGCCTCTCATGACGCCGTCCGCCGATCAGCCAACGTCGGTCTCGCCCGCCTCGCCAACCTCGCCCGTCTCGCCCGCCTCGTCCGAGCCCGCGGCGCAGCCGGGCGCCGAGGCCGGGCTCGACCTCGGTGCCGTCGAGCAGCGCCTGGCCGATGTCGAGGTAGCGCTCGCCCGCCTCGATTCCGGCGAGTACTGGAAGTGCGAGGTCACCGGCAGCGACCTGCCCGACGACCTCCTCGCCGCCGACCCGACGGCACGCCGCCTGCCAGGGCGGTGAGGCTCCGGTGGCCGGCCCGTCACCCCGGCGGGTGCGGCTGCAGCGCAGCGCCCGCGTCTGGCGCCTGACGCTGCGCAACGGCGCTCGCTACTTGCTCCACAAGCTGCGCGGCCTGCGTTCGCGCGACGACGCCGCGGCCCGAGCCGCGCGTGACGAGCAGTACGTGATCCGCACGGCACAAGACGTCGCCGCCGAGCTCGGCCACATGAAGGGCGTGGTGATGAAGGCCGCCCAGCTCGCGAGCGTGATCGCGGAGACGCTGCCCGACGAGGCGCAGGCGGCTCTCGCCACGCTGCAGGCCGACGCTCCGCCGATGGCGCCATCGCTCGCCGCGGGTGTCGTGCGCGAAGAGCTCGGCCGCGATCCGCAGCGGGTGTTCCTCGACTGGTCGCAGGACCCCGTCGCTGCCGCTTCGATCGGCCAAGTGCACCGTGCGGTGCTGCACGACGGCCGGGAAGTGGCCGTGAAGGTGCAGTACCCCGGCCTCGCCGAGGCGATGGGAGCCGACCTCGACAACGCCGACGCGCTGTACCGGGTGGTCACCGCCTTCGCGTTGAAGAGCCTCGACGCGAAGGCGCTCGTGGCCGAGCTCCGTGACCGCATGACCGAAGAGCTCGACTACCGCCGTGAGGCGTCACGGCAGAGCGAGTTCGCGCGAGCGTTCGCCGGTCACCCGGCGATCATCGTGCCGTCGGTGGTGCAAGAGCTGTCGACGGGTCGCGTCCTCACCACGGAGTGGGCCGCGGGTTGGACGTGGAACGAGCTGGTCGCGCAGGCCGACGACGCCACCCGGCGCCGCTGCGGTGAGGTGATCTGGCGCTTCGTCCAGCACTCGGTGCACCGGATCGGTGCGTTCAACGGTGACCCACACCCGGGCAACTACCGCTTCCACGGCGACGGCTCGGTGACGTTCCTCGACTTCGGGATGGTCAAGCGCTGGGACGCCGACGAGTGGGCGCGCCTTTCCCCCTGCCTCGACGCGATCATCGTGCACCGCGACCCCGATCTGACCGTGGAGACGATGGAGGCCGCGGGATTCCTCACCCCTGGCCACGGCCTGCAGGCACCGGACGTCTTCGAGTACGTCAGCGCGCCATACCGCCCGTACCTGGTCGACACGTTCACGTTCACCCGCGACTTCATGCGCGACACGTTGGCGCGGATCGCCGACGTGAAGGGCCCGTACGCGCCGGTCATCGAACGGCTGAACCTGCCGGCGAGCTTCGTGATCCTGAACCGCGTCGTCTGGGGGGTCACCGCGCTGCTCGGCCGGCTCGATGCGAGCGGCCCGTGGAGGGCGATGCTGCTCGAGTACCGCGTGCCCGACAGCCCACCGGCGAGCGACCTCGGCGAAGCCGAGCAGCGGTGGTGGCGCTCCCGCCTCGCCGCCGGACACGACCGTCCGAGAGACTCGGCTCCGTGACCGTCGACGCCCACGCCCAGATCCGCCGCCGCACCACCCACGTGAACGGGGTCGAGCTGCAGCTCCTCGAATGCGGCGATCCGACCGCGCCGCCGGTGATCCTCGCTCACGGCTTTCCGGAGTGCGCTTGGTCGTGGCGCCACCAGCTCCCCGCGCTCGCGGCCGCCGGCTACCACGTGATCGCCCCCGACCAGCGCGGCTACGGCCACTCGTCGCGGCCGGCACAGGTGGAGGACTACGGCATCGCGCATCTCGCCGGTGACCTCGTCGGCCTGATCGACGAGACCGGCCACCAGACCGCGATCGTCGTCGGCCACGACTGGGGCTCGATCGTCGCGTGGGAGACCGCCCGCCTGCATCCCGAGCGCGTCAACGCCGTGGTGGGGGTGAGCGTGCCGTTCACGAGCTGGCCGATGAAGCCGACCGAGCTGTTCAAGGCGATGTTCGGGGATCGCTTCTTCTACATGCTGTACTTCCAAGAGGTCGGCCCGGCCGAGCGCGAGCTCGAAGCCGACGTAGCCCACAGCATGCGCACCATCTTGTGGGGTGGCTCGGGCGCGATGTATCGGGGCGTTCCCTCCGACCCGCCGCCGATGGAGGGCACCGGGTTCCTCGACATGTTCACCGACGTCCCCGCGGGCCTGCCGAGCTGGCTCTCCGGCGACGATCTGGACGAGTTCGTGGAGCGCTTCACGGCGAGCGGCTTCTTCGGCCCGGTGAGTTGGTACCGCAACCTCGACGCCAACTACGAGGTGCTGAAGGACCTGCCCCCGTCGCGCGTGTCGATGCCGGCCTTCTTCATCGGCGGTGAGCGTGACGCCGTCATCGCCGGGCGGCCCGAGCAGGTCGACATCTCCAACGCGGTCCTGGCGGACTACAGGGGCAAGGTCATCATCCCCGGTGCCGGCCACTGGACCCAGCAGGAGGCGCCGGAGGAGTTCAACGAGGCTCTGCTCGCGTTTCTCGCTTCGCGCTGAGCGAGCGGACGAGAGGTCGCTTCCACACGATGCGGGCCTCGACGTGGGACGGCGGCCAGTTGCCGTCGCGGCTGTAGGCCCACCACTCGAAGGGGTTGGCGTAGTAGGCCCAGGCGTCGAGCGCCTTGCGCAGCGGAACGTCGCGGTGCGCCAGCCAGCGCACGATCGCCGCCGACCCACCCACCAAAGCCCACGCCACGTAGCCGACCGGGTACAGCGGGCCGAGCCAGCGGGCCTGCCAGACGTGGACATCCTCGTGGTCGGTGACGAGGCGCACGCGGCGCGCGCTGAGCACGCCGTCGCGCCCGGCCGCGCCGTTGACGACGTGACCCCAGGTCATCGCGAACCCGCGCCGGACCACGAACCCGCCGCGGTGCACCTGGCGGTTCTGGCGCCGTGACAGCGACGGCTCGTACCCGGGCGAACCGAACGCGCCGACCGCCAGCACGACGAGGCCGGCCGCCGTGTTGGGGAGCGACCAGGTGCTGTCCAGCACGAACGCGGCCACCCCGCGGCGGTGGCGCCACTCGTACACCTGGCGCCAGCCGGTGACCGCTCCGTTCAGCCCGCCGATGACGACACCGACCGGCGCCAGGCCGAACGGGGTCAGCGCCAGCCCGCCAAGCGCTCCCCCGGCGAGCGTGGCCAGCATCGACTCGCCTCCTGCGGGCCCGGGCATCACCATGGTCAGTCAGCTCCTCGTTCTTCCGCCCGCTTCAGAGCAGACCCTTCTGGGCGAGGGAGGACACGTCCATCAAAGCAGCCACGGCGACGTGCAGCCCGACACCCCACCAGATGGTGCGGGTGCGATACGACAGCGTGCCCATCACGAGCCCACCGACGATGGCGACGAGGGCCTCGGCCGGCGGCTTCACGAAGTGGAGCATCGTGTACGGCACCACCGGCACGACGACGGCGAGCGGGCCGAGGCGCGGCACCAGCCCGTGCAGCAAGAAGCCACGGAAGAAGGTCTCGACGGCCACGAACTGCGCCGCGTAGAACGCCCACCACACGACGAGTTCGTCGTAGATGCCCGTCTGGCCGCGGTACACCTCGTAGAGGGGGTACTTGTCCTGGAACACCGTGGTCGAAGACGCGAGCAGCACGAACGGCACCGCGATCGCGAAGAGCCCGACGTACGCGCGGGCGTGGCCAGAAGTGCCGCGTAGTCGCCAGCCGAGGTCGCGCGGCGAGACACGTAGGGCGAACCAGGCCACCGTGAGCGGCACCACGAGGAAGAACACGATCTGGGTGGCCGCCCACCAGCAGAGCTCGGCGAGACGGCTCCACGACTCGGGAGCGAGCTCCTGGCCGAACCATGCCCCCCACAAGCAGACCGCGCCGGTCAGCAGCACCACCGCGCCACGCCGGTCTGCCTCGTCGGGCAGGACGCGCGAGAGCACCCGCGACGGTCAGTTCTCGCGCAGCTTGGCGAGCAGCCGCAGCACCTCGAGGTACAGCCACACGAGTGTCACCAGCACGCCGAACGCGGCGTACCACTCGATCTGCTTCGGCATCCCCTGGTTCGCCCCGCGCTCGATGAAGTCGAAGTCGAGGGCCAGGTTGAACGCCGCCAGGCCGGCGACGAGGAAGCTGAACGCGATGCTGAGCGGACTCGCGCTGGAGAGGAAGGTGACGTTGACACCGAACAGGTTGAGCAGCAGCGAGATCCCGTAGAACACGGCGATGCCGAGAGTGGCGCCGATGACGATGCGCCGCATCCGGTCGGTGACCTTGATGATGCGGGTGCGGTACAAGAACAGCATCACTGCGAACACGGCGATGGTGGCGCCTGCGGCCTGCACCACGATGCCGTCATAGGCCTCGTTGAAAGCCCGGGAGATGGCGCCCACCAAGAAGCCCTGCGCGATGGCGTACACCGGGGCCAAGAACCTGGCCCACAACGGCTTGAACGCGAGCACGATCGCTACCCCGAGCCCGACGAGCAGACCGACGATGGCGAGCGCCGGGAACTGGACCTCGCCGGACGGGGCTTCGTCGACCGCGAGCCAGCCGACGGCGGCCGCGGCGAGCAGGATCAGCAAGAGAATCGCGGTCGCGCTCGCCGTGCCGGCGACGGTCATCGTGCGCGCCGTCCACGAGCTGATCGGGCCGTCGTTGATCGGCGGGTTGACGATCGCGCCGGGGTCGGGCGCGGCCCACCCGCCTCCCTCGGCACCCGCCGTAGCGGTGGCAGCCTGCTGGAGGCGCTTGTCGTTGAGGAACGGATTCGCCATGGGCGTCAACCTACCTGGTCAGGGCCGGGTGAAGTTGCCGACTGAAGTTGTAGAACAGGTTGCAGGTTGGGTGCGTGTAGATGCAAAGACCAGGAGTCATCGCGATCTCAGATATTGCCCAGGTCGGAAGGGCGCGCTCAGTAGGCGGGGCTTGACCGCGTCGGTATCGTAAGCACGCGTCCATGCCGGATGGGTGGACCCAAGCAGTTGACGTCTCCGAACTCGACCCCCAAGGAGTACTTCGTGGCGAAAGACCGTGTCGAGAGAGACGAAGAGGATCTGGTCCGGCTTTATCTCACCGACATCGGCCAGTACACGCTGCTGACCAAGGACGACGAGGTCCGCCTGGCGAAGGCGATCGAAGGCGGCAAGGCAGCCATCGAAGAGCTCGACGCCGGAGGCAAGGAGCTGACCGCGGCGCGAAAGCGCGAGCTGCGCCGCGTGGCCCGTGAGGGCGAAGAGGCCGAACGCGCATTCGTGCAGTCGAACCTGCGCCTCGTGGTGTCGATCGCGAAGAAGTACCAGGCCTCGGGGCTGCCCCTGCTCGACCTGATCCAAGAGGGCAACCTCGGCCTGATGCACGCCGTCGAGAAGTTCGACTGGCGCAAGGGGTTCAAGTTCTCCACGTACGCCACGTGGTGGATCCGCCAGGCGATCACGCGCGGCATCGCCAACACCGGGCGCACCATCCGCCTGCCCGTCCACGCCGGCGACACCCTCGCGCGGCTGCAGAAGGCCCGTGCCCGGCTGGAGCTGAAGCTCGGGCGCCCGGCGACGTTGGCCGAGCTGTCCCGTGAGGTCGAGATGCCCGAGGACAAGGTGACCGAGGCGTTGCGCTTCGCCGCCGAGCCGCTGTCGCTCAGCGAACCGTTGCGCGAAGACGGCGACGCCGAGCTCGGCGACGTGGTCGAGGACCGCTCCGCCGAAAGCCCCTTCGAGGCCGCGGCCACGTCGCTGCTGCCCGAAGAGATCAGCCGCCTGCTCGCCCCGCTCGACGACCGCGAGCGCGAGATCCTGAAGCTGCGCTTCGGGCTCGACCGCGGCGAGCCGCGCACGCTGGAAGAGGTCGGCGAGCACTTCAACCTCACCCGTGAGCGCATCCGTCAGATCGAGGCGCGGGCGATGTCGAAGCTGCGTCACCCGTCGAGTGACACCGGCGCCCGCGACCTCCTCGCGGTGTAGCAAACCCGGTCTTGCGCGCCCGCACCGCCGTCGCCGGCGACGCTGACGCGATCTGCGACGTTCAGGTGGCCGGTTGGCGTGCCGGGTACCGCGGCATCTTCCCCGACGAGATGCTCGACGCCGATTCGTTCGACGAGGAACGGCGCGCGCGGTGGAGGGCCTGGCGGCTCCCGCCCGACACGGAAGTGCTCGTCGTCACCGAAGGCGACGGCCAACCGATCGGCTTCGCGTCGATCGGGCCCGAACGCGAGCCCGACGACGTGATCGGCCCACCGAGAGGCGAGGTGCACGCCTTCTACGTGCACCCGCTGCACTGGGGATCGCCGGCCGCGACGGTGTTGATGCAAGAGGCGGAGCGTCGCCTGCTCACTCGCGGCTACGCGGTGGGCGTGCTGTGGGTGCTCGCCGAGAACCCTCGGGGCCGAGCGTTCTACGAACGCATCGGCTGGCGGTGGACCGGCGCGACGTCGTGGTTCGAGCAGGTCGCCGGGCATCTCATCGCCTTGGTCGAGTACTCCCGGGTGCTCGAGGGGAGCGGAAATCCCACGACGCCGCCAGGCGCGCCCTGACAGGCTGGAGCGATGCACACCGACCGCGACATCGACGTACGCGTGCCGCGGCCCGACGAGTACCGCGCCGCAGCCGACGCGTTCCGGATGGCGCTGCTTCACGGACCGGTCAACGACGAGGACTTCGAGAAGTCGCTGCCGTCGTGGGAGCAATGCGACAGCCTCGCCGCCTGGGACGGCGACCTCTGCGTTGCGCACGTCGGCGCGTTCAGGTTCGACACGGTGGTCCCGGGCGGGAACTGGCTCGCGACCGCGGGCGTCACGCGTGTCGGCGTGATGCCCACGCACACCCGTCGCGGCCTGCTCACCCAGATGATGCGGCGACTGCTCGTCGAAAGCCGCGACCGGGGCCGGGTCCTGGCCAGCCTGCGCGCGAGCGAGGCGGTGATCTATGGCCGATTCGGATTCGGTCTGGCAGGTGAAGCAGCCGAGCTGGAGCTCGACCCGCTGCGTGCGGTGGTCGTGCGCGGTGCCGCTCCGGGCAAGATGCGACTGCTCCGCGCCGACGAGGTGCTGCCCACGTTCATCGAGTGCTACGAGCGCGTCGCCGCGCTGCACGCCGGTGCCATCCGACGCCCGGAGTGGATGTGGCGGCGCTATCTCGAGGAGCCGATCAACTCGAAGGGCAGCCGATCCGTGGTGGTGCACGAGTCACCCGCGGGCGAGGTGGACGGCGTCGTCGACTACGAGACGTCGTGGTTGGACGACTTCGGCAAGATGGCCCGCGGCGCGCTCGAGGTGCACGACCTGTGGGGGTCGACCCCCTCGGTGGAGCTCGCCCTTTGGCGCCATGTGCTGTCGATCGATCTCATCCGGCGCGTCCGTGCCACCGAACGGCCCATCGACGACCCCATCCGCTTCGCCGTCCGTGACTACCGGGGCGTTCACGTGGGACTGCGTTGGGACGAGCAGTGGCTACGGCTGCTCGACGTCGACGCGGCGCTCCGCGCGCGCACCTACGGCGCCGGCCAGGCGGTGACCATCGCAGTGACAGATCCGCTTTTCGCCGACAACAACGGCACCTGGCAGGTGTCAGCCGACGGAGCAACGCGCACGTCCTGCGCGGCCGATGCCGCCGACTTGAGCGTCGACATCGCGACCCTCAGCGCGCTCTACCTCGGCGGGCCGAGTTGGCACGAGCTCGCTGCGGCCGGCGCGGTGGAGGAGCGCACGTCGGGCGCACTCGGCAGGGCCGAAGCGTCGTTCGCCACCCACCCTTCCCCGTTCTGCGGCAGCTTCTTCTGAGCGCGAGCGCTCCTCGGGCCGGGAGCTCACGAACCTGACGATCCGGGGTTACCGTCGGCTCGGTGGACGAGCAGGTCTTGCACGGCGGCTTCGCCAATGTGGGGGCTGTGGTGCGGGTTGGGGATCACGTGTTGCGGCCGGCGAAGCCGAATACACAGACCATCCATCGTGCGTTGCATGCACTGCGCGCCGCCGGCTTCAGCGGGGCACCCGAACCCGTCGGGATCGACGAGGACGGGCGTGAGCGCCTCGTGTTCATCGAGGGTCTCGTCCCGACGCCGCCGTATCCCGACTGGGCGCAGTCGCAGGTGGCGCTGGTCTCGATCGCACTGCTGATGAAGACCATGCACGACGCGTCGACGGGGATCGACTTGTCGACGGGGCACTGGAGCGACGAGATGGCCGACGGGCATGGCGGTCCGGTGCTGTGCCACAACGACGTGTGTCTCGAGAACGTCGTGTTCCGCGACGGGCGAGCGGTCGGACTGATCGACTTCGAGTTCGCGGCTCCGGGCCGTCGGGTGTTCGACCTGGCCTCGTTCGCACGGATGTGCGTGCCGATCGACGACGACGTGAATGCCGCTCGGCTCGGCTGGGCGCCGGCCGACCTGCCCGCCCGACTTCGCCTTGTGGCCGATACGTATGACCTCACCGGCCCGGAGCGAGCCGAGCTGCTGGAGATCTTGGACCGCACGATCCAACGCGGCGGGGAGTTCTTGCGTCGTCAGGTCGAGGCCGGTCATCTCGGGTTCGCGGAGCTCTGGCGGGAAGTCGGCGGCAACGAGCGGTTCGACCGGCGCCGACGCTGGTGGGCGCAAGAGCGGACCGAGTTCCAGCACTCCATGAGCTGAACCCCAACTGAAGCCACGCTCGACCAACCCGATCTCGAATTCACGCTGCAGCGCCGGGGTGTCGCGGACCACCACGCTGCACGTGGAGGCGTGAAATGGCCAGAGGACATCCGGCTCTCGTTCAATGAGGTCGCCGGAATCTACGACCGCGTACGTCCGTCGAGGCAGTTCTGCTGCGCCGTACGGTGCTCGCCCGGGAACGCAGTAGACGCGACGTTGTCGGCGTCGTTCTCGGGGATCTGACCCGGGACTCTCGGTCGCGCGGTCTGTTTGGGTTCGCCCGCTGATCGAGGTACTACTGCTCGAAGCCGAGTTGGAACGAACCGCCCAAACGGTGCGCTACGGTGCCGCGCTCGGAGCGGACATCAGGGCAACGCCGTAGGGCAGGGGGGAACGACAATCGTGTTCAATAGAGATTCAGGTACTTGTCGCCGCGGGCGCGCTGGCTTCGTCGCCGTCGCCACGCTGGCCGGACTATTCGTCACCACGACAGCCGAAGCGAGGGTCTCGGCGACCGGCTGCGAGCGACGCAACAACAACCAGTACGACAAGCTGCTCGAGTGCGTGACGCTGGCTGGCGTTCGGGAGCATCAAGCGGCGTTCCAGGCGATCGCTGACGCCAATGTCGACGAGTTCTATCCGGGGTCGCGACGCGCCGGCACCGAGGGATACTCCGAGAGCGTCGAGTACGTCGCCAGCGTGCTGGAGAACGCCGGCTGGGAGGTGACCTTCGATGAGGTCGAGTTTCAGTTCGTGTTCCCGGCGCTGTTGCAGCAGCTGACGCCCGTCAGCGCCACGTACGCGACCGGGACGTTCACCGGCAGCGGCGACGGCGACTTCACCGGGAACGTGATCCCGGTCGACATCAACTTGGTGCCCCCGCGTGCGAGCACGAGCGCATGCGAGCCGGGAGACTTCGCCGGCCTGAACTTCGGCGGCGCCAGCGACATCGCTCTGGTCCAGCGCGGTACCTGCAGCTTCGGGATCAAGGCACTGAACGCACAGAACGCCGGGGCCGAAGCGGTGATCCTCTTCAACCAGGGCAACGACCCGACGCGTGAGGGCCTGATCGTCGGAACTTTGCTGCCTGACGGCGCAGCCGTCACGATCCCGGTCGTCGGCGCCTCGTTCGCGGACGGGTCTGCCCTCGCACAGGCAGGGTCGACGGCCCGCGTACGTGTCATCCCGGCCGAGACACGGACCGACCTCAACGTGATCGCCGAGAAGCGAGGTGCGCGGGACGACAATGTGGTCATGGCCGGCGCCCACCTCGACTCGGTCGGGGCCGGGCCTGGCATCAACGACAACGGCAGCGGCTCGGCGGCCTTGCTCGAGATCGCCCAGAATCTCGGCAACCACAAGCCGGTCAACACGCTGCGCTTCGCCTGGTGGGCCTCCGAGGAAGGCGGACTGATCGGGTCGACGAATTATGTCGCTGGGCTTTCGCCGTCGGAGCGTGACCGCATCGCCCTGTATCTCAACTTCGACATGATCGGCTCGCCGAACTACTTCATCGGCGTCTACGACGCTGATCAGTCGTCGTACAACGCACCGGTCGGGGTGCCGATTCCTGCCGGATCGGTGCAGATCGAGGACGTCTTCGAGTCGTATTACACGATGGTCGGTGAGCCCTACGACGACACCGAGTTCAGTGGTCGCAGCGACTACCAGGCGTTCATCCTTGCCGGTATCCCGTCGAGCGGCCTATTCACCGGCGCCGAGGTGCCGAAGACCGCCGAGCAGGCAGGGATCTGGGGTGGCACGGCCGGCGCTCAGTTCGATCCGTGCTACCACCTGGCGTGCGACACCTTCGCCAACACCTCTGGCCACGCCCTCGACGTCAACAGCGACGCCGTTGCCTTCGCCGTGCTGACCTTCGCCTACTCGACCGAGACGGTGAACGGCGTCGTCGGCAAGAAGGTGCCCAGCAGCGGGCCGCTGCCGACGCCGGCCGGCCCCGCAGGGACTTGCCCCTCCGGCCCGACGGTTCCCTGCAAACTGTAGGAGGCTGACGCAACACCGCAAGCCGTGAGCGATGAGCGCCGGCATCGCGCTCATCGCTCGTCAGGCCCTCATCGCCGTCTGCTGTCGCTCGCCGGCGCGCTGACCGGCACCGGCGTACCTATCTACGGCTTGGGCGCGCAAAGGCGAGCCCGGGGCATCCCCGAACGCGCAGCCAGAACGACGTGATGCATCGTCACCGAAGTGCCGGTAGGTGACGCTCGGTGCCGAGACGCCTCAGCCTGCATGCCGGCCCAGGGCCACGCGATGTCGCGGTCTTGCCATGCGAGGAACTGGCGCACGCGTCGCCGAGACAACCGAGTACGAGCGGATCGCCCTGAGACAATCACTGAGGCACACGGGCCGCAATCGGACCGGTGGATCGGTGTTCCCCAGCGTTCGCGGCAGTGCGGACCTCGGGGGAACTTCCTGGCCCAGGGAGGGAGTCGCACCTCGTGCGAGCGAACAGGCTCGTACGCCGGCGGCACCAGCCGGCGGGGACCATCGACGCACCGCGCCCACCCAAGGTAACTTGACGGGATGGATCCCGTCGTCCTGCGGAGCGCCCGCAAGCACGGGGTCACCGACGACGACATGCTTCACGCCTACCGCAACCCGATCCGAGCCTTCGCCGTCGATGACCTCGTGATGCTCGTCGGCCCCGACCGCGGCGGGACGACCGCTCGAGATCGGCGTTGCCAACGCCGATGGAATCGACTTCATCGTCCATGCCATGCCCGCACGATCCAAGTACGTCAGGTGATGCTGATGCCTCGATCGATCCAAGAGATCCTCGACCACGCCGACGAGCTCGCGAAGCGCTTCGAGGACTACGAACCCGCCGACAGCGACGAACTTACCGTGGAGACTGTCCTGCTACGCCGCGCTGTGCTCGCCCGGGCCCGTAGCGAGCGCGACGTCATCGATGCCGTCACCGCCGCCCGTGGCGCTGGGCTCAGCTGGGCAGCGATCGGCGCCATCCTCGGCACCTCGGCGCAAGCAGCGCAGCAACGCTACGCCACGCTCACCGAGACCGCGTGAACCGGCGCTGGCCGCCCCGCGACCGACCCGCACCAACCCGAACGAGGACGAGCCGGTCGCCGGCTAGAGCGAACTGGGCCACGTCACGCCTTGAGAGCGAAGTTGAGAGCTATGAGCTCCGAGATCGGCGGGATAGCCGACGCCTCCGACACGCGTGTACTGCGGCTTCGTTCAGCAGATCCAGATCGAGGAGATCCTTCACCAGGTGAGATGCATCGAACCCTGGCCGGCATCGCAGCAGGTCACGGCAGGTGCTGACCAGGGTCCGATTGACGCGGAGGTGGACGGGAATCGAACCCGCCGGACGAGGGTCGCTCGTCCCAGCCGCTTTGAAGGCGGTGGAGCCCACCAGGTGCCCGGACACCTCCGCCGGCCACCCTAACGGGCCGGGCTACGGTGCGGGAGGGCAACCGATGACCGTCTTCTTCTGCACCGACACCATGTGGACGCGCCACGGCGACCGCCTGCTCGCTGCCGCCCCGGGCCTGCGCCCGGTGCTGCTCGCCGGGGACGAAGACGTAGCCGACGCCGACCTCAGCCGGATCGAGGTGGCCTACTTCTCCGGCGACGCATGGCCAGCGCGCGCCGGACGGTTCATCGGTGCCTGCCTGCGCGCCCCGAACCTGCGCTGGCTGCACACCTTCTCCGCAGGAGTCGACAGCCCGGTGTTCGCCCGCTTCCTCGAGGCGGGGGTACGGCTCACCAACTCGTCGGGCTCGGCGGCGCCACCCATCGCGCAGACGGCGGTGATGATGATGCTCGCCCTCAGCCGCGACCTGCCCGCGTGGGGCGTCGCCCAGCGCGAGCACCGTTGGGCGCCGCACCGCTTCGCCGAGCTGGAAGGCACCACCCTCGCCGTCGTCGGCATGGGGCCGATCGGGTGCGAGATCGCACGGCTCGGCATCGCCCTGCGCATGCGGGTGATCGGGTGCCGGCGCACCCCGTCGGGCGACGAGGTTTGCGAGACCTGGCCCCTCCACCGTCTCGACGATCTGCTCGCGGAGGCCGACTGGATCGTGCTCGCGCTGCCGCTTGCCGACGGCACGCGCGGCCTGATCGGCGCCGAGCAGTTCGCCCTCATGCGCCCCGGCGCACGGCTGGTGAACGTCGGGCGGGGCGAACTGGTCGACGAGGAGGCGCTCGTTTCGGCGCTGGTGTCGGGCCAGTTAGGCGGGGCCGGCCTCGACGTGTTTGCCACCGAGCCATTGCCCGCCGACAGCGCGCTGTGGGACATGGCGAACGTCATAGTCACCCCGCACAGCTCCGGTGCCAGCGATCTGTCGCTCGAGCGCGCCACGGACATCTTCGTCGACAACCTCGAGCGCTGGCACCGGGGCGACGAACTGCGCAACGAGATCTTCGCCTGAGCCGAGCCGACACTTCTTCCGAGGACCGATCAGCCCAGCTGCTCATCAACGAGAGCTCGCACGGCACGCGCCGCCCCATCGACTTCGATCAGGACCTCGTCCCATCCCGGCCCGTTCTGCGCAATCCAGACCCCGAAGGCGGCTCGCTCCCATCTCGACCTCGAGGCAGTGAGCTGCGTCTGACGATCACAGTCGAGATCGGACGACCTCGCCCGGAGCTCGTCGTCCGTAATCGCCGGCGTGTCTGTGTATCGGTCGATTCCGTCGTGTTGAGTGCGGAACCCGAACCCGCGATCGTTCATGCACGTCGACCACAGCGCCAGCCTGTCCATCCCACCTGCAGACTCGAAGTATCCGTCCGTCGCCTCGTCCAGCGAATCGAACATCGCCTGCACAGCAGTGAACGCCGCGCTCACCTTCGATTGCACAAGCCCAAACGCCGGCGCGGCGCACCCTTTGGCGTCATCATCCTCAGGGCCGTTCAGCGCGAGGTCGAAAGCAGCCGACGAATCTTGCTGGCGGACCTCAGCACTTGCAGCATCTGGACGGTGGTAGCCATATCGCGCTGCGGCTTGCGCATTGAGTGGATTGATGAGGCGATTGAATATCACCGAGGCCTCGCGAAAGGTCGCGGGCAGATAGTCGAAGCCGCGCTGCTCCATGCAGCTCGCGACTCGACGCTGGTACTCGTTGTAACGAAGGGCGTCCAGCTCGTAGACCGCTGAAGCGCCGAGCTGCTCGCGCCATTCTCGTCCAACAGGAAACGCCGAAGGCGTATCGACCACCGACGCGACGGCTGAATCAAATGATGCGCCCACCAGGTCGCGATTCGACGCGGAGGATGCCTGGTCCTTGTCGGAGCAACCGACGAGACACAGGCAGGCAACAACCGCCAGCACGCGAACTAGCACGTCGAAGCAGTCGTCGTGGTGTGAGACTCGGCCGTCTTCTCGATCAAGACCCAGGTGGCGCCGGCGTATGGCACCGACCCCGCACTTGGGCCAGTTCGACCTGTGTTCTCGAAGAAGCAGATCAGGGTGTAAACAGAATCGCGGTTGCGACCGTATCCAACGTCGTTGCCCACTGTGTGCCCGTTACTGAACGAGTACGAGTTGTGGTTGTTCACACTCCCGGTCCAGCCGTAGGTGGTGGACCCGCTGTGCCAGTCCGACACGCAGGCATCGCCGGAAAGGCAGCTGTTCTGCCCTGCAGCAGAAGCGGACGACGACGTCACCCCAATACCAAGGCTCGTCGTAACGAGCGCGACTGCGAGTACCCGATTCATCGTCTTCATCTTCGTCACGAGTCCTCCTTTGGTGTCGGTCTGTGTGGACCTTCACTAGTAAGTGTCGCCAACGGCAGGAGTGTTCCCCGCCGCGATGTTGATCGAGGCGCTCCGCCAACCTCGTTCAAGGCAGCGACGAATTCGAGTCGCTCCGAGCCGACGCGTCGGCGCCCACTCTCGCCGGCCACGTTGTCCGTGCCACACCCCCGCGCTAGCTTCGTCATCGCTTCCCCCACGTGAATCCCGGCCCGCCCCGCGGGCCTGTCGATCCGGGGGAATCGTGCTCATCTGCTGTTGGTCGCTGAAGGGCGGCAGCGGTGTCACTGTCATCGCCGCCGCCCTCGCCATCGCCGCTTCGGCCCAGGAAGACGCCCTGGCCGTCGACCTGGGCGGCGACCTGCCCACCGTGCTCGGCATCCCCGAGCCCGCCGGCGCGGGGGTGCTCGACTGGCTCGCCGCTTCGAGCGATGTCGGCGCCGATGCACTCCATCGCATCGAGGCCGCCGCCTCATCCACGCTCGGGCTCATCCCCTGTGGAAGGGGCCAGCCCCGTGCCGACCGCTGGGGTGAGCTGGTCGACGCTCTCGACGACGACGGTCGCAACGTCGTCGTAGATGCAGGCACCTGGCCGGTCAGCCCCGAGCTGCTCGGGGGTTGCGACGCATCCTTGCTAGTCGTGCGGACCTGCTACCTCGCGCTGCGCCGCGCCGCCTCGCTTCCCGTGCGACCGAGTGGGATCGTCCTCGTCTCCGAACAGGGCCGCGCGCTTGGGCGCATCGACGCCGAGCACATCGTCGGCGCCCCAGTCGTGGCCGAGGTGCCCGTCGTTGGGGCCGTCGGCCGCGCCGTCGACTCCGGGCTGTTCAACACCCGCATGCCGTCGGTGCTCGCGATGGACCACCTGTTCGCCCGGCTCAGCTTCTCGTCACCGCGGCCGTGGTGGTTTCGATGAGCGGCCGATCACTCGTCCCCGAGCACGAGCTCGCCCCGCTCGACGTGTGGTTGCACGATCCCGATGTCACCGAGGTGCTCGTCAACGGCGAGCACGAGGTGTGGGTCGAGCGCAACGGGCGCCTCGAGCGCGCGGCCACGCTGCCCGACGGCCGTCTCGACGTTCTGCTCGAACGCATCCTGGCCCCCACCGGCAGGCGGCTCGACCGCCTCTGCCCGGTGGTCGACGCCAGGCTCGCCGACGGCTCACGGGTCTGCGCGGCGATCCCTCCGGTCGCCGTCGACGGGCGCTGTCTGGCCATCCGCCGGTTCACCACCGCCACCCTCGGGCTCGAGGCGTTCGCGCCGCCACAGGTGTGTGAGCTGCTGGTGCGCCTCGTCGAGTCACGTTGCAACGTGCTCGTCGCCGGCGCCACCTCGTCGGGCAAGACCACCCTGCTCAACGCGCTCGCCGGCCACCTGCCCGACCACGAGCGGATCATCACGCTCGAAGACACCGCCGAGCTGGCGCTGCACACCAGCCATGTGCTGCGCCTCGAGAGCCGCGACGCCACCGCCGACGGTCTCGCGGCCATCGACGTCGGTGCGCTGCTGCGCGCCGCGTTGCGTCTACGCCCGGATCGGCTCGTGCTCGGCGAGATTCGCGGCGACGAGGCGTTCACCCTCGTGCAGGCGATGAGCACCGGTCACGACGGCTCGATGGCCACCCTTCACGCGTCGAGCACCGTCGATGCGCTGCGCCGGGTCGAGGTGTTGTCACTGCTCGCCGCGCCCGCGTGGCCGCTGTCCGCGATTCGTGAACAGGTGCACGCCGCGGTCGACCACGTCGTGCTCGTCGGGCGCGGTGCCGACGGGCGCCGCCAGGTGGTCGAGGTGGCCGAGGTCGTCGCCGACGACGCGACGCTCACTGCCGCTGGTGGCGAGCGCCTGCGCCTGCTGGCCCGTGCGGACGACATCGTCGACACACCGCGGCGGTCTCGGCGATGAACCCCGCGGCGATGCCCGTCGGTGGTGCCGGCACGGGCGTTCTGGCGCTCGCCGCCATCCACTCCACCGCACGCGCCCTCAACTCACGCAGCACCCGCCGCCGCCTACGCACCGACGTCGCGCCCGGCCACGACGAAGCCGAGCCTGCGCGCGGTGCCGCTGCCGGGTGGCGACGTCGTGGGCGCCGACTCGATCAGACCATCGTGCTCGCCGACCAACTCGGCGCCGTCGCGCGTGAGGTGCGCACCGGCAGCTCCTTGACACGCGCGATCGCCGCCACCGACGACACAGACCCCGATTGGGCACTGGCCCGAGCCGTGCTCGCCACGCTCGCCGAGAACGGCGGGCCCGCGGCCGAGCCACTCGACCGTGTGGCATCCACGTTGCGCGAGCGTGCCGCGCTTCGGGAGGAGCGCAAGGTGCAGGCCGCGGCGGCGGTGCTGTCGGCCCGGATGCTCACCTGGCTGCCCGTGCTGGTCGCGACCTGGTCGGTCCTCACCAGTGCCGACGTCCGCCAAGTGCTGTTGCGTACACCGTTCGGCTGGACGTGCCTGGTCGTCGGGACCTTGCTCAACCTCGCCGGACGGCGCTGGACGCGTCGCATCGTGGAGCAGGCGCGATGACAAGACGCCGGCAACGTCTCGAGCGCCGGCGGTCCGCCGAGGTGCCCGATGCGATGGAGCTGCTCGTGGCCCTCATCCGCGCCGGTCTCACCCCGGTGCTCGCCGTGCGTTGCGCCGCCCGCCACGCCCCCGGTCATGCGGGTGTGGCCTTCGCCGCGGTCGTCGACCGGCTCGACACCGGCGACCGCCTGGCAGACGCGCTCGACGCCCTCCCTCACCATCTCGGCCCGGCCGCCACGCCGATGGCCGAGGCTCTCGCCACCGCCGAGCGCTATGGCCTGCCTCTTGCACCGCTGCTCGACCAGCTCGCTGCCGATGCCAGGGCGGCACGGCGCCGCGATGCCGACCAGCGCGCGCGAGAGCTGCCCGTGCGGCTAGGGCTGCCACTCGTCGTCTGCACCCTGCCCTCGTTCGTGCTGCTCGCCATCGTCCCGGTCCTGGCCGGGGCCCTCTCGTCGTTGTCGGCCACGTCACCTTGACCCCGCGCGACCACCTGCTGACAACTCCCGGAAGGACCCCACATCCAAATGCACGAGACCGAACTGCGGCCGGACCCGGCCGCGCCCCCCGAATCCGGCTGCGTTCGCGACGCACCCGACTCCGCCCTCGTCGCGTCCACACGAGACCGAGGTCAGGCCACCACCGAGTACGCGCTGGTGATGCTCGCCGCGGCGCTCGTCGCCCTGCTCGTGGTTGCGTGGGCGACGAGCGGCGGCGGATCGGGCAAGATCGGCCAGCTGTTCGACGGCGTCATCGACGGCATCTTGTCGCGCGTGCCATGAGCACCTCCGCCGCGCCGGCCGGGCGACGCCCCGACGGCGGGCAGGCGACCGTCGAGGTGGCGCTGGTGCTGCCGCTGCTCGTCATGGTGACCCTCGGCGTCGTGCAGGTCGCGGTCGTCGCCGCCCAGCAACTCGGCATCTTGCATGCTGCCCGCGAGGCCGCGCGGGCAGCAGCAGTCGACGCCGACGCGCCAGGCGCGGCGAGAGCCGCGGCCACACGCGCCACCGAGATCGCACCGCTCGCGGTGTCGACGGCGGTGCACGACGGCTTGGTCACCGTCACCGTCACCTACGACGCCCCGACCGACGTACCGCTCATCGGGCCCTTGCTGCCGACGGTGACGCTGCGCGCCGCGGTCACGATGGCCCGCGACCCTCCACCGGGGGGCGGGTAGCGTCCGCTGCGTGGAGCTGAGCCTGCGCCGACACACCGTCGGCGTCGTCGAGGTGCTGGCGCTCTCCGGCGAGATCGACCTCGCCACCTTGCCACGCCTGCGCGACTCGCTGGCGAGGCTCGTCGACGACGCGCCGGGGACCACGGTGGCGGTCGACCTCGACGGCGTGACCGTGCTCGACGACACCGGCCTCGGCATAGTGCTCGGCGCCGCCGGCCACGCGCGCCGCAGGGGAGGCGACCTCGTGGCCGTTTGCTCAGAGGGGCCGCTACGTGAGCGGCTCATGCTGACCGGCGCCGATCGTGCGGTGCGCGTCGGCGCGAACCTGCACGAGGTTGCCTCCGGTAGCGCCCCGCAGGGTCACGATCGACCGGTGTGACCGAACCCGCCGCCGCGGTTCTCACCGGCGAGGTCGTCCACCACGCACCACCCGACCTCGTCGACGGCGAGCACCACGAGCTGGGCGACGCGGTCGCCGCGATGCACCTCGTAGGGATGGTCGGGATCGGTGTTCAACAGCACCACCTTGATCTCACCCCGGTACGCCGAGTCGATCAGCCCGGGAGCGTTCACGACCGTGACGCCATGCTCCAGCGCGAGCCCGCTGCGCGGCAGCACCAGGCCGGCGTGACCCGGAGGGATCGCCACCGCGATGCCCGTCGGCACGAGCGCTCGCCCACCACCGGCGCCCAGCACCGCGCCGTGGCGTGCACGCAGGTCGAGCCCTGCGTCGCCGGGATGCGCGTACGCGGGCAGCGCCAGGCCGTCGTCCAGCTGCACGATGGGCACTTCCAGCACGGCGGGCACGCTAGCCAACGCGGCCTCGGCGCGGCCCGAACCCGCCCCCGCCTCGACCCGAGCGGAGCCGCAGTTAGTCTCGCCAGCGTGCTCGTGTGGATGGATCTGGAGATGACCGGCCTCGATCCCGGCAAGGATGTCATCGTCGAGATCGCGACCCTGGTCACCGACGACGAGCTGGAGATCATCGCCGAGGGCCCTGACCTGGTCGTTCACCAGCCCGACGACGTGCTGGCGGTGATGGACCCCTTCGTCGTCGACATGCACACCCGCTCGGGTCTGCTCGACGCGATCAAGGCGTCGACGGTCTCGCTCGAGGCCGCGGGTCTCTTGACCCTCGACTTCTTGAAGCAGCACGTGCCCGAGCCGGGCAAGGTGCCGCTCTGTGGCAACTCGATCGGCACGGACCGCCGCTTCCTCGCCGCGTACCTCCCCGAGATCGAGGCCTGGCTGCACTACCGCAGCGTCGACGTGTCGAGCGTGAAGGAGCTCGTCCGGCGCTGGTACCCGGCGCTCAACGGCTCCCGCCCGACGAAGCAGAACGCGCATCGCGCCCTCGACGACATCCGCGAGAGCATCCGTGAGCTGCGCTTCTACCGCGAGCAGGTGTTCGTCCCCGCAGCGCAGGCCGAGCAGGCGCCTACCCCGCCTCCGCCTGTCGGGTGATTGCAGACGGCAAGTACGATCGCCCGATGGTGGACGGCCCCAAGCCTCAGCGCGAGGAACAGCAGCCGGCGAGCGAGGTAGTCACCGAGATCGCCCCCGGCGTGCTTCGCGCCCAGCTTCCGATCAACATGCCCGGGCTCGGCCACGTCAACATGTACGTGCTGGAGGACGAGCGGGGTGTGGCCGTCGTCGACCCCGGGCTGCCGGGCAAGCGGAGCTGGTCCGCCATCAACGATCGGCTCCGCGACGCGTCGATTCCGCTGTCACGGGTGCACACGGTGATCGTCACCCACAGCCATCCCGACCACTTCGGCGGCGCGGCCCGGCTGCGTGCCGAGACGGGCGCCGAGATCGTGACGCACCGCCGCTTCCGGGTGTTGTGGGATCCGAGCGAGCCCGCCGACCACGACGTCGAGGACGCGGCGGATCTCGCCTCGCCGGACCGGCCGGAAGACGCCCCCCGTCACCGCAAGCCGTGGGACCCCACCCCATGGGGCGGCCAGGGCATCTCGTTGTCGTGGAAGCGCAGGCTGGGCATCACCGTGGCGAGGGCCTTCCCGCAGATGATGAGGCTGCCCACGCCGACGGTCCGGCTAGACGACGCGGCCACCATCCGCCTCGCCGGGCGGGAATGGGTAGCCGTGCACACGCCCGGTCACACCGAGGACCACCTGTGCCTCTACGACCCCGAGGGTGCCCTGATGCTGTGCGGCGATCACGTGCTGCCGACGATCACCCCCCACATCAGCGGCCTGATCGGCGTGGCCGACCCGCTGCAGCAGTTCTTCGCCTCACTCGACAAGGTCGCTGCGTTCGGACCGCAGGTGCGCCTGGCACTGCCCGCCCACGGGCACCCCTTCGAAGACCTCGCCGGCAGGGCACTCGCCATCAAGGAGCACCACGACTCCCGGCTGCAGCGGTTGCGCGACGCGGCGACGGAGATCGGCCGACCGGCCACGGTGATGGAGATGTCGACGCACCTGTTCTCCCCCCGGGCGCAGGGCGCGATGGCCGACAGCGAGACGTTCGCGCATCTGGAGCACCTCCGCCTGGCGGGCGACATGGAGCGCCACGACAGCGATGGCGCATACCACTACGTGCTCACGGGCTGAGCCGGCGCACCTCGGCGGCCACCGCCACCTTGCCGCCGACGCCGCGCAGCCACACGGCGAGGCGCGCGTCGGATTCGTCGACGGTGCACTGCACGGCACCACTGCCGTCGAGGTCAGAGCGCTCGAGGGGATGGCGGTGCTCCAGCGTCGCCGCGATCGCCCCGCGCAGATCACGCCGGGGGGATAGGTGCTCTTCGACCGCGGCCCACGCCGCGGCGTTGTTGACGTGGCCGAGGGCGTCGAAGTCGGTGAACCGCACCGGCCACGGCTGTACTCGGGCATCAGCGGGTGGTTCGCCGATGTGCAGCCGTGCCGAGATCGTCCGACCGCCCGCGGACGGCGCGTAGAGATCGAGGAACGACTTGGTCAACGGAACCGCGCGGCCGGTCTCGGGGTCGACGTGCACCCAAAGGGTCGAGGCCTCGATCCTCGAGTCGGCGCCCGTGATCGACACCCTCCGCTCGGCCCATCGGCCACCTAGCCCGGCGCACCACGTGCGCAGCTCGAGCATCTGCCCGTAGGCGGGGAAGGAGTGCACGTCGAGCACCGTGCGCCGCACCACCCACCCCCGCGTCGTCAACGTAGGCATCCCTCGTGTCGTCGTCGGAGACGTCTTGCAGGTAACGCACCGCGGCGTCGAGGCGCAGCCGACCGGAGGGGCTGACGTCGCCGAGGCGCACCCGCCGCGCGGTCTCGACGATCCTGGCGCCGGGCAAGGGTTCGACCAGCTCCCGGCCCGCGGCGAACGACACGGACGGCGACGTTACTTGACCCGATTCCGATTAAACCGGTTGACGGCACCCGCCTGGTCGTGGTTTTGTTGCACCCACGACGCGGCGCCCCTGCCGCGCCGCACGACCGAACAGGACCTTCGATGGATTGCACGACGTTCGCTTGCTACCTGGCCCCCGTGCCCGGTGCAGCGCGCCCGCGCGGCCTGTCCGGTCATGGGTTCCAGTGGCTCGTCGACGTGGTCACCACCACCGCCCCGATCGGGGCCGCGATGCCGAACACCAAGCGCCCCCGACGGCTCGGAGCACAACTGACGTAGAAGTACCCAACGTCAGGGATACGCACCGAGGCCGCCGGATCACACCGGCGGCCTTCTTCGTTTCCCGGACAAGTTCCCTCCCCGCAGACACCGAAAGACCAAGCACATGATCACCATCGAGATCACCGAACTGGAACTGGAGCTCGAGATCGAGCTCGCCGCGGCGGCGCTGCTCGACACCGCGCCGCGCCCCGCCGCCCGCTGCGCAGACGGAAACGGCACGCTCACCCACCTGTTCTTCAGCGACGACCTGGTGGACATCGCGAGGGCTAAGGCGATCTGTGCCCGCTGCCCGCTGCGTGAGCCGTGCCTCGAGGGCGCCCTCGCGCGGGTCGAGCCGTGGGGGGTGTGGGGTGGCGAGCTGGTCGACACCGGCCGCATCGTCGCCACCAAGCGACCCCGCGGCCGACCGCCCAAGCACCCCCGGCCGGTGATCGTCGTCGACGAGGACCGCCACGTGCGCGAGGTGGCCTCGATCGACGAGATCGACGTCGACACCGAGGTCGCCGTCCGCGTCGCCTGAGCGCCGTTCCATACGTCGCCGGTCGGAGGTGACGCCCTCGGCGAGCCTCCGACTGCCCACCGGCGCCCGGCCGCGAGAGCCCCCCGCTCGCGGCCGGGCCGACCGGCCACGCCGTTAGCCTCCGAGGCGTGGACCGTCGCCTGATCGCTCCGCTCGTCGCGCTCGGGATCGTCGGCATCGCTGTCGGTGTGGTCGCCATCACGAGCGGCGACGACGGCGACACGCTCGTACTCGACGAACCCGGCGAGTACCAGCAGCCCGGCATCGGCACGAACGCACCGCTCACCGGCACCACGCTCACCGACGCGACCGTCGTCGACCTCGACGGCGCCGAGCTGCAGATCTCCTCCCTCGTCGGACAGCCGATGGTGATCAACGTCTGGTACTCCACGTGCCCGCCGTGCAAACGCGAGCTGCCGGCGTTCGCCGCTGCGCACAGCACCTACGGCGACCGGGTGCGCTTCGTCGGCGTGAACACCTTCGACGACGCGGAGACCACCAGGTCGTTCGCCGCCGACTACGGGGTGGAGTACGAGCTGGTTCGCGACCCGAACGGCGAGTTCATCTCCGCCAATCGTGTCGCCGCGTTCCCGACGACGCTGTTCGTCGCCCCCGACGGCACGATCACCCGCCAGCGTGCAGGTGAGCTGAGCGAGGCCGAGCTGACCGAGTTCATCGAGGAGCTGCTCTCGTGATCGCACTCGACAGCCGCCTGTCGACGGCGTTCGCGGCCGGGTTGCTGGCTGCGGTCAACCCGTGCGGTTTCGTGCTCTTGCCCACCTACTTGATGTTCTTCCTCGGCTTGAGCGGCCGGCCCGGCACCCAGCGGGCCTCGGTGCAGCGGGCGCTCGTCGTGAGCGCCGCGCTGTCGCTCGGCTTCTTCAGTGTCTTCCTCGTCGTCGGCACGATCAGCCGGTTGTTCACCGACTGGATCAACCAGAACGCGAAGTACGTCGCCCTTCTGGTGGGCATCGGCCTGGTCTGCCTCGGCGTGGCGATGCTGTTCGGCTACCGGCTGCCGCTGTCCACCCCGAAGCTCGAAGCAGGAGGCCGCGACCGCACCGTGGTGTCGATGTACCTGTTCGGCGTGGCGTACGCGGTGGCCTCCATCGGCTGCACCATCGGCCCGTTCAGCGCCGTGGTGCTCGGCACGATCTCGGCCGAAGGCTTCGCCAAGGGACTCGTCGCCATCGCTCTCTACGGCCTGGCGATGGCCCTGCTGGTGACGGCGCTGACCGTGTCGCTGGCCCTCGCGCAGAGCTGGCTGGTGCACGTTCTGCGGTCGGGGATGCGCTACGTCGAGCTCGCCTCGGCGGCGATCATGATCCTGTCCGGGCTGTACCTGACTTGGTACTGGTACAACGACATTCGCCAGCAGTCCGACGACGTCACCGGCGAGTTGCTCGGTTGGCAGGGCGAGCTCGAACGCTGGATCCAGGCCCACCGCGGCGTGCTGGCGGCGGTGTTCGCCGCGATCGTCGTCGCTGCCGTCGTCTTCGTGGTCGTACGCCGCGACCGCAGCGACCGGCCCACTCCGTCGTCGTGATCCTGCCGGCTCAGCCACCGACCGCGGTGAAGGGCACCGAGTCGACGAACGGGCCGAGCGTCGTCGTGGCCCGGTAGAGGCCGGTGCACGGGGAGTAGATCTCGGCCCGCACCGTCGAGCCCGAGTGGAGCTGCAGCGCGTGGTACGGCACCATCACCCCGGTCGGGTTCGTCTGGAACAAGAAGCTCTTCGCGAACACCGGGTCGCGGGGCAGCGGGTTGAGCACGTACGTACGCGCCGCGCTCGGTTGCGGCCCGCTCGGTTGGTGGACGAGCCCCTCCGTGGGCAGCTCGCGCACGGCGAGCGCGGTGACCGGCCCCGTGTACTTGGCGAACCACGCCAACCCGTGCAACACCACCCCGAAGTAGCTCGGCAGGTATGCGCCGGAGAGGCCATGGGCGGCGGTCACTGCGGCATGGGCGGGCTGGACCGGGCTGAGGCCAGGCCACCACTCGGCGCCCACCGAGAGGATCACACTGCACTCCTTGCCGCCCGCGATCGGAGCCCCTGGGGTCGGGCGTACCGTCACCGACACCACCGGTGGCGTGGTCTGGCCTTGCGGTGACGGCTCGATCACGGCTCCTGGCGGGAAGCTGATCCCCGATGCTGCCGCCGCCTGGATGTAGATCTTGGCGAGCTGCGCCTCGACCTCGGCGAGCAGCTCGTCGGCGAGCGCCTCGCAGGTGAGGTCGTCCTGGTCCGCGGTGCCGGCCGCGGCGGCGATCTCGTCGCAGGGTATGCCGAGGGCCTTGGCCGCCTCGAGCAGCACCTCTTTCAGCTCACCCTTGGCCAACGCCTTCAGTTGAGCCGACTCCGGAAGGTTCGGCGGAATGCCGAAGTAGATCAGCGCCACGTCGACGGCGAGGGTCGCGACCTTCTTGCAGAACGCATCAGCGTCGTCGTCGTCGACGATCTCACCGCCGATCTCCTCGCAGCCGGAGAGCTGGACGATCGCGTCGACGATCACCCCCTTCAACTGGTTGAACAGCCCGACCAGGTTGTCCCACACCGATGTCGTGGCCTCCCACAGGTCCCCGAGCGGGTTGAAACCACCACCCGAACCGCACGAGGCACCGCCGAAGCTGACCCACCCCGGCATCGGACCGCCGGCGCCGGAGTACCAGTAGCACTGGCCGGGGCAGATCGGTGTGCCGGCACCGATGTCGGCCAGGAACGCGTACCAGAACGCGTAGTCGGCGCTGTGCTTGGCGGGGTCCATCAGATCCGGGCGCCACTTCACGAAGGTCCAGCAGTTCTCGAACGCCGGGTTCGGCGGCTTCGGCGTGCTCAGCGTGGCGTCGAGCTCGAACGGCAGGGCATCGGGGTCTGCGGCCAGCTCGCCGAGGGCGTCGATCACCCCCGGATCGAGGTTCATCTCCGGCTGGCCGGTGTGCACCACCACGTCGTTCGTCGCCTTGCCCGGCCAGTGGTCGCCGACCATCGGCACCACCCGCACGTACAGGTCGTCGACCGGCGGGATGACCAGCCCTTCGCCCTCGACGGGTGACAGCGACGCCAACGTGCCCGCGAGGCTGACACCTCCCGGCGGTGGCGGCGTGCTCGGTAGGGCGGCCACCAGCTCCGCCGCTGCCGGCCCGGCGAGGTCCGCGTACGAGCTCACGAGGGGTACCTCGGCCTCGGCCTGCACGCCTGGGATCGCCCCGAGGGGGATCGTGAAGTCGCCGCCGGAGCCGACGACGATCCCCTCGGCGAGCACGCCGGCGACGAACGGCGACGCACCGGCCTGCGGGTCGAACGCGAGGACCTGCCAGATGCCGTGAGTGGTCCCCGCGATCGAGCTGGTCCACCGGAACCGTTGCACACCCGGCTGCTCGATCCATTCCTCCGCGCTCAACCGGTCGAGCGACCCTGGCTCGTCGGAGGGCATCACGATCGACAGGCGGGCACCGCCGCCGACGCCGATCACGGCGGACACGTCGTAGCCCGGATCGGCCTCGAACCTCGAACGGCCGAGGCCGATCAGCTCCCCACCCCGCCAACCCCACCCCTCGATCTCCACCTGCTCGGAGCCACTCAGGTCGACCATCTCCGCACCGAAGCCGAACGCTCCTCCCCGGCGGGGGATGGTCGCCTGGTCCTGCGCGGGCACCCGCTGCCACGCGCCTGCGGTGCCGACGTACAGGTAGACCGAGTCGATGTCGTCGGGCACCCCGAGCAGCACGCCGTGCACCAGGCGCAGCGGGCCCGTCCAGTCGCCGCCGCAGTCGTCGGCCCCGGTGACACCCACCGGCGGCGAGGTGGAACGGATCGCGCCGTCCACCGACTCGACGGCGAACATGGCTGCGCCGGGGGCCACCGCCACGTCGGCGAACACCCCGTCGGCGGAGGTCGCGACCTGCTCGAACCACCTGCCGTCGGGCAACAGCTCGACGAGCGCGTACTCGTCCACGGCGGTGCCGGCGGAGGCACCGCTGGCGCTGATGGTCGCCCGGCAGCCGTCCTCGTCGAGGGTCATCGCCGGCGGGGAGTCGTCGGCGAAAGAAGCCACGCGATGCGGACCGGGGGCCGAGCCACTCGGCGTATCAGGCTCGCCCGCTTCGGGGGTGGGCGGCACCCGGCCGATACCGGCGACGACCGGGACGGCCAGCTCGGTGCCCGCGGGTAGCGGCTCGTCGAGGAGCCGGCCGGCGAACAGATCGGCACCGGCGTCGTCCAGCCCGTAGCGCTCGATGATCGCCGCCGGGGTCTCGCCTTCGGCCACGACGTGAGGGTGCAGCGGCAGCGGCGCCTCTGGCTCCACGGCGACCAGGCGGACCGCGTTCGACGTGGCCGAGCGGCCGTCTTCGTCGACCACCCTGGCGACGAGGGTCGTCACGCCGGGCTCCGCCGGCCGCCAAGGGAGCACCCCTTGCCAGGTCGGGTCGCCGCCGACGCCTGCCTCCCGCGCCACCAGCTCACCGTTCGCCCACAGCTCGATCGCATCGAGCGGAGCTACGGCGCTCGCCTGCACGACGAGCTCGGTCTCGTGGGCGACGTTGACCCCCGGCGAACCGGGCACGAGGCGGGTCAGCGCCACCGTGACCCCCGACGGCGGCCGCGCATCGGCGGACCGGTCGCCGGCTTCGCCGCCGGCGGTGTCCGACGTGACCCCGGCGGGCGGCGTGGTGCGCCCGGGCGGCTCGTTCGCGTCGCCGTCGTCGCGCAGGACGAGCACCGCGCCGATCGCCAACGAGGCGACGGCAGCGAAGCCGACGCCGCCGATCACCCAACGCTGCCGTGCCCGCTCCACGCCGCCGCCTACCCGCAGTCCGTCCGGTTGAACACGCCCACCCCGGACCACGGACCCGGATCTGCGCCGTTCGGCGCGCTTGACGGGCCGACACGCCAGCTCCAGGTGCCGACGACGCACGGCACCTGGAGCGTCACCGAGCGCGAACTGCCGTCGAGCCTGGCCTGGACGTCGACGACGTCGAAGGAGCGGTCGGAGGACACCTGGACGACGAACGTCGCCGGGTTGCACGGGCCGGCATAGCGCCAGACGAAGGCGATCGAGGTGCTGTTCACCACCTCCGACCCGGCGGGGGTGATCGCGGTCGGGGCGACGAGGCGGTCGCACGTCGTCGGCGGAGGAGTCGGAGGCGGTGTCGGCGGAGGAGTCGGAGGCGGCGTCGGCGGAGGAGTCGGAGGCGGCGTCGGAGGCGGCGAAGTCGGTGGAGTCGTAGGGGGCGGTGTCGGGGCGACGGTGGTCGCCGGGGGCGCGGTCGTTCGCGGCGAGGTCGTTCTCGGCACTGTCGTCACCGGAGGTACGGACGTCGACGTGGTCGACGAGGTCGACGTGATCGCCATCGACGTGGTCGGTGTGACCGGTGCGGCGGGATCGACGACGATCACCACCGGACGCGACTCGACCTCACCTGACCCACCATGGCTGAGCGCGACCAACCGGTGCTCACCGGGCTCCACGATGTCGATGCTGAACCGCGCCTGCGCGAGCGTCCCGGACAGCCCGTCCACCTCGCCGAGGCGCTCGCCGTCGACCAGGATCGCGATCGTCGCCACCCCCGCCGCATCGGTGCCATGGGCGAGGACGGCGACCGGACCGGGCGCAACGGCCGCGTGGTCGAGAGGCAGATCGATCCATGCCGCAGAGACCGCATCACCCACCGCCGCGGCCGACGGCGAGACCACCGCGCGCGCGAGCGGGGTGATCGAGAGGCCGATGGCCACGGCGAACGCGACCGTCGCCGACCCCCGGCCGCGCATTCCCCGCTGCGCCATCTGTCGTGCGTAACCCCACCCTCACGCGAACGCAAGGGACCGAAGTCAGTAGTCCGTCAAGAAGTGCTCAGGGCGCGAGGCGCTCGATTTGCCACACGACCCGCTCGCCGTCGAGCGTGCGCGTGTAACGGAACCGGTCGTGCAGCCGGCTCGGGCGTCCCTGCCAGAACTCGTACGACAGCGGCTCCAGTCGCCACCCACCCCAATGCGCAGGGCGCGGCACGTCTCCGATGAAGCGTTGCTCGGCCTCGACGACGAGGCGCTCGAGCTCGGCCCGATCGGCGATCGGGCTGCTCTGCGGAGATGCCCACGCGCCGATCTGGCTTCCTCTCGGCCGACTGGCGAAGTAGACGTCGCTCTCGGTGGCGTCCACCGCCGACACCGCGCCGCGCACCCGCACCTGGCGGTGCAATTCCAGCCAGGCGAACACCGCCGCCGCCGACGGCGCGGCCGCGAGCTGGGTGGCCTTCGTGCTCGTGTAGTTGGAGAAGAACGTGATCCCGCGCGCGTCGACGTCACGCACGAGCAGCATCCTCGCGTCGGGCACGCCGTCGAGGCCGACCGTGGCCAGCGTCATCGCGTTGGGCTCGATCGCCCCGGCCTCCACCGCCTCGTCGTACCAGCGGTGCCACTGCACCACCGGGTCGTCGGCGAGATCGTCGCGATCGATGCCCGGGGTCTCGTATTGCACCCGCCTGTCGCGAAGGTTCATCGCCTCTCCTCTCGGCCGGCTGCACCGATGCGCTCCACGCCGCGCATGTAGGGCCGCAGCGCCTCGGGTACGAGGACCGTGCCGTCGGGCTGGTGGTAGTTCTCGAGGATGGCCGCCCAGACCCGCGGCACCGCGAGCGCAGACCCGTTCAGAGTGTGGGCCACCTCGGTGCCCTTCTGCCCGGGGCGGCGCAGGCGGATGTCGGCACGGCGCGCCTGGTAGTCGCCGAACCAGCTGATCGAGCTGACCTCTAGCCACTGGTCGCAACCCGGTGCGTACACCTCGATGTCGAAGCTGCGGTGGTGGCTCTGGCCCATGTCTCCGGTGCAGATCTCGACCACCCGGTACGGCAACCCGAGCGCGCCGATCGTGCCCTCTGCACGCGCGACGAGCTCGTCGAGCAGCTGTGGCGCCTGCTCCGCGCTCGCGACCGACAGGATCTCCACCTTGTCGAACTCGTGGGTGCGCAGCATGCCGCGCGTGTCACGTCCGGCCGAGCCCGCCTCGCGGCGGTAGCACGGGGTGTAGGCCATCACCCTCACCGGCAGCGCGTCGGCATCGAGCACCTCGCCCGCGTACAGCGACGTGAGCGGCACCTCGGCGGTGGGGATCAGCCACAGATCGTCACGCTCCACGGCGAAGGCGTCGTCGGCGAACTTCGGCAGGTGGCCGGTCGCGGTGAGCGTGGCGCTGGTGACGAGGGTCGGCGGACGGATCTCCTCGAACGCGTCGGCGTTGCGGTCGAGCGCGAGTTGGCAGAGCGCCCTCACCATCGCGGCCCCCGCGCCCCGTTGCATCGCGAACATCGACCCGGCGATCTTCACCGCCCGCTCGTTGTCGAGGATGCCCAGCCGGGTGCCGATCTCCCAGTGCGGCACCCGCTGGTGCGCGGCGAACTCGTCGGGCAGCCCGACCGGGCCCTTCACCACCGGGTTGTCGGCGTCGGTGAGGCCGTCGGGCGCGCTCGGGTGCGGCAGGTTGGGAATGCGCAGCAGCAGCTCGCGCAGCTTCGCCTGCACGAGATCGAACTCGGCTGCCATCACCCGTTCGTCCTCGCCGAGAACCCGGCTGCGGGCCTGGGATTGCTCCGCGCCCGCGGTGTCGCCCTGCCGGCGGAGCTGAGCGACCTCGCGGGAGAGCTCGTTGATCTGCGACCGTACGTCGTCGCGGCGCCCGGTGATCTCGCGGATCTCGGCGTCGAGCGCGATCGCCTTCTCCAGCTGGTCGAGCATCTCCGGATCGGCGCGCCGGGCGAGAGCGGCTCGTACGGCATCTGGATCGGAGCGGAGCAGGCGAACGTCGATCACAGGTGGGCGAGGTTACCGGCCCGGGCTGTTCGCGGACCCGGCCGTTAGTGTCGGGCGCCGTGAGCGCAGTGGTCGTGGAGAACCTCACCGTGCGCTACGGAGAGCTGCTGGCCGTCGATGCCGTCAGCTTCGCGGCCGAGCCCGGCCAGGTGACGACCGTGCTCGGGCGCAACGGCGCCGGCAAGACGAGCACGATCGAGGTGTGCGAGGGCTTTCGCCGCGCGGCAACTGGAACGGTGCGGGTGCTCGGGCTTGACCCCGGCCGCGAACAGCGCAAGCTCAGCGAGCGCATGGGGGTGATGCTCCAAGAAGGCGGCGTGTACCCGAGTGCTCGTGTGGCCGACACCGTGGCGCTCTACTGCCAGCTCTACCAGCGTGGCGCCGACCCCGACGCTCTCGTCGAGCTGGTCGGGCTGTCGTCACGCAGGAGCTCCTCGTGGCGCAGGCTGTCGGGCGGCGAGCGCCAGCGGCTGTCGCTCGCCCTCGCGCTCGCCTGCCGACCGCAGGTGGCCTTTCTCGACGAGCCGACGAGCGGGGTCGACGTCGAAGGCCGAGCAGCGATCCGCGAGATCCTGCGCGGACTCGCCGGCGAAGGTTGCGCCGTCGTGCTCGCCACCCACGAGCTGGACGAAGCCGAGCGGGTGTCGGACCGCGTGCTCGTGTTCGAGGCCGGCCGCATCGTGGCCGACGGCACGCTCGACGAGCTGCGCGGCACTCGCCGTGAGGTGCGGGTGCGCACCGCCCAGCCGATCGACGCGGCCGCCCTCAGCGCCTCGGTCGGTGCCGCAGTCCACCAGGTCGCGCCGAACGAGTACGCGATCGAAGGCGGCGGAAGCGAAGGCGCGGCGACACTCGTCGCCGGTGTCACCGCCTGGCTCGACGCCAACGGCGCCGAGGTGATCGAGCTCCGCGCGGGGTCGGCGCGGCTAGAGGACGTGTTCCGCGGTCTCGTCGGTGGCGGGTCGGACAACCCGTGACGCCGTTTCTCGCCCAGCTCCGGGCCGAGCTGAGGCTCGTCGCGCGCAACCCCGAGCAGTTGCTCCTGACCCTCGGCATCCCCGTGCTGTTGCTCGTGTTCTTCAGCCTGGTCGCCGTGCTGCCGACAGGCTCCGGCCCTGCGGTCGACTTCCTCGCGCCGGGGATCGTCGCGCTCGCGGTGATGAGTACGGCGATGGTGAGCCTCGGCATCGGCACCGGCTTCGAGCGTGGCTACGCGGTGCTGAAGCGTCTCGGTGCCACCCCGCTCGGTCGTGGCAGGTGGCTCGCCGCGAAGATCGGTGCCATCGTGGTGGTGGAGCTGGTGCAGCTCGCGGTGCTGGTGCCGGTTGCGTTCGCGCTCGGCTGGGACCCGAGCGCGCCGCGCTGGCTGCTCGCGATCGCGTCGGTGGTCGCCGGCACGACGGCGTTCGCCGGCCTCGGGCTGCTGCTGGCCGGGAGGCTGCGCGCCGAGGTCAACCTCGCCGTGCAGAACGCGTTGTTCGTCGTGCTGTTGCTGCTCGGCGGGATGGTGATCCCGTTCGACGAGCTGCCCGGCCCGATCGCTGCCGTCGCCCGGGTGCTGCCTTCGGGTGCCCTCGCCGACCTGCTCCGCGAGGCGCTCGCCGCGGCCGGCGACAAGCCCAGCCTTTCGGCAGCAGTGCTCGCGGCCTGGTCCGTCGCCACCCCGCTTGCAGCTGCACGCTGGTTCCGCTGGTCGTGACCCGGGCTCTACCGGCTGCGCGCGTACGCAGTCGGGGTCAGGCGGAGTGTTCGAGCTCGCGGGTGGGTTCGCGGCGCAGGGAGTGGGCGTTCTCCTCGCGGAACGGGCGCCCGAAGCGACGCACGAACAACACCACGATGATCGTCCAGAGGAAGATCGAGCCGCCTGCTTTCATGATCGCCCCGGCGAGCTGCTGGTCGTCGGTGATGCTCAGCCCCCACACCCTCACCGGCTGGTCGTACTCGCTGTAGACCGCACCCTCTGCGAACGTGAGCCACGCCGCCGGGATGATCGCCACCACGCTGTTCGCGAACAGATAGACCATCTTCGCCATCGGCCCGATGTGCGCCTCGGGAAGCGGCCCGCACACCGGCATCCACATCGCCAACGCGGTCATCACCAGCAGGACGTGCACCATGTAGTGGAGCGGGCCGTTGGACACCGATGTGTTCACCACCCCGGGGACGTGGCTGACCATCACGCCCACGTTGAACAGCACCGCGGCGACGATCGGGCGGGAGAGCGTCATCACCGCTCGATACACGCGGCCCTCGCCGATCAGGAGCCGGGCGAACCACTCGGGTGTGGCGAGCAGGACGAGAGGTGGCATGAAGTACGTGAGCGCCATGTGCTGCACCATGTGCACCGAGTACAGGTACTCCTCGGCGACGTCGTGCACCGGCCAGTCCGAGGCCAACCAGAGCGTCAAGATGCCGGCCGCGAACGCGAGCTTCTGACGCCCGGTGACGACCGTGGCGCCCGGGCCGACGACTCGCGGGCCGAGCACCTTCACGACGTACACGTAGGCGAGCACCAAGAAGATCGTGAGCAGCCACACCTCGACGTGGGCCTGGAAGCGCCACGGATCGGGATACGGCACGGCGGCCAGCATGGGTCCTCCGTGATCAGGTGCCGAGGAAGAACTCGAATGTGGCGAGCGTGCCCACGTACACGCCGAGGGCGAGGAACAGCCCGCCGTAGAACATGAAGCTGAAGATCTTGTTGTCGAACCTCAGGTGCATGAAGAAGGAGACGACGATCACGAACTTCGCGGCCATCAGCACCAGCAGCACCGGCAAGAACGCGGCGCCGAAGTCGAGGTAGTACGTGGAGACCTCGATCGCGGTGAGCACGGCGAGGATGATCGCGATCACCAGGTACTGCTTGTCGGTCGCGCCGTGCGTGTGGCCTTCGTCATCGACTGTGGCGTAGCCGATGGAGGGCGCAACGGTGTCGGTCGTAGTGCTCATGGCGGTCACCTCTAGGCCGGGATCAGGTAGACGAGGGTGAAGATGACGATCCACACGATGTCGACGAAGTGCCAGTAGAGCCCGATCAGTTCGACCGTCTCGGCCTTGTCGCCGTGGATCCGGTTGCGCCGGATCATCCCGACGAGCGACATCAACATGATGATGCCCACCGTCACGTGGGCCCCGTGGAAGCCGGTGAGCGTGAAGAAGCTGGAGCCGAAGAGGCTGGTCGTGAAGCCGAGGCCCTCGCGGTAGAAAGCGGTGAACTCGTACACCTGGCCACCGACGAACGTCGCGCCGAGCAACGCCGTGACCGTCAGCCACAACGTGGTGCGCTGGTCGTCATGCCGACTTGCCGACGACACCGCGAGCACCATCGTGAGCGAGCTCATCAGCAGCACGAACGAGCTGACCGAGGTGAACGGGATGTCGAAGATCTGGTTCGGCTGGGGCCCGTCGGCGGTACGGCCGCGGTACAGCATGTACGTGGAGATCAGCCCGCCGAAGAGCAGGCACTCCGAGCCGAGGAAGAGCCACATCGCGAGCTTGTTGTTGGACAGCCCGGTCGAGGTCTCCGGGTGGGCGCCGTGGCTGTGGGCCTCGGCGTGGCCGGTGTCGGCGGCGTGGGCGACAGCGACGTCAGACAAGGGGCGCGACCTCCTTGGTCGGGCCACCGTCGCCGGTGGTCGGGTCGTAGTCGGAGTCGTCGGCGACGGAGGGCTCGAGTGCCCAGCCGAAGCTGGCCAGCAGCACGATCGCCGCTCCGACGAAGCCGATGATGCGGTTGAAGATGAGGCCGTAGCCGATCACCGGCAGCCCGGAGGCGAGCAGGATCGGCCAGTACGAGCGTGACGGCAGGTGGATGTGCTCGTCCGGGTGGGACCTCAACTCGGCGAGCACCTCCTCGGCCTCGGCCACCTTGCGGATCTCGCCGGTGCGCTCGTCCTCTTCGTACTTGCGGTGGAAGAACTCGTCGAGGTGGTGCACCGTCGGGATCGCGTCGAAGTTGTGCTCCTGGGGCGGGCTCGTCGTCAGCCACTCCAGGGTGCGGGCATCCCACGGGTCGAGCGGCGCCTTGCCCACCTTGGAGGAGCTGTGCGTGTAGATGACGTTGATCACGAACATCAGCACGCCGACGCCGATGATCAGGGCACCGATCGTCGCAATGAGGTTCCAGAAGCCGAGGTTGAAGAACCCCTCACCGGAGCGCTCCTCGGTCCACACGTACATGCGCCGGGGCTGGCCCTGAAGGCCCATGATGTGCATCGGCCCGAAGGTCAGGTTGAGACCGATCGTCATCAGCCAGAAGTTCCACTTGCCGAGGCCCTCGTTCAGCATCTTGCCGAAGATCTTCGGCCACCAGTAGTAGAAGCCGGCGAACAGACCGAGCACGGCACCGCCGAACAGCACGTAGTGGAAGTGGGCGACGATGTAGTAGGTGTCGGTCTGCTGGGTGTCGCTCGGGGAGACGGCGTGAGTCACCCCGGACAGGCCGCCGATGGTGAACTGGACGACGAGCCCGACGGCGAACAGCATCGCCGTCGAGAACACGAGCTTGCCGCCCCACATCGTCATCACCCAGTTGACGATCTTCACCCCGGTCGGCACCGCGATCGCCATCGTCGCCAAAGAGAACACCGTCACGGAGACCGGCCCGAGGCCAGAGGCGAACATGTGGTGCGCCCAGACGCCGAAGCCGACGAAGCCGATCGCCGCTCCGGACATGGCCACGATCGGGTAGCCGAAGAGCGGCTTCTTCGAGAACACGGGGATCACTTCGGAGACGATCCCGAAGCTCGGCAGGATGAGGATGTACACCTCGGGGTGGCCGAAGATCCAGAACAGGTGCTGCCACAGCAGCGGGTCGGCTCCGGCGGCGACGTCGAAGAACGTCGCGTCGAACTCACGCTGGAAGCTGAGCAGCACGAACGCGACGGTGATCACCGGCATCGCGAACAGCAGCAGGAACTGCACGACCAGCACCATCCAGGTGAAGATCGGCATGCGCATCATCTTCATCCCCGGCGCACGCATGTTGAGCACGGTGACGATCAGGTTGATCGAGCTGGTCAGCGAACCGATGCCGATGATCAGCAGGCCGAGCACCCAGAAGTCGATGCCGTTGGTCGGTGAGTAGAGGGTGCTCGAGTTGGGCGCATACATGAACCAACCGCCGTCTGCGGCGCCGCCGAGGAACCACGAGCTGTTCAAGAACAGCCCGCCGAACAGCACCAGCCAGAACCCGAGGGCGTTCATGCGCGGGAAGGCCACGTCGCGAGCGCCGATCTGCAGCGGCACGATGTAGTTCGCGAGGGCCGTGGTCATCGGCATCACGAACAGGAACACCATCGTGGTGGCGTGCATGGTGAACATCTGGTTGTAGACGTCGGCAGACAGCACGGTGCCGTCGGGCCCGGCGAGCTGCAGGCGGATGAGCAGTGCCTCGAGCCCTCCGAGGAGGAAGAAGGCGAAGGCGAGGACGCCGTACATGATGCCGAGCTTCTTGTGGTCGACGGTGACCACCCAGTCGCGCCAACCGGTGGCCGCAACGGGACGCTTCAGCACGCCGAGCGCCTGGCTGGGCGACACGACGGCGACACCTGCGCCGGCGGCGGACTCTGGACGTTCGATGATGGCCATCAGAGCTCTCCGGTCACTTCAGCTCGAGCAGGTAGGCGACGAGGTCGTCGATCTGGTCCTCACCGAGGGCGAGGTACGGCATGCCGCGGACCCGGCCGCCGGTGTCCTCCGCGTCGGCGGGGTCGGCGTACATCGGCTTCATCGCCGGTGCGTTGCGGATCCAGGCGCGCAGGTCACGCTCGTTCAGGCACTCGGTGGTGACGCCTTCGAGGTAGCGCTTGCCGAACTCGTCCGGCGTGGCTTCCCATACGTCGGCCCGACATGCCTCGGTGAGCAGGTCGAACGATGCGCCGGCGAACGTGTTGCGGCTCATCAGGTGGGTGAGGTTCGGCGCAGCCCCCGCGACCACCTGGGTCTCGGGGGTGGAGATGATCGCGTCACCGGCCTCGTTCGTCGCACCGTTGACCTGGTGGCAGCGTGAGCACTGCTGCTCGAAGGTGTCCTGGCCACGCAGCTGGGCCTCGGTCGCCCCACCCTCGACGGTGAGTCGTTCGACGTTGCGCTGCTGGTTCGCGATCCAGGTGTCGAAGTCGGCGCGGGTGAGCACGACGGCCTCCATCCGCATGTTGGCGTGCGACAGCCCGCAGAACTCCGTGCACTGACCCGCGTATATCCCCGGAGTGCTGCCTTCCATCCGCAGCGTGTGCACCCGACCGGGGACCGCGTCCTTCTTGCCGTTCAGCTTCGGGATCCAGTATGAGTGGATCACGTCGCGGCTGGTGATCCGCAGCAGCACGTTGGTGTCCTCGGGGATGATCAGCTGACCGGAGGTGACGATCGGCGCCTCGATCCCGAAGTCGCCCTGGGCCGGGTAGTCGTACTCCCACCACCACTGCTGGCCGGTGACGTTGATGACCATCTCGGTGTCGTCGATCTTCGCCAGGTCCCAGATGACGCTCACCGTCGGCACGCCGACGCCGATCAGGATCATCACCGGCAAGATGGTCAGCACCACCTCGAGCGCCGGCTTGCCGTGGGTCTGCTCGGGCACCGCCTGCCCGCGGTCGCGGAAGCGGAACACCACCCAGCCGACGACGGCGAAGACGATCAAGCCCACCACGCCGGCCACGTAGAACACGGGCCGCTGCAGATCGTCGATCTTCTGGGCGTTCGGGCCCGCGGCCTGCCAGGTGTCCTGGGGAGCGTCGTTGGCACAGCCAAAGAGGGCCAGCGCGCCGGCGGGGGCAAGCGCCGCAGCGGCCAGGCGACGGCGACGGCTGGGCGCCTCGCGGGCATCGGCCGCGCCGCGCTCTCGGTGGTTCACTTGCTGCACGGTAGTCATCATCTCTTCAGCGGTCGATCCTCGGCAGGGGTTGGGGCTCACGGCACAAGCATCTCGATGACGGCGCCGTCGACGCCGGGGACGAAGAACGAATACGGGGTCTCGGCGCCGGCGGAGGCCTTGGGCACGGAGAACGTGACGAACTGCGCCTGGCCCGGGCCCGTCATGGCCGTGCACGTCTCGAGCGCTTGACCCTCGTCGTCGGTGCCATAGCTCACCGTCAGGCGGCGGCTTTCGGAGCTGTCGTTGCGGAACAGCAGGCTCGTCTGGTTGGCGCGCTGCACGGTGACCGAGGTCTGCTCACCGGGCAAGCCCTCGACCACGGCGTAAAGCCGTCCGTCGTCGGCCAGCACCACCCGGGCAAGGACGTTCGGCTTCAACCCCACCGAGCCCGTCGCGTCCTCGTCCCACGGCTGCTCGGAGGCGTCACAGATGCGGTGCTCGGTGGCGTAGTGGTCTTCTTCGGCTGCCGAGGCGAGATCGTCGCGCTCGCCGACGAGCGCGGCCACGATTCCGACCACGACGAGACCGACGAGGGCGATACCGGCGATGCCGGCGACGAGTCCGGAGGACAGCCGGCGGCGCAAGGCGATGAGGGTTCCGAACAGGAGCACCATCGCGGCGATCAGCGCGAAGACCAGCACGCCCGCGTCGGCGTCGATGGCGAGCATGATCCGCGAGAAGGCGTAGATGATCACCCCGAGCAGCAACGCGCCCGCGATCGGCAGCTCCAGCGGGTGCATCACCCGTTGCCGGACGTCGGCGTTGTAGACGGCGTCGCCCGATGCCCGCTCCGACCAGGCCTGCACCATCCACTCGGCTCCGGCGGCGACGATCAGCACCAGCCCGACGATGAAGATCGGCGGGTAGGAGACCAGTCCGAACACGGTGACCCCGGCCCCGAGGGCGAGCGCCAGCGGCCACATGCTCCGCCGTGTGGCGGGCTGGTTCGCCGCCGAGGCGACGTGGGCAGCGGTGTTCATCGGGGCCACATCCGCGTCACGGACGAACGAGGTGACCGCGCCGAGGAACACGAGCGCCACGGACAAGGTGGCCAGGCCGACGGTGCCGAGGGCACCCCAGTCGGTGGCAAAGCCCCAGAGCAGCATCCCGACCACGGCGGCAGCCGCCATGCCGAAGAACAGCTTGGATCCGGTGGTGATCATCGGGAGTGCCGCCTCACTTCTGCACGTAGACGACGAACCACACCACGGCGAATGCCGCGGCGAGGAAGTACCAGTAGAGAGCGTGGGCCGAGACGTACTCGACGCCGCGGACCCGCCCACCCAGGTAGCGGAAGGCGACGACGGCGGTGAAGAGCAGGCCGATCACGACGAGCGCGGCCATCGTGCCGGTGGCGGCGTAGAACATCGAGCCGAAGGCGCCGTCACTGACGCCGACACCCATCTCGGTCCAGACGAAGAACTGCGCGTTCAGGGCGGCGAGGCCCATCAGGAACGTCATGCCGAGTGCCAGCCCGACCTGCGAGCCGTAACCCCGCCGCGCCGCGTACACCGCCCATTGGGCCATCACACAGGCGACGGCGAAGCCGATCAGCGCCATGTTCACCGCCACCTCGGGCACGAAGATGTCGGCCGGCATCCAGTCCTTGATCAGCTCGCGCTCGGGCGCGCCTCCCGCGCGAAGCGGCGCAGCGGCGCGAAAGCGCAGCCACATCGCCATCATCGTGCCGACGAGCATCGTGCCGGCCGCCACCGCGAGAGCGGCGCCGACGAAGACCTGGCGCCGAGGTGCGGGCACGGGACCGGGCGGCAGAGAGGGCAGTGCAGACGCGGCGTGCATCAGGCGACGCTCCCACGGGGCTTGAGATCGGCGAGGGGTTCTGGCGAGCTGACCACGGCCAACTCGGCGAAGTTGTGTGCCGGCGGAGGCGACGACGTGGCCCACTCCAGGGTCTGGGCGTCCCAGGGGTCGTCACCGGCTGCATCACCGGTGGCGAACGAGCGCACCGCCAGCACGACGAAGGCGAGCACCATGATCGCGAGCAAGCCATGGCCCGCCGTCGCCGCCGCGTTCAACGCCTCTTGCGGCCCGCTGTAGTCGAAGCCGTCGAGGGAGAAGGCCGGTTGGTCTGCAAACCCGGCGATGAAGTACGCCCCGCCGGCGAGGAGCACGGCAAGGGCACCGAGCAGCGCGAGCAGCACTGCGGCAGTGTCGGGGATGCGTCTGCCCCACAACTTCGGTCCCCAGTAGCAGACCGCACCCAGCGAGACGAGCAAGGCCCCGTAGCTGACGAAGGTGAACTGGGCCTCTTCGAACACGGTCCCGGAGAGATCGAGGTCGTTCCAGGCGAAGAGCATCTGCGAGGCCATGCCGGCGAGCAGCAAGAGGAGCCCGAGCACCGAGAACGCCAGTGGGGCGCTCATTCGTGGCCGGCCGCTGCGCAGCCCGACCAGACCGACGGCGAGCACCAAGAACGCACCGAGCAGGGGTACGCCGTAGAACAGCAGGTAGGGCAAGAGGTCGGCGATCTTCTCGGCCGCACCGCCGGCCCACGGCACCCGGGCGGTCACCTGGGTGACGGCGCCGAGCATCGCCACTCCGGCGAGTGAGATCGCGACGACCATCGCGTGGCGCATCGGCTGGCGCACCCTGGCCATCACCGGCAGCACGTCGGCGACCACACCGAGCGCGATGAGGGCCAGCACGTACGTGTGCGGCTGGCTGAAGGTCCAGTCCATCCAGCCGAGCACCCCGGTGTTGCCGCCGAACGCGGCACGTGAGTAGTGGTGGTCGACGTACATGTAGATGAGCGTCCCGACCATCGTCGGCAACGTCACGAGCAGCGCCACCGAGCCGACGAGGCCCGCCCACGACAGCATCGGCACACGGCTGAGGCGCATTCCCGGCGCCCGGGTGGTGAGCACCGACGTGGCGACGGAGCCGGCCGCCATCGCCAGCCCAAGCGCGACGAGCACCATCGACGCGAGGAAGAGATCGACCATGTCGGCGTCGCCTCCGCCCGGACCGCCGTTCGCGAGGACCGACGCCACGGTGAGAACGATGCCTACAAGCCAGGTCCAGAAGCCGGCCGCGGCCAGACGCCCGAAGGCGATCGAGCGGGCCCCGAGTTGCAGCGGCACGATCGCGACCGCGACCCCGAGCAGGATCGGGGCCACGACGCCGAACGCGACGAGCACCCGGTAGAGGGAGAAGAGCTGCACGACGGCACCGTCTTCGAGCAGCTGGAAGCCTTCTGCGTCGATGCGCTCGACGCCGAGCATGATCGCCACCACGAGAGAGCCGACCGCGACGACGAGCGCGGACCCGACGAACAAACGTCCCACCTGTTTGTGGTCCGCGGACAGGATCCACGAGGCCAGCGCCGGCAGCTCGCGCGGCGTACTCGCCGCGGCCTCGGGATGGGTGTCGATCGTGCTCATGGGCAGGTGCTCATTTCACGTCTGATGGCCGGGACGCGTGACGACCCGGGACGACGGGATGCGGATCCGTTGTCGGGCCGACATTACCCACCGCCGCCTCCGCGCTCCGAAATCTGCCGAGCGCGCGGTGAGGCTCGGATTCGATCAGGACCGCACGAGGACGTCGACGGTGATCGCTGCGAAGAGGAGCGTGACGTAGGTGATCGAGAAGGCGAACACCCGCATCGAGCGTGAGGCGCTCGGATTGCGGGCAAGGTCGATCGTGCCCGCGAGGAACGCCGCGCCGAGCAGACCGGCGGCGACCCCGTAGATCCAGCCGAGCTCGGCCACCGGAACGAGCAGGAGGGTCGTCGCGACGAGCGCCGCGGTGTACACCACCATCTTCCGCGCGACGGCGACGGCAGGCGCGACCGCCGGCAGCATCGGAACGTTCGCCGCCCGATAGTCGTCGGCGTGTTTGATGGCGAGCGCCCAGAAGTGGGGCGGCGTCCAGAGGAAGACGGCCAGGAACAGCAGCATCGGTGCCCAGTCGAGCGAGTCGCGTACCGCCGCCCACCCGACGAGCACCGGAACCGCGCCCGCCGCGCCGCCGACGACGATGTTCTGCGTGCTCGTGCGCTTCAACCACAGCGTGTAGACGAACACGTAGAACAGGGCCGCGGCGAGGGCAAGCAACGCGGAGAGCAGGTTGGCACCCGTCCACAGCACGCCGAACGCCACGATCTCGAGCAGCACGGCGAAGACCAGCGCGTTGCGCGGCTCGATGATCCCGGTGACGAGCGGGCGGCCCTGCGTGCGCTTCATCACCGCGTCGATGTCGCGGTCGACGTACATGTTCACGGCGTTCGCGCCGCCGGCAGCGAGCGTGCCCCCGGCGACGGTGACCGCCATCAGGCCGATCGAGGGCCAGGTGCCCTGGGCGAGGACCATCGTCGGCACGGTCGTGATCAGCAGCAGTTCGATGATCCGCGGCTTGGTCAGCGCGATGTAGGCGCCGACCACCGACCGTGGTGCCCGCTGCGAACCGTGGGCGGAGCCGCTACGGCGACCGACCCCGATTCGCGAAGGTACGAGAGGGCGAGCGCCTACGGCCATGACGGATCAAGCGTACGGGGGTGTGCCGGGGGCGGCCAACCGCGAGAATGACGGCGCGATGCCGACTGCGACGCCCACCGCTGCTCCTACGACGGCCACCCCGGACACCGACACGGTGGTCGACGAGGCGGTGACGCTCGACAGGCCGTGGGTGGTGATCGTGTGGAACGACCCGATCAACCTGATGAGCTACGTCACCTTCATCTTCCAGAAGCTGTTCGGCTACAGCCTCGAGAAGGCGACTTCGCTGATGCTCGACGTCCACGAGAAGGGCCGCGCGGTCGTCTCGAGCGGAACCCGTGAGAAGTCAGAGCTCGACGTGTTCCGCCTGCACGAGCACGGACTCTGGGCGACGATGGAACGGGACCGCGCCTGATCGTGGCCCGCCGCTCCAGGGGTCCGATCGAGCGCGGCCGTGACGGGTTCCAGGTGCGCCTCGGCGACCACGAGGCCGAGATCGTCGGGGGCCTGATGGCCGAGCTGCGTGAGCTCTTGCTCCGCGGTGAGCCCGCCGACCCGAGGTTGCGCCGCCTCTTCCCGACCGCCTACCACGACGATGCCGAGCTCGACGACGAATACCAGCGCCTGATGCGTGAAGAGCTCGTCGCGTCCCGTCTAGGGGCGATCGAGGTAGTCGAACGGGCCATCGAGGGCAGTTCGCTCGCCGAGCACGAGTTGATCGGGTTCATGCAGTCGCTGAACGCCGTGCGTCTGGTGCTCGGCACGATGCTCGACGTCTCGGAGGACTCCGACCCCGACCTCGTCCCCGACGACGATCCCCTCGCGCCCGAGCTCAACCTCTACCACTACCTGGGCTGGTTGCTCGACGCTGCCGTCCGCGCGCTGAGCGCCAGGTGAGCCACCCCGGCTGGGGTGGCTGGCGCAACTGCACAGGCGTGCTGCTAGAGTCTCCCCGCTCTCAACCGGAGAAGTCCCACGCCCCCATCGTCTAGTGGCCTAGGACATCACCCTTTCAAGGTGACGGCACGGGTTCGAATCCCGTTGGGGGTGCCAAGGCAGTTCTTCCAGGTCACGCCAGATCCTGGTCCCGTGGTGAAGTTGGAGTTCACGCCGGCCTGTCAAGCCGGAGGTCGCGGGTTCGAGTCCCGTCGGGACCGCCAGTCGGCGGGTGCCTATCGGCATCCGTCCACACGGTCGAGTAGCTCAGTCGGCAGAGCGTCCGCCTGAAAAGCGGAAGGTCACCGGATCGACGCCGGTCTCGACCACCAGCAAGAGCCCTAACCGGGGCTGTCCCCCGCCAGACTCGGAACGTGGATCTCTTCCACTTCAGCGAGGACCCGGCGATCCGACGGTTCACGCCCCATGTGCCGGTGTCCAACCCGTCGCACTCGCCAGGGGTGTGGGCCATCGACGAGCAGCACTCGCCGCTCTACTGGTTCCCGCGTGACTGCCCGCGCGTCACCGCGTGGCCACGCGATGACGTCGAGCGGGCAGCGTTCCGGGCCGCCTTCTGCACCACGTCGTGGCGAGTCCACGCCATCGAGCTGGGGTGGCTGGCGACGCTGACGCGAACGACGCTCTACCGGTACCGATTCGATGCCTCCACCTTTCGTCCCTGGCCTGACGCCTCGGGCCAGTGGATCGCCGAGGAGACCATCGAGCCGCTCGACGTCGAGGCGATCACCGATCTCACAGACCGCCACGTCGAGGCGGGCATCGAGCTTCGAGCCGTGCCCTCGCTGCACCCGCTACGGGATCTTGCGAGCCGCGGGCCTTGGGACTTCAGCATCGTTCGGATCAAGAACGCCCGGCCGCCCTGAACGTGGGGCGTGGGGCGCGTCAGCGCTTCTCGCGCAGGAGGACCTCTTGGGCGACGGTGGCGACGTGGATGCCCGCCCCGGTGAAGACGTGGCCGATGGCGAGGCCACGCCCGCCGACGTAGCCGTGGCAAGTGAAGTCGTGCAGGTGCCAGCGGTCGGCCTGCACCTCACGGTGGAACCAGATCGTGTGGTCGAGGCTCGCCGGGTAGAACTGCGCTCCGCCATCGGCGTCGGCGAAGCTCGGGTGCGCGCGCAGCACGGCGTCGGTGGGCAGGTCGTCGGAGAGGTACGCGAGAGCGCATCGGTGGACGAGCTGGGCGGTCGGGTCGTCGGGCGGACCGAGCGCTTCGGACACCTTCAGCCACGCCGTCGCCCGACCGGCTCCCGTGCGGGCGTCGTCGGGCCGGTGGCGACCGGGCAGGAAGCGCCGCTCGAAGAACTCGCTCCAGCTCTCGCCCGCCACCTCGTCGGGGCCGGGGATGTCTGCCGGGATGCGCACCGTCTCGACGTCGGCGGTCTGCTCGGGCCGCTGGAAGCTGGCCTCGAGGTTGAGGATCGCGCCGATCGCTTGGCGTGCCACCACGCGGCGGGTGGCGAAGCTGCGGCCGTTGCGGATGCGGTCCACCTCGTAGCGCACCGGTTCGGCGTGGTCGCCGCGGCGGATGAAGTAAGCGCGCAGCGAGTGCGGCACGAGGTCCGCCTCCACCGTCGACGCCGCTGCCCGCAGCGCCTGGGCGACGATGTGGCCGCCGTACAACCCGCCCCACGGGTAGTGGAGACCGGTGCCAACGTAGGTGTCCGGCCCGTGGGGTTCGAGCTCGAACAGCGCCCGCAGCGACATCAGGCGCTGGGGAGCACGACGAGACCGACGGCGCTCATGTGCAGTGCGGCAGCTACCACCGTGAACGCGTGGAACACCTCGTGGAAGCCGAACACCCGCGGCCACGGGTCGGGGCGCCGCGTTGCATAGACGACAGCCCCGAGCGTGTAGCAGACGCCCCCGGCGAGGACCAGACCGAGCCCGGCGCCGCCGAGATCGTGGAACAGCTCCGGCAAGGCGATGACGGCCACCCACCCGACGAGCACGTACACCGCGGTCGACAGCCAGCGAGGCAACTCGAAGGGCAGCCATTGGATGGCGATCCCGGCCAAGGCACCGGCCCACACCATGACGAGCACCACCGTGCCGAGGGTGCCGTCGATGCCGAGCACAGCGACCGGTGTATACGTCCCGGCGATGGCAAGGAAGATCGTGCTGTGGTCGAGCTTGGACATCCGCCGCAACGCCTGGCCGCGCCAGGGCAGGCGGTGGTACAGCGCGCTGACCGTGAACATCGCGCAGATGCCGGCCACGTAGACGGCCATCGTGGTGTGCCCGATCACCCCGGGCGCGAACCCGATGAGCACGGCGCCGAGCGTCGCGGCGACGACGGCCGCGACGACGTGGGACCACCCGCGCATCAGGGGCTTTGGAGCCACCACCACTTCCGTCACCGGGCCAACCGTACCCGCCGCGCAGGCGTTACCTTCAGCGGCGGTGAACGAGCAGGTGCGTGTGCAACGAGACGGCGCGGTCACGGTGCTCACCCTCGACCGTCCCGAGGCGCGCAACGCGTTCAGCCAGCAGATGGCCGACGAGCTGTCGCAGGCTTACCGCGACTGCGACGCGGACGACGCTGTCCGCGCCGTCGTGCTGACCGGGGCCGGGGACGCGTTCTGCGTAGGCGCCGACGTGTCGGCGCGCGGCGACGCCGTGTTCGACGCCCCTGCGGACCGAACTTCGTTTCGCAGCGACCCGTTCGCTTTCCACGCTTGGGAATGCCGCAAGCCGGTGATCGCGGCCGTCAACGGCCACGCGATCGGCATCGGCTGCACCATGACGTTGCACTGCGACTTGCGGATCTGGGCCGCCGAGGCGCGCTGGGGGATCGTGCAGGTGCGCCGCGGCGTGGTTCCGGACTGTCGCGCCCATTTCCTGCTGCCGCGCCTCGTCGGCATGTCCGCGGCAACCGAGATCCTGCTCGGCGGCCGCCGCTACGTGGGGGCCGACGCAAGCCGGCTCGGAGTGGCGAACACCGTCGTGGCTGCAGCCGAGGTGTTGCCCACCGCGCTCGCCTGGGCACACGAGCTGGCCACGCACGGCGCACCGCTGTCGATGGCTGCCACCAAGAAGATGCTGTGGGGCGACGTGGCGGCGAGCGACGACCTTGACGAAGCGGAACGCCGCTGGCACCTGCATCTGATGGGACGACCAGATGCCCGAGAGGGCGTCCTCGCGTTCATCGAGCGCCGCGACCCGCAGTGGCGGGGAAGCGTCGCCGAGGACTGGCCCGACTGGGCCTGATCCGGCTCCAGCCCAGGCCCCGCAGGTGACGACGGCTCAGTGGTGGTGGCGGATGATCGCGAGCGGAGCTCGCGTGTTGTGGATCACCGACGAGCTGGTCGAGCCCAGCAGCGCGGCACGAAACGCGCCACGGCCGCGGGCGCCGACGACGAGCAGGTCGTCCTCGGCGGCGGTCTCGCACAACGCTTCCGCCGCCCCGAGCTCGGACAGCAGCCCGTGCACGGCGAGGTCGGCGGTCTCGTGCTGCTTGGCCCGGTGGAGGGCCTTGTCGAGCACTTGCGCGGCGTCGCGCTCCATGCCCGTGTGGGCGTCGTCACCGGCTTCCCGATAGGGGTGGTCCCAGGCGTGGAGCACCACGAGGTCGACACCGCAAAGGGTCGCCTCGGCCACGGCCCAGTCGAGCGCGTCGTCAGCCGCGGCGGAGCCGTCGACGCCGACGACCACCCGGCGCGGACCACCGGCCGCGGCGGAGGCGGGCACGAGCACCACCGCGCACTTCGAACGGTGAGCGAGAGTGTGGGAGACCGAGCCGAGCAGCAGGTGCTCGAACGCCCCTGCCCCGCTCGTGCCGACCACCATCAACCCGGCATCCTCGGCCTGCTCGAGCAGCACCGGCCCGGGCGCGCCCTGGTGCAGGGCAGAGGTGACGTGCAAGCCCGGATGCGTGGTCGCGGCGCGCGCCACGCGGTCGTCGAGGGCCTGCTTGTGGGTGCCCTGGAGCTCACGGATCTCGTCGGCGGTCAGAGCCGGGCCGACGTACCCGCCGACGTGACCGATGCTCGTCACCACCGGCAGGCTGTAGACGGCGACGAGGTGAGCCTCGACACCACGGCGCTCGGCCTCGTCGAGCCCCCAGGCAAGGGCTCGATCCGCGGCCGCAGAGCCGTCGATGCCGATCACGATGCGGTTGGCGGGCGCACTTGACATTCCCTGATCGCCTCCCTTAGGTGGTCCGGCCCCAGCATCGCGGCTCCGCGCCAGGGTGCCAAGAGCCGGAGGTCACGGCGCGACCACCGCCGTGTCGATCACGAGCCGTATTCGTACCCGAGGTCGGGGGCGGTGAGCATCGGGAAGTAGGGAATGCCTGCAGAGGCGGCGAGCTCCGCGCAGGTTCCGCCGCGATCGACGACGACGGTGATCGCGACGACATCCGCGCCGAAGGCGCGCACCACGTCGACGGCCTCCATGATCGAGCTGCCGCGGGTGACGGTGTCCTCGGTGACCACCACTCGATCGCCGGGCAACAGCGCCCCCGCGATGCGCCCGGTGACGCCGTGATCCTTCGCCTCCTTGCGCACGCTGAAGCTGCGCAGCGCTCGACCTCTGCTGGCCGCGATGGCCGCGATGCCGAAGGCCACCGGGTCGGCGCCCATCGTCAACCCGCCGATCGCCGTCGCGTCGGCGGGGATCGTCGCGAGCGCCACGTCGGCGACGAGCAGGATCCCCTCCGGGCGGCAAGCGGTCTGCTTCGCGTCGAGGAACCAGCTGCTGCGCCGGCCCGACTTCAAGGCGAAGTGTCCCTTCTTAAGAGAGTGCGCGATCACGTGGTCGCGGAGCGCTTCACGGGCCGCGTCGAGTACGGGCAGCTCCGGCATCGAGCGAAAGCTAGCCCCGTGTGGCCTCGGGCCCTGCTGCCACCGTGCTCGCTTCGATCAATGACGTCACTTGCAGCGTGTCGATTCACAACTATCCTTCGTCACATGGCAGCGAAGAGAGGCCCGAAAGGACCGTTGACAGACGCCCACAAGGCAGCACTGGCCGCAGGCCGTGCCGAAGGCAAGGTGGTGCGTGACTACCTCGAGGCCTTGAGGGCCAACAAGCCACGTCGTGGCCGAAAGCGCACACCCGATTCGATCCATAAGCGCCTCGACAAGATCGATGCCCAGTTGACAGATGCCGACGCGGTCGCCGAGCTGAAGCTCGTGCAGGAACGCCTCGATCTCACGCGTGAGCTCGAAGCCTCTGGATCACAGGTAGACCTGTCAGCGCTCGAAACGGCCTTCGTCGAGACCGCCGCGCGCTACGGCGCACGAAACGGCATCTCCTACAGCGCATGGAGACAAGTGGGTGTCGAGCCCGCCGTACTGAAGCGTGCGGGAATCGGGCGCGGCGCCTGAGGGCTCTTTCAGGATTCAGAGACGTCCGGCACCCTCAGCTCGTCGAGCGCTTCGAACACCGAACCGATCCGGCACAACGACCTCTTCAGGTCGAACGCCTGGTCGATCGCTGCTGCGGGCACGTGACGAACGCGTTCGTCGCACTCGATCAGCTCGCGGAAGTCGCGTCTCTCGTCCCATGCGCGCATCGCGTTGTCCTGGACGACTCGATATGCGTCGTCGCGGCTCATCCCGGCCTGTACGAGAGCGAGCAAGACCGGCTGGCTGAAGACGAGACCATGGCTCGCCTCGAGGTTCGCCACCATCTGCTCGGGGAACACCTGTAGCCCGGCGAGCAGGCGTTGCAGGCGCTGCATCACGTAGTAGGCGAGCAGGGAGGAGTCGGGCAGCACGATCCGCTCGACGGAGCTGTGCGAGATGTCGCGCTCGTGCCACAGGGCGACGTCTTGCATGCCGGCGAGCAGGTTGCCGCGCAGCACGCGAGCCAACCCGCTGATGGTCTCGGCCGAGATCGGGTTGCGTTTGTGGGGCATCGCCGACGAGCCCTTCTGACCCGGCTTGAAGCCCTCCTGCACCTCACGCACCTCGGTCCGTTGCAGATGCCTCAGCTCCACCGCGATCAGCTCTGCCGTGGCGCCGACCGCCGCGCACGCCCACAGGTACTCGGCATGGCGGTCGCGAGCGATCACCTGTGTGGCCGGCACCGGGGTGAGCCCCAGTGCGGCACCGACGTGACGCTCGACGGCGGGGTCGACGTTCGAGTAGGTGCCGACGGCTCCGGAAAGCTTGCACACCGCGATCGCCCGGCGGGCCGCCTTCAACCGCTGCCGGTCACGGGCCACCTGGAGCGCCCACAGCGCCACCTTCGCCCCGAACGTCGTCGGTTCGGCGTGGACGCCGTGGGTGCGCCCGATCATCACCGTGTCGCGGTGACGCCCGGCCAGCTCGACGAGCGTGGCGAGCAGCCTCGACGACGAGTCGATCAGCAGGTCGGACGCGTCGCGCAGCATCCAGCACCAGGCGGTGTCGACGACGTCGCTCGACGTGAGCCCGTAGTGGATCCAGGAGCCCTCGGGCTGGCCGATGCGGTCCTGCACGACGTCGACGAACGCGGCAACGTCGTGATCGGTGGTGCGCTCGCGCTCGGCCACGGCGCGCACGAAGGCCTCGTCCACACGCGGTGCCCGCTGCCGGCACGCCGCCGCCGCGCCGGCCGGCAGGCTGCCGAGCGCGGCATGGGCCTCGGTGGCGAGGAGCTCGATCTCCAGCCACCGCCCGAAGCGGGCGGTGTCGGAGAACACGGCCGCCATCTCCGGCAGCGAGTACCGCTCGATCACGCGGTTGCCCTCAGCACGTACTCGTCACGGCCGGGGCCGGTGCCGACGATGCGCACTGGCACGCCCACCTCGGACTCGACGAGCTCGACCACGGTGCGTGCCGCACCAGGAAGCTCGGCGGCCTCTCGCGCCGTGCGCAGCGACTGACCCCACCCGGGCAGCTCCTCGTAGACCGGTTCGACGCGGGCCAGCACCTCGGCGCGGTCGGGATAGGTGGGCAGCAGCCGCCCGTCGACTCGGTAGCCGGTGCAGACCTTGACCGTCTCGAAGCTGTCGAGCACGTCGAGCTTGGTCAGCGCGATCTCGCTCAGCGAGTTCAGCCGCACCGCCTGGCGCAGCATCACGCAGTCGAGCCAACCCGTCCTGCGGCGCCGGCCGGTGACCGTGCCGTACTCGTGGCCGACCTCCACCAGGCGGTCGCCGAGCTCGTCGTGGAGCTCGGTGGGGAACGGGCCCGAACCGACCCGGGTGGTGTACGCCTTCGAGATGCCGACGATGCGGTCGATGTCGCGCGGGCCGATGCCGGTGCCGGCGCACGCGCCTCCGGCAGTGGGGTTCGACGACGTGACGTACGGGTAGGTGCCGTGGTCGAGGTCGAGGAACGTCGCCTGCGCGCCTTCGAGCAGCAGGTGCTGACCGGCGGCAAGCGCTTCATGGAGCAGGCCGACCGTGTCGGCGAGATACGGCACGAGCCGCGCGGCCAGCTCGCCGAAGCTCGTCACGATCGCAGTGACGTCGAGCGGCGCGACGCCCAGGCGCTCGAGCATCTCGCTCTCGATGCGGGCGCGCTCGGCGACGGCGGCGAGGAAGCCCTCGTGATCGAGCACGTCGCCGGCTCGAATCCCGACCCGGCGGGCCTTGTCGGCGTACGCCGGGCCGATGCCCTTCAGCGTGGTGCCGATCTTGTCTTCGCCGCGAATCCGCTCGGCCAACACGTCGTGGGCCTGGTGCCAGGGGAAGATCAGGTGGGCGTGCGTCGACACCTTCAGCCGATCGCAGGAGATCCCCCGCGACTCCAGCCGATCGACCTCGTCGAACAGCGTCGGCAGGTCGACGACCACGCCGTTGCCGATCACCGGGGTGACGAAGTCGTAGAGGATCCCCGACGGAACGAGCTGTAGTGCGTAGCGCTCCTCGCCGACAACAACGGTATGACCGGCGTTGTGACCACCCTGATACCGCACGACGTAGGCGTGCTCCTTGGCAAGCAGGTCGATGACCTTGGCCTTGCCCTCGTCACCCCACTGGGTGCCGACGACGACGGTGACGGGCATGGCTACGCTCCTCGCGTTCGCGAAACGTCGGCCGAGCCTATCGGTGAAGGCCGTTACGCTGCGGGGCGAATGGCCCGAATCGTGCTCGTCGAGGATGACACGCGCATCAGCGAGCCACTGACGCGGATGCTCCAAGTGGAGGGCTTCGACGTCGACCTGCACAGCACGGGGAGCGCGGCGATGCAGGCGATCCGCGACGAGCGACCCGACCTGGTGCTGCTCGACCTGACGCTGCCGGACATCGACGGCATCGACGTCTGCCGGACGTTGCGCGCGCAGGACCCCCAGCTTCCGATCGTCATGCTGACGGCGCGCGGCGAGGAGGTCGACGTCGTCGTCGGACTCGGCGCGGGCGCCGACGACTACGTGGCGAAGCCGTTCCGGGTGGCCGAGCTGCTCGCCCGCATCCAGGCGCGGCTGCGTCCGACGGCGCCCACCGCGGCAGGAGCCGGCGCCGCCACAGCCGGAGCGGGCGGCGTGCTGAAGGGCTCGGGGATCGTGCTCGACGCGGACGCCCGGCGAGTGTGGGTCGACGGCGTCGAGGCGGAGCTCACGCCGAAGGAGTTCGACCTGCTCGCGCTGTTGATGCGTGAGGCAGGGCGCGCGGTGCGCCGCGAAGAGATCATGACCGAGGTGTGGGACGAGCACTGGTGGGGCCCGACCCGCACCCTCGACACCCATGTCTCCACGCTGCGGCGCAAGCTCGGCGACACCACCGACCCGCCGCGCCTCGTCGTCACCGTGCGCGGGGTCGGGTTCCGGTTCGAGGGCTGAGCGAGGGGCACGAGGGTCGTTCCGTGCGTCGACGCCTGCTGCTCACCACGGTCGGGGTCGCGCTCGGCGTCTTGCTCGCCATCGCCTGGCCGATCTTCGTCGTGCTGCGCGACGCGGCTCGTGACGAGGCCGAGCAGCGCCAGGACGACATCGCCGAACGGATCGTCACCCAGTTCCAGGAGATCCTCGACGGAGGTGGAGTCCCTCCGATCGACGAGCTCGTCCGCTACGTGCCGCTCGGCGACCAGATCACGATCCAGGAGCCCGACGGCACCGTCCGGCTGGAGACGGGCGACGCGCCGAGTGGGGCACTGCTGGTCGGCACCGCGACCTCCCTCGGGGGCGTGCGGCTGACCGTGCGCTCACCGGACATCGTCGTCCAGGAGCGCGTCGGGCGCTACGTGGTCGCGCTGGGCACGCTCGTGCTCGTCGGGGTGGCCGCCGCGGCGTTGTTCTCGTGGATCGCCGCCCGTCGCATGGCCCGCCCTTTCGAGCAGCTGAGCACCGCGGCTTCGCGACTCGGCGAGGGAGACTTCTCCGCCGTCGTGCCGCGGGAATCAGGGGTGCGCGAGATCGACGACATCGCCCACGCGCTCGCCGTCAGCGCGTCACGCATCGACCAGATGCTGGCCGCGGAGCGCTCCTTCGCCGGAGACGCCTCACACCAGCTGCGCACCGGCCTCACCGGCCTCACGCTGCGGCTCGAGATGCTCGCCCGGCACCCCGACGGCGAGGTGAGAGCCGAGGCCGACGCCGCGCTCGACCAGACCACCCAGCTGAACGACACCATCGACGGGCTGCTCGCCCTGGCCCGTCACGGGCGCACCATCCATCGCGTTTCGTTCGACCTCGGGCGCCTCGTCACCGCCCACGTGCACGACGCGCGTCAGGGCTTCGCGCGCGCAGGGCGTGCACTGTCGGTGAGCGGGGAGTCGAACCGCGTGCTCGGCACCCCCGGATTCGCCGGGCAGGTCGTCGACGTGCTGCTCGACAACGCGCTGCGCCACGGTGCAGGGGCGGTGTCGGTGCTTCTCCAGCGCGACGCAGTCGTCGTTCGCGACGAAGGGCGCGAGATCACGGCCTCCGCCGCGGCGGAGCTGTTCCTCGGCCCGAGCGACCCAGGCGCGGAGCACGGCAGAGGGTTGGCCCTCGCTCGCCGCCTGGCCGAGGCCGACGGCGGCTCGATCGAGCTCGTCAGCGCATCGCCGACCGAGTTCCGGTACAGGCTCTCGGTCGACCACGGCGACAACGGCGACGGCGGCCCGCATGGCGAGTCGGATCGTCTCACACCACCGCCGCCAGCCGGCAGGATCGTTGGGTAGTACAGGGCGGGAAGCTCTCCAGCCGGCTGGCAATGCGGTTGTGCGTTCCGCCCAGGGGTATCGAGCTAGGCCGCGGCGGAGTTGACCTACTCGGCACCACACCTGGGCGGATCGCCGTGTGTTTTCGTGAACGCATCATCGCTGCCGGCACGTGAACAGACGGTGAGGTTGACCCCCCGAGGACGTCAACGTTGTGCAAAGCGCGTCAGGTTGCCTGGTCGGGCTCCACAGTGAGGGCTCCGTCGACGACGTCGACGGTGATCGTGCCGCTCTCGCCGACGCGTCCTTCGAGGATCGCGACGGCGGAGCGGTCGCCGATCTCGCGCTGGATCAGCCGCTTCAGCGGGCGGGCACCGAACGCAGGGTCGTATCCGTCGTGGGCGAGGCGCTTCCTCGCCGCGTCGGTGACCTGCAGGGTGATCCGCCGCTCGGCCATGCGCTCGGACAGGTGGGCGAGCTGGATGTCCACGATGCGCCCGATGTCGTCCTCGGTCAGCGAGCGGAAGCGGATGATCTCGTCGACCCGGTTGATGAACTCGGGCTTGAAGAACCCGAGCGGGTCTCCGGGCAGGTTGCTGGTCATGATCAGCACCGCGTTCGTGAAGTCGACGGTGCGGCCCTGGCCGTCGGTGAGACGCCCGTCGTCGAGCACCTGGAGCAGAACGTTGAACACGTCCGGGTGCGCCTTTTCGATCTCGTCGAGCAGGATCACGCTGTACGGGCGGCGCCGCACCGCCTCGGTGAGCTGGCCGCCCTCGTCGTAGCCCACGTAGCCAGGAGGCGCCCCGATCAGGCGGGTGACGGAGAACTTCTCCATGTACTCGCCCATGTCGATGCGCACCATCGCCTTGTCGTCGTCGAACAAGAACTCGGCGAGGGCGCGGGCGAGCTCGGTCTTGCCGACGCCGGTCGGGCCGAGGAACATGAACGACCCGATCGGCCGGTTGGGGTCCGACAGCCCTGCGCGGCTGCGCCGCACCGCATTCGCAACCGCGGCCACGGCCTCGTCCTGGCCGATGACGCGGCGGTGGAGCAGCTCCTCCAGATGGACGAGCTTGGACATCTCGCCCTCCAGCAGGCGCGTGACAGGAACGCCGGTCCACTTCGACACCACCTCGGCGATGTCCTCGGCGTCGACCTCTTCTTTCAACATGCGGTTCCCCGCCTGCAGCTCGTCGAGGTGGCCGGTGGCTTCGGCGATGCGCCGTTCGAGCTCGGGGATCCGCCCGTAGCGGATCTCGGCCGCCACGTTGAGGTCGCCCTCGCGCTCGAGCTGGATGCGGAGCTGTTCGAGCTCTTCCTTCAACAGGCGAATGGCGTCGATGGCCTGCTTCTCGGCCTCCCAGTGCTCCTTCATCTCCGCCGACTGCGACTTCAGGGCCTCGAGCTCCACGGTGAGAGCCTCACGGCGCTCTTGCGAGGCGGCATCGGTCTCCTTCGCGAGCGCCACCTGCTCGATCTCGAGCTGCAGGATGCGCCGCTCGACGACGTCGATCTCGGTCGGCAGCGAGTCGATCTCGATCCGCAGCTTGCTCGCCGCCTCGTCGACCAGGTCGATCGCCTTGTCGGGCAGGAAGCGGTTGGTGAGGTAGCGATCGGAGAGCACTGCCGCGCTGACGAGCGCCGAGTCCTGGATGCGCACCCCGTGGTGCACCTCGTAGCGCTCCTTCAGCCCGCGCAAGATGGCGACTGTGTCTTCGACGCTCGGTTCGCCGACGTACACCTGCTGGAAGCGGCGCTCGAGCGCGGGGTCCTTCTCGACGTACTTGCGAAACTCGTCGAGCGTGGTCGCGCCGATCATGCGCAGCTCGCCCCGGGCGAGCATCGGCTTGATCATGTTGCCGGCGTCCACCGCTCCCTCGGCGCCACCTGCACCGACGATGGTGTGGAGCTCGTCGACGAACGTGATCACCTCGCCAGCTGCATCGGTGATCTCCTTCAGCACCGCCTTCATCCGCTCCTCGAACTCGCCGCGGTACTTGGCGCCGGCGAGCATGCTCGCGATGTCGAGAGCGACGAGACGCTTGTGCTTCAGGCCCTCGGGAACGTCGCCGTCGGCGATGCGCCGCGCGAGCCCCTCGACGATCGCCGTCTTGCCGACGCCGGGTTCCCCGATCAGCACCGGGTTGTTCTTCGTCCGCCGGCTGAGCACCTGGATGACGCGGCGGATCTCGTCGTCGCGGCCGATGACCGGATCGATCTTGCCTTCGCGGGCCCGCTCGGTGAGATCCTGGCCGTAGCGCTCGAGAGCCTGGAACGACTCCTCGGGGTTGGGGCTCGTCACCCGGTGGCTGCCGCGCACCTCACGCAGCGCCTGGAGCAGTTCCTCGCTGCCGACGCCGAGGCGCCCGCCCATCGCGAGCAGCAGGTGCTCGACCGACAGGTAGTCGTCCTTCAGCTCCCCACGATGGCGTTCGGCGGCTTCGAACACCGCCGTGAGCTCACGATTCATGCGCGGCTCGTCACCGCCGTACGCCTTCGGCAGCTTGGCGATCGCCTCGTCGGCGCGGTTGCGGACCATCAGCGGCGCCTGCCCGAGCTTCGCGAGCACCCCCGGAACGACGGTGTCGTCCTGGCGCGTCAGCGCCGCCATCAGGTGATCGGCGGTCAGCTCGGGGTTGGAGCGGCCCTTCGCGTCGTCGATCGCGGCGGCGACCGCCTCTTGGGTCTTCAGCGTCCACTGCTTCGGATTCAGCACCATAGAAGGGCCATTCTACTCAGGTGCTACGCATGAAGGTTGACACTACCTGTATCAAGTTTCGGAGACGTTATGCAGCCATTCGACGGCGGCCGGAGCCAGGTCGACCAGCTGCTTGTAGCGCGCCACGTCGTCGGGCAGCGCCTGGAGCGCCGCGCTGAGGCGCGCCGCGTCGTCGGGGCGAGTGGCGAGCTCGGAAAGCGGGCGCAGGTAGGTGCGGATCGTGAACAGCACGCACCCGGTGTCGGGGAAGCGGCGCAGCGTCTCGCGCTCGACGCGCAAGAACAGCTGCTCGCCGGCGGTGGGGTCGCCCACTCTCGGCAGCTGCGGCGGTGCCGGAGCCGTGCCGTCGACGGCCTGGTAGCGCTCGGAGGTGTCGAGCACCCCCCAGCCGAGGCGCCAGAAGCTCTTCTCCGGGCTCAGCCTCGCGAGGAACGCATCGATCGGCGCCGCGAGCTGCTCGTTCAGCCGAGCGACGGGTGCGTGCACATCGGCGAGCGGCCGGCCGAGCTTGGATGCGAGATCCCACCGGTTGGGGAAGCACACGCTGCCGCCGCCGAACACGAGGCTCCCACCCCGTTCGACCATCAGCACCAGGTCTTCTTGCACCAGCCTGCCGGCGAGGTCGAGGGGATGGATTTCGGCCACCCGCCAGCGCTCCCCCGTGCGGCAGTTCTCGATCTCTTCGCCCTCGGCGCCGTGGTGTCGGGCGATGAGCCCCGGACGGTGCGCGTCGAGGTGCGCGAGCAGGGCAGCGAGCACCTCGCGCGCCTCGGGCTCGATCCCCTCCAGCCAGGCCAGCACCGTGGACGGATGCGCGGCGAGGATCTCCCGCTTCGCGGCGAGGTCCTCGTCGTAGCGGGGACAGATCTCGATCCAGTTGGCGAGATCGAGAGGCCGCAGCCCCAACCTCCAGCGGAACTCCCCGGACTGGTACGGCTGGTAGTCCGGGTCGCCCCCCGCCGGCAGGTTCGCCTCAGGAGTCGGCATCGAAGACCGCCGCGCGCTTGGCGAAGACCGCCATCTGCTGGCGGAGAGGCACGAGGTCACGGCGCTGGCGGCGCTCGGCAGCGTCGTCGGCGTCGCGCGCCGCGCGCCGTGCGGCGTCGAGCTCGGCCCGCAGCCGATCGTTCTCCGCCTCGAGCTCCATCACCCGGCGGATGCCCGCCAGGTTCATCCCCTCGGCGGCGAGCTCGGCGATGCGGCGCAGGCGGTCGATGTCGGCGTCGGAGTAACGGCGATTGCCCCCCTGCGTGCGCGCCGGCAGCACCAAGCCGCGGCGCTCGTAGATGCGCAGCGTCTGGGGATGCATACCGGCGAGCTCGGCGGCCACCGAGATCACGTAGACGGCTTGGGTGTGGGTTCGCACGGGTCGGGGCACCTCCCCTGGTCAGTTCTCGTGGTCGTCCGGTGCGCTCGAGGCGCCCGGCAGGTGAGACCTGGGTGAGACGGTAGTAGCACTCGCTAGCTGTTCGATCGCTGCGCGCTCGGCCGCGGTGAGCGACTTCGGCACGGCGACGTCGACGGTGACGATGAGGTCGCCGGCGCTCTTCGACGAGGCGATGCCCTTACCCCGTACGCGGTGGCGCGAGCCGGACTGGGTGCCGGGCTTGATCCGCAAGGAGACGGCCGGCCCGGCGAGCGTCGGCACGTCGATCGTCGCGCCGAGCGCCGCCTCGGCGAACGTCACCGGCACGCGCACCGTGAGGTTCTTCCCGTCTCGGCCGAAGACGCGGTGCGGGGTGACGTGGCACTCGACGAACAAGTCGCCGGCCGGGCCGCCGTTGCGTCCCGGGGCGCCGCGCCCCTTGAGACGGATGCGCTGGCCGTCGGCGACGCCGGCGGGAATGCGCACCTTCACCTCTCGCGGCCGGCGCTCGATGCCCGCGCCGCGGCAGGTGGGGCAGGGATCGGGAATCGTCACGCCGGTGCCCTGGCAACGCGTGCACGGGGTCGAGAACGAAAAGAGACCCTGGTTGTCGTCGATCACCCCTCGGCCGCCGCATTGCGAGCACGGCACGGGTGTGGTGCCGGGCTTCGCGCCGCTGCCCCCACACGTGGTGCACGACGCGTCGGTGGTGAGGTACAGAGTGGTCGTGATCCCCCGTACGGCGTCGACGAAGTCGAGCGTCAGCGCGGCCTCGAGATCGGCGCCGCGACGCGGGCCGGCCCCCGAGCCACCGGAGCGGCGACGCCCGCCGCCGAACATCTGCCCGAGGACGTCACCAAGGCCGCCGGCGTCGCCGACGTTGAATCGGAAGCCACCCGGGCCCTGCGCGCCCTGGGCCCCGTAGCCACCACCCATCGGGCCCATCGGACCGAGCTTGCGCACCTCGTCGTACTCGGCCCGCTTGGCCTCGTCGCCGAGAACGTCGTACGCCGCGGATACGTCCTTGAACCGATCTTCGGCCGTGCTGTTGCCGGGGTTGGCGTCGGGGTGCAGCTCACGGGCCAGCTTGCGGTACGCCTTGGTGATCTCCTTCTGCGTCGCGCCTTCGGCGACGCCGAGGACGCGGTAGTAGTCCTTCTCGAACCACTCACGTTGCGGGGCCACGAGTCACCGACCTTCCGACGCGGGTCAGCCCCGCACCTTCACCATCGCCGCACGCAGCACCTTGCCCTTCCACAAGTAGCCGGTGCGCAGCACCTCGGCCACCACCGGGCCACTGCCCTCGCCCGGCTCGTGAAGGACCGCCTCGGCAACGGCGGGGTCGAATGCCGCGCCGTCGAGGTCGAGCACCTCGAGCCCCTGCTTGCGCAGCTCGGCCAGCAACAGGTTGAACAGCGGTTCGACCTCGGCTGGGTGGGCGAGATAGGCCTGCTCGGCCGCGTCGAGCACGGGGAGCATCGCCTCGACGAGGCGCCCGGTAGCGCGCTGCACCTCGTCGGACTGCTGCTGGGCGACGCGCTTGCGGAAGTTCTCGAAGTCGGCCTGCAGGCGCAGGGCGATGTCCTTGAACTGGTCGCGCTCCGCGAGCAGGGCGTCGACGTCGTGCTCGAACTGCTCCTCGGCGGTCTCGGTCGCCTCGGCGTCGGTTTCGACCGCGGCGTCGAGCTGCGCGTCGAAGTCGGTCGCCGTGGAGTCGTTCTCGGTCGGCGTCGCGGCGATGTCGTTCTCGGTCGGCGAGTCCATGAGGGGACCGCCGCTCACTGCTCGTCGTCGACGATCTCGGCGTCGACGATGTCGTCGTCTCCGCCACCGGGTGCGCCGGCGGGGGGCGAGTCCTGGCCCGAGGCGGAGGTGCCTGCCGCGTCGGTGTCACGCGCCGCGGCCTCGTAGAGCTTCTGGCTGAACCCCTGGCTGGCCGACATCAACGTTTCGGTGGCGGACTTGATCGCCGCGTAGTCGTTGCCTTCGAGCGCCTTGCGCAGGTCGCTCAGGGGCTGCTCGACGGCGGCGCGCTCGTCGGCGGAGACCTTGTCGCCCTGCTCACGCAGCACCTTGTCGGTCTGGTAAACGAGCGAGTCTGCGTTGTTGCGGATCTCGGCCTCGTCCCGGCGCTGGCGGTCTTCCTCGGCGTGCGCCTCGGCGTCTTTCACCATCCGGTCGATGTCGTCCCTCGCGAGAGTGGACTGGCCGGTGATCGTCATCGACTGCTCCTTGCTCGTGGCCCGGTCCTTGGCGGACACGTGCACGATCCCGTTCGCGTCGATGTCGAACGTGACTTCGATCTGGGGCACGCCGCGCGGCGCGGGAGGCAGGTCGACGAGCTGGAACTTGCCGAGCGTCTTGTTGTACGCCGCCATCTCACGCTCGCCCTGCAGCACGTGGATCTCTACCGAGGGCTGCATGTCGTCGGCAGTGGTGAACACCTCGGTGCGCCGGGTGGGGATGGTGGTGTTGCGCTCGATCAGTCGCGTCATCACGCCGCCCTTGGTCTCGATGCCGAGCGACAGCGGGGTGACGTCGAGCAGCAACACGTCCTTCACGTCGCCCTTCAGCACGCCGGCCTGGATGGCGGCACCGATCGCGACGACCTCGTCGGGGTTGACGGTCTTGTTCGGCTCCTTGCCGGTGAGCGACTGGACCAGCTCTTGCACCGCGGGCATGCGGGTGGAGCCGCCGACCAAGATGACGTGGTTGAGCTCGCCCTTGGTGACGCCGGCATCCTTCAGCGCCTGCTCGAACGGCACACGGCAGCGCTCGATCAGGTCGGCCGTCATCTCCTGCAGCTTGGCGCGGGTGAGGCTCTCGTCGAGGTGGAGAGGCCCTTCGGGAGTGGCGGTGATGAACGGCAGGTTGATCTGGGTCTGCTGCACCTGGCTGAGCTCCATCTTCGCCTTCTCGGCGGCCTCCTTCAGGCGCTGGCCGGCCATCTTGTCGGTGGACAGGTCGATGCCGTGGGCCGCCTTGAACTGCTTGACCAGCCAGTCGATGATCCGCTGGTCCCAGTCGTCGCCGCCGAGGCTCGTGTCGCCGTGGGTGGACTTGACCTCGAACACCCCGTCGCCGATCTCGAGCACGGACACGTCGAAGGTGCCCCCACCGAGGTCGAACACGAGCACGGTCTCGTCTTCGGCGCCCTTTTCGAGGCCGTAGGCGAGTGCCGCCGCGGTGGGCTCGTTGATGATCCGCAGCACCTCCATCCCGGCGATCTGGCCGGCTTCCTTCGTCGCCGTGCGCTGGGCGTCGTCGAAGTACGCGGGCACGGTGATGACCGCCTGGGTGACCGTGTCGCCGAGGTACGCCTCGGCGTCGCGCTTCAGCTTCATCAGCGTGCGGGCGCTGATCTCTTGGGGGGTGTAGCGCTTGCCGTCTACGTCGTCGGTCTTCCACGACGTGCCCATGTGGCGCTTCACGGAGCGGAACGTGCGGTCCGGGTTGGTGATCGCCTGACGCTTGGCTACCTCGCCGACGAGGACCTCACCGGCCTTCGAGAAGGCGACCACCGACGGGGTCGTGCGCGCTCCCTCGGAGTTGGGGATGACCACCGGGTCGCCGGCTTCGAGCACGGCGACTACGGAGTTGGTGGTGCCGAGGTCGATGCCGACGGCCTTGGGCATAGCGGTGCCTCCTGGGGAGATCGCGTTCTGGGGTGACGCCAGCCTAGGAGCAGCATTCGCTGCTCGCCAACGTGAGACGAAGAAAACTTGAGTCGGTTCGACTCAGGTTGAGACCGAGGCCCCGGGGGTGCTCGGGCGACGGCGCCTGGCGGTGATCGGCGTCAGCACGCGCACCACCGCCGCGGCGACCGCGACCGTGGTCAGCAGCAGCGCCAGCGCCTGGTAAGCGCGGTTGGTGACGTCGGTGCCGGCGAGGCCGGCGTGCACGCTGACCCCCCAAACTGCGACGTAGCTCGTGTAGTGCACGCCCTTCCACCACGGCCGCGGCATGCGCCGCAGGGCCAACGAGGTGCCCTGGACGCCGAGGAGCAGCCAGAAGGAGACGACGCCGACGGCGACGGCCCCGGTACGCCACGACGACGCTCCCGGCACCAGCAGGTCGGCCCAGCCGAAGTGCACGTAGTTGTCGGCGACGAGCGCCACCAGGTGCAGGACCGTGAACCACACGGCGAGACCGCCCAGCCAACGATGCATCGCGGCCAGCCAAGCCGGCCGGTCGGCCGGCTTCAGGACCCGCGTCGCGAGCAGGACCCCCCACACCACGCTCGCGACGAGCAACGCCCAGGCGACCAGCCCGCTCGCCCGCGCGAGGTACCACCACACCTGCTCGTTCACTACGAGTACAGCTCCCACGACTCGTTCGTGATCGTCGAGCCGTCGTCCAGCACCGCGCGGCCGCCCAGGCCGTGCATGTCGAGCACGCCACCGGCGCGCAGTGCCGTGTCGGGACCGAGGACGAACACCGCCTTGGTCCAAGCCTCGGCCCACGCCGCGCTCGCGGCGACGACGGTGGCGGCGACAAGATCCCCCCGGCCCGGTACGGCCGTCGCGCACGGCTCGGCAGTGCGTGGGTCGAGCAGGTGGTGACGGCGGACTCCGGCCGTGTTCCACGACCGCCACCGCGTGCCCGATGTCGCCACGGCGCCTTCCGCGAGGCTGACCCGCGCCGTGCCGGGTCCGTTGCCGGCGACGGCGATCGACCAGCATGCTTGCCCGCCGCCGGGGCAGCCCACCACCCTCACGTCGCCGCCGAGGTTGACGAGGGCGCCAGTGGCCCCTGCCGCGATCAGCTCCGCGGCGACGAGGTCGGCGGCGAGGCCCTTGCCGAGTCCACCCGGGTCGAGGGTCGTCCCCCGCGGGAGCTGCACCAGTTGCGCCATCTCGTCGACGAGCACGCCCTCGACGTCGCCCCGCACCCGTGCCCCCGAGGGGAGCATCGTCGAGCAGCGCCGGTCGTCCCAGCTCGCCTCGTAGCCGAGGGCGACGAGCGCCGGCAGCAGCGTCGGGTCGAACGCGCCGCCGGTGGCCCGCGCCGCTTGGACGAGGTGAACGACGAGACGAACGGTGTCGGCGCTCGTCGTGCACGGGCTCCCGGCGGCGAGGTTGAGCCTGCTGATCTCGCTGCCGGGCAGGAAGCGGCTCCACCGTCCTTCCAGCTCGGCGACCCTGCCGACTGCGCGCGCGACGAGCGCGTCGGCGAAAGCGTCGGGCGAGTCGTCGGGGGTGACGACCAGCACCTCGGCCCGGCACGCCATCGCGCGCCACGTGTGCCGGCGGGTGGTCGGGCGCGTCGCCGGCGCCGGTGCCATCAGTTGGAGGCCTCGCTCGTCGCATGCACCGGGACCGGCACCTCCACGCGTACCGGCGCAGCCGCCGTTGCGGCGAGCTGCGTCGCAGCCGGTGCGGTGGGCACCGGCACCAGACCCCGCGATCCGGCGAAGTCCGCCGTCGCTGCCGCGCCGGGTTGCGCCGGCGGAACCTGCTCGGTCTCGGCGGCGCGGGCCGACCATCCGTACGCGGCGGTCAGCCCGAGCACGGCCGTAGAGGCGAGAGCGGCCGACACGATCTTGCCCACCTCGGCCACCTGCGGGCGGCGCTCGGCGGTGGAGGATCTCCGGGCATGCAGAGCGGCGAGGCGTGCGGCCGCCGCGTCGGTCGTCGCCGAGTCAGTCGTCGTCGTCGCGGCCATGGTCGTCGCTGTCGTCGTTGCTGTCGTCGTCGCTGTCGTCGTCGTGATCGTCGTCGTCGCTGTCGTCGTGATCGTCGTCGTCGTGATCGTCGTCGTGGTCGTCGAAGGCACCGCCGCCGCCGAGGGCCCGGGAGCCGACGGAGGTGACCACCTCCCCGTCGGCGAGGAGCGCCGAGAAGCGCACCTCGGTGTCGCTCGACGCGAGCACGACGTCGAGACCACCGATCGCGTTCTGCTCGGTGGCGACGTGGGTCCAGCCGGGCCCGGGCTCGACCGACGCGAGCGCGAGCTGGCCGCCGGCGGAGTCGAAGGTGACGATGCCCGTCGGGCCGAGATCGAAGCTGACCAGCGTGGAGGTAGGCGCAGCGGAGGGCTCCACCGTGACCTCGGCCGACGGTGCGGGGACCGACGTGGACGCGAACGCCGCCAGGGCGGTGGAGTCGGCCGCGCTGCTCTGCAGCACCTGGGAGTTGACGAGAGCTGCCGCCGAGCCGGCGGCGAGAACCCCGGCCACCGACAGCACCGTTGCCGTGCGTGTCTTCATGGCTGTCGAAGGTACGTAGGCCACGTCCACGGGTCGCACCGTGAACATCCAAGGAACGTCCAAGACCTCGCCCTGTTGTTGCCAAGAGCGCGCCGTTGCGCAGCGGGCGACACCGCGGCGCGGTCCAGAATGGCCAGATGAGGATCCTGGTCGTCGAGGACGACACGGCGATCGCGGTCTCGCTCGTCGACGGTCTCGAGGCGGCTGGCTACGAGGTGCGCCACGTGGCCACCGGCGCCGGTGCCCTCGCGGCCGACGTGGCGGCGGTGGCCGACATCGTGCTGCTCGACCTCGGCCTGCCGGACATGGACGGCAGCGACGTCTGCCGCAAACTGCGTGCCGCCTCCAACGTGCCGATCATCATCTGCACCGCGCGGTCCGACGAGCTCGACCGGGTCCTCGGGCTGGAGCTCGGCGCGGACGACTACGTGACGAAGCCGTTCAGCCTGCGCGAGCTCGTCGCCCGCATCCGCGCCGTCACCAGGCGGGCGGGCACGGCCGGCTCCGAGCTGGTGGGGTCGGGGGACTCGGTGCAGGCGATCGGTTCGCTGGAGATCGACCGGCGCACGCGGCGGGTCCACCTCGCAGGCGATCTCGTGCAGCTCACCGCGAAGGAGTTCGACCTACTCGCGTTCCTGGCGAGCGACCCAGGAGCGGTGCGCACCCGTACCGAGATCCTCGAGCGGGTGTGGGACGAGCACTGGTACGGCCCGACTAAGACCGTCGACGCCCACGTGGCCGGGATCCGCAAGAAGCTCGGCGACGCGCGGTGGATCGAGGCCGTGCGCGGCGTCGGCTTCCGCCTGGAGTCCCCGGGGTGAGGCTGCGACTCGTCGCCGTGCTGGTTGGCATCACGGCGATGATCCTGCTCGTCCAGGACGTACCCCTCGCCGCCCACCTCCGCCGGGTGGAGCGCGACCGGATGGTCACCGGGCTGGAGCGCGACGCGTTCACCTTGGCGGGGCGGGCAGAGGAAGCACTGGAGCTCGCCGACCCCGAGCTCGCCGCCGGCCTCGCCGGCAGGCTCGTCACGTACAGCACCGAGACCGGGGGGCGCGTCGTGGTCACCGACTCGGCCGGCATCGCCGTGGCGACCTCCGACGAGGAAGCCGGCACGGGCAACGACTTCTCGACCCGGCCCGAGATCGCGGCCGCCCTCGGCGGTGAACCGACGTCGGGCGAGCGCGACTCCGTCACGCTCGGCACGCGGCTGCTCTACGTGGCGGTGCCGGTGCTGAGCGGCGAGGACATCGTCGGCAGCGTCCGCATCACGTACCCCGCCGGCGAGATCGACGACCGCGTCGAGTCCCGCGTGCGCGGTCTCGCCGTCGCCGCGGCCATCTCCCTCGCCGTCGCGCTCGCCGCGGCACTCGCGTTCGCGGCGACGGTCACCCGTCCGCTGCGCCGGTTGCGCGCGGCCACCGAGCAGCTCGCCGCAGGTGATCTCTCCGTGCGGGCCGAGCAGGACGAGGGACCGCCGGAGGTGCGCGGGCTGGCGGCTTCGTTCAACACGATGGGCGAACGCCTGCAGCGCAACCTCACCCGCCAGAGAGCGTTCGCCGGCGATGCATCGCACCAGCTCCGCACACCCCTCACCGCGCTGCGGCTGCGACTGGAGCAGGCCGCCGAGCTGCTCGACACCGATCCAGCCGCCGTGCGACCCCACCTCGAGTCCGCGGCGCACGAGACCGAGCGCCTGCAACATCTCGTCGACGGCCTGCTCACCCTCGCGCGGGCCGAGGAAGGCGCGCGCCGGGTCGAAGTTGTGGACGCCGCCGCGGTCTGCAGAGAGCGGGTCGCCGTGTGGGAGGCGCTGGCCGGCGAGCAAGGCGTCCACCTGGCGGCCCTCGTGCCGGGCAGGCTCGACGTCACCGCCGTGCCCGGCGCCCTGGAGCAGGTGCTCGACAACCTGATCGACAACGCCCTGCGGGTCGCTCCGCCGGGTACCGCGGTCGACGTCACCGCTGCCTCGGAGGAAACGGCGACTGTCGTCGTGCGGGTCGAGGACCGCGGCCCGGGGATGACCGACGCCCAGATCGATCGGGCGTTCGACCGCTTCTGGCGGGCCGGCGACGCTCCCGCGGGCGGGTCGGGCCTTGGGCTCGCCGTCGTAGCGTTGCTCGTAGAGGCGAGCGAGGGCACGGTGACCCTGCGCGGACGCGAAGAGGGTGGGCTGGTCGCCGAAGTACGCCTCTGCGCCGCCCGGCCCTAGCCGGGGTGACGCCCGCCGGCAGGTGACAGACTCACCGCCATGTTTCCGGGCGATCACGACATCGAAGCCGCAGTCGACGAGCTGGCGGCGGCGCTGCCCGCACGCCTCGTCGCGCTGGCGCGCATCGCCTACGACTACCGCTGGGTCTGGAGCGCCGACGGACCGGCGTTGTTCGCCGCGCTCGACCCGGACCGCTGGCACAGCGTCGGGCACAACCCGGTGCGCTTCCTGGTGGGTGCGCCGCGGGCCCTGCTCGAGCGCGTGAACGACGACGACGCGATCGTCGCGCGCGTCGAGCGCCTCGCGGCCGAGCTCGCCACCGATCGCAATCGCCCCTGGCCGCCCCAGCCCGACCGCGCGATCGACACCGAGCACCCGGTCGCCTTCTTCTGCGCCGAGTTCGGCGTGCACGACTCGTTGCCGATCTACTCCGGCGGTCTCGGCGTGCTCGCGGGCGACATCTTGAAGGAGGCCTCGGACCTCGCCGTGCCGATGGTCGCCATCGGCCTGCTCTACCGCACCGGCTACTTCCACCAGCGGATCGACGTCACCGGGATGCAGCACGAGTACTGGCTGGAGTCCGACCCCGACGACCTGCCGTGCGTGCAGGTCACCGACCCGGAGGGTCGGCCGGTGATCGTGACCGTGCCCGTCGACGACGAAGACATCTCCGCGCAGGTGTGGCGGGTCGACGTCGGACGTGTGCCGCTCTATCTGCTCGACACGAACCTGCCGACCAACAGCGACGTCGGCCGATGGGTGACCTCGCGGCTCTACGAGAGCAACCGGGAGATCCGCCTGGCCCAATACGCGGTGCTCGGGGTCGGCGGTGTGCGGGCACTTCGCGCGCTCGGCATCGAACCGGCGGTCAACCACTTTAACGAGGGACACCCCGTGCTCGGCGCGTTCGAGATGCTCGCCAGCCTCCGCTCGCGCGGCGTACCTGACGACGCCGCGTGGCAGGCCGTGCGTGAGCAGGTGGTGTTCACCACCCACACCCCCGTTCCCGCAGGCAACGAGACATACAGCCGGGAAGAGATCGTCTCCGTGCTCGGCCGGGTGGCCGACCTGGCCGGCGACCGCGAGCGCGCCCTGGCCGAGGGGCGGCTGCACCCCGGTGACACGTCGGAACCGAGCGGAATGACCGCCCTCGCGCTGCGCATGAGCCGCAGCGCGAACGGCGTCAGTCGCCGCCACGGCCAGGTGGCGCGCGAGATGTGGCAACCGATCTTCCCCGGTCGCTCCGTCGACGAGGTGCCCATCTCCTACGTCACGAACGGTGTGCACGTGCCGACGTGGCTGCGCGGCTCGATGCGCGCGTTGCTCGACCGCTACCTGCCCGAGGACTGGCTGCGTCGAGCCGACGATCCGGCCACCTGGGAGGCCGTCGACGACATCCCCGCCGTCGAGCTGTGGGCGGCGCGCAACGCGGCCAGGAGCCGGCTGATCGAGCTGGTCTCGCACCGTTCCACCAGCGACCGGCTACGTCGTGGTGAGCCACTCGACTACGCCGCCGCCGCAGGGACCGGGCTCGACCCGGACCGGCTGACGATCGGGTTCGCACGCCGGCTGGCGACCTACAAGCGGCTCCACCTGCTGTCGCTGATGCCCGAGCGCGCGCTCGCGTTCATCGACGGCCCGCGACCACTGCAGTTCGTCTTCGCCGGGAAGGCCCACCCGGCCGACGCCGAGGCGAAGGAGGTCGTTCGCGCGCTCTTCACTCTGAAGGGGGCGCCGCAGGTGGCCGGGCGGGTGGCGTTCCTCGAGGACTACGACATGCGCCTCGGCGTCGGGCTCGTGGCCGGGTGCGACGTGTGGGTGAACACGCCTCGGCCGCCGCTCGAGGCGAGCGGCACCAGCGGGATGAAGTCGGTCTTGAACGGCGGCCTGCAGCTCTCGGTGCTCGACGGGTGGTGGGCCGAGGGCTACGCCGGGACGAACGGCTGGGCGATCGACGGCTCCAACGACGCCGACCACGGAGCCCAGGACCTGCGGCACGCCGCGCAGTTGTTCGACCTGCTCGAACACGAGGTGGTGCCGATGTTCCACGACCGTGACGCGCAGGGCATCCCGCAGCGTTGGGTCGACATGATCCGGGCCAGCCTGCGCACCAGCGGGCCCCGCTTCTCGGCCACGCGCATGGTCCGCGAATACGCCACGTCGGTGTATCCGGGCGCCGACGCCGTCTGAACGGCCGGGGGTCAGCCGGGTCAACCGGCTTCGACCGGGTCAGCCGGCTTCGACTGCGGCGAGAACGGCGAGCGCGTCGCGGGTCGCGGCGACGTCGTGCACCCTCACGATCGAGGCGCCGCGCTGGACGGCGAGCACCGCCGCCGTGACCGAGCCGACGAGCCGCTCCCCGACGGGCCGGCCGGTCAGCTCGCCGATCGTGCGCTTGCGTGACAGACCGACCAGGATCGGGCACGCGGTCGCGGCGGCCAGTTCGGGCAGCCTGCGCAACAGCTCGACGTTGTGCCCCGGAGACTTGCCGAAGCCGAACCCGGGATCGACGACGATGCTGTCGCGCTTCAACCCCGCCGCCTCACACGCGTCGACGCGCGCGCGCAAGAACTCGGCCACCTCACCGACGACGTCGTCGTAGACGGGCTCGTCCTGCATGGTGCGCGGGTTGCCGCGCATGTGCACCAGGCACACCGCGACCCCAAGCGACGCGGCGGCGGCGAGCGCGCCTTCACCGCGCAGCCCGTAGACGTCGTTGACGAGCGACGCCCCGGCCCCGACGGCGGCGCGCATCACCTCGGCCTTCGACGTATCGACCGAGATCATCGCGTGCGGTGCAGCGGCCGCGATGCGCTCGACCACCGGGACGACCCGCGCCAGCTCCTCGGCGACGGGTACCGGGTCCGCGCCCGGACGTGTCGACTCACCGCCCACGTCGACGATGTCGGCACCTTCCGCGAGGAGCGCGAGCGCGTGAGCGGCTGCGGCGGCGGTGCCGGAGAAGCGCCCGCCGTCGCTGAACGAATCGGGCGTGACGTTGACGATGCCCATCACCAACGGGCGCTCGAGCCCGAGCAGCCGACCGCGGCAGTCGAGCATCGGTGCTGGCATCGCCGTTGCCTCAGCCGAGTCGCACCGACCGGGCGACCCTGCCGGCGCGGGGATGGGCCGCGGACACAGTCACCTCGGTACCGGGTGCCGCGCGCACGACCCAGGTGTGCAGCACGCGGTCGGGGGTGCCGTCGTTCGGCGACCATCCGCCGATCCGGTGCGCGGCCCGCCCCTCGAGCTGGGCGAGCTTCGCCCGGGCGGGCGACCCGACGACTGTGGCGCCCTCACCGGTGACCTCCACCATGAGCGGCAGCACGAGGCGAAGCTTGCGCGCCAGCTTCGTGACGTCGGTCGGGAGCCACCCGGTGTTGGCGACACCGGCGCGCACGCGCCACAGCCCGTCGGCCGCGTCGCCGAGGGGTTCGGCGTCGGCGAGGAGCAGCTCGAGCCGCGGCGACGCGAGGGCCAGATGAACGGCCCATTCCGCGTGGGGAGCCACCTCTGCCCGCAGCAGCGGCGTCGGCGGATTCGACCACACGTGCAGCCAGTCGGCCCCGCCGAGCTCGAGCGGACCGAGCTCGGGATGCTCGAACGGGTACCAGGGCACGTACGCGCCGGGGGCGTGCTCGTCTGCCCAGCGGGCGACGGCGAGCTCCTGCTCGGGAGTCGGGCCGACGTACCAGATGTCGGTCGGCGCCCGCTCGCCGGTGGCCGCCGCGATCACGTCCCAGAACTCGGTGGTCCACGAGTACACACCGAGGTGCTCGTACGCCCAGTCGTCGGCGGCGCCGCTCATCGTGGCGGACTTGTCCCACGTGAAGTCCTCGAACACCGAGTGCACCCGATAGCCGGTCAGCTCCGTTCCGGGCCGGCCGAGCTCCTTCCACATCCACACGTCTGCGGGCGCCAAGGTGCTGTCGGCCTTGGTGCTGCTCGGGCGCAGCAGCACCCCACCGAACGTGTGGAACGCGTTGTAGCTGCACACGTTCGTGCGGCTGGAGACCGCCCGCACGAGGGCGTCGATCTCGGGCTCCGACATCGGGTGATCCCCCGCCCCTGCCACCTCGGTCCCCCAGCCCGCAGGGAAGTTGCGGTTCAGATCGAGCCCGGAGGGGTCACGCGGCGTGGGGACGGTGAAGCCGTCGTAGTCGTGGAGCACCCCCTCGCTCAGCAGGCGGTAGCGCGTGGTGCCGACGGGGGCACCTGCGGGGCCGACCGGCACCATCACCCTGGCGTCCTCGGGGTGCTCCATCCAGGCGCCATCGGGATCGGCCAGACGCATGTGCAGGATGCGCCCGTCGCCGTCGACGTCTTCTTCGTGCAGGCCGGGCCAGCGATGGTCGTCGATCCACGGCCAGGGACGCACGCTCGAGCGCAGCAGGCGCGGCGGGGTGGCGAGCGCCGCCTCGACCCCGTCGGGGTTCACGCGGGGCGCGACGTAGAACGTACGGGTGCGCAACGCCTCGACGACCGCGGCCTCCCCGGCGGCGTAGCGCTCGACGAGGTGGTGGACGAGGAACAGCGCGGCGACGCCCCCGGTCAGCTCGGTGGCGTGGATGTTGGCGTCGGTCCAATGTGCCGGCTTGTCCTGAGGTTCGCCGGTGGAGCGGTCGGTGACGGTGACGAGCCACAGCTCACGGCCCTCGTGGGAGCGCCCGTAGCTCTCGAGCGACACCAGGTGGGAATGCGTGTCCGCCATCGTCTGGAGCCACGCGGTCAACTGCTCGTGGTCCAAGTAGCGATCGAAGTCGTACGGAAGGTCGCTCACCGGGCGGACGCTAACCGCGCCCGCGCCAAGGCCGTCTCGGTACCCGACGTCTTAGTGTCTCTGCCATGACCGGCACCCTCGTCATCGTCCGTCACGGCCAGAGCACGTGGAACGAGCAGAACCTGTTCACCGGTTGGCGCGACGTGCCCCTCACCGCCCAGGGCTGCGCCGAGGCCACCGCCGCGGGCCACACCATGGCCGCCGCCGGCCTCACGTTCGACCTTGTGCACACGAGCGTCCTGACGCGGGCGGTGGTCACCGCGAACCTCGCGCTCGACGCGATGGGGCTCGTCTGGCTGCCGGTGCAGCGCCACTGGCGGTTGAACGAGCGCCACTACGGCGCGCTGCAGGGCCTCGACAAGAAAGAGACCACCGAGCGCCACGGCGCGGAGCAGACCAAGCTGTGGAGGCGCAGCTACGACGTGCCGCCGCCGGCGGTGGAGCGCAGCAGCCCCGAGCATCCCGTGAACGACCGTCGCTACCACCGGCTGGCACCCGACGTGCTGCCGGCGAGCGAGTGCCTGGCCGACGTCGTCGCCCGCGTGCTGCCCTACTGGCACGACGTCATCGTGGCCCAGCTCCGCGCGGGGCTCGACGTACTCGTCGTGGCCCACGGCAACTCGCTTCGCGCGCTGGTGATGCACCTCGAGGGGATCTCGCGCGAAGAGATCGCCGGGCTCAACATCCCGACCGGCGCGCCGCGCCGGTACACGTTCGACGGCGACGTCGCGATCACGTCTGCTGAGTACCTCGGCGACGCGGCAGCGATCGCCGCCGCCGCCGACGCCGTGGCCAAGCAGGCCGGCGGCTGATTCGGGCGCGCCTATGCTGGGCTGATGTTCAGCAAGAAGGCGTTCATCGAGCACCTGCGTCCGGTCTCTCTGTTCGCCGGGTGCTCGAACAAGGATCTCGAAAAGATCGCCAAGGCCGGCGACGAGGTGCGCATGCCCGCTGGTTCCCTGATCGTCGACCAGGGCCAGACCGGCAGCGAGGCGTTCGTCCTCATGGACGGCACGGCGACGGTGCGCCGCAACGGCAAGAAGATCGCCACCCTCGGGCCCGGCGCCGTGCTCGGCGAGCTGTCGCTGCTCGACCACGGGCCGCGCACCGCGGCCGTCGTCGCCGAGTCCGAATGCACGCTGTTCGTCATCGGCCAGCGTCAGTTCCTCGGTGTCCTCGACGAGGTGCCAGCTCTATCCCACAAGCTGCTCGCCACCCTCGCCGGTCGCGTCCGCGACCTCGACCGCCAGTACTTCGGCTGAACCAGCCCCGGCGGGGCCGGCGCCCCAGCGCGGGAATGGGCCGTCACCACCTGAGGAACTAGCGTCGGGCGCGTCATGGGAACGCAGATCACCCCCGACGCGCCGGCGCCCAAATCGTCGCGGCGCCTGAGGCCTTACCAGCTCTCCATCGCCATCGGCACGTTGATGGCGATCTTCATCGTCGTGTCCGGCATCTTGCCGCTGGTCACCGGCTGGGAGAACGACTCGCCGATCCACCGCGAGGTGTTCGGCGGCATCCCCGGCGCAATGAAGCTCGCGTTCTACACCATCGTTCCGGTGTTCGTGCTGTGGGGGGCCTTCCGCTTCGCCGACCGCATTCGCAACTGGGAGCGGGGCGGGCCGGACCGCCGCCGCACCACCAAGCAGAACGTGAAGCGGCGTCTCGCCGACTTCCGCGCCGGTGTCTACATGCGCACGCTGCTGCGCGACCCCGCCGCCGGGTTGATGCACTCGATGATCTACTTCGGCTTCCTCGTGCTGCTCGGCGTGACGACCGTGCTCGAAGTCGACCACCAGCTACCCGAGGACCTGAAGTTCCTCCACGGTGACGTGTACCGCGGCTACGCCCTCGTCGGTGACCTCGCCGGTGTCGTGTTCACCGCCGGAGTCGTCTGGGCGGTCCTGCGCCGATACGTGCAACGTCCGTACCGCATCCGCATCAAGACCAAGCCCGAGCACGCCGTGATCCTCGCGGTGCTGTTCACGATCGGTGTCAGCGGCTTCGGGACCGAGGTGTTCCGCATCGCCGAGGGCACCGCGGCGGGCGAGAACCTCGACCACGAACGTTGGGCGTTCGTGAGCTATCCCCTCGCGCAGCTCGTCGACGGTTCGAGCGTCGACACGCTCCAGTTCTGGCACCAGGTGTGGTGGGTGCTCCACATCGTCGCGTTCTTGGTGTTCCTCGCCATCTTGCCGATCACCATGCTGCGCCACGTGTTCACCTCGCCGCTCAACATGTACCTGCGCGACAAGGAGCGCCCGAAGGGCGCGATGAAGGCGATGCCCAACCTGACGGAGACCGAGCTGGAGAGCTTCGGGGCATCGGTGGTCGAGGACTTCACCTGGAAGCAACTGCTCGACACCGACGCCTGCACGATGTGCGGGCGCTGCACCAGCGTGTGCCCCGCGCACGCCACCGGCAAGCCGCTCGACCCGCGCGAGATCGTGCTGAAGACCGGCGAGGTGATGGCGGCCACCGCCGCCCACGCCCCTGGAGGCTCGGTGAGCCCCCCGATCGGCGTCGATCGCGAGATCACGATCGGCGCCAACAGCTTGTTCGAACGCATCACCGCCGAAGAGGTGTGGGCATGCACCACCTGTAAGGCGTGCGACGAGATCTGCCCGGTGAACATCGAGATCCTCGACAAGATCCTCGACATGCGCCGGTACCTGTCGCTGATGGAGTCCAACTTCCCCGCGGAGCTCGGCAACGCGTACCGGGCGATGGAGAACCAGGGCAACCCGTGGGGGATGAGCCAGGGCGACCGCGCCGACTGGGCCAAGGGGCTCGACGTCACCGTCGTAGAGCCGGGCACCGAGCTGACCGCGGAGTACCTCTACTGGGTCGGGTGCGCAGGCAGCTTCGACGACAAGAACAAGCGGGTCACCCAGGCGATGGCCAAGCTGTTGAAGCGCGCCGGGATCGACGTGGCCGTGCTCGGGCCTTCGGAGATGTGCACCGGCGACTCCGCCCGGCGCAGCGGCAACGAGTACCTGTTCCAGATGCTCGCGATGCCGAACATCGAGATGCTCGACAGCATGGGCGTGAAGAAGATCATCACCCAGTGCCCGCACTGCTTCAACACCTTGCAGAACGAGTACCCCCAGCTCGGCGGCAACTACGCGGTGATCCACCACAGCCAGCTGCTGGAGCATCTCATCGATACCGGTCGACTCGACGTGTCGATGGCAACGCTGGAGGAGCGGATCACCTACCACGACTCGTGCTACCTCGGCCGGCACAACGACGTGTACCTCGCGCCACGCAAGGTGGTCGGCTCGATCAAGGGCGTCGAGGTGGTGGAGATGCAGCGCAACGGCACGAAGGGGATGTGCTGTGGTGCCGGCGGGGCACGGATGTGGATGGAGGAGTCCGTCGGCGTGAAGGTGAACGACGAGCGCGCGAAAGAGGCGCTGTCCACCGGGGCGAGCCGCATCGCCACCGCGTGCCCGTTCTGCTACATCATGCTCGACGACGGCGTGAAGGCGGCCGGGGCCGACGAGGACCAGGTGAAGGTGGCCGACATCGCGATCCACCTGCTCGACGCGATCGAGCGTGGAGAGCGCGCGCTCGACAGCCCCGCGGCGCCGCTGCTCGGCCTCGACCAGGCGCCGGTGCTCGGCGAATAGGGCGACGACGTTGTCCGAGCGCCCCGGGCCCGTACTCGTCACGGGAGCCAACTCGGGCATCGGGCTGGCCGCCACGCTGCGCTTCGCAGCTCGCGGGTGGGACACCTGGGGCACGGTGCGCTCGGCGCAAAAGGCGGCTCAGCTCCGCGACGCGGCGCGCGTCGCCGGCATCGACGCCGACCTGGTCCACCCCGTGGTGCTCGACGTGTCGGACCACGCCGCCGTGGTGGAACGCTGGCCGTCACTGCCGGCCTTCTACGCGGTGGTCAACAACGCCGGCTACTCCGAGCTCGGCGCGGTGGAAGAGGTCCCGGCCGAGCAAGCTCGACGCCAACTCGACGTCAACCTCGTCGCCCCCGCGGTCGTCGCCGCCTGTGCCCTGCCGGCGATGCGTGACCGCGGTGCCGGCCGAATCGTGATGGTGTCCTCGATCGCGGGCAGGGCGGCGCTGCTGCCGCTGAACGGCTGGTACCACGCCTCGAAGTTCGGCCTGGAGGCGCTGTCGGACGTGCTGCGGATGGAAGTCGCCGCCTTCGGTGTGAAGGTGATCGTCGTCGAACCGGGGTTCTTCCGGACCGAGATCGAGCCCCGCGCCGCGCAGCAGGCCACCGAGCGGTTGGAGGCCGGAGCCGAGGCCGGTGAAGGCGGTTCGCCGTACCGGTCGGCGTACCGCCGGTTGCGCTCAACGGCGGGGCTGGTGTCGTCGCTCGCGCCGCCGCCCGAGATCGTCGGCCGCTCGATCGTCAAGGCCGTCGAGGCTCGCCGACCGTTGCGGCGCTACCTCGTCGGCATAGACGCGATGACCCTGGCGGCCACGGCACCGCTGCTGCCGCGCCCGGTGACCGACGCGATCGCCCGGTACGCGGCTGACCTCAAGAAGTGAGCGGTCCGCCGACCGCGCTCCCGCCGGTCAGCGCCTGCCGAGGTCCATCGTCCAGTAGAGGGTGCCGTCGGAGGAGGCCACGGCGGCGACGCCGATCTCGGTGAAGTTGGCCGACAGGATGTTCGCCTTGTGCGGGGCGCTGCCCATCCACGCCGACATCACGTCGGTGGCGCTGCGCTGCCCGGCGGCGACGTTCTCGCCCCACGCCCGCCAGACGTAACCGGCGGCCGTCATCCGTTGGCCGGGGTTGGAGCCGTTGGCGCCGGTGTGGGTCATCGTGCGACGCGCCGCCTGGTCGGCCGAGTGCGACTGCGCGGCAGCGGTGAGCTTGGTGTTGACGGCCAGCGCCGGGAGTCCCGCCGCCGCCCGGTGCTGGTTGACGATCTGCACCACCTGGGTCTGCACCGAGCTCGCCGTGCTCGGGGGCAGGGTCGTGGTCGGCGTCGGGTTCGGCGGGGGAACCGGAGTGCAGCCAGGCGCAGGGGCACAAGAGCCCATCAGCGCCGCGACAGCGATTGCGCCGTAGACGCCCATCCGCCGGGGACGCCACTGCCGAGCACGCCACGCCAGGCGATGGTGCTGAATCATCTGCGCTTCTCCGATCACACCCGCTCCCAGTGGTCGATCAACCGCGAACGGTCGACGTCATCAAACTGTAACACATCATGCGAGCTGACGCGCTCGCACCTGTGTATCGGCAGCTAGGCGGCCCGACTCAAGGCAGATCGTCTTCGGCGGTGGTGCCCGGGATGTCGAAGCGGACGTCGGCCAGCTCGGCCAGGGTGGAGAGGTCGTGGGCGCGCAGCCCGCCGGCGCTGACCGTCACCAGGTCGCCACTTGCCACCATCGAGCGCCGGATCGGGAACCAGTGGAACAGCCGGCCCTGCTCGACGAGATCGTCGCCGACCACCTGGGCCACCACCGCCGACTCGCAGCCCGGGCCGGCGGCTCGCACGCAGACCAGCTCGCGCGGCACGACCACGGTGCCGGTCTCGGCCCACCACAAGAACGCATGCGGGTCGAAGGCCGCTTCGGTCGTCTCGCCGACCTCGAGCGTGTCGAGCAGCTTCGGGTCCGACGCATCGGCGACGTCGAAGAGCGAGAGCTGCGTGCCCGTCACGGCGCCCTGGTCCGTGGCCGAGTAGCCCACGGCGAGGACGCGGCCCTCGCCGATCGGGTGGAGGTAGGTGGAGAAGCCGGGGATCTTCAGCTCACCCTCCAGCGTCGGATGGGCGGGGTCGGAGAGGTCGAGCACGTAGAGAGGGTCGACCTGGCGGAACGTCACCACGTAGCCGCGGTCGCCGAGGAAGCGCACCGCCTGGATCTGCTCGGTGACCCCGAGCCCGGTGACGGCGCCCACCTCGACCAGCTCGGAATCGTCTCGCTCGAACACGTGCACACCCGACGCCTGCTCCTCGCCGAAGCCGAAGCCCTGGGTGGTCGTCGCCACACGGAGATGATCCTCGTACTCCGAGAGCGAGTACTGGTTGAGCACGGTGCCGTCGACAGATCCCGACGCGAGGTAGGCCGAACCGGCCGCGTCGGCGAGGTCGAAGGCGTGCAAGTCGGTGTGCGGCGGCTCGGGCACGACCGGCACCGTCTCGCCGAAGGAGTCGTCGTAGCGCACGGTGGCGACGTACATCGTGGTCGACGAGGCATACACGGTCTGGGCGTCGGCGACGAGGCCGCTCGTGCCCTGCACCACTGGCTCCTCCGCAGCCATGTCGATCGTGGCCACCCAGGTGAGCCCGAACCCGGAGAAGTCACCCGGGTGCCCCATCGCGGCGCAATCGAGCGCCGCCACCAGCGGTGAGCGATCGCCCTCGGGCCCGACCGTGAACGCACGCGGCAGCAGGTCTTCGGCCTCGATCGCCTGGATCACGGCGGTGTTCTCTTCGAGGGCCTGCGCCTCGGACTCCTCGGTCCCCCGCCGCGGGTAGACGAACGGCACCCGGTCGGTGAGCCCCGCGCGCAGCACGATGCGCGCGGTCCCGTCGATCGCGCGGGTGGCGAGGACGTAGCCCTCGAGGTGGCTGCGCCCGGCCAGGGTCAGTACGCCGTCGGCGACCTCGTAGATCGCGGCCACCGTGTCCGACGCGGCTCCCGTCCACGATTGGGTGACGAGCAGCAAGCGGTCGCCGGACAGGATCATCTGGTGCTCACCCTGGGGGACGGCCTCTTCGGTGAGCAGGGTCTGCGTGGCCAGGTCGACGCTGCGCAGCGTGTGGTCGATCACGCTGTATACGAAGCGGCCGTCCGTCTCAGTGAGGTCGCCCTCGTCGACGCCGGCCTCCTGGGTGTTCGTCGTCGACGTGCCGCCGGTGCCTTCACCGGTCACCGCGGTGTCCGGCGCGCGCCCGCTGTCGTCGCTCGGAGCATCGGTGGCGGCGGGCGCCGTTACGAAGTCCCCGTCCTCACCGCGCCAGTAGCCGCCGCCGTCGAGGCCGTACGGGCCGACGCGCTCGAGCATCCGCTCCTTCGTCCATCCGAGGAAGGCGTCGCAGTCGCCGAACTCCTGGTAGGGCTGCACCGCCGCGCCCGGACCGCCACCGACGACGGTCCCCGGACCGGTGTCGTCGGTCGTGTCGTCGGTCGTGTCGTTGGTCGTGTCGTTGGTCGTGTCGTTGGTCGTGTCGTTGGTCGTGTCGATCGACGCGCCGTCGCCGGTGCTGCAGGCGGCGAGCATCAACGCGAAGGCGACCAACACGGGTGCCCCATGGCCGACGAGACGGGGGCGGCGGCTGGCGAACGAGGTCATGGCAGTGTGACGACGGTCGCCATCAGCTGGTTCCCGCGCTGAACAAGTCCGCGGCGCTCAGGCGTCGCGGAAGTTCTCGAAGTACCGGCTCGGGGTGGGGCCCTCCTGGCCGTGGTACTTCGAGCCGGTCGCCCCGGCACCGTACGGACGGTCGGCGGGCGTGGTCATCTCCATGAAGCTGACCTGGCCGATCTTCATGCCCGGGTACAGCGTGATCGGCAAGCTGGCGACGTTCGCCAGCTCCAAGGTGATGCGGCCGTCGAAGCCGGCGTCGATGAAACCCGCCGTCGAGTGGATGAGCAGTCCCAGCCGTCCGAGGCTCGACTTGCCCTCCACCCGGCCGACGAGGTCGTCGGGCACGGTGATGCGTTCGAGCGTCGAGCCGAGCACGAACTCCCCGGGGTGCAGCATGAACACGCCGTCGTCGGGGATCTCGACGAGCTCGGTCAGCATCCGCATGTCCAACTTGACGTCGATCACACCCGCGGTGTGGTTGCGGAACACCCGAAACAGGTTCGCGACACGCACGTCTATCGACGACGGCTGGATGAGCGCCTCGTCGAGGGGATCGATCACGATGCGTCCGGCAGCTATCGCCTCGCGCAGGCTCCGGTCGGAGAGGATCACGTGCCGCACCCTAGTGAAGCCCGCCGGGGAGCGCCGTGGCCTCCGTCGGTGCGTCGCGCTAGCCTCGCCGGCGCAATCCTCGCGGGTGTAGTTCAGAGGCAGAACATCAGCTTCCCAAGCTGAGAACGCGGGTTCGATTCCCGTCACCCGCTCCAGTTGCTCGGCCCCCCAGTGTTCTCGGTCGGATTCGTCGCGCTATGTGTCACAAATTCGACCGAGAACCGCGAGGACGTGTCCGATGCAGTGGCCAGCGGGGGCCATGGCTACGGTTTTTGACGCTGGAGGGTCTGGGAGCGACGTGTCGGTTCGACATCCCTCCACGACAAGACATCACCCAGGGAGAACGCCATGGCCACCATCGAAGACCTTCTGAGCCAGATCCCCATCGGCCAACTCGCCGGCAAGCTCGGCCTCGGCGAGGAGGAGACCCAGGCGGCCGTCAGCCGCGCCCTTCCCGCACTGCTCAGCGGCCTCGCGGCCAATGCGGAAGATCCCGCGGGTGCCGCGTCGCTGTCCGCGGCACTGAGCGAGCACGACAACGACCTCCTCGACGGTGGAATCGACTTCGACCAGGTCGACACCGCCGACGGCGAGAAGATCGTGCGCAACGTCTTCGGTGACAACACCGACGCCGTCGCCCAGCAACTCGGCGGGCTCGGCGGAGGCGGCGGCATCGGGAGCCTGCTCTCGATGCTGGCACCGCTCGTGATGTCGTTCCTCTCGAAGTCGAGCGGTGGATCGTCCGCCGGCCTCGGCGGCGACAGCGGAGGGGGCGGGGGCCTCGGCGACCTGCTCGGCGGCCTGCTCGGCGGCGGCGGCGGCCTCGGTGGCGACAGCGGCGGCGGGGGCCTGGGCGACCTGCTCGGCGGACTGCTCGGCGGCGGCAAGCGCTAGGAAGTCCCCGCGTTCTCGGTCGGATCCGTCGCGCTATGTGTCACAAATCCGACCGAGAACCTGAGGGTGGTCAGGGTTGGAAGGCGTCGCGGATCACCGATCGGGCGCCGGCCACCCGGTCCCAGTAACCGTACGTACCCGAGTCCTTCAACTCGCGAGCAGCGTCGATCAGACCCGCCAGGGCTGCGTAGGCGAACGCGCCGCCGACCGAGATGCGGGCCACACCTGCCTCGGCAAGCTCGTCCACCGACGGGCAGCCGGGCAGGGCGAGGACGTTGACCGGTCGATCGAGCGACGACACGACCGAGCGGATGTCGTCGATCGACCGCAGACCGGGGGCGAACAAGACGTCGGCACCTGCCTCCTGGTAGGCGGCCAGGCGCGCGATGGTGTCGGCGATGTCGTCACCACCGTGGATGAGGTTCTCCGCTCGCGCAGTGAGCACCAGTTGAGTCGGGCCGCGATGCGCCGCCTCGGCAGCTGCGGCCACCCTCTCGACAGCCAGCCCGGCGTCGTAGATGGGATCGTCGTCTCGACCCGTGTAGTCCTCGATCGAGCAACCGGCGAGACCCGTCTCACAGGCCAGCCGGACCGTCTCGGCAACTCCGGCGGGATCGTCGGCGAAGCCGTTCTCGGTGTCGGCCGCCACCGGCACCTCGACCGCGGTGGCGAGCTGGGCTGCATGCGCCAGCGTCTCTTCGCGCGTCGCCGCACCGTCCAGGCGACCAAGCGTCGCGGCGAAGCCACTGCTCGTAGTCGCGATCGCCTCGAAGCCCAGCGACTCGAGTAGCCGCGCCGACCCGACATCCCACGCGTTGGGCTGCAGCAGCGGCCGGCCGCGACGATGCATGGCGAGGAAGTGCCCAGCAGTACCGGTGAGTTCGGCCATGCGACGTTCAGCCTGCGGTCGAATCGAGCACGACGACAGGGATCTGGCGCTTGGTCTTCGACTGGTAGTTGTCGTACCGCCCGCCGTTGTTCTCGTTCACGAGCTTCCACAGGCGAGCGAAGTCGGGCTCGTCGCGCCCGACGACCCGAGCGAGCGCCGTCACGTGACGCCGCCCGACGTACACCTCCACGTCGGGCTTGGAGCGCAGGTTGTGCAGCCAGCCCGGCGCACGGTCCGCTCCGGCGTTGGAGGGCACCACGACGTATCGGTCCCCGTCCTCGGCGTACACGAGCGCGGTCTCCCGCCTCTTGCCGGTCTTACGACCGGTCGTGATCAGCAGCAGGCAGGGCACCCACAGCAGGCGTCGCCCGAGACGACCCCGAGTGGTGCGGTAGACCCAGGTGTGAAAGGTGTTGAGCAACCTCAGCATCGGTGCACCCCCGGGGCAAGGACAATTCCGTCCTCCGCATACTCCCACGCGTTCTCGGTCGGATCTGTCGCGCTATGCGTCACAAATCCGACCGAGAACTTGAGGGGGTTTGAGACGGTGGAGGGTCCTAGCGCAGGTATACGGCTTCGAACCTGGCGAGCGCTTGTCCCGCAGCGTCGCTCACTTCGAGCTTCTCGCCGTCGAGCTTGTAGCCCGTGACCAGCCCCAGAGCCTTCAGGAAGGCATACTCGGTCTCCATGCCGTCGATGCAGGCCATCATGGTCGTGGCGACGGGTCCCAACGTGAGGCTGTCACCCTCCAACATGTAGCTCCCCGTCAACCGGTTGCATCCACCGGAGCCGTGCACCCCCATGCTTTCCGCGTCGAAGACGATGTGGGGCTCGCGCTGGCCCTCGACCACCTCGACCTGCGCGTCGGCCAGCCAGGTCAGCTTCCAGTAGGTGCCCTCCAAGGTGGCGGTTGGCCCCGTCGGGGTCGGCCCGAGCGGCTTGGCAACGCCTGCCTCGCCCGCGACGTGCTTCATTCCCATGGTCACGGTGTCGGGTGCGCCGCGGGTCAGCACCGGGTGGTGCTGATCGGTGGTGAAGAACAGCTTGCCGTCGACCAGGATGCGGGCGCGAACGGCGTAGGTGTGGCGCTCGTCGATGCGAGCGGGATCGAAGTCGATGCGGAAGTCGAAAGGCGGGTTCCCGGGCTCCTCGATGCGCGCCGTCCCGAACCTCCGCGGCAGCATCGGCCTTGGACACGTCCTCCAGAACTGCTTCGAACACCGCTCCCGGCGGAAGAGCCATCCGCTCTCTGTACGCGGCCGATCCGCTCACCGAGCTCTTGGCAACCTCGCCCATGACAATCCCTTTCTCTCGACCCGCCCGAAAAGGTACTGCCGCTTCCCATTCTCGGTCGGATCAGGCGCGCTATGTGTCACAGATCCGACCGAGAACGCGGGGGGACCGGCGACGGGGCTCGCGCTCACGGTGGGAGCACGAGGTGAGCGGCGACGAGGGAGCGGAGGCGGTCGATGCCCAGCCCGGTGGTCGCGCTCGCGAACACCACGTCGCCGACCTCGAGTGCACAGCCAGCGGCGAGCTCGCGTTTGCGGGCATCACGGCGCGAAGGCTTCACCTTGTCGATCTTCGTCGCGACGATCGTGTGGGGGATTCGATTCGCCCGCGCCCAGGCCAGCATCTGGTCGTCGAGCTTGGTCGGGCCGATCTCGCCGTCGACGAGCACGAACACCTGCGCCAGCTCCTCGCGCCCGAGCAGGTAGCCCTCGATCATCTGCTGCCAGCCCCGCTTCACCCGACCTGGCACCGCGGCATAGCCGTAGCCGGGCAGGTCGACCACCGTCGCGCCGGAGGGGAGCACGAACAGGTTGATCAACTGGGTCCGCCCCGGCGTGTTCGACACCTGGGCGAGCTGCTTGCGGTTGGCGAGCGCGTTGATCAGCGAGGACTTGCCGACGTTGGAGCGCCCGACGAAGGCCACCTCGACGGGCGAGGGCGGCAGCTGGCTCACCGCCGTCGCCGAGCGGACGAAGCTCAGCTGCAGCGGGCTCGACATCGCGCCGAAGTGTAGGCAGACGCCCCCGCCGGGCGACTCGAGCGGATCAGTTCGAGCGCGCGCCGGCGGCGACGAGGCGGGTGGAGGTGTCCGCGGGTACCGGCCTCCCGATGGCGAAGCCCTGCATGCGGTCGACGCCGAGCTCCACCAGCCGGCGCTGGGTGGCGAGGTCCTCGACACCTTCGGCGACGACGGTCAGCCCCAGATCGTGGGCGAGGTCGACGATCGAGCGCACCACGGCGTCGTGGCCCTGGCGGAGGTCGTCCACGAACACCCGGTCGATCTTCAGTTCGTCGACGTTCAGGCTGCGCAGCACGTACAGCGAGGTCGAGCCGGTGCCGAAGTCGTCGATCGCCACCCGCAGCCCCGCCCGATGCAGCCGACCGAGCGCTTCGTGCGTCTCGGGCGAGTCGGCGAGCAGATGGCGTTCGGTCAGTTCCACGGTCAAGGTTCCCGGCGGCAGCTTCGCCTCGCCGACCACACGCTCGAGGCCGTCGAGCAAGCCGGCGTCGGTGAGGTTGCGCGGCGTCAGGTTGATGCTGACGCCGATGTCGTTGCCCATCTCGCGACACGTGATCGCATGCGCCACGGCCTGCCGGACGACGGTGAACGCGAGCGGCTGGCTGAGGCTGCCGAGCTCGACGAGCTCGATGAACTCACCGGGCAGGACGGTGCCGAGATCCGGGTGGCGCCAGCGGACGAGCCCCTCGAGGGCGACGATCGAGCCGTCGGGATCGACGACCGGCTGGTAGTGCAGCACGAGCTCGCCGTTCGCGATCGCCCGCCGCAGGTCGCCGAGCAGCACCATCCGGCGCACGGAAGAACGGTCGAGCGAGGGCTCGTACACCTGGTGGCCGATACAGGTGCGCTTCGCCTCGTACATCGCGACATCGGCCCGCACCACCAGGGTGTCCGCGTCGCGGGCGTGCAGAGGGGCGCTGGCGATGCCGATACTCGTGCCGACGTGGAGCTGCAGCCACGGTGTGACCGAGACCGGTTCGAGCAGCGCTTCCTCGATGGCCTCGGCGGCGAGGACGCCGTCCTGCGTCGTCGCCCCGGGGGCGAGCAACAGCGCGAACTCGTCACCGCCGATCCTGGCCACCGTCGCCCCGGTCGGGGCGACGAGCTGAAGGCGCTCGCTCACCTTCTTCAAGAACTGGTCTCCCCGCTCGTGGCCGAACGTGTCGTTCACGTCCTTGAACCGGTCGAGGTCTGCGATGAGCAGCGTGACGTCGCCGGCGTCGCGCTGTTCGAGACGCCGGCGCAGCCGGTCGAGCAACTCGCCGCGGTTGACCAGTCCCGTCAGCGCGTCGGAGCTGGCCCGCTCCGCGAGGGCGCGCTCCGCGTTGACGCGCGCCGTGACGTCGTCGACGACGACGGCGATCGACTGCGCGGTGAGCGGCACCGCTCCGAGGGCGAGGTGTTGGATGCCGAGCCCCGGCCACAGCTCGGTCTCGATCTGCACCCACACCGTCTCGGCCTGCTCGTGCAGTGTGCGGAGGCCTTCCAGCAGGGCCTGGCCGGGCGGCGCTTGGAGCCCGGGGAACACGTCGACGAGCCGCAATCCGACGGTGTCGGGCGGTGGCACCGTGAGGTAGCGCTGCATCGCCGAGTTGGCCGACGTGATCACGATCGACTCCGGATCGTCGCCGGACTGATGACGCAGCATCAATACGCCGAAGTGGACGTGGCTGACGAAGTCGGCGAAGTGGTCGGCCGGCAGAGACGCCGCCGGGCGCAGCTCCACGGGTGCTGGCGCACGAGCCGCGTCGTCGAGTTCACCGCCTTGCCCGACGCCAGCGCGCCGCCCGTGCCGGCTCCACAGCGCGACGAGCGTCGCGAGAACGGTCCCGGCGAGGGCGACGGCCACCAGCTCGGTGGTCGTGGTGTCTCGCGGATGTCGCCAGAGCAGCACCGCGGCGAGCGATGCGACGACGACGGAGGTGAGCCCGAGTTGCACCGCGGTGCGCCACGACTTCCCCTTCGCCGGCCCGCTCCCCACGTCGGTGCCTGCCATCGGGGCGACAGTACTTCTCGCAGCGAGGCGTGGCGGCGATCGCGCTCAGCCGGAGACGAGCGAGCCGAGCGCCCAGACGGCGGCGACGAACCCGGCGAGCGCCATCAGCAAGCTGCGACCGACCGGCGCTCGCTGCAGGTCGCCCTCGGCCTGTGGTCTCGGCGGCGGCTTGAACATCGCGAGCATGTTCCCGACGAAGAGCGCGCCGCCGAGGGCGAGCACCAACCACGCGAGGAGATCCTCTCCGAGGAACATCGAACCATATTGGCCTCGACGCGCCCGGAGGCGCAGATCGCGTGGGCGACGGAGGGGTCGGCTACATCGTGAACCGCAGGTTGCGGGCCGCGCGTTCTCCCCACTCCGTTGACCCTGTCCAGCTGATCCGGCCCGCGGCGATCTGCTCTTGGGGGTCGATGCGCCCGCAGGCGAGCTGCATGAACGTGAGCGAGTCCGCAGTGACCACGACGTCCGCGTCCGCGAGCTGGGGCACCACCCGGGCGCGGCCGGAGACCTGCACGTGCATCTCTCGCACCACCGGTCCCGTCAGCGAGAAGGTGATCGACATCCCGTCGGGCAGCGCGATGAGCTTGCCGACGATGTAGCCGAGCGAGCCCTGCACCTGGTCGAGCGCCATCTCGGCGGCCGGACCGGTGTCGTGGCCGGGCAACGCGAGCGGGCTGCGGACGTCGTGCTCGTGCACCCAGAAGTCAAAGACGCGGATCGCCATGAAGCCGCCGTACGTGCCGGGGCCGACGGGGGTCATCGATGGCATGTCCCACTCGAGGTCGGAAAGTGCGCCGAGCTGTCCTCGGCGGCGCTCGATGAGCGCGCGGTAGCGCGCGAGCAGCGCGGTCGAGTCGAGTGCTGCGGTCTCGGTGAGGAACTCGCCGATCCGCGCGAACGGCAGCGGGGTCTCGGCCGATTCGGGGAACCAGTCGGTCAGCATGTGCTCGATCCCGCCGAGGTGGGCACAGACGTCGCGCACGCTCCAACCCGGGCAGAGCGTCGCCGCCTGCCACTGCTCCTCGTCGAGGCCTGCGAACAGCGCATCGAGTGAGCTCCAGCACCGCTCGAGCGCGTCCGTCGTGCGCATCCGATCACTCACCGTGTACTCCTCTCGGCTGCTCGACCGCTCGTCTGGGGCGGACCCTACCCGTGAGTAGAGATCCCGCCGTCCACGGGGATCACCGTGCCCGTGAGGTAGGCGCCGGCGCGACTGGCGAGGAAGATCACCGCTCCGGCGACGTCTTCGGGGGTGCCGATGCGCCCGCGCGGTACCGAGCGCGCGATCGCGTCGCGGCTCGACGGATCCTCCAACAGGTAGGCCATCATCTTCGACTCGAACGGTCCCGGCGCGATCGTGTTGACGGTGATGTGCCGCTGCACGAGGTGGTGGGCCAGGTGCCGGGCGAGCATGTGGACCCCGGCCTTCGAGGCGGAGTACGAGTAGTTGTCGCCGATAGGCACCCTGATGCCGTCGATCGACCCGATCATGATCACGCGGGCAGGGTCCTCGGCGGTGGCGCGGGCGCTCAGCATCGCGAGCAGCGACTGGGTCAGCAGGAACGGCGCCTTGACGTTGATGTCGAGCACCTTGTCGACGCCGGCCTCGGGGAACTCCCCGAGCGGGGCGCCCCACGCCGCCCCGGCGTTGTTGACGAGGATGTCGAGGCCGTCCTCACGCTCGGCGAGCCGGGAGACAAAGCTCTCCCTGCCCTCGGCGTCGGAAAGGTCTGCGGGCAGCGACACACACGTACCGAGCTCGGACAGCTCCCGCGCGGTCTCGTCGCACGCCTCCGCCTTGCGCGCCGTGATGTACACGCGCGCCCCGTTGACCACGAGGCCATGGGCGATCATCCGCCCGATCCCCCGCGACCCGCCGGTGACCACGGCCACCTTGTCGCTGATCGCGAACAGCTCCTCGATCTTCATCGGACTCCGCATCCCATCGCGCCCTTGCCCCCCTCGCGCCCGGGTGGCGCGCGAGGCCGATGATATGGAGATCTGCTCGTCGCCGGCGGATCGCAGTGCTAACTGTCACACCCCCAACCGCTTGCAATAGTTAGCACTTCGGCATATTCTTGTTGTTGGGCGAGGAGCCCAGAGGAGGTGCTGAAAGTGTCAGCCGTAATGGAGAAGATGAAGGATTGGCAAGACGGGTACTTCAAGCTCGTCGCCAAGGTGGAAGAGCCGGTGCTCAAGTACACCGAGAAGGCCGCCGACGCGGTGTCCGAATACGTCCCGGAGCGCCCCGATTGGGAGTTCCTCGAGGACGTCCCGACGTTCAGCGAGTTCGTCGATTCGCAGTTGAAGTTCCGCAAGCGCCTGGTCGATGAGCAGGCAGCCTTCGTTCGCAAGATGATGAAGGCCATGCACCCTGCACTCGTCAAGATGGAGACGAAGGCGCCGGCGACGCCGCGGGTGCGCAAGCCCGCCACCAGGGTCGTGAAGGCCGCGTAAGTTCGAGTCGCGCGTATCTGAAAGAGGCGGAGCCGCCGAGCCGGCTCCGCCTCTTTCGCGTCCTGGCGCCGCGGCGGGGCTGAGCCCTACACCCCGCGGGCGGCGTTGTCGAAGCGCGTGTACGAGGCGAGGTACACCAAGCGCTTGGTGCCGATCGGGCCGGAGCGGTGCTTGGCCACGATCACCTCGGCCGACCCCTTGTCGGGGCTGTCGGGGTTGTACATCTCGTCTCGGTAGATGAACATCACGACGTCGGCGTCTTGTTCGAGAGAGCCCGACTCGCGCAGGTCGGACAGCATCGGTCGCTTGTCCGCGCGTGACTCGAGGTTTCGGGAGAGCTGGCTGAGCGCGACGATCGGCACTTCCAGCTCACGGGCGAGCACCTTCAGGTTGCGGCTCATCTCGGACACCTCCAGCTGGCGGTTCTCGGCACCGGTGGAACCGGTCATGAGCTGCAGGTAGTCGATCACGATCAGCGCCAGCGAGCCGAACCGGGCCTTGATCCGGCGAGCCTTGGCCCTGATCTCCATCACCGTCACGCTCGGGTTGTCGTCGATGAAGAGCGGCACCTCCAGCCGGCCGATGGCGCGTCCGATCTTGGACCAGTCCGCCTCGCTCAAGCGGCCGGTGCGCAGCTTCTGAGAGTCGACGCGCGCCTCGCTCGACAGGATCCGCTGGGCGATCTCGACGTGGCCCATCTCCAGCGAGAACACGAGCGTCGGCTGGTTCGTGGTCTGCGCCACGTGGGTGGCGATGCCGAGGGCGAGCGAGGTCTTGCCCGCCGCCGGCCGAGCACCGATGATGTTCAACGTCGACGGCTGGAGCCCGGAGAGCAGCTCGTCCAGGTCGTGGAAGCCGGTGGCGGTGCCGATGATCGAGGTGCCCCGCTCGTACGTGGCCTCGAGATGATCGCTGACCATCTGCAGCAGCTCACCGAGGGGGCGCACGGAGTCGGACACCCGGCGCTCGTTCACTTCGAACACCTTCGTCTCGGCCTCGTCGATGGCCTTCGCCACGTCGTCAGGTTCGAGGTAGGCGATCTCGGCGATGTCGCTCGCTACGGCGATCAGCCGCCGTAGCGCCGAGGTGTCCTGGACGATCTTGCAGTACCGCCCGACGTTCGAGATCGCCGGCGTCGCATTCTGCAGCTCGAGCAGGAGATCGATGCCACCGATCTCCTCGAGCAGGCCGGCGCGACGCAGCTCGTCGGCGACGGTGACCGCGTCGACGGGCTGGCCGGCGGCCATCAGGACCCTGACGGACTCGTAGACGAGCTGGTGGGCGGGCTTGTAGAAGTCGCCGGCGAGCAGGCCAAGCTCGGCGACGGTGCCCACCGCGTCGCGCGACAGCAGTAGCGCTCCGAGCAAGGACTCCTCGGCGTCGAGGTTGTGCGGGGGCACCCGCTGATCGGTGCGTCGGCGGGGAGCGTCGTCGCGCCCTGCGCGGCGAGACCCTCTTCTCGGGTAGTCGATGAGCTCGGACATGGGTGGTCTCACTGTCGTCGGTCTTGCCTGTGGGTTGCTAGTAGCACAGACCTGTGACATCGCTGTGGGCGCGCTGTGGACAACCCCGGCGACCTGTGGACCACCACGCGAAATGGGCCCCGGCTCAGCCGGGGCCCATTCGTCAGTTCGTCACCGGCCGCCAACGGCTGGCCGGCGGGATCACTTGGCGACGACGTCGATCGTGATCGGGAACTCGACCTGCTGGTGGAGCTTGGTCATCACGTGGTACTCGCCGGTCTGCTTGATGTGGTCCGGCATCGCCAGCCGCCTGCGGTCGAGAACGATGCCCGTCTGGGCCTCGACCGCCTCGACGACGTCGGCAGCGGTCACCGATCCGTAGAGGCGGCCCTCTGCACCGGCCTTCACCGGCATCGTGATCACCTTCGGCACGAGCGCCGAAGCGACCGTCTGGGCCGCCTCGCGGTCTGCCGTGTCACGCAGGTCACGGGCACGGCGCATGGCCGCCGCCTGCGATACGGCACCCTCTGAGGCCGTCATCGCGAGGCCGCGCGGGAACAAGTAGTTGCGGGCGTGACCGTCACGCACGTCGACGATGTCGCCACGCTTGCCGAGCTGGTCGATGTCGGCACGCAAGATCACCTTCATCACGGCTCACCTTCCTCTCCGCCAACGGCCACCGCGTCACCGACAACCGCATCGACCGCGTCGACCGCATCGATCGCCGCGACCGTGTCGAGTTGGTCGACGACCGCCTCGGCCGAGGACTCCGCCTCGCCCCGCCCGGAGGACTGTGACTCCTCGTCACGACGGCCCCTGGCCGGGCGTCCGGCGCTCGCCACCCGCTTCGTGTATGGCATCAGGGCCATCTCGCGGGCGTTCTTGACCGCCGTCGCGACCTCACGCTGCTGCTGCACCGTGTTGCCGGTGACCCGGCGACCGCGGATCTTGGAGCGGTCGGACATGAACCGCTGCAGCAGGTTGACGTCCTTGTAGTCGATGTACTCGACCTTTTCGGTGACGAGCACGCTCGTCTTCTTCTTCGGCTTGCGCCCGGAGTCCTTCGGGCTGCGGGTCCGTGGGCTGCTCTTCTTGCTGGCCATGGGGTGGGTTCGTTCCTCGTCGGTCGTTTACGCGTACTTGTGGGGTGCGGGTCAGAACGGCTCTTCGTCGCCGTAGTAGGCCCCTTCAGCGGGGCGGGCGGTGCCGGCAGCGCTCGGGCGCTCGCCAGCTCCTGCCTCGGATGAGCGCGAGGTGCGCTCGACCTGGGCCGTGGCCCAGCGCAGGGAGGGGCCGATCTCGTCGGCGACGATCTCGACCGCGGTGCGCTTGTTGCCGTCGCGGTCGGTGTACTCACGCACCTCGAGCCGCCCGGTGACGAGCACGCGCGTGCCCTTGTGCAGCGATGCTGCGACGTTCTCGCCGAGCTGGTCCCAGGCGACGACGTTCATGAACGAGGTCTGCTCCTGCCACTCCCCGTTGACCTGGTACCGCCGGCTGACGGCGATGCCGAGGGTGGTGACGCCTTTGCCGGCGTTCGTGAAGCGCAGTTCGGGGTCGCGGGTGAGGTTGCCGACGACGGTGATGGTGTTTGCAGCCATGGCGGGTTGTTCCTCCCGGGAACGGTGCGGCGCTCAGGCCGCGGTGCTGGCCATGCCGCGGCGCTCGGCCTCGGCATCGGGCAAGCGGATCAGCTTGTGGCGGACGATGTCGTCCGCGATGCGCAGTGACCGCTCGAGACCGTCGAGCGCGCCGCCCTCGGCCAGGAGCTCGATCACCACGTAATAGCCCTCTTCTTGGTGGTCGATCGCGTAGGCGAAGCGACGCTTGCCCCACCAGTCGGGCTTGCCGTGGACGGTGCCACCGGCCGAGGTGATGCCTTGGGTGACCGTGGTGACCCACTTCTGCGCGTCGGCCTCGTCGAGGGCGCCGCGGATGATGACCATGAGCTCGTAAGCACGCATGTTCTGCGTGCACCTCCCTTCGGACACGACCGGGATGCTCACCCGGCCGGGGCCCCCGGCGGGGGCAGGGCTGATCTGGACCGGGCGAGTGTAGCGGCAGGTGACTTGCCTGCCACTGCCGACGAGCATCGCAAAGGGGTGCTACAGCTACGGCTGCGCCTACAGCTCCAGTTCGAGCCGGCTGCCCCGCACCAGCCCGAGCTCGTCGGCCTCACCGGCGGGCACCTCCACCGCCACCTGGTAGGGGCCGGCGGCCGCGGTGCGCGGGCAGTCGGCGGCGGCGGGCGGGCAGGGCACCATGTCGGCCGCGGAGACCCATCCCCCGGCTTCGTCCCAGAAGGTGATCGTCAGCGGGATCAAGGTGTCACGCATCCAGAAACGGTGCTCGACGGGAGCGGCGAAGACGAACGCCATCCCCGGGCACTCCCCGAGCGAGGTGACCGACTGGAGGCCCTCCGCGCGTGAGGTGTCGTCGTCGGCGAGCCACAGGCAAACGGTTCGTCGCGCGCCGTCGGTCGTCGTGATGGTGGCGTCTACACGTGCGAACCCAGAAGGCGTCACGTCTTCGCCAACAGTGGTCGTGACGCGAACAGCCGGCGTGTTCACGGAGGCTGCGCCGTCGCCTGCGGAGCTCGCGCAGCTCGCGAGCGGACCGAGCGTGGCCACCGCCCCGAGCCCGATCGCCGCGCCGCGCGCCACCAGCCGGCCGAGCCCGGAGCTGCGGGCGTGGCGCAGCTCGCGGCTCATGGGCGCACGATGCGCACCAGGCTCGCCGCGACGAGGCCGAACCCAGCCGCCACGGCGGCATCGCGGCCGGAGAAGCCGGGGTCGCCGGCGAGCACCGAGGAGGTGATCACACCATCGGCCACCTCGTAGACGAGGTGTTGGCCACGAGCGCGCAGCCCCCACCAGACGAGCGCCACGCCCGCCACGGCCCCGACGGCCAACGCCGGTACGGCGAGGGTCTCGTGCGGCATGCGCCGAGCGAGGAACCGGGCGACCGAGCTGCCGACGAGCAGCAACGCCCCGGCTGCACCGGCCGCGCTGAAGAGCTGCTGCACGAGGACCGACGTCGAGGTGGCAGCACGCGGGCCGCAGTCGAGCATCGTGGCACCGAACCCGGGCTCGGCGTCTACCTCGGCGACACGGAACAGCTCACACGGTGTGCCGTCGCTCAACGAGGCGCTGCCGTTCTCGCCGATCTGCCAGGTGACCGGGTCGGTGAGCAGGGCGATCACGACGATGACGGCCAGGGAGACGACCACCAGCAGCAGGCCGAGCAGCATCTCCCGGCGAAGGCGCTGGGCCACCTCGTGCGGCAGCCACGACCTCTTCGACCCGGACATCCTCGATCCAGACACCATCCGTCAGACTCCTGCGATCGTTCGCCGAGGCTCAGCGAGCTGCGCGCTCGGTACGGGCACGGCGTCCACCGAGGGGCAACACGCGCAGAAGGTGGTGCCAGCGGCACGAGCAGCAGGCCTCGACGACGTAGGCGGAGTACTCCTCGGAGCGGCGATGGAAGGCGGCGAGCTCGGCCGTGGTCGACACGCAGCGGCCGTGCTTGGGCAGCCTCGGCCCGAACACGTACGTGACGAGGCGCAGGTCTTCCTCGGCGCAGATCGGACAGACGGTGTTGGTGCGCTTGCCGAGTGCCTTCGCGGCACGGACCAGCTCGGGATGAGCGTCGCACACCTGATCCTGGCTGAGCCGGCCGCGGCGGTACTCGTTCAGCAGAGCGCGCCGAGCCAGCCTGTGGTCGACGACTCCTCGCCCTCCGCCACCACGCAGCGACCCGGACGAGAACGTCATCGCCGCGAGGCTAGCGATGATCCGCGCCGCGCCCCGCGACGCGCACCACACTGGCGGCCATGAGCGTGACCCCGGTGACCTTCGGCGCCCATGTGGCCAACGACTCCGAGCTGCGGCTCTGCGGCGAAGTGGGCGCGAAGCGCGCCCTCGAGCTCGGTGTGTCGGAGCCGTCCAACGCCGTCACCCTCGCCCTCGCCGGAGCGAAGTCGATCGTCGTCGACCCCTCCGCGGAGAGGATCGCCAGGGCACGCGCCGAGGCCGAGCGTCACGAGGTGCGCGTGGAGTGCCACCAGGCCGACTTCGCCGATCTCGGCTTCCTCACGTCCGCCTCCGTCGACCTCGCGCTCTGCCTGCACCACCTGGGCGAGATCGACGACCTGGCCCGAACGTTGCGCCAGGTGCACCGCGTGCTGAAGCCGAGCGCCCCGCTGATCGTCGCGCAGACCCATCCGGTGAGAGCGATGCTCGACGGGGCCGAGGTGGTCCTTCGCCGCGGATACGGCAGCGAGGGCACGCGCACCATCGGCCAGTTGTTCATGGCGCTGTCGCGCACGGACTTCCGGGTCGACGTGCTGCACGAGCTCGATGCCGTCGACGAGGCCTCGCCGATGGTCCCGTCCGTGCTGCTGCTGCGCGCCCGCAAGCTCGGGGTGTAGCGCACCAGCACGCTCAGTAGGTCGCCGCGAAGGGCTCCAGCATCGACGCCGGTCGCGGCCTGCCGAACAGGAAGCCCTGGGCCTGCTCGCAGCCCATGTCGCGCAGGTGGCCAAGCTGCAGCGGGGTCTCGACGCCCTCGGCGATGGTCGCGAGCCCGAGCGAGCTGCCGAGGCGCACGACTGCCTCGACGATCGTCGAGTCGTCGGGGTCCAGGCCGAGCCCGGCGACGAAGCTGCGGTCGACCTTCAACGCCTCTACGGGGAAGCGCTTCAGGTACGTGAGGGAGGAGTAGCCGGTGCCGAAGTCGTCGACGGCCAGGTGCAGGCCGAGGCCGCGCAGCTCACGCAGCGCGACGGTGGCCGAGCGGACGTCGGACATCAGCGCCGTCTCGGTGAGCTCGAGCCACAGGCAGTCGGCGGGGACACCGGTCTCGGCGAGTGCCTGCCCGATCGTGTCGACGAGCCGCCGGTCACCGAGCTGGCGTGCTGAGAGGTTCACCCCGATCGTCAACGGCCCGAGCTGGGGCAGCTCGTTGCGCCACCTGGCGAGCTGGGCCAGCGCAGCGCGCATCACCGCTTCGCCGAGCGGGCCGATCAGCCCCCTGTCCTCCGCGACGCCGAGGAACTCGGCGGGCAGCAACAGCCCCCGCTCGGGGTGGCGCCACCTGGCGACGACCTCGTAGCCCTTCAGGCGCCCGCTCGCGAGATCGATGATCGGCTGGTAGTAGGGCACGATCTCGCCGCGTTCGATGCCGTGGCGCAGCTCGTTGCCGGTGTGCAGCAGGTGCAGAGTTGCCACCCGCGTCTCCGGGGTGAAGTGCTCGACCCGGTTGCGTCCGTGGTCCTTCGCCCGATACATCGCGGCGTCCGCGTCACGCACCAGGTCGTCGGCGTCCATCGTCTGGTCCTGCAGCATCTGGGGCGAGACGATGACGACCCCCACGCTCGCGGACACGTCCAGCTCGGCGTCCCCGAGCGTCACCGGCAACGAGAGGCTGGAGCGAATCCGTTCGGCCACCTCGGCGGCGAGCGCCGGGTCGACGTCGCGCAACAGCACGGTGAACTCGTCACCGCCAAAGCGCGCCACCACGTCGCCGTCGCGCACGGCGGCCCGCAGCCTGGCCGCCATCACCCGCAGCAGATCGTCGCCGGTGGCATGGCCGAGGCTGTCGTTCACCACCTTGAAGCGGTCGAGGTCCAAGAACAGCACCGCCAACCCGGTCGGGCCCGGCGAATCGGCGGCGCGCTGGAGGTGCTCCAGGAAATGTGCTCGGTTGGCGAGCCCGGTCACCTCGTCGTGGGTCGCCGACCAACTGAGCTGCTCGGCCGCCGCCTTCTGGTTGGTGACGTCTTGGACGTGCACGATCAGCATCGGCTGACCGAAGGTGTCCTCCGTCACCGCGAGCGACGATGCTGCCCAGAGCACGGTGCCGTTGCTGCGCACGAAGCGCCGCTCGATGCTGGCCTCGGTCGTGATCGGCTGCTCGTCGGGATGCAACAGCCGTCCCATCGGGGTGCCGGTCAGTTCGTCCGCCCGCTGGCGGAAGATCTCGGCGAAGCGGTCGTTGACCTCCACCAGCATCCCGTCCTCGGGACGCACGATGGCCATGCCCGTCGGTGCCGAGTGGAACGCCACCCGGAACCTCTCCTGCGCACGCTGGAGCGCGGTCTGCGCCTCGACCCGGTCGGTGACGTCGCGCAACGTCAGCACGACGCGCTCGCGCTGCACGCGGTCGAGCGCAGCGTTCGCCTCGACGTGCAGCACCGTGCCGGTGCCGGTCACCACCGGGAAGACCGGTTTGTCCAGCTGGGCGGCACCATCGAGGACGCGCTGCCACACCTCGGCCACCTGCGCGCGCGCGCTGTGCGGGATCAGGCTGCCGAAGTGGCGCCCGACCAGTTCGGGCGCGCCCATCTTCAAGAGCTCCTCCGCCTGGAGGTTGACGCTGCGGATCCGCGCGTCGAGACCGATGACGACGACCGTGTCGGCGATGCTGTCGACGACCGAGCGCAGCTCGTGCTCGGTGTCCGCGAGCTGGCGGTAGTTCTCCTCGAGCTGCACCGACATCCGGCCGACCTCTCGCCACCCGACCACCTGCACGACGACGATGAGCATCGCCCCCGTGACCGTCAACCCGACCGATACGGGGTCGAGCTCACCGCCACCGGGACCGAGGTGATAAGCGGCCACCAGCAGGGCCGCTGCAGCCGGCATCCAGACGAGCAGCAACCGTGCCTTCGTCGGTCGTACCGACACGCTGCGCGGGGGAGCGAGCGGCAGCCGCGAGGCCGCGCCCATCAACACGAAGCCGAGCAGCCACCCGATGTGGGCACCGAAGTACGTAAGCAGGCGGCGCTGGTCGAGGTCGCTCGACAAGATCGCATCCGCCACGGCGTTGGACAGCGCTCCGAGGCATGCAGCGGTGAGGGCCGGCGAGCTCGATCCCATCCGCAGCAACAGCGCGGTGGCGGCGACCACCAGGCTCGACATCGGCAGGTAGGCGAGCAGCACCTGTTCGATGATCGACGCCGGGCCGGTCTCTTCGATCCCCGGCAGCAGGAAGAGCACCCATACGACGAAGCCGGCCCCGACGGCAACGAGCATCGCCTCCGCGATCAGCACGAGCTGAGCCCCGCGCCGGGAACGGTCGATCCCGAGCTGCACCAGTCCGATGCAAGTGAGGATCGGCCAGACGACGAAGAACGCGTCGTTCAGCGAAGGTGAAGCGGTGCTGCCGATCAGCTCGAGCACCGTCCAGCCCAACTGCCCGAGAGCCCAGCATCCGGTGCCGACCGTCAGCAACAGCCAGCCGAGCGTGCGATCGGTCCACCACCGCCACGCGAGCATCGCCGTCGCCGTCGTCGGCAGGACGATCTCGATCACGTTGATCTCGGTGTTCCAGCTCCAGATGTCGCCCCCGACGCGCAGCCACGGCCAGGCGTGCAACAGCGCGGCCAGGAGCGCGAGGCCGATGCCCCACGCGACCCCAGAAACGACGCGAGGACGCCACGTCGCCTCCCCAGCCGGTCCTGCGCGTGGGTACGCGTCGACTTCGACTGACTCGCCCGATCCTTCCGCCATCGTCACTTCCCGTCTCGCGAGAGACGCTGGTCCGCCGCGAGGTGGGCGCCAATCTACTACCCCGCAGAGCGGTCGTGCCACCACTTTTCGAGACGACGGCGGATCTCTTCGTCACCGACCGGACCCTCTTCGAGGCGGATCTCCAGCAGGTGCGCGAGCGCCTCACCGACCACCGGCCCGGGCCCGATGCCGAGCGCGGCCATCACCTCACGGCCGTCCAGCTCGGGACGGATCGCGGCCAGCTCCTCACGCTCCGCGAGCGCGTCGATGCGCGCCTCCAGATCGTCCATGCGCTCGGCAAGCATCACCGCCTTCTTCGCGTTGCGCGTGGTGCAGTCGCAGCGGGTCAGCACGTTCAGCTCGGCGAGGTACGGGCCGGCGTCGCGCACGTAGCGCCGCACGGCACTGTCGGTCCAACCCATCGAGTACGTGTGGAACCGCAAGTGCAGCTCGACGAGGGAGGTGACGGCATCGACGTCGTCGTTCGAGTAGCGCAGCTCGGTGAGCCGCTTGCGGGCCAGGCGCGCGCCGACCGCATCGTGGTGGTGGAAGGTGGTGCCCTTGCCGGGCAGGTAGCCCCGCGTGCGCGGTTTGCCGATGTCGTGCAACAGGGCGGCCAAGCGCGTGATGCGGAAGTCGAACTCGGGCCGGCCGGGAGGCTGCTCGTTCGGCGGTCGCACGTTCTCGACCACGGCCAGCGTGTGGGTGAGCACGTCCTTGTGGCGGTGGATCGGATCGTGCTCGAGGCGCATCGCGGGCAGCTCGGGCAGGAACTGGTCGGCAAGACCGGTGTCGACGCAGAACCACAGTCCGGGCGCCGGACTCGGCACGGTGATCAGCTTGTCGAGCTCGTCACGGATGCGTTCGGCGGAGACGATCGACAGTCGGGCACTCATCTCGTGCACGGCGTCGACGAGCTCGGGCACCGGGGTCAGCCCGCTCCCGGCGACGAAGCGAGCTGCACGCATCATGCGCAGCGGGTCGTCGCCGAAGCTCACTTGGGGCGAGAGCGGCGTGCGCAGGGTGCCGGTGGCCAGGTCGACTGCTCCGCCGAAGGGATCGACCAGCTCCGGCGAGTCCGACGTCAGCTCCAACGCCATCGCGTTCACGGTGAAGTCGCGCCGGGACAGGTCGGCGTCGATCTCGTCGGCGAACTCGACGTCGGGCTTGCGGGAGTCGGCGTGGTACGCCTCGGCACGGTGCGTGGTGATCTCGTAGGTGCGCTCGCCGCGCTTCGCGCCGATCGTGCCGAAGCGCTCGCCCTGGGTCCAGATCGCGTCTGCCCAGCCGGCGAGCAGCCGCTTGATCTCCTCCGGTCGGGCGTCGGTGGTGGCGTCGAAGTCGAAGTCGGCTGGCCCCGCCTCGCGCCCGACGATCAGGTCGCGCACCGTGCCACCGACGAGGAACAGGCGGTGACCACCGGCGCGGAAGCGCTCGGCAAGCGGTGCGAGCTCGGCGAGGACGGGGGCGAAGCGCGGCGGCGTCACAACAGGCCGGCCTCGGCCCACCTGGCCCGCACGGCGTCGACCGAGGTGTGTCCCGGCCCGCCGCTCGTCGGCGGCTCGGGATCGTGACCGACGCCGGCGAGCTCGGCGAGCACCGCGGCCGTCGAGTCACGCAGGGCGTCGAGGTCGTAGCCGCCCTCGAGCACGACCAGCCTCCGACCGGGCCGCACAGTCGCCAGCAACCGCCGGGTGATGAGCGCGAAGTCCCCACTCGAAAGACCGAGGTCGGTCAGCGGGTCGGCGCGATGCGCGTCGAACCCGGCGGAGACGACGAGCCAGGTCGGCTCGAAATCGGAGATCACCGGCAGCACTAGGCGGTCCATCGCCCCGAGGTACGCGTCGCCGGTGCTGCCTGCCGGCATCGGCACGTTGAGCGTGGCGCCGAAACCCGCGCCCTCGCCCATCTCGCGCGCGGAGCCCGTGCCCGGGTACAGCGGCCACTGGTGCAGCGAGACGTACAGCACCCGCGGGTCGCCGTAGAACGCGTCCTGGGTGCCGTTGCCGTGGTGAGCGTCGTAGTCGACGACGGCCACCCTCTCGCCGCGCTCCGCGAGCCAGGCGGCGACGACGGCGACGTTGGAGAAGAGGCAGAAGCCCATAGCCTGGCCGGGAGTGGCGTGGTGCCCGGGCGGGCGCACTGCGCAGAACGCCGCGTCGGCCTCACCGCGCTCCAAGGCCCGCGCGGCACTCAACCCCGCGCCGGCCGCGAGCAGCGCCGCGTTCCACGAGCCGGGGGACGCGACCGTGTCGGGGTCGAGGCGGCCGCCGCCAGCGGCGATCGTGCGCTCGACGGCGTCGATGTGGGAAGCGGAGTGCACACGTTCGAGATCGGCACGCTCGGCGGGCTCGGGGACGAGAGGCACCAACGCGTCCGCGACGCCGGCCGCGCGCGATGCGTCGACCACTGCACCCAGGCGCTCGGGGCGCTCGGGGTGGAACGGGCCCGTCAGGTGGTCCAAGAAGGCCTCGTGGGTCGTGAAGAGCACCGTCACCGTCGCTGACGCTACCGTCGCGCCTCAGTGACGACGGCACCTCCGCCCCCCGGTACAGCGCCCGGTCCGGGCGCGGCCAGGCTTCCCGCGTGCGGCCTCGTGCTGAGCGCGGGCAGGGCCGAGGCGAAGGTGCGCGCGTGGCCCGGACGCCCCACGACGGCCCAGCTCGTGCTCTTCGACCACACCGTCGCGCCGCCCGCAGGGGCGCTGCGTGAATGGCTGGCGCACCTGGCCGATCTCGGCTTCGACGAGATCCGCACGGGCGCGCTGGCCGCGTCCACGGCGAGGCGGTTCGAGCTTGCCGGGTTCGTGCCGGTCCAACGGCTCACCCTGCTCCAAGCAGATCTCGCGCGCGTCGAGTTGGGCCGAGTCGGCACGCGCCGGCGGGCGTTGCGCGGCGGCGACGTAGTCACCGCGGCCGCCATCGACCAGGCGGCCTTCGGCGAGGAGTGGGGCCTCGACCCGGCCGGAATCGAAGACGCCCAGGCGGCGACCCCCACCCACCGGACGCGCTTCGCCCTCGACCGCCACGGCGAGCCGAGTGGATACGCGATCACCGGGCGGAGCCGTCGGCGCGGCTTCGTCCAACGCCTCGCGGTGCTGCCCGACCACCAGCGGGAGGGCCTCGGGAGGGCTCTCGTCGTCGACGCCTTGCGCTGGCTGCGCCGCTGGCACGTCGAGACGGTGATGGTGAACACACACCGCGACAATCTCGCCGCGCTCGCCCTCTACGCCGCCCTCGGCTTCGAGCCTGTCGACTCCGAGCTCGTCGTGCTCGCCCTGGCCGGGTGAGAGGTGCGCACCAGAGCCGCCGCGCTCGCCGCCGTGTTCGTCGCCGCAGGCGGGCTCGTGCTGCCGGTCTCCCGCGCGCACACCAGCGCGCCGCCCGCACGCCAGCCGGCCGACGCCGTCGAAGCCGGGGCCGACCAGCTCACCACCGGCTCGCCGGTGCTGCGCCTCGTCGAACAGACGATGCGCATCCCGGCCGAGCCCGGGACGACGATCCGCTTCCACGTCGAGGTCGACCCGGCCGGCGCCGACCTCGCCGCCGAGAGCTGGTCGGTGATCGTTCGGGCTTACGACCCGGTGGCCGACCGGTTCGCCTTCGATCGTGCTCTGCGCGGCGAGCTGGGCTCCGTCTACGACTACGTGGAGCTGCCCCTTCTCCCACCGGCGGGAGCCTCGGCGACGGAGCCGGTGCCGTTCGAGCTGTCCGTCGCGCTCGAGCTCGACGAGCGCACCATCGAGGCTCTGCGGCTGACCGAGGCGGGCGTGTACCCGGTGGAGCTGTTGCTCACCGAGGGCGAGGACGAGGGCGAGGACGAGGACCCCCTCGACCAGGTGATCACGTTCGTCGAGCGCGAGGAGGCCGAAAGTGCCGACCCGGCCGAGAACCCGCCCGCCGACCCGCTGCGGTTGAGCATCGTCGCGTCGGTCGACGGCGGCCCGGCCAGGCGCCCCGACGGCACGCTCTCCGTGCCCGACCCGGCGCGGGAGCAGCTGCTCAGCTTGGTGCAACTGCTCGAGAGCTTCCCGGGCATGCCGGTCACGGCGTCGCTGCGCCCGGAGCTGCTGAGAGGCATGGCGTCGAGCGGGCAACCCGCCGACGAGGAGCTGGTCCAGCGCCTGCGCGCGGCCGGCGCCGGGCTGGAAGTCCTGGCCAACACCTATATCGAGCTCGATCCCTCGGCCGCGCAGCGTGCGGGCATGGCGGAGATCTACACCGACCAGCTCCGCCTCGGCGAAGACGCCATCGCCGAGGCGCTCCCCGGCATCGTCCCCCGCCGCACGGTGTGGATCGCCGACTCGCCGGTCGACGGCGGAGGCGCCGAACTCCTGCGCGACCTCGGCATGCGCGCCGCGGTGCTGACCCCGCAGACCCAGCTCGACACCGACGACGGGGCTCCGATCTTCGCCGACACCACCCGGCAGTTCCTGTTGCAGATCCCGAGCGGCTCGCCGATGTCGGCGACCGACATCGACCTGCGCTTGGCCGAGCATCTCTCCCAGCCGACCGACGAGCCGGCGCTCGCCGCGTACCGCCTGTACGCCGAGCTCGCGGTCATCCGCGGCGACATCGTGGCGCGCCTCGAGCCGTTGAACGACCGCTCCCTCGTGATCGCCACCGAGGACACCGCGCCACCGGACCCTGCCGTCATGGCCGTCCTCATCGGACTGTTGGAGGGCACCGACCGGTTCTCGCTGATCTCGCTCTCCACCGCCATCGCCACCACCTCCGGGGTTCTGGAAGACGGTCAGCCGCTGACGTTCGAGCTCCCCGCCGAGGCCGGGCCCGACCTGTCCCTGCTGCGCTTCGACATCGAGCGCTACCGCCATCAGGTCACCGCCCTCGCCAGCATGCTCCCGAGCGGCGACCCGCGACCCGAGACGTGGGCCGCCGTGCTCGACGTGTTGCCCGCCCAGGCGTGGACGCCCGAGGAGCGGGCGTTGCTGACGAGCGCCATCGACGCCGACGCCGAGGAGCTGCGTGCCGCGCTCGTGCTGCCCGAAGCCACCCGGTTCACGCTCGGCGGTCGCCAGTCCGACCTCGTCGTCGGCATCCGGAACGACGGTGACACCGAGCTGCGCGCACTCGTGCGGTTGACCAGCGCCAAGCTGCGCTTCCCCGAAGGCCAGCAGACCGAGGTGTTCCCGCCCGGCGAGCTGACCCGGGTCTCGGTACCGGTCGAAGCGCGTACGAACGGTCAGTTCCCGGTCACGGTGGAGCTGGTCACACCCGTCGGCGACCTGGTGCTCGGCCCCCCGGTGGAGCTCACCGCGAGCGTCAACGCGCTCACCGGTCTCGGCCAGCTCGCCTCGGGAGCGGCCCTGCTCGTCCTCGCCACGTGGTGGGCGCACCACTGGCGCATGCGCCGGCGCTCGAAGCGCGAGAGCGCGACCGGTTCGGCGGTCGGGCGCCACCCCGCCACCGGGGCTACCCTTCCCCAGCCATGACCGTCCGCATCGTCACCGACAGCGGCTGCGACCTGCCCCAAGCCGTAGCCGACGAGCTCGGCATCGACGTCGTCCCGCTCTACATCCGCTTCGGCGACGAGGAGTTCGTCGATCGGGAAGAGCTGTCCACGGCCGAGTTCTGGGCCCGCTGCGCGACCTCACCGGAGCTCCCCGCCACGGCAGCGCCGTCGCCGGGCCGTTTCGAGTCGTCGATGCGCCGACTCGCCGCCGAGGGCGCGTCGGGAATCGTCGTCGTGTCGCTGTCGGGCGCGCTGTCGGCCACGCTGCAGAGCGCGGAGCTCGCCTCCGCCGCGGTTTCTGCGGAGGTGCCGGTGCGCACGGTCGACAGTCGCTCGGTGTCGATGGGTCTCGGCATGATCGCCGTCGCCTGCGCCCGGCGGGCCCGTGAGGGCGCGTCGCTCGACGAGGTCGAAGCGCTGGCCCACGCGCTCGCCTCACGCACCAAGGTGTGGGGCGCCCTCGACACCCTCGACAACCTGAAGAAGGGCGGCCGCATCGGCGGCGCGAAGGCCCTCGTCGCCTCGGTGCTGTCGATCAAGCCGATCATCGAGGTGCGCGACGGCGAGGTGGCCGAGGGCGGCAGGCAGCGCACCCGCGCCAAGGCACTCGCCTTCTTGGTGGACAAGGTGGCCGAGTACTCCAGCATCGAGAACCTCGCCGTGCTGCATGCCGCCTGCGACGACGCCGACGAGTTCGTCGAGAGGCTGAAGGTGGTTCACTCGGGTGAGATCGTCGTCGGAGAGATCGGCGCGGTGATCGGCACGCACGCCGGACGCGGCACGATCGGCGTCGCGTTCCAGACACGCTGATCGATTGCCCGGAGTGAGGCCCTAGGCGCCACTAGCGTCGGAGGCCGTATCCACCACCCACCCCGCCCCTCCCCCGCCGGCCCTGCTCGCGGGCCGGTACCGACTCGAGCGTCGCTTCGCGTCCGGCGGCATGGCCGAGGTGTGGCTGGCCACCGACACCGCCCTCGCGCGGCAGGTGGCGGTGAAGATCTTGAAGCCTGCGCTCGCGGCCGACCCTGTCGTCGCCGAGCGCTTCCGCCGTGAAGCGGTTGCCGTCGCCAGCCTGACCCACCCGAACATCGTCGCCGTCTACGACGCGGTGGAAGACGCCGGCCGCCAGGCCGTGGTGATGCAGTTCGTCCGCGGCAAATCACTGCGCCAGTTGCTCGACGAGCAGCGCCGGCTGTCACCAGAGCTCACGGTGCACATCGGGTGCGCGGTCGCGGCCGCGCTCGACGCCGCCCACCAGGCCGGGCTCGTGCACCGCGACGTGAAGCCGGCAAACGTGCTCGTCACGCCCGACGGGCTGGTGCTGCTCACCGACTTCGGCATCGCGAAGGCGCTCGACACCAGCGACGGCGATCTCACCAGCGAGAACGTCATGATGGGAACCGCGAAGTACCTCTCGCCCGAGCAGGTGCGCGGGCGGCGCTTGGACGGCCGGGCCGATCTGTACTCGCTCGGTCTCGTGATGTACGAGTGCCTCGCCGGGCGTGTGCCGTTTCTCGGCGAGAGCGACGCCGACACCGCCCTTTCGAGGCTGCAGCGCGACCCGACCGACCTGACGCGACTGCGCCCGACGCTGCCGCGTGGGTTGACCGAGGTGGTCCACCGGCTTCTCGCGCGTGAGCCTGCCGACCGCTACGCGACCGGCGCCGAGGTGAAGGCCGCGCTCCAGCGAGGTCTCGATCGTTCGGTCGGGCCGCCCCCGCCAGGCGAGGGTGCGAACGACGCGGCCACGCCGACGGGCACCCGCACCCCGACGCGGTTCATCCGTCCGCCGGGGAGCGCCACCGCGGACAGTCAGGCCACACCCGCCGCGGCCGCGGCGCGCAGGCCGGCGCGCGACTCGACACCGCCCTCGGGTGACACCCGCCGCGGTGTGCCCGCGCGTGGCCTGCAGCAACGCTGGGGTCCGTCGTTGTACGTGGTCGGCGGGCTGATGCTCGCCGCGCTCGTCGCCGGGCTGCTCCTCTGGGCGTCCATCGCGAGGGACAGCGGCGATCCCGCCGCCACCACCATCCCGGGAGGTCCCGGCGCGACGACCGGTGACAGCGTGGCCGGCGACTCCTCTGCTGCGGGGCCGGCGCCCGTCGGCCTGACGGTGATCGGCGCCACCGCGTTCGATCCCGACGGCGACGGCGAGGAGAACGACGAACAGGTGCAGCGCGTCCTCGACGGCGACTCCTCCACCGGCTGGTCGACGCTTTGCTACGAGTCGCAGTACCTCGGCGCCAAAGGTGGGGTGGGCGTGGTGCTCGAGCTCAGCGAGCCGACCGTGGCCCAGATCGCCGTCGACGTCACGAGTGCACCGTGGAGCCTGCAGATCCACACCGCCTCCGACGCGATCCCCGACTCGATCGAAGGGTGGGGAGCAGAGCTGGCCACCGACTACTCGACCGAGCCCGGCCAGCTGCTCGCCACCTCGGCGGGGCCGGTGCGCTACGTGCTGGCACTGCTGCGTGAGCTCGGCCCCGACGAAGGCTGCAGCGAAGACCACCCCTACCGCGGACGCATCTCGGGCATCCAGGTGACCCCTGCGCCGTAGGGATTACGCTCGCTCCATCGCCATGCCAGCAGACGACGCGCACCTCGTATCCGCGGCGTGTGCTGGCGACCGAGGCGCCGCAGACGAGCTTCTGCGGCGGCACCTCCCCCGTGTGCACGCCGTGTGCCGGCGTTTGCTCGGCAACGAGGCCGACGCCGCCGACGCCACCCAAGAAGCCCTCATCGCCATCGTCCGCGGGCTGCCGCGCTTCGACGGCCGTTCGGCGTTCGGCACCTGGGTGTACCGCGTGGCGACGAACGCCGCGCTCGATGAGCTCCGCCGCCGGCAGCGCCGGCCCCAGCTCGTTCGCGACCCCGCCGACTGGTCGAGTGGGCGCACCGAGCCGGCAGATCCCGGCGCCGAAGCGGACGCAGACGCGTTCGACGATCGCGACAGGCTGGTACCCGCGCTCGGCGCCCTGCGCGAGGAGTACCGCGTAGCGGTGGTGCTGCGAGACGTCGCCGACCTGGACTACGCCGAGATCGCCGAGATCCTCGGCGTGCCCCCGGGCACGGTTCGTTCACGCATCGCCCGCGGCCGCGCCCAGCTCGCCGATGCCCTCGGGAACCAGACAGCAGGCCAGCTGCGTCCAACCGACGATCATGACTGACGCCCCTCTCCCCTCCGCTGAGCAGCTCGTCAGCCGGGCCGTCGATTCCGACCTGCCCACAGAGCTGGCCGCGCTCGTCGCCGCCGACCCCGGCCTCACGGCCGAGGTCGCGGTGCTGCGGGCCCTGCGCAGGGAGCTGGCCGAGGTCCCCGCCATGCAGCCCGCCGTCGCCGAGCAGGTGGTACGGGCGGCACTCGACGTGTTCGACGCCGAGGTGGCCGCCCCCCAACGCCTCGCCCCGGCACCCGCCGAGCATCACGCGCCGCTGATCCCCCTCGGTGCGCTCCGCTGGCGCCGTCGCCTCGCGTGGGCGGGAGCGATCGCCGCCGCGGGGCTGCTCACCGTCGGAGTCGCCGGCATGCTCGGCCAACAGAGCTCCGACGACTCCGCGTCGAAGGTGGCCGGCAACGCAACGACCGCCGCGACCGAAGACGAGTTGGCCACGGCAGAGGTCTTCGGCACGCCCTCGCTCGCCTCGGGCGACCAGGCCGTCGGCGGCGCAGACGACACCACTGCAGCGACGGCCGACGCCGCGAGCGACTCCGATCGGGCCGCCGACGGTGCCGACGAAGACGCGCCGGGTGACTTCGACCCGTCGGCGACCGCGGCCCCAGCTGCCACCGATGGCACCTTCAGCGAGCCGTTCCCGATGCCGCCAGCCGGTGAGCCGGTGCAGCTCGCCGACGAGATCGAGCTCGCCTGGTTCGCGGCCTGGGCGGTTCCGACCGAGATCGACGACACGGTGGCGGCGAGCGTTCCCTGCGCCGATGCCGGTCCCGACGAGCTCCTCGCGCAGGCGGCGGAGTACGCGGGCATCGACGTGACCATCCTTCGTGACGACGTGACCGGTGAGGTCTACGCCTACGCGGTCGAAGGCTGCGCAGTGGTGGCGTCGACGGCTCCATAGGCCGTCTCATTTCGCTAGCCTCTCGCGCCATGGCCGGGAACCCGCTCTCCGATCCGCACTGGGCCAAGAGCACCGCCGACACCGTCGAGCGACTGGTGACCACGGTCCGTGATCGCACGACCTCGCACATCGTCGTCGCCGCCAGAGCCGTGGTGTTCGGTCTCCTCGGCGCGATCGTGGGGCTCCCCGCCATCGTGTTGTTGCTGGTCGCGTTGACCCGAGGGCTGCAGGCCGCGCTCGAATGGCCGTTCGACCACGACACCGCGGTGTGGCTGTCGTACCTGATCGTGGGCGGGATCTTGACCCTGGCGGGTGCGATCTGCATGACCAAGCGCCACACTCCTTCGGCGACCGTCTGAACACCGCGGAGATGCCGCGGACGAAACGGAGATCCACGTGAGCGATCACCATCGCCGACTCGTCATCATCGGCTCCGGTCCGGCTGGGCTCACCGCCGCCATCTACGCCGCCCGGGCCAACCTCGCGCCGCTCGTGATCGAAGGTGAGCCTTCGAGCACCTCTGACCAGCCCGGCGGGCAGCTGATGCTGACCACGGAGGTGGAGAACTTCCCCGGGTTTCCAGAGGGCATCCTCGGCCCGGAGCTGATGAGCCGGTTCAAGGAGCAGGCGGCGCGCTTTGGCGCCGAGTTCCTCACCGCCAAGGCGACCAAGGTCGACTTCACGGGCCAACCGCTGCGGGTGCACGTGCGTGACGAGGTGTACCCCGCCGACGCGGTCATCGTCGCCGCCGGCGCGCAGAGCCTCATGCTCGGCCTCGAGGCCGAACAACGCCTGATCGGCCACGGGTTGTCGACGTGTGCCACTTGTGACGGCTTTTTCTTCCGCGGCAAGGAGATCGCCGTCGTCGGCGGTGGTGACTCCGCCATCGAAGAGGCGCTGTTCCTCACCAAGTTCGCCGACAAGGTCACGCTCATCCACCGCCGTGACGAGCTGCGGGCGTCGAAGATCATGCAGGACCGCGCCTTCACCAATCCGAAGATCGTGATGCGCTGGAACACCGTCGTCACCGACCTGATCGGCACCGACCAGCTCGAGGGCCTGCACCTGCGCGACACCGTGTCCGGAGCGTCGCAGACGCTGGCCGTGGCCGGGCTGTTCATCGCGATCGGCCACCGCCCCAACACCGACGTCTTCAAGGGCGTCCTCGACATGGAGGACTCGGGCTACCTGATCACCCGGCCCGACTCCACGTACACGAACATCCCCGGCGTCTTCGCCTGTGGCGACGTGAGGGACCACGTGTACCGCCAGGCGATCACGGCCGCCGGTTCCGGGTGCATGGCCGCGATCGACGCCGAGCGCTGGCTCGAGTCACGCCACGGCTGAATCGAGCCACCCCGGTAGTCTCAATGTCCCGCCCGAAAGGACCCCAGAAACATGGCCGACGGAATCGCGGCGCTCACCGCAACCACCTTCGACGAGACGGTCAACTCATCTGATCTACCCGTCATCGTCGACTTCTGGGCTGAATGGTGCGGCCCCTGCAAGATGATCGCCCCGATCCTGGCCGAGATCGCGCAGGAGCACGAGGGCAAGCTGCGCGTCGCCAAGCTGAACGTCGACGATCACGGCGAGATCGCGATGCGCTACAACGTGATGAGCATCCCGACGCTGCTCGTCTTCCACGGTGGTGAGATGCGCAAGCGCCTCGTCGGTGCCAAGGGCAAGGGACAGCTGTTGCAGGAGCTTGAGGAGTTCCTGCCATCTTCCCGCTGACGCCTGGCCACAGCGGCGAGGCGGTACGTGATCTTCAACGTCGCCTCGCTGCGGCGGGCTACCTGCCGGCTCTCGGCGCCGAAGCAGGCCGGTACTGCGCGCGCACCCGCGACGCGGTCGTGTCCTTCCAGGCGGCGAGAGGCCTGCATTCGACAGGCACCTGCGACGAGCACACCTGGTCGACCCTCGTCGAGGCCGGTTGGCGCCTCGGTGACCGCTTGTTGCACCTGCATTCGCCGAACACGCGCGGCGACGACGTGGTCGAACTGCAGCTGCTCCTCGGCCGTCTCGGATTCGATTGCGGTCGACCGGACGGGATCTTCGGCCGGCGAACCGAGCGCGCGTTGCGCGAGTTGCAGACCAACTGCGGGCTGGAACCCGACGGGGTCTGCGGGCGCCGGACGGTGGCGTTGCTGCACGGTCTGGCCCGCCAGTCCGGCAGCGGCCCCGGGTTGCCGACGATCCGCGAGGTCGAGGCACTGCGCGTGCCGCGCAGTGGCCTGACCGACCTGCGTGTCGTGCTCGGCCAGCTCGGTGGTCTCGGTTCGCTCAGCCGCGGCCTGGCCAAGCAGCTGCGGTCGCGAGGAGCCCACGTGGTCCTCGCCGACGAACCCGATCCGCACACGCACGCGGCGATGGCCAACCTGTTCGGCGCCGACGTCTACCTCGGGGTGGAACCTCACGCCGAGCCGATCTGCACGATCTCGTACTTCGCCATCCCCTCGTTCTCGTCCATCGGCGGGCGCCTTCTCGCTCGTCAGATCGAACGTGCGTTCGTCAATGTCGATCTGGCCTCACCGGCTGAGGTGATCGGCATGCGCCTTCCTGTGCTGCGGGAGACCCGCATGCCGGCGGTGCTCTGCGCTCTCGGACCTGTACGCCACGTCCTCGACCACACCCCCGAGATCGGGGCGGCGCTGCTCGACGCAGTGATCGCGTGGACGGGCGCCGCCGCTCAGGCGCTGGTGCCCGAACCCCCCAAGGCGTCGGGGCGCTGAACTCTCCTCGCTGAAGAGTCGAGGGCGAGTAGACGTCGATGGTTTGTCCACATCTTTGTCCCCACACTGTGAGGAACCTCATCTGGAGGTAGAGAGGATCGGGCAAGAAACCCGCTCTGACCTGCACCGATACCCGAACTTGAGCCGTCCCCGGCACGGTGAGCGGCGTTGTGGGCGAGCTGGGCGAGTCTCGAGATCAGGCCGCGTCGAGGGGCGGCTCGGTCATCATCCGGTAGATGCGCTCCAGGTCCTCGAGATCGGCAAACTCGATCTGCACCCGGCCACGCCGGCCGGCCATCGTCACGGACACCTTCGTCGCCAGGTGCTCGGCGAGCAGCTCTTCCAGCTCGAGTAAACCCGGTGGCCGCAGCGGCTGAGCGCGCGATCGCTCCCGCCCCGCACCGGAGTCGGCCGCGCCGGCCTGGCCCTCATCGGTGGCTTCGGCTTCGCCGCCGCGAGCTCGGATGGCGTCTTCGACGGCGCGCACCGACCAACCCTCCGCGGAGGCCTTCCGCGCGAGATGCTCCTGGAACGCCCGGTCGGGAGTGGCGAGCAACGCCTTCGCGTGGCCGGCGCTGAGCCGCCCGTCCGCGAGCAGGTGCTGGATCACCGCCGGTAGGGACAGCAGACGCAACGAGTTCGTCACCGAGCTGCGGCTCTTGCCGACGCGCGTGGCCACCTGCTCGTGGGTCAGCTCGAAGTCCTCGAGCAGCTGCTGGTAGGCGGCGGCCTCCTCGAGCGGGCCGAGGTCTTGGCGGTGCAGGTTCTCGACGAGCGCCTGTTCCACCGAGGTCAGATCGTCTGACTCACGCAGCAAGGCCGGAACGGTCGCCAGGCCAGCACGGCGCGCCGCTCGCCATCGACGCTCCCCGGCGATCAGCTGGTAGCGCTCGGTGTCTACCGCACGCACGAGCACCGGCTGGAGGACTCCGAGCTCACGGATCGACGCGGCGAGTTCCTCTAGCGACGCCTCGTCGAAGTGCACTCGGGGTTGGTTCGGGTTCGGCTCGATCTCCCCCACCGGGATGTCGATGAGCTGGGTGACGCCGCTCGCGCCCGCGATATCGCTCGGGATGAGGGCCCCGAGCCCCTTACCCAGTCCGGCGCGCCGCACCACGGCTGACCTCCTTGGCAACCTGTCGATAGGCCACTGCACCCCGAGACATCGGGTCGTACACGATGATCGGCTCCCCGTGTGACGGCGCCTCAGACAACCTGATGTTGCGCGGGATCACCGTCTTGCACACCTTGTCCCCAAAGTGCTCGCGCACCTCACTCACCACCTGGTCGGAGAGCTTGGTCCGGGCGTCGTACATCACGCACACGATCGTCGACACCTCGAGATCGGGGTTGAGGTTGCGCCGCACCAGATCGACGTTGCGCAGCAGCTGGCCGAGGCCCTCCAGCGCGTAGTACTCACACTGGATGGGCACCAGCACCTCTCGGGCGGCACCGAGACCGTTGACCGTCAGCAGCCCAAGCGAGGGCGGGCAGTCGATCAGCACGAAGTCGTAGTCGTCGAGCACGCTGTCGAGTGCCCGCTTCAGCCGGGTCTCCCGACTGAACGCAGGAACGAGCTCGATCTCGGCGCCGGCGAGATCCAAGCTGGCCGGGGCGACGAAGAGGTTCTTCACCGAAGCGGGCTCGATGCAGTTCTCCAGCGGGGCGTCGTGCATGATCACGTGGTACATCGACGTCTCGATGCCGCGTGTCTCGATCCCCACTCCGGTCGACGCGTTGCCCTGCGGATCGAGGTCGACGATGAGGGTTCGGTAGCCGAGCTCGGCCAAGCAGGCTCCGAGGTTGACCGCTGTGGTCGTCTTGCCGACCCCACCTTTTTGGTTCGCCACCGCGATCACCCGCGGCAGCGGGCGAGCAGGCAGGGAGTCTTGGTCGACGGGCTCGGCGGTCTCGCCGGGCCCCGGCGGGGGATGAGCACCGCCTGGTTGCGAATCGTCGATAGGCGCGTAGGACGACGACATCTCCGAGGGTGCCTCCTGCGGCGCTTCGGGACCGACGCACGGAACGGTCGGACGCTCGGCCGCATCGTACCGGCTCGGCTCGGCCGGGACTGTGATCCACCGCCGAATCGATGTTCCACGTGGAACATGTGGGCTCTTCGATCGTGATTCGCGGTCGGGCGATGTTCCACGTGGAACATCGGCGGAGGCCACTAGACGCGGACGAAGACGGCGACCCGTTCGTTCGCGGCGCCCGGACCGCGCAGGCCTGCGGCGTCCAGCTCGGCGGGGTCCCAGCGGGCGGGGGAGCCAGGCGGAGGTTCACTGACGACCACCAGTCCGCCCGCTCTCACCAGGGCAGACGCCAAGCGGGCGGTGGTTGCCGGAGGGCCGAGGCCGCGGCAGATCGCGGCGTCGAAGCGGGACTGCCAGGTGGGGTCGGCGACTAGGCGAGCGATGTCGTCGGTGACCACCGTGACCCGATCCTGGAGGCCGAGGCGCGACACCGCGCGGCGACAGAAGTCGGTCCGCTTCGCCCGGCGGTCGACCATCGTCAGGCGCACGTCCAGACGGTGCGCGGCCACGACCAGGCCGGGCAGACCACCTCCCGAGCCGAGGTCGACCACCTCCAACTCGCCGGCGGGCAAGGCGTCGACGAACGCCGACGCGTGATCGATCATCGCCGGGATCGGCCTCCCACCCAGCATTCCGACGCGCTGGGCTTCGCCCAGCACCTCGATCAACAGCGCGTCAGGGTCAGGCGTCACGGCGGGAGATGACCACCCGCCGGTTGGGATCCTCGCCCTCGGACAGGGTGAGGATCCCCTCCCGCTCGGCGAGTGCGTCGTGGACCACCTTGCGATCGGCCGAGGGCATCGCCTCGAGCACGCGGGTGGTACCGGTGGCGATCACCTCGTCGGCCTGCTCGTTGGCGAAGCGGGTGAGCGCCTCGCGGCGCTTCGCGCGGTAGCCGGCGACGTCGATGCGCAGGCGGGTCTCGTGATCGCCGAGCCGCCGTTGGCTGGCGACCCGCGCGACGTCTTGGATGGCGAGCAGGGTGGAACCCCTCGGCCCGATCAGCAGGCCGAGGTCGTCGCCGTCGACGTCGATCTCGATCTCGTCGCCGTCGACGGAGCGGGTGACACTGCACTCCAGCCCGAACGCGGTGACCAGCCCGGCCAGGAACCGCTCCGCCTCCGCGGCTACCTCGTCTCGGCTCGGCGCGTCCGCGCTGGCGCCAGGTTCGCTCACTGTGGGCTCCTTGTCCTTGCGCTCGCCGGGGCGGCGTGCACCCCGGGGGCTCTTCGGTTTGGCGTCTTCGACATCCGACGCAGGCTCAGCCTCTCGCGCTGGTGCGCTTCGGCCGGCCTTCTTCGGGGCCGCCTTGCGGGGCTTGGGCTCGCGGGCCTCGGGTGCCTCGTCATCGCCGGACCGGGCGGCCGCGGCGGTCACCGCAGCGTCTGCACCCTCTCCAGTTTCGGCGTCTCGGCCACCACGGCGCCGGGGCGCACGGCGTTCCTTCTGACGAGGCTGGGTCGGGCGCACGCGGGCGCGAACTCGCGCCTCACCACGCACCCGGCCGAACAGCCCCGGGCGCGGTTCGTCGAGGATCTCGAACTCGGCCTCGTCCTCGGCGACACCCAGCTGGTCGAGGGCCAGCGCCTTTGCTTCCTCCACCGTGCGTGCGGTCGTCTCCACCCACTGCATGTTCTTCGTCTGCTTTCGCTCGTGCCGGTACCGGCGACTACTTCTGCTTCTTGCCGGGGGGGCTCGGATGGGCCCGGCTCGATCCGGTCCCCGGGCGCGACGGCGGGGTGGGGCGGTTCTTGGCCGGGGTAGGACGGTTCTTCGGAGGCGTCGTGCGCTTCGACGCCGCCGGGGCGCTGCCCGTGGCCGGAGCGTTCGGTTGGCGTCGATCGGCCTTGTCGGACTTCGGCGCCGCAGGATCTTGCTTCATCTGGCCGAGCAGCCCGCCCCCGCCGCCGTCCTTCTTGGCCAGCTCGCGCGCGTGGGCGCTCGCCGCCTGGGCCTGGCGGCCGAGGGAATGGTCGCCGTGGTAGAAGCGCCTCGTGATGTAGGCCTGCTGCAGGATGCGCACCACGGTCTGGGACACGTAGTAGATGACGAGACCGACCGGGAAGAACAGCTGGAACACGGCGAAGAACACCGGCAGGTACTGCATCAGCTTCTGCTGCGCCGGAGACATCGTCGCCGAGGTGGTGCGTGAGGCGATCATCCGCTGCTGCACGAAGTACAGCGCAGCCAGCAACACGACGAGCAGGCCGTAGATGACCCCTTGGGGGAAGGGGTCGTCGCGCATCACCTCGAAGGGCCGGCGAGCGAGGTCGAGCCCGAATGCCAGCATCTCCGGCGGATCGGCGCTGACCAGGTCGCGGTAGAGGCTGGACGACTTGGAGATGTAGCGCGGGTCGAAGCGGGTCCCGTCGGCGTTCAGCGTCGTCAGGCCGTGGATGACCCGGAACATGACGATGAAGATCGGCATCTGCGCGAGCAGCGGCAGGCAGGAAGCCAAGGGGTTCACCTTGTGCTCCTGGTAGAGCTTCATCATCTCTTCGTTGAGCTTTTGGCGGTCGCCTCGGTACTGCGTCTGCAGCCGGCGCATCTCGGGTTGCAGACGCTGCATCTCGAGCATGCCCTTGGTGCTCTTCAGCGTGAGCGGGGTGAGCAGCACCATGATCACCACCGCCACCAGGGCGATCGCGACGGCATAGTTGTTGGTCAACTCGTAGAACTGGCTGATCAGCCAGGCGGCGGCTTGGAACACGTCAGATCATCCTTCTACCTGGTGGTTCACGGCGGTGGCGGCCCTCGAGGGGGCCTCGTCGATCGGGGCACGCCGCTCGGGTACGGGGTCCCACCCGCTGCGCCCGAACGGCCGGCAGCGGGCCAACCTGCGGGTGGCCAGCCACGAACCCCTCGCCGCGCCGTGCACCTCGATCGCCTCAGCCGCGTACTGCGAGCACGACGGCGTGAACCGGCACGGTGAGGGCCTGCCCTCCATGGCGCGCTGGTACCACGCGATGGCGCGCAGCAGAAGGGCGCGCATCACCGGCCAGCCGTCGAGGTGAGGGACAACTTGGCCATCGCCCGATCGAGGTCTCGGGCGAGCTCCGTCGACGAAGACCCTCTGGCTCTCGGGGAGCAAGCGACCAGATAGGCGCCGGGGGCGAGGGCCTCGGCCCGGGCGCGCATGAGCGCACGCAGTTGGCGGCGGAGCCGATTGCGCACGACGGCATTGCCGACGTGCCTACCGATCGCGTATGCGACCTGGCGTGAGCGCGCGCCCTCAGCGGCAGCGGGCAGCATCGTCACCGAGAGCAGCCCGGAGCGAACACGTGTTCCCTCGTGCTGCAAGCGCTCGAAGCTGTGCCGTCCACGGAGTGGTTCGATCAAGGGGTTCGATCAAGCCGAGAGCCGCTTGCGGCCCTTCAGCCGGCGGTTCTTCAGCACCGCCCGTCCGGCGCTGGTGCTCATCCGGTGACGGAAGCCATGCTTCTTGGCACGGCGCAAGTTGTTGGGCTGGTACGTGCGCTTCACGCCGACCTCCTGGGGAACCAGACGATCGCCCGAGCGTGGGTGGGCGAGACGTCACGACCTATGAGCGGCGCGAGCCTTACACACCGCGGCCCCGCCGCTCGCGCGTCCGGGCCATCGACCCAGGCTAAGGCGCGGGAGCGGTCACGGCAACTCGCCCGACGCGCTCGGGTTCGCGCACCGCTGCGGAGGTGCTACCGTGCGCACGCTCCCTGGGTCGGAGACGGACCGATTCGGCTGTCCACACCTTGTGGACATCGTTGTGGACGCTCAGTTGACGCCACGGAGGAGGTGCTGGTGAGCGACGTCGAGCCGATGTGGACGGCAGCCTGCCAGCTGCTCCGGGCCCAGGTCTCCGAGGCCGTGTGGTTCTCCACCTTCCAAGACGCCCGTCCGGTCGCGAGCGACGACGGCGAGCTGCGCATCGCGGTGCCGAGCTCGACCGTGCGCGACAAGATCCTTTCTCGCTACCTGCCCCTCGTTCGCGACGCGCTCGACGAGATCGGTGCCTCCGGCAGGGAGCTGCAGGTCGAGGTGCGCAGCGCGTTCGACGTCGCGTCCGACGGACCTCAAGGGGCCCCGACCGAACATCTCGACCATGCCCGCGATGGCGACCCGGTCGTCGGTACGGGAGAGCAAGCTTCGCGCGCGGCGGTCGACTCGTCCGACGCCACCGAGGAGGCCCAGCGCCACAGCCTCGCGAGCCACCACGCGGGATTGAACCCCCGCTACACGTTCGAGACCTTCGTGAAGGGCTCGTCCAACCAGTTCGCGCTGGCTGCGGCCCAGCGCGTCGCCGAGACCCCGGCACGCTCGTACAACCCGCTCTTCATCTACGGCTCGGCCGGGCTCGGCAAGACGCACCTGCTGCACGCGATCGGCCACTACGTGCGCCAGAACTACGCCCACTACCAGGTGCGTTACGTCACGACGGAAGCGTTCATGAACGAGTACGTGAACGGCATCCGCGACGACACGATCGCCAGCTTCAAGCGTCGCTACCGCGAGATCGACGTGCTCTTGATCGACGACATCCAGTTCATGGAGGGCAAGGAGGGCTTGCAGGGCGAGTTCTTCCACACCTTCAACTCCCTCCACGGCGCGAACAAGCAGATCGTGATCTCCTCCGACCGGGTGCCCGACGCGATGCCCACGCTGGAAGAACGCCTCCGCGGGCGGTTCAAGTGGGGCTTGATCACCGACATCCAGCCGCCCGACCTCGAGACTCGCCTCGCCATCTTGCGCAACAAGGCCGAGCGAGAGCCGACGCCGATGGGTCCCGAGGTGCTCGAGTTCATCGCCACCCACATCACCTCGAACATCCGCGAGCTCGAAGGGGCGCTGATCCGGGTCAGTGCCTACTCCAGCCTCAACCGCGTCCTCGTCAACGTGCCCCTTGCGGAGCAACTGCTGTCGGACCTGCTGTCGGACACCAAGCCCAAGGTGCGCACCGACGAGGAGTTGCTCGCGGAGATGGCCACCAAGCTCGGCTTCCCCGTCGATGCGTTGCGGGGGAAGAGCCGCCAACGGCCCCTCGTCACCGCTCGCCAGATCGCGATGTACGCGTTCCGCGAGCTCACCGACTTGTCGTACCCGGCGATCGCGCGGCTCTTCGGCGGGCGCGACCACACCACCGTCATCCACGCGGTCGACAAGATCCAGCGCCTGATGAAGGAACGCAAGCAGATCTACGACCAGGTGACCGACCTGATCACCGGCCTGAAGGTGGGCTAGAGCAGATGTCCGGGCCGAGCACACGTTCCGTCGTCGACGGTGTGGACGGGGTTGTGGAGAAGCGCCCCCGCGCGGTGGAGTACTCCTCGTTGTCCACCGCGTCACCTCGTCGGGGCGGTGCCCCTGTGTCGACTGGGGACAACACCGCGCGGGGTCCTGTCCCCTCTACGCTGGGCAATCGAGGTGCTGTCCACAATCCACAGCACCTATTACTTCCACTATCTCTTCGCACATCATTCGTTGGGGAAAGGCGTCGCTGTGAAGTTTCGTTGTGAACGAGATGTGCTCGCGGAAGCGCTCGGCACCGCCGCCCGGGCAGCTACGGGGCGCACCGGGACGCTCCCCGTGCTCTCCGGAGTGCGTCTCGAGCTCAATGACGACCAACTGAGCGTCACCGGCACCGACCTCGACCTGACGATCCGGCTCGAGGTCACCGTCGGGGGAGAGTCCGACGGTGTCGCGGTCCTACCCGCGAGGCTGGTCAGCGACATCGTGCGCAGCCTGCCGGTGGGCTCGGTCGAGGTGTCCTCCGATCAAGACGACGTGTCGATCAGCGGTGGCCGTTCGCAGTTCAGCGTCCGTCCGTTCACCGCCGACGACTACCCGCGCCTCACCACGCCGGCCGACAACGCGGTCACGCTGTCCGCGGCCGACCTCGGCGTGGCGCTCGGACAGGTGGTGCGCGCGGCGAGCACCGACGAGGCCCGCCCGATCCTGACCGGCGTCCTTCTCGCCGCCGAGTCGGACGGCTTGCGCCTGGTCGCCACCGACAGCTACCGCCTCGCCGTGCGCGATCTTCCCGGCGAACACGTGCTGGCCGAAGGGCAGAAGGTGCTGGTGCCGTCGCGGGCCCTCGCCGAGCTGCAGCGGCTGCTCGGCCACGACGGTGAGCTCACCTTGCGCCTCGGCGAGCGCGATGCCACCTTCGAGGTCGGCGCCACCCGTCTCACCACCCGTCTCATCGAGGGCGAGTTCCCGAACTACCGCCAGCTCATCCCGCAGACGTACCCGAACAAGCTCACCGTCGGCCGCGACGACCTGATGGAGGCCATCCGCCGGGTCAAGATCCTCGCCCGCGACGCCACGCCGCTGCGCCTGCAGCTCTCCTCCGACGGCGTACGGCTGAGCGCGGTGGCCGCCGACGTCGGCAACGCGAGCGAAGAGATCGACGCCCATCTCGAAGGCAGCGAGCTGACCGTGGCGTTCAATCCCGACTACCTCGCCGCCGGCGTCGAGGCCGCTGGCGCCGACGAGGTGACGCTCGAGACGCTCGACGCGTTGAAGCCCGCCGTCGTGCGTGGCGCGGGACGACCCGACTTCTTGTACCTGCTGATGCCGGTGCGCGTCCCGTAGGGCAGCGACAGCGCGCGATGTCCTGGTGATCGTCGAACAGCTAGAGCTCGTCGACTTCCGCAACTACGCGTCGGCGAGATTCGCCCTGGCCAAGGGCACTACGGCGGTCGTCGGACGCAACGGCCAGGGCAAGACCAACCTCGCCGAGGCACTCGCCTACCTGGCCACGCTGGAGAGCTTTCGCGGCGTGAACCCCGACGCCCTGGTGCGCGTCGGCGCCGAGCAGGCGATCGTCAGGGCCACGGTGCGCCACGACGACGGACGCGAGCTGCTCGTCGAGGCGGAGATCGCCCGGTCGGGGCGCAGCCGGGTGCTGGTCAACAGGCAGCGGCTCGGCCGCGCGAGGGAACTGCTCGGCGTGGTCAGGGTGACCGTGTTCAGCCCCGACGACCTCGCGCTGGTGAAGGGCGGCCCGGGCGAACGACGCCGGTTCGCCGACGACGTGCTCGTCGCGCTTGCTCCCAAGCACGACGCCTTGCGCCTCGAGCTGGAACGGGTGCTCCGCCAGCGGAACACGCTGCTGAAGCAGGCCGGCGCCGGTGCGCGGTCCGGGCGCAGCCTGGCCGAGGACGTCGAGATCACCCTCGACGTGTGGGATGCCAAGCTCGCCGAGCTCGGCGAGCAGCTCGGCCGCGCACGCGCCGCCCTGGTCGAGCGGATGACGCCGCACGTGGTCGAGTCCTACGCGCAGCTCGCCGGCAAGCCGGTGGCGGTGGAGCTGGTCTACGACCCGCCGTGGCGCCCGGGCGGCCTCGCCGCAGCACTGCTGGCGGCCCGCGGCGACGACTTGCGGCGGGGGGTCTCCACCGTCGGCCCCCACCGCGACGACATCGAGCTGGTGCTCGGCGGTCTGCCCGGGCGGACCCATGCCAGCCAGGGCGAGCAGCGTTCCTTGGCCTTGGCGCTGCGCCTCGGGGCACACCGCCTGGTGGCCGAGCGCACCGGAACGCCGCCCTTGCTCGTGCTCGACGACGTCTTGTCCGAGCTCGACCCCGATCGGGCGGCAGCGCTGCTCGGGCACCTCCCGGGCTGCCAGGTGGTGATCACCACCGCCGGCGCGTTGCCGGCGACGGCCCACCCGGACCGGGTGGTGCACGTCGAGGGTGGCGCGGTCGCCGACGACGATGCTGGAATGGGCACTTGGCCGACGACTTCCGACCGCTGACCGAGGGCCTCGAGGCCGTGATGCGCTCGTTGCGCGGCGGCGACCGGCGTACCACCGCGACGGTGTTCGGCAGGTGGGCCGAGCTGGTCGGCGACCAGATCGCGGGGCACGCCCGCCCGGTGAAGCTCGACGAAGGACGCCTGGTGGTCGACGTCGACGAACCGGGTTGGGCCACCCAGCTGCGCTTCATGGAGCACGACCTGATCGCCCGGTTGCGCGGCGAGGGAGGCCTGGCGGTGGACTCGCTCGACGTACGCGTCCGGCGCCGCTGAGCCGGCGCCCGGGGCGGCGTTCCGATCGTCTCTCGAGGGCCGCGATCCCGGGGCGATGCCACACCCCGCTGGTAGGATTCAGGCATCGTGGTTCTCGCTGCCGTGGCTGTGTCCCGAGCGTTCGCCCCCACCGTCGCGGCCGGGGCGTTCCGTGTCCGGCCGCCCAGTGCCCCCACCGCCGAGCTTCTGCCGTCGCGATCCAAACCAGCCCATCGAGGTGTGTGTGTCCACTGATCACCGCAAGCCCTCCGCCGACTACGGCGCGAAGGACATCCAGGTCCTCGAGGGCCTCGATCCGGTGCGCAAGCGGCCGGGGATGTACATCGGATCCACGGGCCTCGCCGGGTTGCACCACCTCATCTGGGAGGTCGTCGACAACTCCGTCGACGAGGCGATGGCCGGGTACTGCACCCGCATCGGGATCACGCTGCTCGCCGACGGCGGCTGCCGGGTCGACGACAACGGCCGGGGCATCCCGGTCGACCCCTATCCCACCGGCCCGCACAAGGGCAAGAGCGCGGCCGAGGTCGTCGTCACCGTGCTCCACGCCGGCGGCAAGTTCGGCGGCGAGGGATACAAGGTGTCCGGCGGGCTCCACGGCGTGGGCGTCAGCGTGGTCAATGCGTTGTCCGAGCGGTTCGTGATCGAGATCGACCGCGGCGGGCGGCGATTCCGCCAGGAGTACGCGAAGGGCGGTAAGCCCCAGGGCAAGCTCGAAGACGTCGGCGCCACCCCGGCGAGGGGACGCGCCACCGGCACCACCGTCGTGTTCTGGCCCGATCCGACGATCTTCATGGCCGAGGGCACCGAGTTCGTCGCGCGCACGGTGCTCGAGCGCCTGCAGACGATGGCCTTCTTGAACCGGGGTCTCGAGATCGTGTTCACCGACGAGCGCGCCGAGCGTGAGCAGACGCAGACCTTCCAGTACAAGGGCGGCATCGTCGACTTCGTGAAGCATCTGAACGCCACGAAGGAGCCGCTCTTTTCGAAGGTGTGCAGCTACGAAGACGACGAGGCCGCCGAGGGCATGCAGCTCGACATCGCGATGCAGTGGAACACCGGCTACCACGAGGGCATCCACGGCTACGCGAACGGCATCTCCACCACCGAGGGTGGCATGCACGTCGAAGGCTTCAAGACCGCCCTCACGTCGGTGGTCAACAAGTACGCGCGGGCCAAGAACCTGCTGAAGGAGAAAGACGACAACCTCCTCGGCGAGGACATCCGCGAAGGCATCACCGCGATCGTCGCGGTCAAGCTGCGCGACCCCCAGTTCGAGGGCCAGACCAAGGCCAAGCTCGGCAACGTGCCGATGCGCTCGTTCGTGCAGAAGGCCACCAACGAGCGCCTGGTCGAATGGCTCGAGGAGAACCCCACCGAGGCGAACAAGGTGGTCAAGAAGGCCGCCGCCGCCGCGCAGGCCCGGGTCGCCGCGAAGAACGCCCGCAACGCGGTGCGCCGCAAGACGGCGCTGTCCGGTGCCGGCATGCCGGACAAGCTGAAGGACTGCTCCAGCGGCAACCCCGACGAGAGCGAGCTGTTCATCGTCGAGGGCGACTCCGCGGGCGGCACCGCCGTCGACGCCCGCGACCCGCGCACGCAGGCGATCCTGCCGATCCGCGGCAAGATCTTGAACGTCGAGCGGGCGCGGCTCGACAAGATGCTGAAGAACAACGAGATCCAGGCGCTGATCACCGCCATCGGCGGCGGGGTGGGCGAGGAGTTCGACGCCGGCCGGGCCCGCTACCACAAGGTGATCGCGCTCTGCGACGCCGACGTCGACGGCAGCCACATCCGCACCCTGTTGCTCACGTTCTTCTTCCGCCAGATGCGCCAACTGGTCGAGGCCGGCTACGTGTACATCGCCCAGCCGCCGCTCTACTCGACCGAGATCGGCAAGGAGAAGGTGTACCTGAAAGACGACGGCGCGAAGGCCAGGTTCATGGCCGAGCGCCCGAACCACAAGAAGGAGTTCGCCCGCCTGAAGGGCCTCGGCGAGATGGACTGGGAAGAGCTGAAGTCCACCACCATGGACCGCTCCACCCGCACCCTGCTGCAGGTCACCCTCGAAGAGGCCGCCCTCGCCGACGAGGTGACGAGCGTGCTCATGGGTGACGACGTGGAGAGCCGCAAGAACTTCATCACCACCAACGCCCGCGACGTGAAGAACCTCGACTTCTAGAGCAGATGAGCGACACACCGATCACCCCCGACGAAGGCCACGAGCCCGTCCAGCCGATCCAGCTCCACGACGAGATGGAGCGCAGCTTCCTCGACTACGCGATGTCGGTGATCATGGCGCGCGCGCTGCCCGACGTGCGCGACGGGCTGAAGCCGGTGCACCGCCGAATCATCTGGGACATGGAGCAACAGGGGTTCCGCCCCGACCGCCCGTTCGTGAAGTGCGCCCGAGTCACGGGCGACACCATGGCCCGCTACCACCCCCACGGCAACTCGGCCATCTACGACGCTTTGGTGCGCATGGCCCAGCCGTTCTCGCTGCGCCACCCGCTGATCGACTTCCACGGCAACTACGGCAGCCCCGACTTCGGTCCGGCGGCCGAGCGCTACACCGAGTCGCGCCTGCACCCGCTCGCGATGCAGCTCCTCGCCGACATCGACGAGGACACCGTCGACATGGTGCCGAACTACGACGGCACCACCGAGGAGCCGAAGGTGCTGCCGGCGCGGTTCCCGAACCTGCTCGTCAACGGCAGCCAGGGGATCGCGGTCGGCATGGCGACCAACATCCCGCCCCACAACCTGGGCGAAGTGATCGACGCCGTCGTCCATCTCATCGACAACCCCGATGCGACCCCGGACGACCTGATGCAGTTCGTGAAGGGCCCCGACTTCCCGACCGGGGGCTCGATCCTCGGCCGGGCGGGCATCATCGACGCCTACCGCACCGGCCGGGGGAGCGTGAAGATGCGCGCCTCGGCAGAGATCGTCGAGGCCAAGCGCGGCGGGATGCAGATCGTCGTCTCCGAGCTGCCCTATCAGACGAGCTGCTCGGCCATCGCTGCCCGCATCCAAGACCTCGTCGACGGCGGCGACCTCGAGGGCATCGCCGACGTCAACGACAACTCCGCCGGCGGAAAGACGAACCTGCTCATCACGTTGAAGCGCGACGCCAACGCGAACGTGGTGCTCAACAACTTGTTCAAGATGACCCAGCTGCAGACGAGCTTCGCGATCAACATGGTCGCGCTGGTCGACAGCGTGCCCCGGCTGGTCAACCTGCGTGACGCGCTCGTCGGCTACGTGCGGCACCAGGTCGAGGTCATCCAGCGCCGCTCGCAGTTCCGCCTCGACAAGGCGCAGCGGCGCGAGCACGTCCTCGAGGGGCGGCTGAAGGCGCTCGACGTCATCGACCAGATCATCGCCGTCATCCGCGCGAGCGACGACGCGGGCGCCGCGAAGGAAGCGCTGATGTCGCCGCCGTTCGAGTTCTCCGAGATCCAGGCGATCGACATCCTCGACATGCAGCTGCGCCAGCTCACGCGGCTCAGCCGGATCGACATCGAGACCGAGATCGCCGACGTGCGCGAGCGCATCGCCGAGCTGCAGTCGATCCTGGCCGACGACGCCAAGCTGCGCACGGTGATCAAAGACGAGATCCTCGCGATCAAGGAATCCTTCGCGAAGCCGCGGGTGTGCAAGCTCACCCACGACACCGGCGACATGGCCATCGAAGACCTCGTCGAGGACAAAGAGCTCGTCGTCGTGATGACCGAGGCGCAGTACGTCAAGTCCGTGTCCGCCGGTTCGTTCAAGAACCAGGGGCGCGGCGGACGCGGGGTCAGTGGCGCCAAGCTGAAGACCGACGACCTCGTGCGCCACGTGATCTTCACCACGGCGCACGCCTACCTGCTGTTCTTCTCCAACCGGGGCCGGGTCTACCGGCTGCGGGCGATGGACATCCCCGAGCGAGAGCGCACGGCGAAGGGGATGCCGATCGTCAACCTGCTGCCGCTGCAGCCCGGCGAGACGATCCAGGCGATCATCGACACCCGCGACTTCGCAGGGGAGCGCTACCTGTTCTTCGCCACGCGCCAGGGCACGGTGAAGAAGACCGCGTTCAACGAGTACGACAACGGTCGCCGCGACGGCCTGATCGCGCTCAACCTGCGTGACGGCGACGAGCTGGTGCGGGTGATCGAGACGAGCGGCACCGACGACATCTTCATGGTGTCGCGCATGGGCACCACCATCCGCTTCTCCGAGGACGAGGTGCGCCCCATGGGGCGGGCCGCGGCCGGCGTGCGGGGGATGAGGCTGAGAGCCGGTGACGAGCTCGTGTCTGTCGACGTGGCGAAGGACGACACCGCGATCTTGATGGTCACCGAGGCCGGGTACGGCAAGCGCACCCAGCTCGACCGCTTCAACCGCCAGGGCCGCGGTGGCCAAGGTGTGATCGGCATCAAGCTGACGGGCAAGAAGGGCCACGTGGTGGCCGCGTTCATGGTGGGTCTCGACGACGAGATCGTCGCCGTGTCCTCCGGTGGGGTGACCATCCGGATGTCGGTGCGCCAGATCTCGAGCCAGGGACGCGAAGCCACGGGCGTGCGGGTGATGAGCCTCGACGAGGGCCAGACGGTGGCCTCGGTCGCGGCGATCCTCGCGAGCGACGACGACGAAGACTGAGCAGAGCGTGCGGCGCGCCCGTCTCGTCCCGACCGCCGATGCCGGCCAGGCTTCCGTGCTCGTCGTCGGGCTGGTCGCTGTCGCCGCGGCGCTCACCGTCGCGCTCGGCCATGTCGCGGGCGGCGCCGTCGACGACGCAGCGGCTCAGCATGCCGCTGACGCCGCTGCCCTCGCGGGTGCGGCGTCGGGTGCGGGTGAGGCCGAGCGGGTCGCGGCTGCGAACGGCGCGGTGCTCGTCAGCGTGAGCTCCGTCGGGGGCGACGTGATCGTCACCGTCGAAGTGCACGGCCGGCGCGCCACAGCGCGCGCCAGCACGTCTCCGTAGACACGCGGGCGTCGCGGGGGTGCCCTACGGGGGCGCCAGGCGGTGCTCTACGCTCGTTCACGATGGCCGACCTGCACGACGACGGGCCCGGCGCCGTACCGGCGCCCCAGCGCCCGCGCCGTCGTCGTTCGGGGATCAGCACCGATCGCGACGCGGCTCGGCCCCGCCGGCCCGACCCGGGCATCGCCGACGCGTCCGGAGGGATTCCCCGCCCCAGCCGCCGGGCGGTGACCACGGTCGCCGAGCCGACCGGGTCCGGCAATGGCGACGACCCGACCGTTCCGGGATGGGTGAACGAACCTTCCCGACCGGCGGCGGTGGTGGTCGGGGCTGGCGGCACCCGTGGCGCGGCCCGGGTGAGCGCCCGTGCCGAACCCGAGCCGCTCGTCATCGTGCCCGCGGTCGTGCCCGACGGCGAGACCGACCGCAGCGGAGAAGCTGGCGAGATCGCCCAGCCGACGACCGGCGGCGGAACCACCCCACCCGGCGTCGCCACCGAAGCGCCACCACGCCCGGCCGCGCCACGGCGTCAGCTGCAGTTGCCCCGTAGGGCGCGCGTGCGGCGGGTGACGAGGGTGATCCGCTACGTCGACCCGTGGGGGGTGTTCAAGATCGCCCTCATGTTCAACCTCGTCGGCTACGCGACGACGATGCTGTCCGGGGTGCTTCTCTGGAACGTCGCCCACGCGACCGGGACGGTCGACAACGTCGAGCGCTTCATGGAGAGCTTCGGCTGGGAGACGTTCGAGTTCAACGGCGGGGAGATCTTCCACGCCGCCTGGATCATCGGGCTGTTCGCCGTGGTCGGCCTCACCGGTCTGGCCGTGCTCGCGGCGGCGACGTTCAACCTCGTCACCGACTTGGTCGGCGGGATCCGGGTGACCGTGCTCGAAGAGGAGCTGGTCGCGATCCCCGCCCGACGCTGGCTGCGCCCTGCCCCGCAGCGGGTCGAGCCGGTGACGAGTGCGACGGCGGTGGTGGCCGACGGGGGCGACCAAGCGGTGCCTTCGACCGCAGCAGTGGCCGAAGCAGCCATCCCCGCCGCCGACGCCGGGTTCGAGGAGCCTGACGCGGTCGACGATCCCGGCGTGGACCCGTGGATCGTGTCCGCCGCGGAGGACGGTTGAGCTACTCGCCCCATGGCCGATATCGTGAGCCGGCCCCCGGGGCTATAGCTCAGTCGGTTAGAGCGCATCCCTGATAAGGATGAGGTCGCAAGTTCGATTCTTGCTAGCCCCACGGTGAAGACCTTGCGTCGGGCGCTGATGGCGCTTTCCATGGCCGGCATCATCGCCGGCACTCTGCGGCTACGCGGACGCGGCGGGGTTCCGCCCCAGCGCGGCGGCTGGCGCGAGCTGTCCCGGCCGCGGTGAGCGTTCCCGCCGTGTCACACGAACCGCTTCCGGCGGTGCGCGTTCCCCGGGGCCGCATCGGACTCGTCGGCCTGGGGGCGGTGGGTGCTCGCGTTGCCCGCCAGCTCGCCCCCGCAGTCGGCCCGCTGCCGGTCAGCGAGCTGCGTCCGGGGCTGACCGCCGCGCTCGGGCGCGATCTGCCTCTCGCAGCGGTCACGCCCGACGAGCTGGACCTCGTCGACCTCGTCGTCCTCGCCCATCCGGCCCCCCACCTGGCGCTGGCCGAGCGGTTCTTGCGGCGCGGTGTACACGTCGTGTCCACCTCCGACGACCTCGCGGACGTCACCGAACTGCTCGAGCTGGACGACCTCGCGGCGGCCCATGGGGCGTGCCTCGTCGTCGGCGCCGCGAGCTCCCCCGGGCTGTCGGGTCTGATCGCTGCCGAGCTGGCCTCTCGGCTCGACTCCGTCGACGAGTTGCACGTGGCGGTGCACGGCACGGGTGGGCCGTCGTGCGCGCGCCAGCACCACCGCATCCTCGGCGGCACGGCGCTTGGTTGGCACGACGGGCAGTGGCTGCGCCGTGCCGGCGGCAGCGGGCGTGAGCTGTGCTGGTTCCCCGAACCGATCGGTGGTCGCGACTGCTATCGCGCAGAGCTCGTCGACCCGATCGTGCTGCTGCGCGCGTTTCCGGACGTGGTCCGGATCAGCGCGCGGGTGTCTGCGACTCGGCGGGACCGGCTCACCGCCCGCCTGCCGATGCTGACGCCCCCGCACTCCGAAGGGGGCATCGGAGGGCTCCGGGTCGAGGTCCGTGGTTACGCCGGCGAGGCCCGCCGGACCGAGGTGGCCGGTGCGGCCGAGCGGGCGGCGGTCACCACCGCGGCAGTGGCGGCGACGATGGCCGCGTTCGTCGTCGACGGCTGCGCGGGGGCCGGGCCGGGCGTGGTGTGCCTGGGGGAGCAGCGATTGCCCCAGCGGGAGCTGCTCGACGACGTGCGGGCGAGGGGGATCGACGTGATGGAGTTCGCCGAGCCCGAGCAATGACCGAAGAAGTGCACGCTGTCGCCGCCCGGCGCCTCGGCCGGGACGGCCACCGGTACACCGCTGCCAGGCGCCTGCTCGTCGAGGTGCTGTCCGGAGCGGAGCACCCGTTGCCGATCCCGGAGATCCTGCACGCCGGTCGGGGGCTGGCGCAGAGCTCGGTGTACCGCAACCTCGACGTGCTGGAGCGCTCCGGAGTGGTGACGAAGGTGATCACGACGGGGGAGTGGGCGTGCTTCGAGTTGGCCGAGGAGCTGACCGGTCACCACCACCACCTCATCTGCGCGGAGTGCGGTGCGGTGCGTGACATCGTCGTGCCCCACGACGTCGAGGCCGTGCTGAGCGGAGCGCTCGCCTCGATGGCGGCCGCGGAGGGCTTCGTCGTCACGCACCACCGCCTCGACCTCGTCGGCCGCTGCGCGCAGTGCCCGGGCGCCTCTCCCGCGAAGTGCGATATGTCGTGACAGACGGGTGCACTGAGATATCGCACTTCCGCCCGGGCCGCGCGAAGTGCGATATGTCGTGACAGACGGGTGCTCTGAGATATCGCACTTCCGGCCCGCCCGGCCGGGCGATCGGGGGCGGTCAGGTCTGCCGGTGGGGCTCCTCGAGGCGGGAGTGAAGGCGCTCGACCGCCGCTGTCAGCCGCTCGATCTCGGCCACCAGACGATCGCCTTGGCCGCCGTCACGGGAATCGGGAAGGTGCTCCTTCAGGTCTTCTGAGGTGACGACGTCGGCAAGCGCGATGCGCACGCCGGCGATCTCGCGGGCGAGGAACTGCGTGTCGGCCTGGGTGCGCTCGGCGACCCGGCGGTCCAGCTCGGACTGCCCCCGGTCGCGCTCTTCCTGGCGGTTCTGGGCGAGCAGGATGAGCGGCGCGGCGTAAGACGCCTGGAGCGAGAGCACCAGGGTGAGCAGCACCAGCCCTCGGCCCCAGGGGTCGAAGCGCCACGAGTCGGGGACGACGAGGTTCCAGGTGATCCAGACGACGATCACCCCCGTCTGGAACACGAGGTAGCGGGCGGTGCCGAGGTAGCGGGCGATGCCTTCGGAGAACTGCCCGAACGCGTTGGGGTCGTAGTGCACGCCGAGTCGGCGTCGCTGGCGCGGCGTGGTCAGGTCTTCGCGTCGCTTCATCGTGCACCTCCTTTCGCGCTGGCGTTGGCTGGATCCTTGTTCAGGTGGATGGGCTGCTCTGGCGGCGGCGTTGTCGCCAACCGGTCGGCAGAGTGCGGTCGAGCACGTCGTCGACGGTGATCGCGCCGAGCAGGCGACCGGCCTCGTCGCACACACCGATCGCGAGCAGGTTGTACGACGCCAGCCGCTCGGCAACCTCGTGGTCGGCGACGTCGGGGGTGAGCGTCGGCTCGTGCTCCAGGCAGCGCCCGAGCTCCATGCTCGGCGGCTCACGCAGGAGCCGCTGGAAGTGAACCACACCGAGGTAGGGGCCGGTGGGTGGTTTATACGGCGGCTGGCACACGAACACCTGGGTGGCGATCGACACCAGCCAGGTCGGGTCGCGGATCGCGGCCAGGGCCGCAGCGACGGTTGCCGTCGGTCCGAGCACGATGAACTCCGGCGTCATCAGCCCGCCGGCGGTGCCCTCTTCGTATGCGAGCAGGCGCCGCACCACGTCTGCCTCTTCGTCGTCCATCGCCTCGAGGATCAGCGTCCTCTGCTCGCCGGGCATCTCGGCGAGCAGGTCGGCCAGGTCGTCGTACTCCATCTCGTCGAGCACGCCGATCAGGCGGTCCAGATCGAGACCCTCGATGAGGCGGAGCTGCTCTGCCTCCGGAAGCTCCTCGAGCAGATCGGCGAGGCGTTCGTCGTCCATCGCCTCGGCGAGCTGGCGGCGTTGGGTGAGGGGCAGAGCGCGCACCGCCGCGGCGACGTCGGAGGGGTGCAGGTCGCGCAGCCTGACGGCCTCGGCGGCCATCTCGGTGCGCGCCGCGAACAGGTGGGGCACCTCGGTCCACTCGACGAGGCGCACGCTCGGCCGGCGTCGCAGCGCGGTGCGCTTGGCGAGGCGTACGTGGGAGACCTCCCACCACATCGCCCGGCCGTCGCCCGCGCCGCGCAGAGCGACGTCGCTGACCTTCTCGTCGCCGACGCGCGCGTCGATGATGTCGACGCCGAGCAGCAGCTCGCCCGGCTTCGGCTTGAACGGGTTGAGGTCGAGGTCCCACGAGCGCAGCCGGGCGCCGTCGCTGTCGAGCTCCGCGATGCGGCCCGCGTTGACGAAGATCCGCCGGCGCTGGCTGGTGGCGACGAAGCCGACCACGCGGGGGGCGCTGCCCACCCGCCCGGGGACGACGACGACGTCTTCGAGGCGCCCGATCGCGGCCCCACCGGCGTCGAGCAGCGGCAGGCGCATCACCCGGAACGCGTAGATGAGATCGCCGGCCACGCGTGGAGGCTACCCCCGTGCCCTGACTAGGTCCCGGGCAAGGCTGCGGTCAGCGCTCGCACTTGGCGAGCCACCTCGCCGTAGCGCGCGAAGCGCTCGCGGTCGCGGCCGTGTTCCTGACTCGCGTTGTACAGCACCAAGCGTGTGGCGAGGCCGCGGTACTTCGTGGTGAGCGCCGCCGCGAGGTCGTCCCACGTCGCCTCGGTGGTGAACGCCTCGAGATGGGCGTCGGTGATCTGCGCCGCCATCCCGGCGAAGTCCCCCGCCTTCTGGCGCTCCCTCACCCGCGAGGTCGTTCCCTCGAAACCAGCCTCGTCCCAGATGAACGCGTAGTTCGGTGTACTTGCATAGAACGAGATCATCATCCGCAGGTGCTCGCGGTCGTGGGCGCGCTCGGCCTCGCTGTCGCCGACGATGGTCATCACCGGCACGATGAGGGCGATCTCGGCCTCCTCCCTGCCCGCTTCGAGGGCACCAGCCTCGACGTTCGGCACCACCGTGCGGCGGAGGTAGCCCGGCTCGCCGATCGGGTGCACGTGAACGCCGTCGGCCACCTGGCCGGCCATGCGCAGCATCCACGGGTTGACGGCGGCGATGTCGACGAACGGATCGGGGTAGTCGATCGCACCCGGGCTCCATTGCGGTGACAGGAACGTGAGCTCGTAGAAGGTGCCGTGGTGGTCGAGCGGCTCGCCACGGAAGCCGGCGAAGCAGGCCTTGACCGCCTGCACGTAGTCGCGCAGGCGTGGGCCGGGCGGGTCGAACGGTGCGCTGTACCGGCGCACGACATGGGCGCGCACCTGGGTGCCAAGTCCGAGGCGGAAATGGCCCCCGGTCGCCTCCTGCAGCTCCCATGCGGTAGAGGCCGTCACCATCGGGCTGCGCGGGAACGCCACGGCGACCCCGGTGGAGATGTGCAGCCCGGGCGCGCCGAGCGCCGCCGCGGCGGCGGAGAGGTACGCGGTTCGCCCGCCCTCGGTGAACACCAGCCCGTCGAAGCCCGCGCTTTGGGCGTCGTGGGCGAAGGCGCCCATCTCGGAGAGCTTGCCCGGGAAGGTCATCACGTCGACGCGCACGACGGCAGCGTAGGTGGCACGATGGGCGCCGTGCCCGCCTTCACCTGCCCTCGCTGCCAGAACCTCGTCGAGGCCCGCTTCTACGGACCGTGCATCACCTGTCGCGAGGAACTGCGCGCGACCGTCGGCATCGAGGCCCGCCACGTCGAGGTGGCCGAGTACGAGCCGAAGATGAACGTCACCCCGAACGCGGTCGCCTTCAGCGACGACGACTAGCGACTCGGCGGGTCGGCTCGGGGTTCAGCTGTCGTCGGTGGGCAGGCCGCCACCGGGGCGGAACGTGCTCGCGCGCTCGTTCGCGGCCTCGGCCTGGCTGGCCATCTGTTGCATCGTCGTCGCCATCGCCTTCGCCGCGCCCTCGTGGGCGAGGATCTTCTGCATCACCGCCGCGCCGGCTCCGGCCATCAGCTCGGACTGGTTGTCGTGCAGGTACTGCATCGAGTTCCACAGACCGCGTGTGTAGCCGTTGATCTCGGGTACGACGTACCTCGCGAGCAGCTCCCACGAGCGCAACGTCGCCTCGCGGTTGGCCCAGTCGTGGGCGAAGCCGAGCACCACCCCGAACCCGCCGGTGATCTCCTGTAGACGGCGGATCGTGGTGACGAGCTCGTCGGGGGTGCCGACGACGGCCGCCCCAGCCCCGCTCGCGCCCGTGGCGGTCACCTGGTCGAGCAGCTCCCAGGGGTCGGCTACGTGCTGGGCGCCGGGGCGCCCGAGGGTCCACACGTTGTACTCGTTGTGCCACCTATGCAGGCCGTGAACCGCCTCGGCTCGCGCCTGCTCGCGCGACTCGGCCAGGTGGAAGGCGATCAGCACCCGCCACTTGCGCCGGTCGACGGTCTGGCCGTGAGCCGCGGCGGCCTCCTCGGCGAAACCCCACTGGGTGGGTAGCGCCTGGATGCCGTCGGTCGACGTCGACGCGATCGAGAGCACGCCGCACCCGTACTTGCCCGCTAGCTGCATCCCCGACGGCGAGATGCTCGACGCGGTGGCCACCTCGATCTGCTCCTGCAGGGGAAGGAGCTGCAGCTCGGCGTCGTTCAAGGTGAACCAGTCGCTCTCGTGGCTGAACCGCGGCTCGCCGCGCAGTAGGCGCAGGATCACGCCCATCGCCTCGTCCTGCCGGTCGCGCTGGAGCAGCGGGTCGATGCCGAGCGTGCGGGCGTCGGAAGGCAGCGCCCCTGGGCCGGTGCCGAAGATCGCCCGGCCGCGGGTCATGTGGTCGAGCTGCACGATGCGCTGGGCGACGTTGAACGGGTGGTGATACGGCAGCGAGACCACACCGGTGCCGAGGCGGATCGTGGACGTGCGCTGGCCGGCAGCGGCGAGGAACATCTCCGGGGAGGCGATCGTCTCCCACCCGCTGGAGTGGTGCTCACCGCACCAGAACTCCTCGAATCCCAAACGGTCGAGATGCGCGGCGAAGTCGAGGTCACGCTGGATCTGGAGCGTCGGGTGTTCACCGACGGGGTGGTGGGGGGCGAGGAAGGCGCCGAACTGCACCCGTCCGATGGGGCTCGGCCCGTGGCCAGCGTCTGAGCCGTTGCCGTCGCCGAGATGCGTCTGCGTCATGGGGCCCGACCCTAGGAGCCGCTTCGCTCTCGCGTCGGCTCGGAAGCCGACGAGGCTCTCGCTAGATTGACGCTGCCCTTCTAGGGGACGTAGCTCAGCTGGCTAGAGCACCTGCTTTGCAAGCAGGGGGTCGTGGGTTCGAGTCCCATCGTCTCCACTCCGCCCGTCGAATAGCCCGGTGACGATCGCGTCGAGTCCTTCGCCTTCCATCGCTCAGATCGGAACTTCAAGGCGCTGTCGATTCAAGCCGATACCGAATCCGGGATCGGGCTCGAAGCGTCCCGATCGATACGACAGGACGAACGTCGATGAGCAACGCATTGCCACCACCTCCGCCTCCCGGCCCGAACCTTCCGCCTCAGCAAGCACACCAGCACCTGGCATACCACCAGGTTCAGGCGTATCAGCAGCCGCGTTTCCAGCCGCCGAAGGGCTACAAGCTGAAGAAGAAGCGCCGTTGGCCGTGGGTGCTCCTCGGACTGCTGGTCGTGGTTGGCGTGGTCGGTGCGATCGGTTCGGTGACGTCGCCTGACGACGAAGCCGACGATGCCGCGGAACCGAACTCGCTGCCAATCGAAGCAGCGATACTCGGTGTCGGTGGCACCGACGACACGGCCGATCTCGACGTCACGCTGGCTTCCGTCCAGAACCCGTTCGTGTCGACCAACCAGTTCGAGCGCCCAGCTGACGGCCGCAAGTTCGTGGCCGTCGAACTCGACGTCGTCAACAAGAGCGACGAGACGGAGACTTTTTCCACGCTCATGCTCTTGGAGATCGTCGACTCACTCGGCCAACACTGGAACGTCGCCTTCGCCGGCGTCGACCTTCCGCAGCTCGACGGCGAGATCCCTGCGGGGTCGAACCGCCGAGGCTGGGCGGTGTTCGAGGTGCCGAACGAGTCGACAGGTCTCCAGCTTCACGTCAAGGGATCCCTCACCGCCAAAGGCGTCACCTTCACACTCTGACCCCACTCCACCCGACATGAGCGTCACTACAGCCGCCACGTGTCTGCTGCGACCGGTCCCGAACGTATCGATCGGGTGAGCGGCGCGGACTTCGCTTACACCTGCTGTCCTACCTCAAGCACTCGGTGTCGCCGATCGTGTCCTCCGTCCGGCGTGGTCACGAACAGGTGGTGGAACTCCGCGGTGAGCTCGACTTCATCGCCGTGGAACAGGTGATCGCGCACCTCTTCGAGCTGGCCGGCGCTGCCGGCGGCGTCGAGGTCGTCGCGAAGGATCCCCATCGGGTGCTGCGCGAGCTGCTCGGCTAGCCAGGCCTCGGCCTCGGCCACGACGCTCGGATCGTCCAGTAGCGCCAGACCGATGGCCGGAGCAGGTCCGTCGTCGGCGACCTCCTCAGGTGCTGCCTCAACCTGCTTCGATCGACCCCGCGGCCAGAGCAAGAGCGCGGTGAGCACGCCGCTGACCGCGGCGAGGAACCAACCCTGACGCATCAGGGCGATCAGGTGCCCGCCCCAGGGGATGCGCAGCACGGGCTCGCCGACGATGTCGTCGGCGGTCACGTGGAACTGGTCGGCGACCGCGCGGTTGTCGCCCTTCGTCACGAAGCTGCCGTCGTCGCGCACGGCGACGATGCGGTGGATCACGAGCTCGCCCTCGCCCGCGCCGTCGGCCACTTGGAACACCACGACGTCACCGACTGAGAAATCGCTCCGCTCGCGAGCGACGACGAGATCGCCGAGGTGGTAGCTCGGCTCCATCGACTCGCCGGCGACCATCACTGCCCGGGTAGCGCCGCCAAGGCTTGCGGGCCAGAACCACACGAGCGCGGCGACGGCGCCGAGGGTGGAGATGTACGAGACCGCCCGTCTCCAGCTCATGGCGTCGCCACGAAGTCTGTGAACCGCAGAGAGTTGTTCGAAGCGTAGAGACCCGCCCGGGTGCCCGACCCCAGCGTCGTCAGGTTCGCGGCGGTCAGTGTGTACGTGAGCCGCACCGTGCCGTTGACGGAGATGGTGACCGTGCTGGCGCTACGCCTCACCCGCAGTTGGATGGTGGAGGCGAGGGTGGTCGTGGCCGTGGCGAGGGTCGAGATCGCGCTGCCGTTGTACAAACGCAGCTGGACCTGTGTCAGACCGTTGACGACGCCGGCGAGGTAACGCCCACCAGTCCCGCCGTGCGACAGCGCGAGTCCGCCGATGCGACCAGACGCGAGGCCGGTCATCTCTGCGTCGACGGTGATGCTGGCGCTAGTGGTCGGCAGCGTTGCCGTGGCGTTCGTCCCCGACGCACCGGCGCGGCCGCTGCTGATCGACCACGTGCCCGAGTGCGTCGCCCACGTGAACGTCCCGCACGACGCCACCGAGCGCACGGGGCGCCCGTTGATCGCCGTTCCGGTAGGTGCGGAGAGGTTGAAGCGGTCGCAGGTGAGCACGGTTGGCGTCGAAGGTGCCGCTCCCTGCCACGACCCGAGCGACCGGGCGTGGAGCCCTCCGAGCCCCACCGCATGAACCACCACCACGGAGGCCATGACGAGCACGAGTGCGGCCGCGAAGGGTCGCAGAATGCTCGTCGTCCGAAGGTTGGGGGACATGCGGTGGGAGCCCGGGGTCTGTGCGTGCTACATCAGCCCGAGATGACGAGTGAAGTACCGGCGACCGCAGTGGCAGCGACGCCGCTCACTGCTGCCGAGAACGCGCCGCTTGACAGCGACACCGTGCCGCTGGCCGTAGCGAGAGCGGTCGAACCGTCCGACAACGTCACCGAGTAGGCGAGGCCGTTGCAGGCCGCGGCGACCGACGAGAACGACACCGCCGAGACCTCGTAACGCTGGTCGGTGGCGTCCCACGCCGTCGTGTACGCGACGACGATGCCGTCGGAGTCACAGGACGCGACGATGGCGTCGTCGGAGCCGAGTGAGCTGGAGCTCAATCCGCCGAGGCTGGCCGCCGCCGCCCCTACCGTGCCCGCGACGGCGATGCCGCCGAGCACGGCGATTGACCCTCTACGGATCAGACTCATTGTGTTGTTCCCTCCTAGATTCCCGCACTGGGGCAGGTACCCGCCCTTGGGCACCGGATCGGGATCGTCAAACCGGGGCGCGGACTTGAGGGAAATTTCGCACCGAAGCGGCCGTTTTTCGCGCTCCACACCACCCCACGTGGTACACAGCCACCGAGCGCCACTCACCGTGAATCTGGCTCAGAAGTGGGGTCTCCGGGTGCGAGAATCCTGCTCAGATGACGGCCGCTGACCTGAACCGGTTCTCTTTCGTGCCTGGGCAGGTCGCGGGCCCGCTGGTGGTCGGCGGGCAGGGCTCTTACCTGTTCACCGCTGACGGACGACGGATCCTCGACGCCGCCGGCGGAGCGATCGTGGCCAACGTCGGCCACGGCAGGCGCGAGGTCGCGGACCGTGTCCACGACGCGATGGCGACCGCGGGGTATGTGGTGCCGATCTGGCCCACGCCTCACCGTCTGGCGCTGCGCGACCGCCTGGTCGAGCGCTGGTTGCCACCAGGCTTCACGCAGCTGTTCTTCACGAGCGGGGGCAGCGAGTCGACCGACTCCGCGGTGCGCCTCGCCCGGGCGTATCAGCTCTCCAAAGGCCGCCCCGAGAGGTGGAAGATCGTCGGCCGCCACCCGAGCTACCACGGGATGACCCTCGGGACGATCGCCGCCGCCAGCCATTCCGGGAGACAAGCCGGGTTCGAACCCATGCTCCTCGACTTCCCGAAAGTGCCGTGGGACGACGCCGACGCGGTGGTGAAGGTGATCGAGCAGGAGGACCCGAGCACGATCGCCGGGTTCATCGCCGAGCCGATCACAGGCGCATCGGGCGGTTGTCTTGTCGCCGACGACCACTACTGGTCCACCGTGACGAGGGTGTGCAAGGAACACGACATCTTGCTGATCGCCGACGAGGTGATGACCGGCTTCGGGCGCACCGGTCGGCGCTTCGGCCACGAGCACTTCCCGTTCCAGCCCGATGTCGTCGTCGGCGGCAAGGGGCTGGGCGGTGGCTACGTACCGATCGGCATGGTCGCCACCAGAGCCGACGTCGTCGAGCCGCTCCAGGCGATGGGCGGGTTCATGTTCTTCACCTACAGCGGCAGTGACGCGGCATGTGCCGGGGCCGAGGCGGTCCTCGACATACTCGAAGGGGAGCAACTCGTCGAGCGCAGTGCCGCGATGGGCGCGCTGCTCCAGCAGCGACTGCGTGAGGAGCTCGGCGACCACCGCCACGTCGCCGACATCCGCGGCCGCGGCCTGTTCGTAGGCGTGCAGCTCGCACTCGACCGTGACACCGGGGAGCAGTTCCCGGTCACGGCCAGGCTGGCCTCGCAGGTGGTCGCCGCCGGGCTGCGCCGAGACGTCTGGTACTACCCGGCGGGATCGGGCCCCGTGCACGACGCCGTCATGTTCGGCTGTCCGTTCACCGTTACGGAGTCCGAGATCGACACGATGGCCGTGGTGTTGCGGGAGTCCATCGACGAGGCCGTGCGCTCTACCGGCACGGTGTGACCGTGCGCCTCGACCACGTCGCGATCGTCGGTGCCTCGCTCGCCGGGCTGCGGGCGGCCGAAACCCTGCGCCAGGAGGGCTTCGGCGGCCAGGTCACGATCGTCGGCGCCGAGCCGCACCAGCCCTACGACCGCCCGCCGCTGTCGAAGAGGCTCCTCGCCGGCGAGTTGGGCCCGGATCGGATCGCGCTGCGCAAGCAGGTTGACCTCGACTCGCTCGGCGTGGAGTGGATGCTCGGGGTGCGCGCGAGCGGCCTCGACGTCACGCGGCGCGAACTCGTCCTTGCCGACGGGACCCGGGTCGACTTCGACGGGCTCGTGATCGCCACCGGCGCGTCCCCACGCGAACTCCCCGGCCAACCCTCACTCACCGGGGTCCACACGCTGCGCACGCTCGACGACTCGCTGGCTCTTGGCCGCGCGCTGCAGCCCGGCACGGCACAGGTGGTCGTCATCGGCGCCGGGTTCATCGGGCTCGAGGTCGCGGCCACGGCACGGCGCTTGGGCAACGAGGTGACCGTGCTCGAAGGAGCATCCGCTCCGATGATTCGCGGTCTCGGCGCGGCGATGGGGTCCGCCGCGGCCGCGGTGCACGGCGACAACGGCGTCCGGCTGCGCTGCGACGTCGCCGTCGGGCAACTTGTGGGTGACGACCGAGGTGCAGTGGTCGGCGTACGCCTCGCCGACGGCGAGCTAGTGCCCGCGGACGTCGTGCTTGTAGGCATCGGCGTCGCGCCGAACACCGGCTGGCTCGCCGACAGCGGCCTCACCCTGAACGACGGGGTGGTGTGCGACGAGACGCTGAACGCCGGTGTTCCGGGGATCTACGCCGCCGGGGACGTCGCGCGGTGGACGAACGACCTGCTCCGCGCCGAGGTGCGCATCGAACACTGGACGAACGCCGCCGAGCAGGGTGAGGCCGCAGCACGGAACCTGTACATGATGGCGACACGGGGTGAGGCCGTCCCCTATGCCACGGTCCCCTTCTTCTGGAGCGACCAGTTCGAGGCCCGCATCCAGTTCCTCGGCCGGGCCGAGCCCGGAGACGAGGTCAGGATCGTCGCCGGCGACCCGGTGATGCGCCGGTTCACCGCCCTGTACGGGCGCGGTGGCCTGCTCACCGCGGCCCTCGGCGTGAGCATGCCGCGACTGGTGATGCCATTCCGCAAGCTGCTCGCCGAGCGTGCCTCGTGGGAGGACGCCCTTGCCCTCGCCGCCACCCTTGGTGGTTGAACGGAAACGTGGGTGTCAAGAACGCCAGAAGGGTGCAGGTGCCGCTCAAGCGCATGCTCGACCGGGCCGAAACAACTGCATAGACACCACGGACGCTGGCTCCTCGACGGACGGCGCGACACCTCATCTGCTCGTCGACTCCTCCTTCGGCGTCGAGGCCGCGCGCTGTGCGTCGTGTGGGCGGCCGCTGGTTTCGCCGTACGCGGCATGTGAGCCCTGCACCGGGATCGAGGGCGCGGAGCCGTGGCACCGGCCCGACGGCCATCACCACCAGCGCACCGTGGTGCGCACCCTGCGGACCGCCGTGCTGCCCGGTCGGGGAGACGTGTACCAGGCGGTCACCGATGACCTCACCGCGGTGGCTGTGGTGTCGGCCGTCGTCGCCGGCAGCGTCGCGGTCGCCGCGGCGTCGCTCCCGTTCGCCACCGTCGACGGCTTGACCCGTAGCTTGAGCGACGATCCGAGCGCCGGCTTCACCCTCGTCCTCGTCGGCCTGGTGACGCTCGGCGCGCTGTTCGTAGCGCGCCTGCCGAGCGGCTGGGGGATCGGGTTCCTCGCCGCCGCGGCGTCGGGAATCCCGTTGATCCACCTGCGAGCTGCAGCAGCGGTGCTCGGCGACGGCAGTCACGAGGTGTTCTGGGAAGTCGGCTCGGTGCTCGCCACCTTCGCGTCCGTCGTCGCGGTCGCGCCGCTCCTTTGCGCGCTGACCGGACTGCGCACCGGTCGCCGCGTCACCCGACTGCCGATCTGGGCCACACCGCTCGGGCTCGCCGCGGTGGTGGTGCTCGGTGCATGGCGGCGACAGGCGATCATCGACTCGGCGGGGGGCCTCGGCCCGGTGGCCCGGCTCGCGCTCTCCTCGGTGGTCGCCGGGGAGCTGGTCATGCTGACTCTGGCGTCGGCGGCGCGGTCGCGCCTCGGCGCGGGGATCTTCGTCGGTGCAGCCGTCCTGCCGACGGCCTACTTGGTGGGCGACGCGGCCGAGTCGCAGGTAGCCATCGACCTGGTGGAGCCGACCGAGCTCGCCTCGTCGGCGGTGCTCCTCGGCGCGGTCGGGTTGGTGATGACGGTGCTCGCTCGCCGTCGCCCCCTCCCTGGCTGAGTTCGGAGACCGGCGTACGATCTCGGGCGATGAACCCGGTCGCCGCCTTCGGTGAGGTCCGTCACATCGGGTACGTCGTCCCCCCTGAACGGCTTCAGGCACACGTCGCCCATTGGGCACGCACGATGGGCGTCGGACCCTGGCTGCTCGAGGAGCACGTCACGGTCAGCGAGTACGAGCACCTGGGCACGGCGCGCGGCGCTGTCGACATCACCCTTGCCACGGCTCAACTCGGATCATTGCAAATGCAACTACTGGCTCAGCACGACGACCATCCCTCGGCGTTTCTCGACTTCGTCGAGCGCACCCAGGGCGAGGGGGGAATGCACCACCTCGGCTTCTGGCCGCCCGATCTCGCACGTGCCGAAGAGCTCGCGGCGGAGATGGGTTGGGAGCAGTGGACCTCGGGCCGCATCGACAACCGCGGCCGCTTCCGCACATACCTCACCGAGGATCACCCGGGCACCGTCATCGCGCTGGCGGAGGTCCCGGAGACCCGGCGCCAGTACTTCGAGACCGAGCTCGCCGACCTCGGTCGGCGCTTCGACCCGACGTTCGACGAGCTGTTCGTCCGCCGCTGACGCCCCATTCGCGCCAGGCGTAGGCTGGCGCTCATGACGTCGCACCTGTCGAACGTGTGGTTCTCGGTCACCGACCTGCAGGTTGCGTCGGGGCGTGGGTCTTGGGTGACAACCGTCGACGGGGAGGAGTACCTCGACTTCTCCGCCGGCATCGCTGTCGTGTCCACGGGTCACTCGCATCCCAAGGTGACCGCGGCGATCGCTGCCCAGGCCGAGCGGTTCGTCCACGCCCAGGTGAACGTCTACCGCCACGACCTGCTCGAGCCTCTGGGGGCGGCGCTCGCCGAGATCACCCCACCGAGCATCGACACGTTCTTCTACGCGAACTCCGGTGCCGAGATCACCGAGGCGGCGGTGAAGCTGGCCAAGCAGGCCACCAAGCGCCCCAACGTCGTCGTGTTCTCCGGCAGCTTCCACGGTCGCACGCACCTGGCGATGGCGATGACGACGTCCAAGACGGGCTATCGCTCGGGGCACAGCCCGCTGCCGTCGGGGGTGTTCGTCGCCCCGTTCCCGAACCCGCTCGCGCCAGACCAGCGAGCCGAGGTGGAGCAGGCGTTGCACGGGCTCGACCATCTGCTGAAGTCGATGACCGCTCCCGACGAGACCGCGGCGATGATCCTCGAGCCGGTGCTGGGCGAAGGCGGGTACGTCCCGGCGCCGCCCGCCTTCCTCGAGGGCCTGATCGAGCGGTGCCGGCGACATGGCATCTTGTTCATCGCCGACGAGGTGCAAAGCGGCTTCGGCCGCACCGGCAAGATGTTCGCTGTCGACCACTACGGGGTCGAGCCCGACATCATCTGCATGGCCAAGGGCATCGCGTCGGGGTTCCCGTTCTCCGCGCTCGGCACGCGGCGCGAGCTCGATGACCGCTGGCCAACGGGCAGCCACGGGGGCACGTACGGCGGCAACCCCATCGCCTGCGCGGCAGCCCTGGCCACCATCGAGGTGCTGCGCGAGCCCGGTTTCATGGAGGCGGTGCAGGCTCGCGGCGCACAGCTGATGGAGGGTCTGCGGGCCATCGGAGGGCAGCACGGTGGCATCGTGCAGGTGCGTGGCCTCGGCCTGATGGTGGGCACCGAGTTCGACGACGCCGCGCGGGTCGCCGCCGTACAGCAGCATTGCCTGCGCGAGGGCAAGCTGATCCTCATGAACGCGGGCACCTACGGCACGTGCCTGCGTTGGATGCCGCCCCTCGTCGTCACCGAAGCCGAGATCGACTTGGCACTCGAGGTCTTCGCCAACGCGATGAAGGCCACCGCCTGAGATGCCGCGACTCGACGCCGAGCGGGTGGCCGTGTGGCGCACGTTCAGCACGGCGGCCGATCTCGTCTCGCGACGGGTGGAACACGAGCTGGCATACGAGTTCAACCTGTCCCTGCCCCAGTTCGAGCTGCTCACCGTGCTCGCGAAGGCCACCCGACCGCTGCGCGTGCGCGAGATCACCGAGGCGCTCTCCGCGGTGCCCTCCAGTCTCTCCCGACGCATCGACAGCCTGGTGACCCGGGGGTACGTCCTGCGCCATCAAGCGGGTCCCGACGACGATGCCCGCTCGGTGCAGGTCAGCCTGACGCGCGACGGACGCTTGGTGTGGCGCGACGCGAACGTCGCCTACCGGCGGGCGGTGCAGCGCGAGTTCGCGGCCCACCTGACCGAGACCGACGTCACCGCGCTGTGGCGCTTGCTCGGCAAGCTGCCGCCACAAAGGAGCTGAAGGCTGAGCCTCGCGTCAGTCGAGGCCGGCGTACATCGCTTCGATCTCTGCCGCGTAGCGGGCGTTCACCCCGCGGCGCTTCAGCTTCGACGTGGGGGTGAGCATGTCGCTGTCGGGCAGCCACTCCTCGCCGACCAGGGTGAACTTCTTGATCTGCTCGACCTGGGCGAAGTGGGTGTTCACCTCGTCGACCCCGGACTGGATCTCGGCGATCACCTCGGCATCGGTGGCCAGCTCGGTCAGCGTGGACTCGTGCTTGTCGTGCGCGGCCGCCCACACGTGAGCGGCCTCGGGGTCTAGCACCAGCACCGCCGAGACGAACTTGCGGTTGTCGCCGATGACCGCGGCCTGGCCGATGAGCGGGATGGTCTTCAGCTCGGCCTCGAGGTTGGCGGGGCTGATGTTCTTGCCGCCCGAGGTGATGATCAGCTCCTTCTTGCGGTCGACGATGCGCAGATAGCCCTCGTCGTCGATCTCGCCGATGTCTCCGGAGTGCAGCCATCCGTCGATGATCGTCTCGGCCGTCTTGTCGGGCTGCTTCAAGTAGCCCTGGAAGACGTTCCCGCCGCGGCAGATCACCTCGCCGTCGTCGGCCACCTTCACCTCGCAGGCCGGGATCGCCTCTCCGACGAAGCCCGGCTTGTTGCGCATCGGGCTCCATGTCATCGGGCCGCTCGACTCGCTCATCCCGTAGATCTCCGAGAGCGGCACACCGATCGCGTTGAACCACTCGAGGATGCTGCGCGGGATCGGCGCCGCGCCGGTGACACCGACTTCGAGCGCGTCGAGGCCGACCAGCCCACGCACGTTCGCGAACGCGACGGAGTCGAGGAAGGCCCACGTCTCACGCTGCTCGTCGGTGACGGAGCCGTCGATCTCGGCCGCCTTGATCCCCAGGGCCGCGGCCACTGCCTCGTCGAACTTCGCCTTGGTCTCGGGGTTCGCGGCCAGCGCGGCGTTGACGCCGTTGTACATCTTCTCCCACACCCGGGGGACCCCGAACATGATCTCCGGGTGGATCTCCTTCAGGTGAGCGGTGAGCTGGGCCGCGTCGGGGCAGCAGTAGATGCTGTAGCCGAGGATCATCGCCTGGTAGAGCCCCATCATCCGCTCGGCGATGTGGGCCATCGGCAGGTACGAGACGCCGCGCTTGCCGACGTAGTCGTCGAAGGCGATGCACTGCTTCAGCTGCTCGACGGTGTAGACGACGTTGTACTGGCTGATCATCACGCCCTTCGGCGGCCCGGTGGTGCCGCTCGTGTAGATCAGCGTGGCGATGTCGCTGGGCTCGGTGGCGTCGGCGAGCGCCCGCAGGTCGGCGCTTCCCTGATCGAGCAGTTCGGACGCGAGGCGCGCCCCCTCGGGCAGCGGGCCGTCGGCAGGCGGCTCGATCACGAACAGGTGCTTCAGCGCGGGCAGCTCGTCGCGCACCTTCAGGATGCGCTCCAGGAAGCCGGCGTCCTCCACGATCGCGACCTCGGCCTCTGCGTGGCTGGCGAGGTACTGGACCTCCTCCGGTGAGGACGAGTTGTAGATGCTCACCGGCGTCGCCCGGACGAACTGCGCCGCCGTGTCGAACCAGTGGAAGTCGGGCCGGTTGCGCATCATCAGCAGCACCCGCTCGCCCGGCCTCACGCCGATGGACTGCATCCCGGCGGCGGCCCGAGCGACTAGCGCCGCGTAGTCGTCGAGCGTCCAGCGGTTCCAGCCTCCGTCGGGCTTCATCGTGTGCAGGGCCGGACTCGAGCCATGCGCCGCGACCAGCTCCAGGAACTGCTTCGGCGCCGTTTGGCCGGCGACCATCGCGTCGATCTCGTTGATGGTGGCTCTCGACATGGTGATCTCCCCGGATGTGACGTCGAAGGACGAACGAGTGTGAGCGCGATTCTGTCAGGCGGCCAGCACCCGGTCGTCACGATCGCGCTTTCGAGGGTGGTACCCCTCTCCAAGTGGCGTGCGGGCACGGCGCGCCGCCAGACTCGCTCGACCACGCATCGTTTGCGCCGCTCGAAGGAGTCATCACATGGCCACCGCTGTCATCATCGACGCTGTCCGCACCCCGCTCGGCAGGCGCAACGGGAAGCTGAAGGACTGGCACCCTGTCGACCTTGCCGGCGAGGTGTTGCAGGCACTCGTCGACCGTGCGGGTGTGGACCCGGCGCTCGTCGAGGACGTGATCATGGGCTGTGTGATGCAGGTCGGCGAGCAGGCTGTCAACGTCGCCCGCAACGCAGTGCTTGCAGCCGGCTGGCCCGAGCACGTGCCGGGCACGACCGTCGACCGCCAGTGCGGCTCGTCCCAGCAGGCCGCCCACTTCGCGGCGCAGGGTGTGATCGCGGGCGCATACGACGTGGTGGTTGCCGCCGGCGTCGAGGTGATGACACGCGTGCCGATGGGCGCCTCGATGGTCGACGGCAAGTTCGGGTTTCCCTTCGGGCCGCGAGTGGGCGCCCGCTACGCCCCGGAGGGCGGTCTCGTGCCGCAGGGCATCTCGGCGGAGATGATCGCCGACAAGTGGGACATCAGCCGTGACGACATGGACGAGTTCGGTCTGCGGTCGCAGACGCTCGCGGCCAAGGCCACTGCCGAGGGGCGCTTCGAGCGGGAGATCCTGCCGGTACGTGATTCCGAGGGTGCGCAGATGACGACCGACGAGGGTCTGCGTGAGACCTCACTCGAGAAGTTGGGCGCGCTGAAGCCTTCCTTCCGACCGGCGGAGGAGGGCGGGCGGGTGACCGCCGGCAACTCCTCGCAGATCACCGATGGTGCCTCGGCGCTCTTGATCATGAGCGAGGAGCGCGCCGCGTCGCTCGGGCTGCGGCCGCGGGCGCGCTTCGTCGACTTCGCTCTCGCCGGGGACGATCCGCGGCTGATGCTGACCGCACCGATCCCCGCCACTCACAGGGTGCTGGAGCGCTCGGGGCTGAGCATCGACCAGATGGACGCGGTGGAGATCAACGAGGCGTTCGCATCGGTGGTGCTCGCCTGGGAGAAGGAACTGCACCCCGACATGGCCAAGGTGAACCCGAACGGCGGGGCGATCGCCCTCGGACACCCGCTCGGCTGCTCGGGCGCGCGGCTCATGACCACTCTGCTGCACGAGCTCGAGCGCGTCGGCGGTCGCTACGGCCTGCAGACGATGTGTGAGGGCGGCGGCATGGCCAACGCCACGATCATCGAACGCCTCGGCTGACCTTCCGGCCGCTCGGTTGGCCAGCCGGGCCGGGTTTGGTGGAACCGGGTCGGGTCGGGTCGGTCGGGCCGGGTGGAAGTGCGATATGTCAGAGCACCCGTCTGTCTTGAGATATCGCACTTCGCGACGACCGGGCCCGGCGGGGTGGCAAGTGCGATATGTCAGAGCACCCGTCTGTCCTGAGATATCGCACTTCGCGACGATGCCGCCCGAGCTTGCACGACGTCACGCACGATCGCATGGACGTCGGCGGGCCGCCGGGTGGCGTACCAGCCGAGGTACAGCAGCTCCCAGCCTTGCTGGGCGCAGCGCAGGTCGCGGTCCTCGTCGAGGGCGCCGGCATCGGGGCCGAAGTGGAACTCGCGGCTGTGGCCTTCGAGCCCCAGGCGCACCTCGGGAAAACCGATGTCTGCACGGGCGATGACCCGACCGCACTGGTCGGTGATCGGGCACTGGCGTACGACCGGGCCGAGTGACTCGTCGGCGACGATCCGGTGCAGCAGCTCTTCCATCCAGCTGTCGGGCATGACGCCTTCTTGCTGCCAACGGCGAAGCGCGCCGAGCAGACGCCCGGTGCCCGCCTGTCCCGGCCGGTGTAGTCGCACAGCCGTCTGGTAGAGCCAGCGGGGGCTGACGTTGGCGCGCTGCACCCCGATGAGTGCCCGCCACACGGCATCGCGGCCGACGACGCTGCCGATGTCGGCCATCGTGCGGGCCACCGACGTGACGCGCAGGCCCATCATCTCGACGATGTCGACTGGCTCGAGGCTGCACGCCTGGTGGGTGACGACGTCTGCGAAGTCGCGAGGCAGCATCAGCCGGCGCGGCCGCTGCGTCGTGACCTCGATCGGCGCCTCGGTGAAGCCATCGAAGCGATGAATCCGCGCGGCGGCGCGGTGGGAGACGACGGCGTGGTCGCCGCCGGCTGCGGTCACCGTCGAGAGACGGTGGTGCCAGTGATGGGGCGTGCGGTCGGGGAAGGAGAGCACGCCGGGGATCGGCTCGCACAGGTAGCCCTGTTCGAGCGCTCTTCGCACATCGCGGGGGCTGAGTCCGACCGAGGCGGCCAGGTGTCTCGTCGTGACGCCGAGGCGAAGGGCCGCGAGCTCCGCCGCGGCGCTCACGGCGCTGGCGGGCATGTCGCCGCACGCTACCGACCCCGCCGCCGACGCCAACGCAGAGGTGGAAGTGCGATATGTCAGTGCACCCGTCTGTCATGAGATATCGCACTTCCGGGGTGGCCGGGCCGGGCGAGATCGACCAGCGCGAGCCGCGCAGGGCCGAGGAACGTGGTCATCGCTAGCCTGCGCGGGTGCCCGCCCTCTCGACGATCGTTTGGTGGCTCGGCGCGGTGGTGCTGTTCTTCGTCCTGTGGCGCGTCGGCGTCGGGCTGCTGCGCAGCATGACCCAGCCGCTGCCGCAGCCCCCGCCGGCGGGGGAGATGCGCAAGGTCGACGTGCGCTACCGCTGCAGTGTGTGCGGGCTGGAGCTGAAGATGACACTCGCCGCCGAGGAAGACCCCGAGCCGCCGCGTCACTGCCAGGAGGACATGGATCTCCTCACGCCGATCGAGTGAACGAAGTGACGAGAGTTACACCTCTGTGATTATCGACAGGGTTGTCCCCAGGCTGTGGACAAAGGCGACGGAGCAGGAAACCCGCTGGTCCTAATGGTATTTCGTCGCCGTGTACAGGCCGCCGAGGATCATCACCAGGCCGCCGATGAGATACCAGTTGCTGCGGTCCCCAGGCACCCAACCTAGGTAGAAGAGCAGGATCACGAGGGCGCCGAGGAGCAACAGCGCGAACATCAGCACCGGCACCCACCGCGGGCTTTCCTTCATGTACGTCGGCACCGGCGGTGTGTAGCGCGACGACGCGACGACGCCGTGCTCGGACTTGTCCACGTGGTGCGGTCCGCCCACCGTCGAGTGGGATGACCCGGGTCGGGTGCCCTTCGGCGTCGTGCGCCCGCTGGACTTGCGCTTCGGAGGTGCCACGGGTACGGCAGTGTAGGCGGGCCGCAACGATGTGGGGCGATCGCGCCGAGCGGTGCGAAGCTGAGGGTGCGTGGGCAGGGACCTGGGCAGGGACGTCGGTGAGGAGAGGGCAGGCGCGATGACCAAGGTGCTGGTGATCGACAGCTACGACAGCTTCGTCTACAACCTGGTGCAGTACCTCGGCGAGCTCGGCGCGGCGCCGATCGTCTACCGCAACGACGCGCTCGGCGTCGACGAGGCGCTCGCGTTGGCACCTGACGTCGTCTTGCTCTCACCGGGTCCGGGCAGGCCGGAGGACGCAGGCATCATCTGCGACCTGGTCCTGGCCTGCGCCGAGCAGGGCGTGCCGGTGTTCGGGGTGTGCCTCGGTTTGCAGGCGATCGGACACGTCTACGGAGGACACGTGGTGCGGGCGCCCGAGCTGATGCACGGCAAGACGAGCTGGATCACCCATCGCGGAGTCGGAGTTTTCGAGGGGTTGCCGTCGCCGCTGGAGGCCACCCGCTACCACTCCCTCGTCGTCGATCGCGACTCGCTTCCCGCCTGCTTGGAGATCACCGCCGAATCGGCCGACGGCACGATCATGGGTCTTCGCCACCGTGAGCTCGACGTGGAGGGAGTGCAGTTCCACCCGGAGAGCATCCTGACCACGTCGGGTCACGACCTGCTCGCGAACCTGCTCGACCGCCGCGCTGGTACCCGAAAGGGATGACCCGGGGCGGCTATGGAGTCGTCGTCGTCCCGGGGGCCGCAGTGGTGGCAGGCACGGAAGGCGGTGAAGTCGGTGGGGCGGTGGTCACCGGAGGGGGCAAGGTGGTGGGCGGCGCGACCGCTCTGCCGACCGTGATCCGCACTGTGCTCTCCGGAGCGATCTCGACCCCGCGACTTGGATCTTGGGAGATCACCCGGCCGTCGTTCGAATCGCCGAAGGGCACGTTGACGTAGCTGACGTCCACGTTGAAGTTGCGCGGCGCGGCGCTGAGCTGCGAGCGGGCCTGCGATTCGGTGAGCCCGGTCACCGGGGGCACGGCGACCAGCGCACGGCCCGTCGACACGACGATGCGGATGCCCGATCCGATGTTGACGTCGGACCCGATCGGAGGGTCGGTGCGGATCACGCGGCCGGCCTCGACGTCGTCGCTCGGCTCCTCGGCGCGGGTGACCACCAGGCGGTAGGGCTCTCCCTGCAACAAGGTCGTGGCCGCGGCCTCGGTCTGGCCGGCGACGTTCGGGACGGATGCCACCCCGCTGCCTTCGCTGACCACGAGGTCGACGATGCCTCCGGGCAGGATCTGCTCGCCGGCGCGCGGGGTGGAGTCGATGATCGTGTTCTCCGGGGCCGAGGCGTCCACCCGCGGGGTGACCTCGCCCACGATCAGGCCCAGATCGAGCAGCGCCGCCTGTGCATCTTCGAGCGTCATGCCTTTGAGCGGGGGGACGCTCACCGGCGCCTTGGCAGGGTTGTACGTGAGCCGCACCAGGTCTCCGGGCTGCAGTTCGGTGCCAGGGCCTGGATCCTGGCCCCAGACGACGTTCTCGCCGACGGTCTCGTTCACCTCGTCGATCGGCTCGTATTCGAGCCCGTCTCTCTCCAGGATCGCGACCGCGTCGGCAAGGAGCATGTCGGTGAGGTCTTCGAGCACGATCGGCGGGGCGGTCTCTTCTTCCTTCGTCAGGGTCCGGTACAAGATGATCCCGCCGGCGACAAGAGCACCGATCGCGAGCAGGGCGACGAGCACGGTGAGCACGGTTCCCGTGCGGCTGCGGCGGGGTTCGAAGTACTGGCCGGAGAGGTTCTCGTCGTAACCGTGCGGGCCTTGCGTGCCTGGAGCGGTGAGGATCGTCGTGCGCGGCATCGCCGTTGTCGATCCGACCTGGGGCATCGCGGTGGTGGCGGCGATCCCGCCTGCCGCGGCGCCGGCGGCCGCGGCGCCGATCGGCCGCGTGGCTCCACCCGACGGGGTGCCGCCGCGTGAGGCCAAGGCGACGAGCGCCTGCACCGGCTGGCCCTCGCGAAAGCGGCGCAGGTCGTCGCGCAACGCCTCGGCCGTCGGGTAGCGCACATCGGGGTTCTTGGCGAGCAGCTTGGCCACGATCGCCTCGAACGGCCGGGCCACGTCGGGGGCCAGCTGGTTGAGCGGTTGGGGCGCGTCGTGAACCTGCTTGTAGGCGATGGCCACCGGGTTCTCGCCGCTGAACGGCGGGCGGCCGCCGACCATCTCGTATAACACGATGCCGAGCGAGTAGAGGTCGCTACGCGGGTCGGGCTGGGCACCCTGGGCCTGCTCGGGCGAGAAGTACGTCGCCGTTCCCATCACCGCGCCCGCCTGGGTGAGGTTGGACTCGACCGCCGAACCGAGCGCGCGGGCGATGCCGAAGTCGGCGACCTTCACCTGGCCGCCGGAGCCGATGAGGATGTTGGCGGGCTTGATGTCTCGGTGGACGACACCGTTGCGATGGGCGAAGCCGAGCGCGGCGGCCACCTCCATCGCCACCTCGGACGCCTGCTGGGCGCTCAGGGTCTTGTTGACGCGCAAGATGTCGGCGAGCGTGCGGCCCTGCACGTACTCCATCGCCATGAAGTAGGTGCTACCGCTGCGGCCCCAGTCGTAGACGCCGACGATGTTCGGGTGGTTCAGGTTCGCTGCCGACTGGGCCTCGCGGCGGAATCGCTCGACGAACGCAGGGTCGGTGGCGAACTCGGGGAACAGCACCTTGATCGCCACCGGCCGGTCGAGCAGCAGGTCGCGCGCCAAGAACACGTCGGCCATGCCGCCGCGCCCGATCCGCTGCTGTACCTCGTAGCGGTCGTTCAGAATCGTGCGATCACCGCCCGACATAGTGCGGGCGCAGGTTACCCAGCCGGCCCGCGCCCCTGGCGTCAGGGCGCGCGGCGGAACAGGCGTCAGCCGGGCAGGTTGGCGAGCGCGTAGTCGAGGAGCTGCTTCGCGATCGGCCCGGCCAGCGCCCCACCGGTGCCGGCGGAGATCTCGGCGTCGGTCCCCTTCAGCATCACGGCCACCGCGAACTGCGGTGCTTCCGCGGGGGCGAAGGCGATGATCCAAGCGTGTGAGCGCTCCTCCTCGCCGGCGGCGTTCAGCTGCGCGGTGCCCGTCTTGGCCGCTGCCTGGATGCCGTTCGCGAGCGTCATGCAGCAGCTCGCGGTGCCCTCGTTGACGACCTGGACCATCAAACCGGTGAGGATCAGCGACGTCTCCTTCGTCATCGGTTGCTTCCAGACCGTGGGCTCGGTGTGGTCGAGCACGTGACCCCCGTGGTCGAGCGTGGTGTCGACCACGTAGGGCTGCATCATCACCCCGCCGTTCGCGATGGCGCCGGCGATCATCGCCATGTGCAGCGGCACCATCGCCGTGTCTCCCTGGCCGAAGCCACCGATGGCGAGCAGCGGCACCCGGTCGACGAAGTCCGACACCTCACCGAACGTGCTCGCCGCGGGGTTCGGGAGGTCGATCGGGATCGGCTCGCCGATGCCGAAGGCCTTCGTCCCCGCGACCATCGTGGACGCACCGAGCTCGACGGCGGTCTTCGCGAACGGGATGTTGCACGACCGGCGGAACACCTCGGCCAGGTCGCCGCCGCAGAGCGTGCGGCCGTAGTTCTGGATCGGGTCGTTCGTCTGCGGCGGCACCCACTCCACCTCGTCGGGCCAGGAGCTGGACAGGTCGATCAGCCCGGCGTCGAGCGCGGTCGCGGCGGTGACGACCTTGAAGGTGGAGCCCGGCATGTAGCGCTCCTGATACGCGTTGGAGAGCATCGGCTTTCCCGGGGCGGCGTTCAAGAACTCGAGCACGTCGCCGGCGAGCTCGCTGTCGTGCACCGCGACGAGGTTCGGGTCGAACGTCGGGTAGCTCCACATCGCGAGCACCTTGCCGGTGCGCGGGTCGAGCACCACAGCACTGCCTTCCCGCGCGCCGAGGGCGTCCTTCGCGAGCTGTTGCAGGCCGCTGTGCATGGTGAGCTGCACGGAGCCGCTGGTGTCGTCGCCGGTGAAGAGCGTCGACAGCCCCTTCAGCCGCTGCGCGGCGGTGCGACCGCTGAGCACGTCGTTCTGCGTGCGCTCGAGCCTCGTGGAGCCGTAGTTGAACGTGTAGTAGCCGCTGACGTTCGCGAACAGGTCGCCGGTGGGGTAGAGACGCTGGAACGCGAACTCGCTGCCGGTCTCGGTCGGCTCCGACATCGCGACGACCACGCCGTCGGCGGTGACGATCTCGCCGCGGGGACGGTTGAAGTCACGCACCGTCTGGCGGTTGTTGAGGATGTGAGCGTCGAGCTCTTCCTGCCTGGCCACCTGCAGCACGTTCAGCTGCACGAACAGCGCGACGTAGCACACCATCAACCCCAGCGCGAGGTGGCGGATGCGAGCGTTCACCGGGCTCGCTCCGGGGCGAAGAGCGTCGGGTCGTCGCCGTCGGGGTGCGCGCGGCGCGCGGCGCGCACCAGACGCCGCGCCGCCCAGCGCTCGCCGAGTGTCGGCGCGTCGGGAACCTCGCCGAGCCGGACGGAGCTGGCGTGGGAGATGCGCACGAGCAGCGCGAGCAACATGTAGTTGGCGAGCAGGCTCGAACCGCCGTAGCTGGTGAACGGGAGCGTGATCCCGGTGAGCGGCACGACGCGGATCACCCCGCCGACGATGATGAACGCCTGCACACCGACGATCGTGGTCAGGCCGACGGCGAGCAGCTTCTCGAACGGTCGGTCTGTGCGCACCGCCGTCCGCAGGCCGGCGCCGACGAGCAACAGGAACGCCATCAGCACGCCGGTCGCGCCGAGCAGGCCGAGCTCCTCGCCGATGGCCGCGAAGATGAAGTCGTTCTTCACCGCGGGGATGCGTCCCGGGTCGCCGAGGCCGAGGCCGGTGCCGGTGATGCCGCCGTCGGCGAGGGCGAACATCGCCTGCGCGATCTGGTACCCCTTGTCCTCGTAGTCGGCCCACGGGTCGATCCAGATCGCCACCCGGTCCTGCACGTGGGAGAACATCTGGTAGGCGATCACCGCCCCGACGGCGAACATCCCGAAGCCGAGGACGAGGTAGCTGGCCTTCTCGGTGGCGACCCACATCATCACCACGAACAAGCTGAAGAACAGCAGCGACGAGCCGAGGTCGCGCTGGCCGACCATCACCATCACCGAGAAGCCCCACGCGAGCAGGATCGGCAGCAGGTGGCGCGGCTCGGGCAGGTTGAACGGGCCGACCCGCCAAGTGCCGGCGGCGATCAGCTCTCGACGCTCGGCCAGGTAGCCGGCGAAGAACAGCGCCAGGGCGAGCTTCGCGAACTCGCCCGGCTGGAAGTTCACCGGCCCGACGCTCACCCAGATGCGAGCGCCGCCGGAGCTGAAGCCGATGCCGGGCAGCATCGGCAGCACCAGCAGCCCGGCACCGGTGGCGAGGAACGTCCACTTGTACCGCGCCAGGTCGTTGACGCGCTGCACGACCAGCAGCACGGCCACGAACGCACCGACGGAGACGAAGCTCCACACCGCCTGCAGCCCGGCCAGACGCTCGGACAGGCGTGCGAGCATCACGTACCCGAGGCCGTGGAGCACCGCGGCGAGCGGCAGCATCGTCGGGTCGGCGCCGGGAGCGAGGAAACGTACGGCAAGGTGCGCGACCACGAGCAGGCCGAGCACCACTCCGAGGAACGGCAGGATGATCGGCGGGATCACCGAGTTCTGGCCGAGCGAGGCGAGCACGTAGGCCCCGCCCGTGATCACCCCGGCCATCACCACCAGCCCCAGCTCGGCCGAGCGTCGGTGGGCGGTGAAGCTCACCACGCTCATGGTGTCGTGGTGCCGGGAGGTGCGGTCGTGCCCGGCGCCGACGTCGCGCCCGGTGTCGTGGAGGTGCTCGACGTGCTCGACGAGGTCGATGTGGTGGGCGCGGTCGAGGTGGAGCTGGTCGTGCTCGGCGCGGGGTCGTCCCCGTCGCCGCGCAGCGCGACCAGGGCGACGACGACGGCGACGGTGAGGATCGCCGCCGCGACGAACCAGAAGAGGAACGCGCCGAGACCGAACCGGCGACGCGCGCGTGCCGGCGCGGCGGCCTCGTCGGCGTCCGGTGATCGGCTGGGATGAACGACGGGGAGCAGCGCGGTGTCGTCGGCGGGCACACCCTCGATCAGTTCGGTGGCGTCGTCGGCAGCGGGCTGCGTCGAGTCGTCGTCGGCCCAATGCGCCGGCTCGGCGATGCCTTCTGCCCAGCGCGGCTCGCCGGGGCCGTCGTCGGGAAGCGTTGCCGGATCGGCGCCGGCGGCTACATCGACGACGACGACGGTGACGTTGTCGCGCCCTCCGTGACGGTTCGCCATCGCCACGAGCTGGTCGGCCGCAGCCTGCGGGTCGGACACCCCGGCAAGAAGTTCGGCGATCTCGTGGTCCGGAACCTCGTCGACGAGCCCGTCACTGCACAGCACGTACCGGTCGCCGGTGGCGGCGGTGATCGTCCACGTGTCGACCTTCACCCGCGGGTCGATGCCGAGGGCCCGGGTGACGATGTTGCGCCGGGGGTGCAGCCGCGCTTCTTCGAGCGTGATCTGGCCTTCCTGGACCAGCTCTTGCACGTAGCTGTGGTCGATCGTCAGCCTGCTGAGCCGACCCGCTCGCCGGCGGTACGTGCGTGAGTCGCCGACGTTCGCGAGCGCAAGCACGTGCTCTTCCTCGTCGAGCACCACCAGCGCGGTGAGCGTGGTGCCCATGCCCGCGCGATCCGCGCTGGCACCGGCCTCGGCTCTGATGGTGGCGTTCGCGATGCGGATCGCGACGGTGACGTCGTCCATCCGGCGGTAGCCGTGCTCCATCCCCCGACGCAACGAGTCGACCGCGATAGCGCTCGCCACCTCGCCCGCGGAGTGCCCGCCCATGCCGTCGGCGACCACGTACATGCCTGGTTCGGCCAAGAAGGCGTCCTCGTTCATGTCGCGCACCAGGCCCTCGTGGGTGGCGGCCCCCCAACGCAGCTCGAGCATCAGCCGGCCTCCAGCACGGTGCCGCCGACCTGCACGCGGTCACCCGGGTGCAGGCGTGTCGCCTGGCGGATGCGGTTGCCGTTCACGTACGTGCCGTTGGTCGAGCCGAGATCGTCCACCCATGCCGATCCGTCGGAGCGGTAGACGCGGGCGTGGATCTGGCTGGCGAACGTGTCGTCGGCGAGCGACAGCGAGCAACCCGGCGCCCGGCCGATCGTCAGCTCTTCGGCGAGGGAGTGTCGCTGGCCCTTGCGCGCCCTGGGCTCGATCACCGTGAGGCGCGCGACGTCGCCGCGGCGGCCCTTGGGCGGCTTGTCCCGATGGGCCTGCGCGGGAGGCGTTCCTACCGCGGCGGCGCGACCGGCGCCGGGCCCTACGGGCCGACCGGCGCTCTGCGCGGTGGGGGTGCGGACCTCGCTCCACACCGCCCACAGCACGCGGGCGAAGAAAAGGTAGAGCAGCGCCAGGAGCGCGTACTTCAAGATGTCGAGTAGCTGGTCGCTCATCGGCGGCCGGGTCCCCCGCTCAGGACGCCTCGAACCGCACGTGCGTGGTACCGAGGCTCAAGATGTCGCCGTCGTGGAGGGGGCGCTCGCCGTCGATGCGCAGCCCGTTGATCTTCGTGCCGTTGGTCGAGCCGAGGTCGGCGACGATGAAGCCCGTCCCGACGGGGCGCACTTCGGCGTGGCGCCGGCTGACGTTCGGGTCGTTGAGCACGATCGTGCAGTCGGGATGGCGGCCAAAGGAGACCACGTTGTCGCCGAGCGTCACGCGCTCGCCAGAAGGCATCACCAGGCTGCCTGCTCCCGCGCCGCCGCCTCCTTCGCGCATCGTCGAGTCGATCTCGAAGCGCCCCGGCTTCAGTGCCATGTTCACCTGTAGCTCGACGGTGACCGGGCCCATGAAGTGGTAGCCCTCGTCGCGGGCGTACTCCCGCGCCGCCTCGCAGAGCTCGATGAGCAGCGCCTCGTCGATGTCGGCGAAGCCAGCGTGGTCTTGGGAGCTGAGATGGAACACGAAGTGGTTCGGGACGATGCGGCGTCCCTTCACGTCGACGGAGCGGTGCTCGTCCATCTCACGGACAAGCCGGCGCCCGAGCTCGATCGGGCGCACGCTGGAGCGAAAGGCGCGGCTGAACACGCCCTCGACCATACGCTCTAATCGGTTCTCGAACTGCTGCAAACCCACAGAAGCCCCCGAGGCTAGTGGGGGCCTGCGCCGCGTTGGCCGCGGCGAGGTGGCCCTCCGCCCGACAGAAGCTGGTGTTGGGCGCCGCGCGGCGAGTTGGTACCGTGTGCACTCCACTCGGGCGAGTGGCGGAATGGCAGACGCGCTGGCTTCAGGTGCCAGTGTTCGCAAGAACGTGGGGGTTCAAGTCCCCCCTCGCCCACAGGACCCACACGGTGAATGCGCTGGTCAGGGCACCGACGTCGCACGTACCCGCCGCGACCGAGCCTCGGTGCATCGCGGCCGCCGACGAGCTCGTAGTAGCGGGTGTCGTAGGCGATCCCGCAGCTCATCCGCGTGGCTGGTTCGCGCTGGTAGCCGGCGGCGGTCACCCACCCCGCCACCGGTGATCGGCGTCCGCCGCAGTCCACGACGACGTCGGCTTCGACACGAGTGCCGTCGGACGTCTCGACGCCGACGACCTCACGCCTCCGATCGTCGTGGAGCAGCGATCCGACGACAGTCAGCGGGCGCACGTGTATCCCAGGCGTGCGCTCGGGGGCGAGCTCGACGCGAGCGCGAGCCCGGAACACGTGGTACTGCTGCCACTGGGTGACGCTCCGGCGATCCCACCCGTCGAACGCCGACGCCATGTCATCAGGCGGTGCGGGGTCCCGATCGAGGATGTCGACGTGGTGCCCGGTCCGGGCCAAGCGAAGGCCAGCGGCAAGGCCGCCGATCCCGGCCCCCCAGGACCACGACCCGGAGGCCCATCAGCAGGGCCTGGTGCGAACATGCACCTAGCCGTCGCTCGGCGGGTTCTCCGAGAGCAGCCAGCGCTCGGCGGTATCAGCCGAGCCGAACGAGCCGCCGGTACCCACGACGGTCTTCGGCGCTGCAGGGACAGTTGAGACGGACTCTGAAGGGGTGCTCGGGTTCGCCCGGGACACGTCATCGAGCGCCGCGAAGGTTACCGCTGTCGCGCCGGCGCCCAAGGCGAGACCGAACGTCGCGCTCAGGATGATCGTCGGCATCCGACGACCCTGCGATGCGGTGATGGTTGCGGTGGCCATGGTGGTTCTCCTCTTCGTTGGGGTTGTGTGACGAGGATCTGCTGTTCGAGAGGCGGCGCCATCCGGGCCAGGCACGGATTCCTGGCTCACCGAGGATCCGTGGTCACCACGGATGACGGCGAGTCGATCGCGCCGGACGATCTCGCTCATGACCGCAGCCATCAGGCAGGTGCTCGACGACGCCCAAGTGCTCTTCAGCCAGCATCCCGAGCTCGCCCGGACCGCGAGCGTCGTCCGCGCCGAGCTCCGTGACGCCACCCTCGTGCAGATCCAAGCCGGCGGGTACGCGTTCATGGCGGACGAGCCCCGGGCAGCCGGCGGCGGCGGGGCCGCGCCCTCGCCGGTCCAGTACGCGCTGGCGGCGCTGGCGTCGTGCGCGACGATCACCTACCGGTACTGGTCGGAGCTGCTCGGCATACCGATCGACTCCGTCAAGGTCGAAGTGCGCGGCGAGGCCGATCTACGGGGCTTCCTCGGCTTCGATCCCGACGTCGCGCCCGGCGCGAGCTCCGTGCAGATCCATGTCGCCGTGGGTGGATCGGCCCCCGAGGAGGACTACCGGCGCCTGCACCACGCCGTCGAGACCCACTGCCCGGTGCTCGCCATGTTCTCGACCGTCACCGCGGTGACGACGACGATGGCGACGCGCGCAGGCTCGGACCCGACACCGTCGCGATGACCGCGGGAGCGGGCGCACGCGTCGATGAGGTGGAAGGATCGGCGTCGATGCCCGCCGCGCTCACGCGACGCGAGTCCGAGATCCTCGCCGCCGTCGGCGAGCACCTCACCAACGCCGAGATCGCGGCCCGTTGCTTCGTGTCGGTCCGGACCGTCGAGTCGCACGTGTCCGCGATCTTGCGCAAGGTCGGGGAGTCGAGTCGGCGGGAGCTGGCGCGCCGTGCGCCCGACCTCCTGGGGGCGACACCTGCCCAGCCGTCTGTGCCCGGACCTGTGGAGCTCCTCGCCGACAAGGAGACGTTCGTCGGGCGCGGCCACGAGCAGGAGCGGCTTGCCGAGCTGTGGCGGCGGGCGATGCAACCCCAGCTCATGGTGGCGTTGGTCACCGGAGAGGCCGGCATCGGCAAGTCACGCCTGGTCGCGGAGTTCGCCGTCGAGGCGAGCGGCGAGGGCCGCGTCGTGCTGGGTTCCTGCTACGCGGGCACCCAGGCGCCCTTCCAACCCTTCGCCCAGGTGCTGGTCGACGATGCGACCCAGCCGGGCGATCCGGCCTGGCTGGACTGGATCGGGGCGGCAGGACCCACGCTCGCCCGTGTGGCGCCCGAGCTGGGTCGCCGGCTCGACCTCGCCGAGCCGGGCGAAGATGTCGACCCGCTCGACGAGAAGGCCGGGGCGCTCGCCGAGCTCCACGGCTACTTCAGCCGCGCCTCCCGCACCCGACCGCTGATACTCATCGTCGAGGACGTCCACTGGGCCAGCCGTTCGACGCGTGACGCCGTGCTGCACATCGCACGCGTCGGCGGCCGCTGCCCGATGCTGGTCATCGTCACCTCCCGCGACACGGCCCCCGAACGAGACGACGCCCTGGTCACCTTGTTCGGCGAGCTCCTCCGACTTGCCAACGTCGAACACATCGCGCTCGGCGGTCTCGACGAGGATGCGATCGGCGCTCTGCTGGAGGGCGACGTCAGCGGGCTCGACGCGTCGCGTGTGCTCGCCGAAACCGGTGGGAACGCCCTGCTGGTCCGCGAACGCCTGCGATCGGGCACTTCGGCCGGCGGACCGTCCATCGCCGCGCTGCTCGGCGATCGTTGCGCGCGTCTCGACCCTTCAACGGTGGACGTCGTCAATGCCGCGGCGGTGATCGGCGCAGAGTTCGACGCGGGCTTCCTCGCCGCGTGCCTCGACTGGGGCGTGAGCGATGTCGTGTCGGCGCTCGAAGCCGGGGAGGCGGCCGGCCTCGTCGCCTCGACACCAGGGCGGCCGGCCCGCTTCCGCTTCGTGCACGCCCTCTTCCAGGCCTGGCTGTACGAGTCGCTTCCGCCCCACGATCGTCGACGACGGCACCATCAGGCCTTCGTCGCCCTCGAGCGGCGCGGGGACACCGACGACGTCGTCGCCGACCTGGCCCGCCACGCGCGCGACGCGGCGCCCCTGACCGACGCGCGCACGGCGATCGACTACTCGCTCCGTGCCGGCAGGCTGGCCGAGCAGGCGCTCGGTTTCGACGAGGCCTCGAGCCACTACCGCGTTGCGCTCGGGCTCCTCGACCTCGCCGACGAGCACGACCATCACCTTCGTCTCGACGTGACCATTCGCCTCGGGAGCGCCCTCACCCACGCGGGCGACCCGGATGGGCGTCTCGTACTGAGCGACGCCGGCCGCCTGGCGCTCCGCGACGGATCCGGGGGGCAGCTGGTGGAGATCGCCGAGGCCATGGTGCAGTACGGCTCGTCGCGGAGACCCGGCGCCGTCGACCCGGAGTTCGAAGCGATCGCCGAGCAGGCCTTGGAGCGGCTCGGCCCGGAGGCGTCCGCGCCGCGCGCCCGGATACTGGCGTTGCTGGGAAGCGGTATCGGTGCTGGCCGAGACTCTGAGCGTGGTTACGAACTCGCGCGGGAGGCGCTGGCGATGGCCCGCTCGCTCGATGACCCGGTCACCCTCGGTCACGTGCTCCTCGCCAATCGGTTCTTCGGGATCGAGCCGGGACGGCCCGACCAACGACGCCAGGTCGCCGAAGAGCTCATCGCCCTCGGCCAGCAGCACCACGAGCCGATCCTGGTCATCATCGGCACGATGACCCGCGCGTGGTCAGCCCGCGAGGCCGGGGATCTCGCGGGTTACGGCGACGACGTCGACCGCGTCGCCGCGATGCTGGCGAGCCGACCCGTCGCCTACCCCCGCCTCACCCTCGGGCTGCAACAGGCTACGCGGCAGCTGCTCCTTGGGGACCTGCGTTGCGCCGAGGAAGCCTTCGGGCAGCTGTACGCCGCCGCCTATGACGCCTCGACCGACCCGAACGGCCTCGTCGGACCGCTGCTCCTCGCCATCCGCTACGCCCAAGGACGCCTGCCCGAGATGATCGACGTCCTCGAGACCGCGGTCGCCGCCAACCCGGGCTTCACCGCGGCGTACGAGGGATGCCTCGCCGTTGCGTACGGGCAAGCCGATCGCGTCGACGATGCTCGGCGGATCCTGCGCCGATGGGCCGACGCCGGGTTCAAGGGTGTCCAACGAAACTGGGTTCGGCCGGCGACGATCGCCTACTTCTGCGATGCCGCCGAACAGACCCGTGATGCCGACGCCGCGAGCCAGCTGGTCGCTCACCTCCAACCCCTCTCGGGCCTGCTCGCTGACTTCAGCGTGACCGTGGGCATGCCGATCGACCTCGCGATCAGTCAAGCCTCGCTCACCATGGGCGACGTCGACGGCGCCGCCATCGCCGCTGAGGGAGCCATCGCCGCCAGCCGCCGCCGGAAAACACCTGTGTTCCTCGGGCGCGAGCTCGTCCGGCTCGCCGAATGCCGACGCCGTCAGGGAGCGGGCTCGAGCGAGGTTCGCCGCCTTGTCGACGAAGCCCGGGAGCTTGCCAGCTGCACCGGTGCTGCAATCATCGGCCGCGACGTGGAGATGTACGGCCTCGCCGGCTAGCAGCGAGGCGATGCCTCCCGGTGCTGGCTGCACGGGGAAGCCTTCACCGGTCGTGCTCACACTCGAGCCGGCCGAGAGGTCGAGCTCAGGGACGTCCTGCCAGGACCTCGGCGCTCCGTCGTCGAGCGACGCACCTGTCTGCTCCTCAATGGCTTCCATAGCGCCGATCATCCACAGCGACCCCGCCATGCACATCCGTGGCCGCCACGGATTCGTACGCGGAGCCTGCTGTGGCTTGACGCACCAGTCCCCTGGAGAGAGAGAACGACTCAGGGACAGTGCAGTTCAGTCAGCGCCGAAGTGAGTCGCGCGACCGTCTCGGCGGCGTCGGCCTGCATCGTCGGCGTTACGTGCTGGTAGATGTCCCAGGTGATCTTGGTGCTCGCGTGGCCGAGGCGCTCGGAGACGATCTTGATGTCGACGCCGGCCTGAAGCGCCAGGGTCGCCCACGTGTGCCGGAGGTCGTGCAGGCGGATCCGCGGTAGCCGGTACCGGGCGACGCGACGTTCGAAGGCGTTGGAGAAGTGCTCGGGGTGCTGCGGCCGGCCGTCGGGACGGGCGAAGACGAGGTCGTGATCCTGGTAGTCCGGCCCGAGCAGAAGCCGTTCCTGGGCCTGGCGCTTCCGGACCGCTCGGACCGCAGCGATCGTCGCTCGGTCGATCTCGATGGGGCGGGGCTTGTGGCTCTTGGTCCGTGGAGCGAGGACCAGCTTGTGCTCGATCGCCGAGGCGGTCTGGAGCAGGACGACGTTGGCCCGTGTCGAGGTCGACGTCGTTCCAGCGGACCCCGAGGGCCTCGCCTCGCCGGCATCCTGTTGTGGCGAGGAACAGCCAGGCGGGCTGGTGACGATCCTCGTGCACGAGGTCGAGGAACCGGGTGAGCGTCGGTGCGTCCCACACCTTCATCTCGGGTGACCGGGCCTGGGCGGTGCCCGGCGGCTGTGCGGACGGCGCGACGTTGCGCACGAGCCGGTCCCACGCGGTGGCCTCCCGGAGCGCCCGGCCGACGATGGAGTGGATGTAGCGGACGGTGCGAGCTGAGAGTCCGCCTGGCTGTCCGTTCTTGCGGCCGTGGTCGAGGAGGTCGGCGTAGAACCGGTTGAGCATCCCGGCGTCGATCTGCTGGAGCGGCACGCCGCCGAGGGCCGGGACGACGTGGAGGCGGATGTTCCGGCTGTAGGACTCGAAGGTCGACGGTTGGATCGTCGAGCGGATGGCCGGGAGCCAGTCGTCGACGAGGAACTGGCCGAAGGTCTGGCGGCCTGGCGCGACGTAGGTGCCGCGGCGAACACCGACGCGGAGCTCGTCGAGCGCCGCCTGGGCCTCGGCCTTGGTCCGGATCCCGCGCCGCTTGGCCTGGCGCCGCTCGCCGTCGCCGCCGGCCGGGAGGTCGACGACGAACCACCAGGTGCCGTTGCTCGCATCGCGTCGGGGCACGCTCATTAGACGGTCTCCTCCTCGGCTGCCGCGTCGAGGGACCGGATCGCATCGGCGAGTCGCTCCAGGACGTCGCCGGCTGCGGTAAAGTCGCCGAAGGCCTGGCGCAGCAGCGCTCTCGAGCGGCTCGTCCCGAGCGCGGCGAGCCGGTCGGGGAGGTCCGAGGGCGAGACCGATGGCTTCTCCCGCTTGCTGCGTGGCGGGGTCAAGCTGACGAAGAAGGCTCGACCGCTGGCGCCGGTATGGGTGTGACGGCGTTGCCCCTCCGGCGGCAAGGAATCGCGCAACATCGTCGGAGTGCCCGATCACGGCCGACCCCTTGCCATCGCTGATCAGCGCGACCTCGTGGCTCATCCTCCCACCGCCCCGGAACTTACTTGCGCTGCACCGGCCCCGATGACCTGCTGGATGCCTGCGGTAACCTGGCCGGCGAGATGCCGACCCCGCAACCAAAGCCCAGCGCGAACGAGAGCCTTGAGCTTCCTGTCGAGGAGTTGCTACGCCGCGCCAGGCCGCACCCTGCCTACGGCGAGCATGTGATCGACGATCTCACCGCTGAGGAAGCCGACGCGTTCCTCGACGCAGTGCTCAGCTGAACCGTGGCTCGCGGCCCTGTCGTCGTTGACACCGACGTCTTCAGTGCCCGCTTGATCCCCGACTCGCTGTTGGCTCGCCGCTATGAAGCTCTGTTGGTGGGCCGCGTCGAACTCATCTCTTTCCAGACGGTCGCTGAGCTGCGGTACGGAGCGCTGCTACGGGGCTGGGGAACGATCCGGATCTCGCGGCTCGAGACAGCGATCGCCGGCGCCGAGGTCGTCCACTCCGGTGACGACTTGATCCGGACGTACTCCGAGCTCAGGGCTGCCTGCGCACGAATCGGTCACGCACTCCATCAGCGAGAGCACGACGCCGACCGGTGGATCGCCTCGACGGCGATCCGACTGGGCGTGCCTCTCGTGTCGAACGACGGAGTATTCCGGGCTACGCCCGGCCTCCTGCTTGAGACACTTCGGAGCTGACCGGCTCCGTTGGTAGTTGAGTTCGCAGTGCACAGTCCTGCCACCTCAAGAAACATGGGGAACGCCTACTGGACGTTGACAACGCGGTAGTGCGCGTGGACGACGCCGTTGGCGAAGCGGCGCTCGGCGAGCAACTCGAGATCCAGCTTGACTCCGCGAGGGATGCCCGGCTTGCCTCCGCCGACGACGACCGGGATGGCGAAGAGGTGGATCTCGTCGACGAGCCGGGCGCGGAAGGCGTGTTCGGCCAGGCCGGGTCCACTGACGCTGATGTCGGAACCTGCATCCTGCTTCAGTCGAACGACGGCCTCGGCGTCGAAGGTGCGCTCCAGCCGAGTGCGCGGCGTCCACACGTCGTCGAGCGTGCGGGAGTACACGATCTTGTCCAGCGCCTGCCATTGCGCGGCGTAGGCCGCTTCGGCGGCCGTGAGGCTGGGGTCGTCTTCGGCCGTCTGCCAAACGGCCATCGTCTCGTACATCCTGCGGCCGTACAGGTGGGTTCCGATGGACGCCTCGAGGGCATTCACGAACGCGTGGACCTCGGCGTCGGGTACCGCCCAGTCGAAGCGGCCGTCCTCGTCTTCGATGAAGCCGTCGAGTGACATGATCGCCGCGTAGACGAGTTTCCGCATCACCCCTCCTTCTCTTGCGCTCGGCGGTGTCTACCGGAGGACTCGGCACAGCCAGGTGACGACGAGCTCGAAGAAGCCCGGTGCACGCCTTGGCTGGCCCGTCTGCGGATCGGGTGTGCGGATGCCGTGGTCGGCGCCGTCAAAGATCACGATCTCGTGCTCGGTGTGCCCAGATCGGGCGAATGCCGCCTCCAATGCGGCGATGCTCGCCTGCACGGGTACGTACACGTCGGCACTGCCGTATACGGCGAGCAGCGGGCAGCGCAGCGCTTCGAGGGCCGCGACCGGGTCGTAGTCCGCGATCCCGGCGAAGAAGTTCAGCTCCTCCACGCTCGCGATCTCGACGATCCGGCTCCACGGTTCGCCGAGCGCCGCGGTCTCGGAGGCGATGATGTCGTGAGCATCGTCTCCGGCGCGCAAGCGCTGCACCAGCCGCTGGAACAGGGCGAGCGCGGCGGCGATCTCGTCCTCGCTGTAGCCCTCCGCGCGACCGCGATGCTCGATCTGCCACTGCTCGTTCTCCGCAACCGTCACGCCCGGGCCGGAGAAGAAGCACACCGCGGCGATCTCGGAACCGGCCGCCGCGAGGGGGGCGACCCAGCCGCCCTGGCTACCGCCGAAGAGCGCCACCTTGCCTGCGTCCACACCAGGCACCGCCCCCACGGCGGTGACGGCGCCACGCGTCTCCGCCGCGCGATCGAAGATGGTCTGTCTGGTCCAGTCGCCACTCGACTCGCCGACACCGGGCTTGTCGTACGAGTACACCGCCAACCCAGCTGCGGTGAACCGCTCGCCGATGTCTTCCCACCTTCGGCTGCCGGGGCCCGAGCCGGCGACGAGCACCACGGCGGGCACGGGGCGCGCATCGCTCGCGGTCTGGGGCAGGAAGAGATCGCCGACGAGATGGTCGGCGCCGTGGTCGAACTCGATCGTCTGGCGAATCGGGGAGAACAACACCTGATAGATGGTGCCAGGTGGGGCGCCTGCGTTCAGGCAACCGCGGCGATCGCCGGCGACAACTCGCGGCCGACGGAGTCGACGATGCGATTCACGCCGCCTACTTCGTGGAGTCTCATCACCAGCCGAGGGGTGCCCCGCCAGCCGGGCTCGGTGTCCAGCACCACCGAGTCGCCGTCGATGCGCACGATTCGAAGCTGCTTCGCCCCGGCGAGCGTCTCGTCGGCGCTGATGTGCCACAGCACGCGCCCGAGCCTGTAGAGGCGGTTCAGGTCGAGCGGACCGCGGCGCAGTTCCAGCCAGAAGGAACGCCCCCAGCGCAGCACCTCGTGGCGGTGGGACCAGGTGAAGGCGATGAGCGCAGTCCGGGTGAACGGACGGGCGACCTTGCGCAGGAGAGCGAACATGTGCGGGCATTCCCGCGGCGGGAGCGGCGCAAACACGGGAGTTGCCGTGGACCTTTGGCTCTACACCCGCGCGCGGGCGCGGCGCACCGTTGAGCCGGAACACGACTCGGGCGGCGTTCGTCCGTCCGTCGAAGGAGGCGCCATGTCACCGCGCCGCGCACCCACCGTCTCTTCTGCCTTGTTTGCCGTGGCGGCAGCCTTGGCGGCAGTGGCCTTGGTCACCGGCTGTAGTTCGTCGGATCAGATCGGCGGCACCGACCCCGATGCCACGACCGAGGACACGACTCAGGCCACGACCGAGGACACGACTCAGGCCACGACCGACGACTCGACCGACGACACGACCGACCACACGACCGAGGACACGACCGGCGACACAGCTGTCAGCGGGCTCAGCGACCCGCTGCCGGACGCCTCCGAGCCGGGTCTCGTGGAGTGCGATGGGTGCACCGAGGTCTCGGGGATCACGGACTTCACCCCAGACGTGGGTGAGGCCACCACGCTGACGCTTGCCGGCACTGTGTCCGGTACCGAGGGCACCGGCACGTTCTTCGTCGAGGACGCCAGCGGGCATTCGCTCGGCGGGCGGGTGCCGACCGAGACCGATGGCAGCTTCGCGGTCACCGTGCCGCTCTTCTGCGGGGAGCAGACCGTGAAGCTGGCGTGGGAGAACGACGCTGGGTCTTCGGGCGCCGTGCTTCGACCGGCGACCGGTGCCTGCACGTCGGCGTCCCTGCGGGTGACCCTCACCTGGGATGACCTCGGCGACGACTTCGAGCTGCACCTCGTGCGTGAAGGCGGTGCGATCAACGACCGCACCGACGACGGTTCCTACTCGAACGACTGCACCTGGACCACCTGCATCGGCAGCTCGCCGGACTGGGGTGTGCTCGGTGATGCCTCTGACGACCCGGTGAAGGACATCGACGACACCGGCTCGTTCGGCCCGGAGAACATCATCCTGACGAACCCGGAGCCGATTACGTACACGGTGCTGGTGGAGCACTGGGGTAACGGCTCTCCCGACGCGGACGGCGAGGTGATCGTCAACGTCGAGGGCGGCCAGGTGGTGGCGGTGCCGATCACCGACCTCGCACCGAAGTGGGTGGTCACCGTCGCCACCGTCGAGTTCCCGGCCGGCGTCGTCACCACGGTCGACGAGCGCTACGACTGCACCGGCGAGTGGAGCGGAGGCTGCGCGGCGGCGCTGCCGTAGTACGGCCGTGCTGCCGTCATGGCCGTCATGGCCGTCCTGCCGTCATGCGGTCGGGCCGAGCCCGTGGAGGCCGAGTCGCTCCGTAGCGGTGTCGCGCAGCTTGTACTTCTGGATCTTGCCGGTGACGGTCATCGGGAACTCGTCGACGCGGAGCACGTAGCGGGGCACCTTGTAGTGGGCGATGCGGCCCTCGCAGAACTCGCGGACGGCAGCGGTGTCGAGCGTCGATCCCGGGGTCGCGCGCACTAGCGCGCATACCTCTTCGCCGAGACGCGGATCGGGTACACCGACCACCTGCACCTCGACGACCTCCGGATGGCCGTACAGGAACTCCTCGATCTCGCGCGGCGACACGTTCTCGCCGCCGCGGATGATCAGGTCCTTGATGCGCCCGGTGATGTTGACGTAACCATCGGCATCCATCACCGCCAAGTCCCCGGTGTGCATCCAGCCCTCGGCGTCGATCGCCCGTGCCGTCTTGTCGGGCTCCTCCCAGTAGCCGCGCATCACCGAGTAGCCGCGTGTCTGGAACTCCCCGGCGGTGCCGCGGGGCACCGTCGCGTCCGTCTCCGGGTCGGCGATGCGGATCTCGACGTGGGGGTGCACCCTGCCGACGCTGCCGACGCGCTGGTCGATCGAGTCGTCGGGACCGGTCTGCGTGGACACGGGCGAGGTCTCGGTCATGCCGTACGCGATCGTCACCTCGTTCATGTGCATCCGGTCGATCACTTGCTTCATCACCTCGACCGGGCACGGAGAGCCGGCCATGATCCCCGTGCGCAGCGACGTGAGGTCGTAGGTGTCGAAGTCGGGAACCGACAGCTCGGCGATGAACATCGTCGGCACGCCGTACAACACGCTGCAGCGCTCCGCCTGCACCGTCTCGAGCACCGAGATCGGCTCGAACGCGTCGTTCGGCACGACCATCGTCGCCCCGTGCGACACGCACCCGAGGTTGCCCATGACCATCCCGAAGCAGTGGTAGAAGGGCACCGGGATGCACACCCGGTCGTTCTCGGTGAACCCGCACGCCTCGCCGACGAAGAAGCCGTTGTTCAAGATGTTGCGGTGGGTGAGGGTGGCACCCTTCGGCAGGCCGGTGGTGCCGGATGTGTACTGGATGTTGATCGGGTCGTGGTTGCCGAGCGAGCGCGTCCGCGCCAGCAGCGTCGCGTCGTCAACCTCGGGTGCGCGGGCGACCAGTGCGCTCCACTCGTCGGTGTCGAAGAACACCGCCTGCTCCACTCCCGGGCACCGCTCGCTCACCTCGTCCCACATCGCCCGGTAGTCGCTCGTCTTGAAGGTGGGGGCGGCGAGCAGCATCTTGCAGCCGGACTGGTTGAGCACGAACTCCAGCTCCGACGTGCGGTACGCGGGATTGACGCACACCATGATCACGCCGATGCGGGCGGTCGCGAACTGGGCGACGACCCACTCGGACCTGTTCGGCGACCAGAGCCCGACGCGGTCGCCCGCCTCCATCCCGCTCGCCAGCAGTGCGCGAGCCAGGTCGTCGACGCGTGCGTCCAGTTCGTCGTAGGTCCAACGGATGCCCTGGTGGCGTACGACCAGCGCTTCGTGGCCACCTCGTCGGGCGACGGCGCCGCGCAGGCTCTCGTCGATGGTCTGTTCGAGCAGCGCGACTTCGGTGGAGCCGGCGTCGTAAGACGGTTCGGCAGACGAGTGAACCGACATGGCTGTACCCCCAAAGTCGATTGGTGCGCCGATCGTACGCCCCGTGCCGATCGGGTTCGGACGGCACCGTCCGCGAAGATGCAGCCATGCCGAGCGAGCCGAACGCGGTACCTGCTGGCGTCCTGTGGGATCTGGACGGCACCCTCGTCGATACCGAACCGGCGTGGATCGCCGCCGAACACCAGATCGTCGCCGCTCACGGCGGCACGTGGTCGCACGAAGACGCGCGCGCGATCGTCGGGTTTGACCTGCTCGACGCGGCCGCCTACATCCGAGCGAACGGCGGCGTGCAACTGGAGCCGCGGGTGATCGTGGAGCAGATGCTCGACGCCGTGATGCAGAGCATCGCCAACGCGGTGCCCTGGCGCCCCGGTGCCCTGGCGCTGCTGGCCGAGTTGGCCGCGGCACGCGTGCCGTGTGCCCTCGTCACCATGTCGTGGCGCCGTCTCGCCGATGCGGTGGTGTCGGCCCTGCCGGCCGGCAGCTTCGCGGTGACCATCACCGGCGACGAGGTGGCGAACGGCAAACCCCACCCGGAGCCGTACCTCGCCGCGGCCGCCGCGCTCGGCGTACCGGCAACGGCCTGCATCGCGATCGAGGACTCACCGACAGGTGCCGCGTCTGCGGAGTCGGCGGGCTGCACCGTCGTCGTCGTCCCGAACGTCGTCGACGTGCCGGAGTCTCCCGGGCGTTGGCGGTTCACCTCGCTGACCGAGGTCGACCTGGCAACCATCCGTCGGATCACCGCCGCGACGAGCCCGGCCGAGGTTCTGTGACGAGCGACGCGGTGGAAGAAGAGAGCGGCTCGGCTCCCGTGCGGCCGAGCGTCGCGGTCCGTCGCCGGCGCGCGCTGCTCTTCGCCACAGCCGCCGTGGCAGTCGTCGCGGCGACGGTCTTTGCCGTGGTGCGCTCCGGCGACGAGCAGCCACCCCCGGATGTGCCCCTCGATGCCTGGGCGCCCTACTGGACCATCCAAGACTCCCTCGACGTGCTGGCCGACCACGGCGATCTGCTCCGCCAGGTCTCGCCGTTCGGATACCAGGTGACCGGAGCGTCCACGATCGCCCTCGACCCGAACGCGTCCGTGGACGAGATGGCCTCGCTCGTAGACGCCGCCCGCGATGCCGGAGCGGAGGTCGTCCCGTCGATCCGCGACGCGACGCCCGCCGGGGCGATGGCGGAGATCCTCGCCGACCCCGTCACTCGACGGGCCCACGTCGGTGCGATCGTCGACTTCGTCGAGGAGGGATCGTTCGACGGCGTGGACGTGAACTACGAGCAGTTCGCGTTCGCCGACGAGCGCGATTCGTGGGCGGAGACCAGGCCCAACTGGGTCACGTTCGTGCGCGAGCTCGCGGCAGCACTCGGGGACCGCACGCTGGTGGTCAGCGTGCCCCCCGTCTACGACGCCGGCACCGGCCCGGACAGCGGGTACTGGGTGTACGACTACGCGGCGATCGCGCCGCTCGTCGACTACGTGCGGGTGATGGCGTACGACCACTCCTTCGACCAGCCAGGACCGATCGCCCCTCTCCAGTGGGTGGGGCGCGTCGTCGACGGCGCCATCGACGCGTCGGGTACCCCCGACAAGCTCGTGCTCGGCGTGCCCCTCTACGGCTACAACTGGCCGGTGTCCACGACGGGCACCTGCCCGGAGGGCGAGGATGTCGGGCGAACCACGGTCACCGCGCGCAACGTCGACGAGCTGATCGAGCTCCGTTCGGTGACCCCCGTCTACGACGAGCTGACCGGCGAGTGGAGCTTCACCTACACCCTCGAGTTGGACGACGGGTCGACGTCGTGCAGACAGCTACGTGAAGTGCACTACGTCGATGCGAGCGGCGCGCGGGCACGGGTCGACATCGCGCGCCGAGCCGATCTCGGCGGTGCATCGCTCTGGGCGCTCGGATACGACGACGAAGACGTGTGGGTGGAGCTCGCCGAACTGGCCCGGCCGGCAACTGTCGACGGACCCGGTGCGTCGAGCACCGTCGCTCCGGTTCAGAACGACTGAGCGGTGGCGGCCGCCGCGACGAGCAACGCCTCGGCCGGCGACAGCGGATGTCCGAAGAGCCAGCCTTGGGCCATGTCGCAACCGAGCTCCTGCAGCGCGACGAGCTCACCGTCGTGTTCGACCCCCTCGGCGATGACGTCGTAGCCGAGGCCGTGTGACAGGTCGATGATCGCGTGCACGATGCGGCGGTCCTGCGTCGACGTCGGCATCCCGGACACGAACGCCTTGTCGATCTTCACGACGCAGAGCGGGAACGTTCGCAGATAGGCGAGCGAGGAGTAGCCGGTGCCGAAGTCGTCGATCGCGAGCCCGACCCCGATCGAGGCGAGGGCGACGAGGCGCTCCATCGCCAGCTCCGGCTCGTCGAGCAGTGCGCTCTCGGTGACCTCCAGCGTGAGCGCCGCAGGCGGTAGCCGGTGCCGCTGCGTCACCTCGGAGATGTGGGCGAGCAGCTGCGGCGAGGCGAGCTGGCGTCCGGAGATGTTGACGTGGACGTTGAGCTCCGTGCCACGGGCGTCCTGCCACGACACCGCATCCCGACAAGCGACGTCGAGCACCCATTCACCGAGCGCGCCGATCACGCCGGTCTCCTCGGCCAGGGGGAGGAAGATCTCGGGGGCGATCTCGCCCTCCGTCGGATGGTTCCAGCGCATCAGCGCTTCGAATCCGACGAGCAGCCCGTCGGAGACCCGCACGATCGGCTGATACACCACGGCGATCTCGTCGTGCTCGACGGCATGGCGCAGCCCTCGCTCGAGCGACACCCGGTGGTTGACGTGCTGACGCAGGTCGGCATCGAACATCTCGACGCGGTTTCGCCCGCGGTCCTTGGCTCGATACATGGCGATGTCCGCGTCACGCAGCAGCTCGTCGGCCGATGTGTACGCGGCGTCGCCCATGACCACCCCGATCGAGCTCGATACGAGCGCCTCCTCGCCGTCGAGATCAAAGGGCTGGGCCAGCACCTTGCGCACGCGCTCGGCCGAACTGCGCGCCTCGGCCGGCCCCGACAGCTCGTCGCACATCACGACGAACTCGTCGCCGCCCATGCGGGCGACGGTGTCGCCGGCGCGCAGCACATGGGCGATGCGGTCGGCGGCGAGGACCAGCAACTTGTCGCCTGCACGATGACCGAGCGAGTCGTTCACGTTCTTGAACCGGTCGAGATCGAGGAACAGCAATGCCGGCCAGGTCCCGCCTCTGCGGGCGTCCTGCAACGCTTTGTCCAACCGTTCGAGCAGCAGGGCCCGGTTCGGCAACCCGGTGAGCGCGTCGTGGGTGGCCTGCCACGACAGGCGAGCCCGGGCCGCTTCACGCTCGGTGTTGTCGGTCAGCACGACGACCGCGCCCGCGGTTCGCCCGCCGGCGTGGAACGGCACCACGGTGCAGTCGGTCGGGAACGTGCGCCCGGTCGGGCCGCTCGCCGTGAGGTCGACTCCCGCCCAACCGCCTCCGGTGAGCGCCTCGGTCATCCATTCGGCTCGGATCACCGATGTACCCGTGACGTCGGACCGCATGACGAGGTGGAGCACGGCGGAGAGCGGCTGGCCGACGATCGAGCCGACGACCCCGAGCAGGCGCTCCGCCTCGGGGTTGGCGGTGGTCACCCTGCCCGCCAGATCGACGGCGAGCATCGCCGTGGCGGCAGTGTCGAACGCCACCTTCAGCCGGTCGCGCTCCAGCTCGATCTGCTGGACGCCGCCGCCGTTGGAGGGTGCGGTCGGTTCGGTCATCGTTGCGGGCCGTTCGTGCCCGATCGGGTCGGTTCGTGCATGTCGATCTTCACCTCCTCCGCCAAGGTGAACTGATCATCGGCAGTTCCGAGGTGGTTCTTGACTGCGGCGCGATCACGACAGTGGATCGTGATGGCTGGACGGGCCCTGCATCACGTGGTCGAGCAGGTACTGCTCGAGCGATGCTCCCGGCATCGCCGCCGCGTGCAGGTGACCCTGGTGGCGAGTGCACCCGAGCGCCAGCAGCACGTCGGCCTGCGCCCCGGTCTCGACCCCGTCTGCCGACACGCCGAGGCCGAGCTCATGGGCGAGCCCGATGACGGCCCGCACCAGCGCCCGGTCGTGGGGGTGGGATTCCAGCGCGTCGATCGCGACGCGGTCGATGCGCACCTCGTCGAGGGGGAGCGATCGCAGCAGCGACAACGACCCGAGGCCACGCCCGGCGTCTTCGAGGCAGATCCGCACGCCGCGCGTGCGCAGCGAGGCGAGCCTGCCCGCGGCGTGGGTGAGATCGCCGAAGACGGCGGCCTCGCACACGTCGAGCGTGACCATCATCGGATCGAGGCCGGCGAGGAAGGACTCGATTCGCTCGTCCCGCCAGGCACGAGGGCTCGTGCGCTGGGGGAGGTTGATCCGGAAGCGGAACCCGCTCGGGAGCCCGAGTGCGGCCAGGCGGCGAACGACCGGGCGCGCTTGCTGCATCACCGCCTCGGTCAGCCGCTCGAGGGTGGTGGCGTCCTGGGCCATGGAGAGCAGCTCGGTGGCATGGGCGACCGTGCCGTCCCGGCGTACCCAGCGGGCGAGGATCTCGGCCCCGACGATCCGCCCACTCACCGCGTCGAGCTCCGGTTGGAAGAACGGCACGACGTCGGCGCTGTCGATCGCGCGGCGCAACGCCCGCTCGCTCGCGATCTTCCTGTCGACCTCTGCACGCAGGAGCGTGTCGAACACCTCGATCCGGTCTCGCCCGCGCTCCTTCGCGCGGTGCAGCGCCGTGTTCGCGTGGCGCAGCAGGTCTGCCGCCGTCTCCGCTTCCTCTGGGCCGGTCGCCACACCGACACTCGCCGATACGGCGATTTCGCGCCCGTCGAGCTGCAGCGGCTCGGCGATGACCCGACGAATCCGAGCGGCGAGCTCGACGAGGGTTTCGCGGTCCTGCATGCCGGGCAGGATCACGACGAGCTCGTCACCTCCGAGGCGCCCGGCAGTGGCGTCGCTCGGAACCGCGCGCTCCAGCCGGCGCGCGACGACCTCGAGCAAGTTGTCTCCGGCACGGTGGCCGAGGGAGTCGTTCACGCTCTTGAACCGGTCGAGGTCCAGGTACAGCACGCCGACCTGGGTGCCGATGGCGCGGTGCTCCTCGATCGTGCGCTCCAGCGCCTCCATCGTGCCGCGACGGTTGTGCAGCCCGGTCAGCGAATCGTGGATCGTCTGGTGGGCGAGCAGCGAGTTCGCCTCGGCGAGTAGCTCGCGCTCGCGTTCCAAGTTGCCGACGAGCTCAGCCGTGCGCCAGCGCAGGTGCAATGCGGTGATCGCAGCATCGAGGACGAAGTTGTGGAACGTGACGGTGAGGACGAACCAGACCAGCGCGGCGACGGCAACGGCGATCGACTCGCGCGTATCGCCGAGCAGCAGCGCCAACTCGAACACCGCGACCGCGGTGATCTGGTAGGTGAGGAACAGCGACCGCACCGCCGCGCACTGGAGGACGTTGAACGCCATGGCGCCGAAGGGGAACAGCACGAATGCCACCAGCAGCGCGGTGTCGGTGGCGTCCGGCAGCAGCGGCGCGGCGCCCCACACGGCTGCCATGGCGAAGGCGGCGGCGTGGAGCCCTGGCCACCACGTACCCCCCCGTTCGCCGGTCGACGCGCGCTGGCGGTACCGCGCGGTCACCCACGCCGTGAGGATCTGGGCGAGGATGCCCGCCGCTACCCAGGCGATCAGGTTTCGAGCCTCGACTCGTCCGGCAAAGGCGATCGACATCAGGATTACGGTCGGCGCCAGGGCGTACGAGCCGCTCTTCAGTTGGCGGACCGTGCTGTCGAGTGCGCCGGCCTCCACATAGTCGTCCTCCGCGGCGAAATCCGCGGGATCGACCTCTTCCTCCGCCAGGTCTGCACCCACCACGATGTCGATATCGGCGCCTCGACCAGGTCCTTGACGATGGCACACGGATCGTGACGGATGCTTGACGATCGCCCGGTGGCGCGGTGCGCTTGGGCACACTGGAACCGTGCCCGATCAGCGAGGACCGGCTCCGACGCCGACTGGGCGGTTCGCCCCCTCGCCGACGGGTGAACTGCACCTCGGCAACCTGCGCACCGCGCTCGTGGCGTGGGTGTCGGCCCGAGCAAGCGGCGGCCGGTTCGTGGTGCGGATGGAAGATCTCGACCGGGTCACTGCGAACCCTGCCCACGAGCAGGCCCAACTACGCGACCTGACGGCTCTCGGATTGGACTGGGACGGCGAAGTCGTGCGCCAGAGCCAGCGCTTCCACCTCTACGAGGCCGCCATCGACGATCTGCAGCAGCGTGGGCTCTGCTACCCGTGCTTCTGCTCTCGCCGCGAGATCAGGGAAGCGGCACGGGCACCACACGGCGTGCCTTCCGAAGGCGCATACCCCGGCACTTGCGCCAGGTTGAGCCCCGCTGAGCGATCCGAGTTGGCGCGCAGCGGACGGCCGTCGGCGCTGCGCCTCCACGCAAGTGGCGCCGTCGTCACCGTCCACGATCAACTCGCCGGCGACCTGAGCGCTGTCGTCGACGACGTCGTCGTGCGCCGCAACGACGGCGTGCCCGCGTACAACCTGGCGGTCGTGGTCGACGATGCGGCCCAGGGGATCACCGAGGTCGTCCGCGGTGACGACCTGCTGGCCACGACGCCGCGACAGGTGCATCTGCAGCGGCTGCTCGGCCTGCCCACCCCCGCCTACATGCACGTGCCGCTCGTGGTCGGAGCCGACGGATTGCGGCTGGCCAAGCGCCACGGCGCCGTCACCCTCGCGGCGCTCGCCGCGCGAGGGGTCACCGCGCAAGAGGTCGTCGCGATCCTTGCTCGTTCGCTCGGTTGGGGTGAGGTGCGCACACCGTGCTCGCCACAGGAGCTGGTGGCCTCGTTCGACCCGGAACGGCTGCCCCGGGCACCGTGGACGTGGACGTCGCCGTGACGACGCGCCGGAGTGGTCGGAGTGCTCACGGGTAGACTCTCGGCGGCTACGCAGAGTCACCAGACCCAACTAGCCGACCTCCACGATGCCGCTGACACGACGCACCTCCCTCGCTGCGCTGCTAGCCCTCGGGGCGCTGCCACTCGTCGCGGGCTGCGAGCTGACGAACAACGGCGACGCGGACGCTTCCTCTGGGCCGTCCCGGCCGACTCAGGCGCCGACCGACGACTCGACGAGCCGACCGGTGTCGAGCACGACGGTCCCGTCCACGGCGGCGGCTGATTCGACGTCGTCCACCAGGGTGCCGCGGACGACCACCACCGATGCACCGACGACGACGATCGCCACCACCACCACGGCGCCTGCTCCGACGACGACTCTGCCGCGCAACCTCGTGCCCGTCCCCGCGCTCGGCGCGCCCTTGGTCGCTGTCGGCACGAGCGACGGTGCGGAGACCACCCGCATCCAGCTCCGCTTGATCGAGCTCGGGTTCTGGCTCCAGGGCTACGACGGCGACTACGGGCTCACCACCCGTCAGGCTGTGATGGCCTTCCAGAAGTACGTCGGCCTCGAGGCGACTGGTTCGGTCGACGGCCTCACTGCCGAGTTCCTCTCGGCGATCACCGAGCGGGCACGTGCCCACGTCGACTCGGGGACGATGGTCGAGGTCGACAAGGCGCGCCAGCTCCTCTTCGTCGTGCACAACGGCATCACCTTGTGGGTGTTCAACACCTCCACCGGGTCGGAGAAGCCCTACATCGAGGTCAACAAGAACGACCCGACGAAGGTCGAGGTAGGCGACAGCGTCACCGACAACGGCCTGTTCCACGTGAACCGTGAGCGCCCGGAGGGTTGGTGGGAGGGAGATCTCGGCGAGATCTACCGCCCCAAGTACTTCAACGGCGGCATTGCCGTGCACGGCTCGAACAGCATCCCCAACTACCCCGCTTCACATGGCTGCGTGCGGGTGAGCGTGCCGGCGATGGACTTCATCTGGGCCGTGAACCTGCTGCCGATGCGCATCCCCGTGTGGGTGCACCCCGGGGTCTGAATCGGGACCGGGCGGTCAGGCCTTCGGACGCACGCGCAGGTTGCGGTCGGCCGCGGTGAGACAGCGTCCGTCGCGCAGATCGAACGTCCACCCGTGCAGGGTGCACACCAGGTGGTCACAGTCGATCTCTCCGAAGACCGACAGGTCTGCCCGCCGGTGAGGGCAATACCGCTCGACCACGTAGTCGCCGAGCTCGATCTCTTCGAGGTCGTCGTCGCTCGGCGGCTCGAGCTTCCGGCGGGCCTCGGCCTCGGTGCGGCGCATCCGCTCCACCGACAGAGACTTGAAGAAGTTGTAGAGGAACTCGTTGTACGGCCCCTCGCGCCAAGCGCGGAAGCGGCACGACAAGAACAGCTTGTCGCTCCAGTCGACGGCCTTCGCCGCGGCCACGGTCTCGACGAGCGGGCGCGCGATCTCGAAGCGGAAGCCGACTTCTTCGCCGGCGTAGGCGCGAACCTCGCCAGCAGGGAAGTCGATCAGCACCTCGACGGTCTCGCCGGGCGCCTCACCGATTGCACGCAGCAGGCACGGCGCGCCCACCGCGCGGCGCAGTGTGGGCGCCATCGCGAGCAGCGGTTCCCACCACGCGGCGAGGGTGTCGAGCAGGTCGGTGGTGGTGTGCTTCCACGTCGCCCGGTGCTGCTCCAGCCACGGAGTCCAGTCCGCCTGGTAGCTGCGCAGGTACGACTCCTTCTGCTCGAAGATCGCGGCCACCTCGGCATCGGGCATCGGGTGCGTCACGACGAGGTCGGTCGGTGTGACGTCGATCGCGGTGCCGGGCACGTTCAGCACACCGCGGTCGCGTCCGGCCTCACGCAGTCGCCGCAGGAACTCTCGCTGGTCGGGGAAGATCGATAGCTCATCGCCGGTGATCACGTTGAAGCCGAACAACTCCGGGTCGAGGAAGCACGGGGGCCCGGCGGAGGGCACGACGTAGCGGGCGTCGATCGACTCGACGTAGCGCATCGCTCTCGCGAACTGGCTGTCCACCTTCACGTCGACCAGCTCACGCATCCGCGCGGGCGGCTCGTCGTACACCATCGGGTACCAGATCGCACCCGAGAACTGCAGCCAGTGGAGGTCAACCGGCCCGTGGGCGGCGAGGGCTTCGAGGTCGCTCGTGCGGCAGTCGTTCTGGTTGACGAGGCGTGTCTCGCCGTCGCTCACGACGAGCGCCGAGTCCCCCGCCGGCCCGTCGGTGATCGAGGTCTCGACGTGGATCGCGACCGTCAGGCCGTCACCGAGGTCGATCTCCTCGCCGTCGGTGGTGCGGATGATCTCGGTGAACCCGAGCCCGCGGATGCGCCGCTCCATCTCCCGCGTCGGGTAGCCGGGGAGCAGCACCGGCACGTCGAGTGCCATGTTGGCGCGCAGCCAGTCCTCGTCGAGGTGGTCGCCGTGCAGATGGGAGATGTACAGGAACGTCGGCCGCCGGATCGCCTTCGCGACCCGTTCGGGCAAGCGGTCGTTGCGGGGGAATACGAACCACGAACCGAAGAAGGCGGGGTTGAACCACGGGTCGCAGACGATCGAGCCCTGACGCGTCTCGATGAGGATGCCGGCATGACCGATGGAGGTGGCGCGCACGCTTCGGGACGCTACCGACGCGCCATCCCGGGGATCAGGGTCCTAAGTCCGCGCCCGTCGTCGTGGGCGGGGAACTTCGTGCTCAGGCGACCGGAGGGTCGGTGTACTGGGCGCCGCCGCGCGCGACGTGCTCGGTCCACTGCCCGCCGTCCCAGTAGCGCAGCTCGTAGCGGCCCGCAGGGTCGGCGTACCAGCCCGCGGGAACTGCGGGTGCCGACGCCGGCGCAGGAGCCGGGGCGGGGGCCGGTGCGGGAACGGGCTCGATGACCGGCGCGGCCGGTTCGGGCTGAGGGGCGAGCGTGCTGACGTGGGGCTCGGGGGTCGAAGCCTCTTCGGCCGCAGGCGCGGGCTCCGGTGCCACGCCCCAGCCGGCGGGCTCGATCACCGGCTCGGCCGGAATCACCTCGGCGGTGTCGCTGGCCTCGTCGGGACCGAGCACGGATTCGCCAGCCGCGGGCACGGTCACCGGCTCGGGCGCCCAGCCGTAGTCCGGGGTGGACGGTTCGGCCGACTCCGGTTCGGCCGACTCCACCACTGCACCGGTGTCGGCCGCACCGAACGACGACTCGGACTGCGGCGTGCCGAGTGCCCGGCGGCAGAACGCGGTGACGTCACCGCCGGCAGGCACGATGGCCACCACCTCCCACCCCTCTGCCGACTTCTCGGTGAGCTTGGTGGCCAGGCCGGCAGGGTCGTAGGACGAGGAGCTGACGGTGACGTACTCGAACATGGCGGTGACGTTAGCCGTCCGCGTCGAACTCCTCGTCTCGCTCTGACCGTACGAGTGACTGCGCGTCGGACGTTCCACCTGGACCGTCGTGGACGACAACCCCGTCGCGTAGGGCCACCAGGCGATCGACGTGGTCGACGTAGGAGAGGTCGTGGGTCGCGACGACGAGCGTCGCGCCGTCCGCCCCGGCCTGGGCGAGGAGGCCGAGCAAGGCGTCGCGCCCGCCGGCGTCGAGGCCGACGAAGGGCTCGTCGACGAGCAACAGATCGAAGGGCCGAACGAAAGCGAGCACGATCGCGGCCTTCTGCCTCAGCCCGCGGCTGAAGCGGTTGGGCAGATCGTCGGCTCGCTCGTACAGCCCGACGTGTCCGAGCAGCTCGGCGGCGAGCTCGTCCCACTCCTCGACTCCGTGCATGCGGGCCACGTACTCGAGGTGCTCCCACACGGACAGGTCGTCGTAGAAGGTCGGCTGATCGGACAGGTAGGCGACCCTGCGCCGAGCCGGCAGCGTGCCTGCGGCCTCGCCGAACACGGTGGCGCGCCCACCGGAGGGTTCCAGCAGCCCGGCCGCCATCCGCAGCAGGGTCGTCTTGCCCGACCCGTTGTGCCCGACGAGCGCAACTTGTTCGCCCGGCTCCACCCGCAGGCTCAGCGGGGCGAGCGCGGGGCCGTCCCCGTAGTCCTTCGTCAGGTCGATCGCTTCCAGGGCCGCGGCGGGACGCGCGTCGCGTTCGGGCTTCTGCGGATGGCGGCTCATCGCCGTGCACCACCCGCGCCCGCGTGACGGGCCTGGTCGAGGTGCGAGCGCCACCAGCGTCTGGCGTCGTCGCGGAACCGCACCCAAGTGAGGATCGCCGCGACGAGCAGCACGGCACCGATAGCGGTGCGCAGCGCGGCTGCAACGGGCTGCTGGCCGTCCTCGTACGCAGCTCGGACGGCGAGCACCGGTAGTGATCCGGCGATCGACAGCGCGAGCGGCCACGCGGCCTTCACCATCGTCGCCGTACCGGCGACCTCGGGCGGCATCAGGTTGCGCTCTGCGGTCTCCACGTAGGGGTCGGGTGCGCCGGACACGATGTTGACGATCGCGCCTGCCGCGCCGGCGAGCGTCACCGGCAGCGCCAGCACGGCGATCACGGCGAGAGTCGTGGTGCCCGGCTCCAACGCGAAGACCACCGCTGCGCCGACTACGGCGAACGCCGCGGCCGAGAGGGCCGGCGCGGCAAGCAGCCGCAGGTGGACCACGCCGCGCTGCACGGGGAGCGACTCGGCGCGGTCGGGCTGGTCGATCTCCTGCGACAGCGGTTCAGCCAGCTCGAGGCCGAGCACGAACAACGCGAGGCCGGTGCCGACGACTGCGGCGGTGGTGCCCCGGAACGCCGCCACCTGGCAAGCGGCGGCGACCGCCGTCAGCACGGCGAGGCGTACGACGCGTGCCGCGGGGAAGCGCAGCAGGCTGTGCCATGACCGTCTCCAGGTGGCCGGCGAACCACCTTGCCGCGCGAGGCGGAACCACGGTCTGGTGCGGGTGCGCTCCTGGCTGAGCTGGCGTCGAAGCAGCATCACCGTGCGCAGGTCCTGCAGGGTGACGGCGAAGCGCAGTTGGCTGACGAGAGCGCTGCGCCTGGCGAGCGCCTCCAGCGAGAACCCGCCGAGCAGCGCCAGGCCGATGCCGATCAGCGCGATCGCCCTCAACGGGGCGACGAGGTCGACCCACCGCACCCGCATCGCCCAGAGGGCCAGGCTGCCGTCGACGTCGGCTGGGCCGGGCACGCGGACGCCCTCGCCCGCTCGCCGAGCGGCCGTCAACGCCGCCGCCACCTGCCACAGCACCGCCGCACCGGCGACGAGGGTGGCCAGCCAGCGTCGCAGCCGCATCCCGTGCACCGCCAAGGCGCCTCCCGCGTAGAGCGCGGCCACCGTCGCACCGAACCCCGCTCCGGCGAGCGCCCACGCGGCACCGGTGCCCGGGAGCCGGCGGTCGGCGAGCACGCCGACGGCGGCGCCGGTGACCGCGCCTGCGAAGAGCAGGCTGCGCACCCGCTGCACGGCAGGTCCGAGCAGTGCCCGTCGACGATCGACAGGGGCGAGCAGCACGTGGCTGACGTCGGCTGCCTCGAGCGACAGCGGGCCCCCGTTCGCGCCACCGCGCACGCCGAGCGCGAAGGCGACGGCGGCGACCAGGCCGAGCCACGCCGGGCCGGCATGGAGGACGTCGTCGGCCGTGGTCGCGCTCACCTCGACGTCTTCGACGAACCCGGCCAGGAAGAGAATCGTGCCTCCGCCCACGAACGCCGCGATGTACACGCGGTAGAGGGCCTCGAACCACTCCAGGTCCGCGAGGCGGTTGCGCCGGCGGGTGCGGCGCAGTTCGTGAACCGCGCCCAGCCCGCCGATGCTCGACCCCCTCGGCACCTCGTGCCCTGGGACCTTGGTCACGAATCCGCTCACGGCCTGCATCCTCGCGCCTCGCTGGGCCACACTTGCAGGGATGGACGTCGAGTCGTTCGAGGTGTTCTTCTCCGTGCTCGCGTTCTTCGCCCTCGCCGGCACGGTCCTCTACGTCTTCGCGCGCCTCTTCGCCGGCAACAGCGCGGCCGTGGCCGAGACCGGTCGCGCGGTGCAGGGCTCGTCGCTGTGGCTGGCGTTCCTCGTCGCCGCCACGTGCACGGTGGGCAGCCTCTACTTCAGCGAGGTGGCCAACTACGTGCCCTGCCAGCTCTGCTGGTACCAGCGCATCGCGATGTACCCGCTGTCGGTCATCCTGCTCGTTGCCGCCGTCCGCCGTGACCGCCGCGTCGGCTGGTACGTCGTGCCCGTTGCCACGATCGGTCTCGCCGTCGCCGTCTACCACTACCTGATCGAACGCCTGCCATCCCTCGGCGAAGGTGCCTGCCAGGTCGGCCCGTCGTGCACCGACGTCTGGTTCGAGACGTTCGGGTTCGTCACGCTCGCGTTCATGGCCGCGTGCGGGTTCGCGGCGATCATCGCGTTGACTGTGATCCGCTTCCCATCGCTCTCTAGCCCCCTGGAGGACTGAGCCCCATGTCCGGACCCAGCCGCATCCCCGCCCGACCCTCGGCGCCGCCGAAGAGCAAGAGCCGCACGCCGTGGGTGATCGGGGCGGTCGTCGCTCTCGTCGCGGTCGTCGCGCTGCTGTTCGCCATCCTCGCCGGCGGCGACGACGGCGACGGCGGGTCCGACACCACGACGCCGACGAACGGCAGCGATGCCAGCACGGCGCCAGGCTCCGAACCCGGCGAGACCCAGGCGGTGACGATCACCGGCGACCCGCTGGAAGCACTCGCCGACCCGGCTAACGACCCGGCGGTGGGCACTCTCGCGCCGACGCTCAGCGGATCGTCGTTCGACGGCACACCCGTCGAGATCACGCCCGGCGAAGGCGGGCCGCGCCTGCTCGTCTTCCTTGCCCACTGGTGTCCCCACTGCCAAGACGAGGTGCCCGTGCTGGTCGACTGGCACGAACAGGGAGGTGTTCCCGCTGATCTGCAGGTGACGGCTGTGGCAACGGGAACCGACGACGAGCGTCCGAACTACCCGCCTTCTGAATGGTTGGAGGACGAGCTCTGGCCGTGGCCGGTGCTCGCCGACGACGAGGCTTCGTCAGCCGGGCTGGCCTACGGGGTCAGCGGATTCCCGTTCCTCGTCATCCTCGACGCCGAGGGCAACGTCGCCGCGCGCGTGTCGGGCGAGGTCTCGAGCGACCAGTTGGAGCAGTTGATCGCTCAGTCGCTCGGCGGCTGAGCCCGGGCCAGCGCTTCGGCGCGGGCGATCACCTCACGCAGAGGCAGGCCGAGCGCACGTGACGCGGCGAGCGCGTCGTCGTGTTCCACCTTCACCCGACCCGGGGACAGCTTGACCCGAACCGCGCAACCGTCGAGGTCGAGGGTCGTCTCCGAACGTGCCTGGGGCCAACGCTCCACGGTGATCCCGCGCAGTCCCAGGGTGCCGGTCTCGGACACGAGCACGGCGGCGAGCGCGTCCGCGCGGAGCGGATCGCACAGCACGTGGAGCGTCGTCGCCGGCCTGCCCTTCTTCATCACGATCGGCGTCGCCCAAGCGTCGAACGCTCCTGCCTCGAGCAGCGCGGCGACAGTGTGCGCGACGACCTCGCCGCTGACGTCGTCGATGTTCGCCTCGAGCAGGCGCGCGGGTACGCCGGGCGAGGGCGCGTGGCGCTTCACCGCCGACATCTCGCCGACGACGACCTGCACCACGTTCGGCCGCGCCGGCAGGTCGAGCGCGCCCGCTCCGTAGCCCACGCTCGTCACTTCGTCGAGTTGGGGCATCTGCCCGAACGACTCGCTCAGCACGGTCATCAGGGCAACGCCCGTCGGCGTGGCGAGCTCGTGGCGGTCGTCGATGCCGTGCGCGGGGGCGCGCACCCGGGCCAGCAGGGAGACCACCGCAGGGGCCGGGACCGGCAGGTCGCCGTGCGCGGCCGCGACCGTTCCATGACCGAGCGCGATCGGGCTACAGAAGACGCGGTCGATGCCGAGCACCTCGAGCGCGGCGCACGAGCCGACGATGTCGACGATGGCGTCGACGGCACCCACCTCGTGCAGCTCCACGTCTTCGACGCGGGAGCGATGGATGCCCGCCTCCACCTCGGCCAGCGCGCCGTACACGGCCAGACTGCGCTGCCGTACCCGCGGGGGAAGGTCGCCACGCTGGAGCAACTCGCGCACGTCGCGCCAGGGACGGTGGTGGTGCTGCACGCCGCGGACGGAAACGATCGCCTGGGTGGTGCCGATGCCGCCGCGTCCGCCGGTCTCGAAGGTCAGCGAGTACCCGTCGAGGCCGATCCCCCCGAGCATCTGCGCGACCGCCGCCGGATCGGCCCCGGCGTCGACGAGTGCGCCGAGCGTCATGTCTCCCGCCGTCCCCGCGAAGCAGTTGAACCAGGCGACGCGGCTCATGCTGTCCGCCGAGCGGTGGGGGGCAGCATCCGGGCGATTGCGCACGCCGCGCCGAACCCGTTGTCGATGCCGACGACGGTCACGCCGCTCGCACAGCTCGCGTGCATCGCGAGCAGTGCCGTGACGCCGTCGAGGCCGGAGCCGTAGCCGACACTGGTCGGCACGGCCACCACAGGGGTAGCGGTGAGGCCGCCGACGACGCTCGCCAACGCCCCCTCCATCCCGGCGACGACCACGACCGCGTCGGCGGTGGTGATCCGGTCGAGATGCGCGAGCACCCGGTGCAGGCCGGCGACGCCCACGTCGGTGAGCCGATCGGGTGCGAAGCCGTGGGCTTCGAGGGTGAGCGTGCACTCGTCGACCACAGGCACGTCGGCGGTGCCGGCGCTGACCACCAGCACCCGCGCGTCGCGGTAGGGCTCCGGGCGGCGCCACAGCAAGGACGTGCCTCGCTCCTCACCTTCGCCGTGTTCGGCGACGACCGCCTTGCGCTGGTCGGTGTCGGCGCGCGTCAGCAGCACCGGTCCTTCACCGTGGGTGAGCAGCTCCCCGACGATGCGCACGCATTGCTCCGGCGACTTTCCCGGGCCGTAGACCGCTTCTGGCATCCCCTGGCGCAACGACCGGTGATGGTCGACCAGTGAGTCGCCGACCTCGGCGAAGGGCAGGCGGCAGAGTCGGGCGAATGCCGCCTCGGCGTTCACCCTGCCCGCCTCCAGGTCGCTGAGCAGCTCACGCAGGCTTTCTCTCTCCACGCCCCCCATGCTGTCAGCCGCGTGGCAGGGACGCATGGGCGAGCGCGAGACCTAGCCTTACCGCCCGTGAGCTCCACCGACGATGCCCCAGCCGATCCCGCGCCCTTGCGGGTGGGCTTCCTCGGCCCGTTCGGCACGTTCACCGAACAGGCGCTCCACAGCCAGGAGGACCTCGCCACCAGCGAGCTGGTGCCGTTTCCGACGGTTCCCGACGTGCTCGACGCGGTCGAGGCCGGGGACCTGGACCTGGGCTTCGTGCCGATCGAGAACTCGATCGAAGGGACGGTCAACTTCACCCAAGACGCCCTCGCCTTCGACCACGAGTTGCTGATCCAGCGTGAGGTCGTGCTCGACATCGAGCACTGCCTGCTGGCGCACCCGGGTTCGAAGCTGGCCGACGTGAAGACGGTGTGGTCGATCCCCGTCGCCTCTGCGCAGTGCCACCACTACCTGCGCCGTGAGCTTCCCGGGACCGAGTTGCGAGCGGCCAACTCCACCGCCGAGGCGGCGCGCATCGTGGCTGCGGAAGCCGACCCCGGAGCGGCCGCGATCGCGCCACGCGCCGCGGCGCGTGTCTACGGGCTCGAGGTGATTGCCGCCGACATCGCCGATCACACGGGCAACCAGACACGGTTCGTGCTGGTCGGCCGGGACACGATCCCGCCGCCGACGGGGCACGACCGGACCGCCCTCGTCGTCTATCAGAGCGCGGACGAACCAGGCAGCCTGATCTCGATCCTGCAGGAGTTCGCCGCCCGGCGGGTGAACCTGTCGAACCTGCTCAGCCGGCCGACCAAAGCCGGCGGCCTCGGCGACTACTGCTTCGTGATCTACGCCGAGGGCCACATCGCCGACGAGCTCGTTGCGGACGCGTTGCGCGATCTGCACACCAAGCAGGGTGGGGTGAAGTTCCTCGGCTCGTATCCCGCCGCGGGTGACCAGGCGCACACCGCACGCGAAACAGCCGACGTGCGGTGGCGCATGGCCGACGACTGGGTCCGCGCGCTGCGCGAGTCCATCCGTCCTTAGATCGGTCTAGACCGCTCGACACTTCGGTCGAGCGTGGCCGAGTTCAGGGTCCGTCGATCTTGTCGACGATGTCCTTCGCCTTCTCCGCGGCCGTCTCGACGTGCTTGTCCACCGAGTCGGGAGTCTTCGACTGGACGGCGTCGGCCGCCTTGTCGATTCCCTGGTTGACCTGAGCGCCCTTGCCTTTGAACATTCCCTTGATCTTGTCCATTAGACCCATGCTGACCCGTCCTTTTCCTTGGGGTGCCATCACCAGTCTGGCAGGAGCGGCTTACCATGTGTAGCCGAGGAGGTCGGTGTTGAGCGCGCGGGTCGATGTCGATGTGTCGTCGAGCCCCGCCGTCCGGCCGGGCGCGGATCATGTCGTCGCCCCGAACCCCACCGGAGCGGACACCCGGAATCGACCACTCGACGGTCTGCGCGGGCTCGGCACCGTGTTCGTGCTCGTCGGGCACCTCGGCATCCTGTCGGGTTGGTGGCCCTCGCTCGCCGGGGTGCTCGCCGTGTCGATGTTCTTCACCCTCTCGGGTTACCTGATCGCCACGGGCCTACTGCGCGGCATCGAGCGCGATGGAACCGTGCGCTTCGGCCGCTTCTACGCGCGGCGCATCCGGCGGTTGTTGCCGGCGGCGACGGTGTCGATCGCCCTGATCTCGACCGTGTGGTGGATCACCGGTCGCCCGTTGCCGACGATCGACATCGTCTCGAGCCTCACGTACTGGCACAACTGGGCGCTCGTCGCGAAGAAGCAGGGCTACGACACGATCTTCAATGCCGGCTCGCCCGTGCAGCACTTCTGGTCGCTCGCGATCGAAGAGCAGTTCTACATCGTGCTCCCGGCGCTGCTGCTGGGACTGATCTGGATCGGGCGGCGGCGGCTCACCGTTGCCACCTGGGTGCTCGGCGCGGCGACTGTCGTCAGCTTCTGCCTCGGAGCGGTCTACGACGCGAACCGCAGCCGGGTGTACTACGGGACCGACGTGCGCGCGGCCGAGTTCCTCTCCGGCGTGCTCCTCGCGATCTGGCTGAGCTCACCCGAGCGCCGAGCCGGCCTCGCCGATCGCCTCGGCTCGCGCGCCGGCACCGCCGTCGTCACCGCCGTCTGGCTGGTGCAACTCGTGCTCTGGTGGCGGGTCGGGTTCTACTCCGGCCACCTCTTCCCGCTTCTCGTATTTGTGAACGCCGTCTGCTCGGTGGTGCTGATCACGACGTTCGTCACCACCCGTCGGCGAAGTGCGCCCCGCCACGTTCTCTCGTGGCGGCCGGTGTCCGAGCTGGGCCGGATGAGCTACAGCGTCTACCTACTGCACTGGCCGATCTACCTCCTCCTCGATCGGCCGGGGCCGGTCGGCTGGAAAGAAGCTCTGCTGAAGCTCTTCGTCGCGGTGGCGGCCGGGGTGGCGATGTTCCTGCTCGTCGAAGACGCGGTGCAGCGCTCGAGGCGGTGGAGGACGACGCCACGGTTGTATGCGGGCTTGGTGATCGCCTCTGCGGTCGCCGTCGCGGGCGTGCTCGCCCCGGGGGCCGGTCGTAACCGGCCGTTCGTCGACACCGAGGCGATCGAGCAGTCCCAGGATGACTTCCTCGACGACGTCACCGTGCCGGCATCGCCAACCACTGCGGCGCCGGAACCGAGCGCCAGCACCTCTCCGGGGGCGAGCGTCGCCCCCACCACCGCTCCGGCCGTCGCCCCCACTGCCGCCCCACCCGGAGCCGACTCGCTCCCGATCGACGTGCAACGCGTGCTGTTGGTCGGCGACTCGAATGGCTTCACGTCGTCGATCTGGCTCGACAAGCACCCCGAAGCGCTGCCGTGGCAGTTCAAGTTCTGGTCGGGTACGAACTGCGGCACTACGTCGGGCGCGAGCCGGGTGTGGAACATGGGCAAGATCGAGACTGACGTTTGCCCGAACTGGCTCGCCGACCTGAATTCAGCGGTGCAGGCCTACCGGCCCGACGTCGTCCTCGTCGTCTCGATGGGACTCGACCTACAGCAGCACGACCTCGGAGACGGTGTGTGGCGCTCGCTCGGAGACCCCCTCCACGACGCGTTCATCGCCGAGCACCAGCGGGCGTTCGTCGACATCGTCGCCGGCACGGGCGCGCGCGTCGGATGGTTCGTGCAGGTGCCCTTCCACGTGGTCGAACGCGAGACCGGCGACTTCGACGACGGCGACGGCTGGTTCATCAACCGCCCGGAGAGCATCGAAAGGATGAACGTGCTGCTCGAAGATCTGGCCGCGAACGACCCGCGTGTCGTGCTCGTGCCGTTCGACGAGTTCGCGAACAGCTGGCCGGACGGTCCTCTCGACGAGGACTTCCGCCCCGACGGCGCCCACCTCGACGGCAGCCGTGAGGATGTCGCGGCGTGGATGATCGCCCAGGTGGACGACGTCGCTGCAGGCAGGCTGGCGACGCGCTGACGGTCAGCGTGTGGCGCTTTGGGCGCGTTCGGCGAGGTTGTCGAGCGCGCCGGCGAGTGCCTTGCGGACCTGCGGCCGGGCGATCGCGATCAGCGGCCGGGTCCACCCCGTCGGCTCGATCGCCTGGGTGTAGGTGACCCGGCAGCGGTCGTCACCGAGGGGTTCGATCCGCACCGACTCGGCCATCGACTTCACCAGCCGCCGGGACGTGTCCGTGACCGTGAAGGCGAAGAGGCGGTCGGGCTCCCACCCGATGAACACCTCGTCGAGGGTTACGCCACCGACGCTCACCCGCCGCTGCCCGCCGACTCCGGTGGCCTGACCGGTCAGCTGCACGCGCTGCACCCTCGGGAACCACTCCGGCCAGTGCTCGTGGTCGGCGACCACGGCGAACACCGCATCGGCGCCAGCCGGCACCTCCCGAGTGGCGGTGATCACGACCGGGGCCGTGGCCATCCACTCGAGGGTGCGGCGTGGCAACTCTTTGGAGCCGAGGCTCAGCTGACCACCTTCGCCTTCAGCGCGGCGAACTCGTTGGCGTCGATGACGCCACGGTCACGCAGGTCGGCAAGGCGGGCCAGCTCGTCGGCCGGGCTGGCCGATGTGCCTGCTGCCGACTGCACGTAGGAGCGGAATGCCTGCTCCTGGGCCTGAGCGGCCTGCATGTCGTTTTCGGCCATCGCCCGGCCGCGCACGATGATGTACGCGAACACGCCGAGGAACGGCAGCACGATCACGAACAACAGCCACAGCACCTTGGCCAGACCGGACATCTTCGAGCGGAAGATGTCGGAAACCACGCGGATCAGCAGCATGATCCACATGAAGAGCAGGAAGAAGTAGAGCATCGTCCAGAGCATCTGACCGACGCCCCATTCAGTTGACAACATTTGTTTGACCCTTTCGAAACATGGCGCGACGGGACGCCGCCCGACGTCACTATATGTTCAACTGGGTTGAACGAGCTGCGCTTCAGCCGCGCCCGGCGATTTCGGCGGAGCGTTCCAGCCTCTGTCGATAGGCCTCCCACCACGGCGCGTCGCCGGGTGCCATGTTGTCGTTGTCGGCCCGCAGCCCGGCGGATCCGTCGATCAGCTCGCGCACGATGTCGGCGCGGCCCGCGTGCCGGTGGGTCTCGGCGACGACGTGGACGAGGACGGTGTGCAGCGTCACCTCGTCACTGCCGGCCGGCCACCACGGCACGTGGCCGATGGCGTCCAGCCCGAAAGCGGCGATCGTGGCGTCGGAGTGTGCGGCGGCATCGCGGTACAGACCGACGATCTGGTCGCGGGACTCGTCCGCGGTGGCCCACATGTCGGCGTTGGGCTCTGCGTCTGGAGCGAACCACGGCATCGCAATGCCAGAGGGCCGACCGAACGTCTCGCCGAAGTAGCCGAGCTCCACGCTGGCCACGTGCTTGACGAGCCCGAGCAGGTTGGTGCCTGTCGGTACGAGCGGGCGGCGTACGTCGTACTCGGAGAGCCCGTCGAGCTTCCACAGCAACGCCTCACGACCCACCCGTAGGTAGCGATGAAGCTCAGCCTTAGGGTCCGCGGCGGGCATGCGCTCATCCTGTCACCGCCCCAGGGGCAGCGATGCCGGAAGCGGCTACGCCGAGAACCCCGGCGCCGATCGGGCGGCGGACCTTGGCCCCTGGCAGAGACCAGCTGCGGGCGCGACAACCGACCGCATGGGACCAGATCGATTGCCAGCGCCACCTGAGGTCCCCCGCCCCTTCCTCGACACAGCACTCGAGCACGTCACGCGCCGGATTCCGATGGCTGCTGCGAACGACACGGCGGGCGATGTGCGCCGGCGTCTCTGCGAGCAGAGCTTCGAAAGCGCGGCCGACGTCGCCATCCTGGACGGCGAGCGCCTGCTCGGCCTGGTCTCGATCGAGAGTCTGCTCGCCGCCGCCGAGGGTGAGCTGCTGTCGGGTTTGATGGATCCGTCACCGCCGGTCGTCAGCCATGACGTCGATCAGGAGATCGCCGCGTGGCAGATGGTGCAGCACGGGGAGTCGAGTCTGGCGGTCGTCGACGAGCTGGGGCGCTTCGTCGGGCTGATACCCCCGGATCGCATCCTCGCCGTGCTGGTGGAGGAGCACGAGGAGGACCTGTCCCGCATGAGTGGCGTGCTGCACCGGGCGGCAGAGGTGAGGTCGGCCACCGAGGAGGCAGTCCGATGGCGCCTGTGGCACCGCTTACCGTGGTTGCTGGTCGGCCTGGCCGGGGCCATGGTCGCGGCCTCGATCGTCGGCGCGTACGAAGACCAGCTCGCCGACACGGTGCTGCTCGCGATGTTCGTCCCTGCCGTCGTCTACCTGGCAGACGCCGTCGGCACGCAGACCGAGACGGTCGTCATCAGAGGGCTCTCGGTCGGCATCCCGGTGAAGCGCATCCTCGGGAGAGAGGTGATCACCGGCGTGTTGACGGGGCTCGTCATGGCGGCCGTGTTCGTGCCGGTCGCGCTCCTCATCTGGGGTGAACCGAACGTCATCGTCGCCGTCGGCCTCGCGCTGCTCGCGGCATGTTCGGTGGCAACCGTCGTCGCCATGGCGCTGCCCGCGCTGCTCGACCACTTCGGGCTCGACCCTGCGTTCGGCGCCGGGCCGCTCGCCACGGTCGTCCAGGACCTCGCTTCGATCCTCATCTACTTCGTGATCATGTCCGAGCTGGCGCTCTGATCGGGTCCGCGGCGCCCACCCTGGCCGCTACTCCCCGGTGGACCCGTCGACGGCCTCGCGGAGTAGATCGGCGTGTCCGTTGTGGCGGGCGTACTCCTCGATCATGTGCACGAGGATCCAGCGCAGGCTCGGCGACTCTCCGTTCGGCCACGGCTTGGCCGCGAGCCGTTCGACGCCCCCGTCCGCGAGCGCCTCGGCGGTGGCCGCGCGCGAACTGGCGACGTTCGCCTCCCAGAGGGCGAGTAGGTGCTCGGGCGGGTCGGTCGCGGCGGAGTGCCACTCCCAATCCGGATCCGAGCTCCAGTCGACTGTGTCCCACGGCGCAGCGGGGTCTCTGCCGAGCAACCGCCGTGAGAACCAGTAGTCCTCCACCCACGCCATGTGCTTCAACAACCCACCGAGCGTCATCGACGACACGCCGACGGTCGAGCTGAGCCCCGCGCCGTCCAGACCCGAGCACTTCCACGCGAGCGTCGCCCGCTGGTACTCCAAGAACCCGACGATCGTCTCGATCTCGTCGCCGGCCGGCGGCGGCTCCGGACGCCCATGTTCGTCCACTTCGGTCATTCTGTGCCTCCTTTGCCGGGGATGCGTACGACGAGCGCCGCGGGTCGAACTCGCACGTCGAGGCGGGCCCCCGGCGCAACGAGGTCGCCGTCGATCTGGCGCTTGCGGACGTGGCCGGTAGAGATCTGCACCGTGCGGCCGCGGAACCGAACCCGCGAGGGGTCGGTATCTGCGCCGGTGCGCGTGATGATCCCCGCGGTGGTCCGCAGCCAGTCGATCGGCGACGACGGGTCGATCACAAGCACGTCGAGCAGACCGTCGTCGGGCTGGGCATCGGGCACCAGCACCAGCCCGGCCACGAGCATGCCCACGTTGGCCACAAGCACCGTCCGGCCGGACAGGCGCTGCTCGGGGCCGCCGTCGACGGAGATGCACAGCTTCATCGGCTTCGACGCCATGCTGCGCACACCTTCGATGGCGTAGGCGCCCCACCCCAGCCGACGCTTGCGGGCCTCCGGCGCCGCCATCATCTCGGCGTCCCACCCGGCGCCGCACATCACGGCACTCAGCCGGCGCTCACCGCTGCCGAGGTCGACTTCGAGCATGTCGATCGTCTGGTTGCGCCCGGACAGCGCAACACCGACGGCCCCACGCGCGTCGAGCGGGATGCCGAGATTGCGGGCCAGCAGGTTCCCCGTGCCTCCGGGGATGATGCCGAGCGGCACTCCGGAGCCCGCCAGCGCGCCGGCCACGCCGATCATCGTGCCGTCACCACCCCACACCAACACGAGATCGGCGCCGTCCGCGAGGGCCTCTCGTGCCTGGCCGGGTCCCGGGTCTTCGGCGCTCGTCTCCATCCAGCGTGGAGCGCCGTGGCCATGAGCCTTCGCCAGGTCGCCGACCATCGACTTCGCGCCAGCGCGATCTCCGACCTTGCCGGGGTGTGCGATGACGGCCACCTTCATCGCAGCGACCCTACCGACGAGCGCCAACGACACCTGAACACGCTCCACCTCGAGCTAGATCAGCAGGTTGTAGCCGGGCACGTCGTTGTGACGAGTATCGAGATACACCTTGGACTCGGGGAAGCCGAGAAAGCGACCGTGGCTCCAACGAATCTCGACGTGGCCCGTCACCGCCAGGTCATGGCCATCGGACCGACGCCTGACCGTCGCCTGCCACGCGACCTCCGGCTGGCCGGCGTGGCGCGCGGCCACCTCGAAGGCGCGCAGCTCGTAGCTCTGGATCCAGTCCCACGCCGAGTCGATCCGCAGCCGGAGGTGAGCCGTCTTGTCGGTGCCGAGCACGAAGTAGGTGGCGGTGGTGACGCGCAGCATCCGCCAGAGGAGACGCAAGTTGTCACGTGAGCCCGACATCGCCGACTGCCATCGCCGTGCCGACTCCAGCGCCACCGCGCTGCAGAGGTTGGCCCAGGGCAGCTGCAAGGGCTGCGGCCAGGCTCGAGAGTTCAGCGCTGTCTTGAGCGCACGCTGCTGCTCGCGCCTCAGGTCGCCGACGGACGAGGGCAGACCCGGCAGTGCCGTGTGGGAGCTCGCCGCCGTATACAGAGCTTGGAACTCGTCGGGCGCAGTCTCGGCGAACCAGTTCACCGTCGACCGCTCCTCACCGACGAGCAGTCGGTCGAACAAGCGCGGTGGGCCGGGGTTCAAGAGCACCTTGGACAGGTACTTGCAGCTGATCAGGAAGACGTGGTCGACGCGGAGGTCAGCCGGGATCACGTCGTCGCCAGGCGGGCGGTGGGGCCCCTTCCATTCGACCCGGAGGGGCGGCCGACCACGGAGACCGTCCGCGGCGGTCAAGAACGCTCGCCCGTTGTCGAAGGCCGTGCGAAACGAAGCGGCGTGCTCGGCGCTCTTGTGCAGCTCGCGAAGCTGCTCCCAGACGTCGTCAGACACGTTGATGAGTTGGAATGGCCGATGTGCCATCGCGCTGTCGAGACTCGGTGACAGCATTCCGAGCGCGGTGGCGATCTCGGTGATCTCGGTGAGTCCGACCGGCATCCCTATGGGTTTCTTCGGACGAGGTCTTGAGCGGTCCAGAACCCCGGTTGCGGGCTGTTCGTGAACCCACCCTTCGCGTAGCGCTCGAGCCGTTCGAGGCTGTCCGGCGAGAGCATCTCGATCGCATCGAAGAACGCGTCGGGCCCGGCCGCGCGAAGGGCGGTGTCGCCCTCACTCGGCCGTTTCGGAAGGTGACTGGTCAAGAAGACCAGCGGCACCTCGCCGCGAACGCCCTTCAGCGCATACGCACGTCCGAGCGACTTCCACACGGTGTCGGTGCGCAGCAGGCCACCGCGGTGACTCGTGAACGCGCCCGGCACGTCGAAGAACCAGGTTGCCCCGTCAGCGTCGGTGGCAACGAAGTTCACGGTGACGCCGGTCTTGCGGATGCGTCGATTGCGCTCCGCGATCGTGAACCCGGCCTCTTCGATGAGCCGCTCGGCGAGCTTCTGCGCGGCCTGGCCTTCCTGCGTCGCTCGACTCTGGAAGTCCTCGACGTCATCGCTCGGTTCCAGTGCTTCCTGAACGCGGCGGCGAGCGATCTCGACGTAGGTGACATCGAGGTCGTAGCCGACGTAGCGCCGTCCGAGACGGGCGGCCGCGACGAGTGCCGACCCACTTCCCATGAACGGGTCGAGCACGAGATCGTCCTTGAACGTGTAGAGGCGGATGAGCTGCTCGGGCAACTCCACGGGGAACGGTGCGGGGTGGCCGACCCGGCGCGCACTCTCAGGGGGGATCGACCAGATGTCCAAGGTCATGGCCATGAAGTCCTCGGTCATCAGCGTGCTCTCGTGGGGCAGGCCTTCTGCGGCGCGCTGCTTCACGGAGCGAGCACGGTCGAATCGCCCCTTGCTGGCCACGATGACGCGCTCGCTGATGTCGCGCAGCACCGGATTGGCCGCGCTGCGGAAGGAGCCCCAGGCGCACGAACCGCTGGCGCCCTCACCCTTTTGCCAGATGAGCTCCCCGCGAAGCAGCAGACCGAGGTCGTGTTCGAGGATGCGGATCACGTCGGCCGACAGGCTTCGATATGGCCTGCGGCCGAGGTTGGCCACATTCACGGCGATACGGCCTCCGGGCTCGAGCTTGCGCACGCACTCGGCGAAGACGTCGGTCAGCATCTCGAGGTACTCGAGGTAGGAAGCGGGTATGCCCTCTCGCTCGAGCTCCTCCTCGTACTGCTTGCCGGCGAAGTAGGGCGGCGACGTGACGACGAGCGCTACCGATCCGTCGGCGATGCGATCCATGTGTCGCGCATCGCCGTGAACGAAGGGCTCGTCAACCGGCAACGGCGGCGGGACGTCTTCGTCGTCGGAGAGCTCTGGCTCACGAAACCGCTCGTAGAACGGCGTCGAGTCGTGGGCCTCCCGGGCGCTCACGCCGAAGTTGGAGGTGGTCGTCTTTCGTCGTTCCCTCAACTTCCCCTCCTCGATGACTCCCGAGCGTAGCCGAAAAGTCGAACAGGATCGAACGTACGCGCGCAGCCCGGCTGCTCGATCAGGGAGGGGTGCTGGTGCTGTGCGGCGGGATGTTCTGGTTGTGCCGGAACAGGTTCGTCGGGTCCCAGACGCGCTTCAGCTCCGTCAGCCGCGCGAACTTCTCCGGACCGAACGCGGCCTCGACGCGGCCGGGACCTTCGTCGCCGATGTAGTTCAGATACACCCGGCCGGTCGACCACGGCTTCATCGCCGTGGCCAGCGCCCTGGTGTAGCTGATGTTCCGGTCGTTGTCGGCCGGGTCGGCCCAGAGCGACAGGTAGTGGGTGTTCCACGGCGCCGAGCGCTGCCCGAACGCGGTTGCCTCCTCGTCGACGCGCGCGATAGCGCCGCCTCCCGGGACGAGGAGGATCTGCGTCATCGGCGACACGGGGCGCGTGGCGTGCTCGACCAGCGTGTCGACGGCATCGTCGGGCAACTCAGCCAAGAAGTCGGCGGTCCAGTAGTTCTGCATGCCCTTCGGGTTCGGTGGGTCGAGCAGCTGCTGCAATGCGACGTAGGGCATCGGGGCGACCATGTCGGCGGCGAGGTACGGCAGCTCGCGCAGCGGTCGCAGCGCCTGCTCGCCGTCGTCGACCGACCCGGCGTAGCAGCAGACCACGCCGACGACCGGTTGCCCGCGCGCCGGCTCGGGAACAAACTCCTCGTGAGGGGCGGTGATGAAGGCCAATCCGGTGCCGACGGCATCCGGCGCCGCGGCCATGAAGTCGCGATAGAAGCGCACCAGCTCGGCGGCCACGGCTGCTGGGAACAGCAGCATCCCGCCGAGCACGATCGGGCCCAAGGGATGCAGACGGAAGGTGAACGCCGTGACGACACCGAAGTTGCCGCCTCCGCCACGAAGCCCCCAGAACAGATCCGGGTTTTCGTCGTCCGACGCCGTCACGGCACGGCCGTCGGCGGTGACCACCTCGGCCTCGACGAGGTTGTCGCAGACGTATCCGAAGGCACGTTCGAGCCAGCCACTTCCACTGCCGAGGGTGAGGCCGGCCACGCCGGTGCTCGACACCCGTCCGCCGGTGACGGCCAGGCCGTGCTGCTGAGTGGCCGCGTCGACTTCGCCCCAGGTGGCACCGCCTTCGACCCTTGCCGTTCGTGCAACGGGATCGACGGTGATCTTCCGCATACCGCGCATGTCGAGGCACATCCCTGCGTCGACGACCGCGGCGCCAGTGATGCCATGCCCCCCGCCGTAGATCGACAGCGGATGACCGTGCTCACGAGCGTGGTTCACGACAGCAATCACGTCGTCGACGGTCGAGCACCGGGCGATACCCGATGGCGAGCGGTCGATCATCCCGTTGAAGACACGTCGGGCATCGTCGTATCCGTCGTCGCCCGGCTGAAGCAGGACACCGGTGAATCCCCGGAGCTCAACTCCCATGAAGGTCTGATGAGACATGATTCCCCCTTCGACGCGTGCCCCCCAGCGGACGAGTCGTCATGCAAGGTACCCGCTCAGATGGATGCCGATTCCGAATGCGAGGATCCGGGAGTGAGCTTCCGGGAGCGTGGGGTCGAGCCAGCGGACGGATTCACCGGGGACGGGTTCGTCGTCCGGCCGCTCGTACCGTCCGACGCGGTGCTCGATCATGAAGCGGTGATGGCGAGCCGCGAGTTCCTGTACCACTGGGAGCAGGACCCTCCGTATCCACCTCCGGACTTCTCGGTCGAGGACAACCTCGAGGACCTGGTGCAGATGGACGACGAGCATCGCGGCGGGACTCGATACACGTACACCGTCATGAACGCCGAGGAATCGCAGGTGCTCGGCTGCATCTACCTGCTGCCGGGCGATGACCGCATGTACCGGTCAGCCGAGGTGATGAGCCACGACGGCACCGACCTGTCGTCGGTCGACGCCACTGTGTGGTTCTGGGTTCGTCCCTCCACCTGGGAGGCCGGGTTCGAGCGCATCCTGCTCGACGCGGTGCTGGGCTGGCTCCGCGACGTCTGGTCGTTCGGGCGCGCAGCGATCATGACCAACGAGCACCTCGACCACCAGATCGCGACGATCGAGTCGCTGGGCTTGACCCGTCGCTTCGACGTAGATCGCGAACGCGACATGTACAAGTCCCACGCCTACGCCTGACCGGCGGATGTTTGCAGATCCTGGCGCGTGAGCATGGGATTTGAACGAGCAGAATCAAGGTAGTGTCATCTGCATGAATCTGGCACTGAGCGGTGCGTGAATTGCGTAGGGTGACATCGTGAGTGCCGACCCCAACGCCAACGCCTATCGCCCCCGGCTGATCGATGCGGCCGTCCTCGACGCATTCTCCGCTTTCGCTGCGGTGATGCTGGTCGGGCCCAGGGCCACGGGCAAGACGACGACGGCTGCTCGCTTCGTCGCCCAGATCGACCGCCTCGACATCCCCGACGTGGCCGCGACGTACCGCGCGGATCCGGACGCTGCACTGCGCCGGGCGAGCCGCCCACTCCTGCTCGACGAATGGCAAGAGGTGCCCGAGGTGCTCGCCGCCGTGAAACGTGCAGTCGACCGTGACCGCTCGCCTGGGCAGTTCCTCCTCACTGGGAGCATCCGCGCGACGACCGAGCTGGACACATGGGCGGGCACAGGGCGAGTCATGCGTCTGCCGATGCATCCATTGAGCGAGCGCGAGGTCAACGGGGACATCACGGGCGACGACCTCGTGACACGTCTCGCAGATGGCTGGCTCGATGCTGTCCCCACGCGGCCTCCCCCGCTCGACATCGACGCGTACATCGGGCTTGCGAGTCGCGGCTCGTTCCCCGATCTCGCCTTCACCGAGCGCACCGCCCGACAGCGGCGCCTGTGGTACGACAGCTACCTCGACGACCTTGTCACCCGCGATGTGACGTCGATCGGTGCATCGCGAGATCCGGTGCGTCTCCGGCGCTACCTCACGACGCTTGCGCTGAACCTCGCCGGCCAACCGTCCGCGGCGTCACTGATCCGCGACGCCGATGTCAACGCCAAGACCGCCGTCGCCTACGACCGAGCGCTCACCAACCTCGCAGTCCTCGACATCGTCCCGGCGTGGGCCTCGAACCGCCTCAAGCGGCTGACGAAGGCAGGCAAGCGGTACCTCGTCGACACTGCGCTCGCCGCGGCAGCCGCCGACGTGACCTACGACGAGATCATCCGCGACAGCGACCTACGCGGCCGCTGGTTCGACGCGTTCGCCGTGATGCAGTTCCGCGCAGAACTCGCGGCAGCGTCACCGAGGCGTGCGATGCACCACATGCGCGTCGAGGGTGGTCGCCACGAGGTCGACCTGGTGGTCGACCTCGGACGCGGCCGCCTCTTCGCGATCGAGTTCAAAGCCGGCACCGCTCCGACCCGCGAAGACGCTCGACACCTCCTCTGGCTGCGCGATGAGCTCGGGAAGAACTTCGCCGGCGGAATGGTGCTCCACTCCGGCCAAGCGGTCGTCGAGCTCGATGACCGGATCGGTGCTGCACCGCTCAGCGCAGTCTGGGCCTCAGCGCTCCGGTAGCCGGGGGATTCCGCTTCGCGTGGCAACGCCTTCGTGCACGCGATCTAACGATCTCTAACAGATCTAACAAGCTCTAACTCCTGGCTGGAGTAACGTGCCGTCGTGACGAGGAACCCGTTCACTCCGACGTTCGGCGTCTCACCACCACGCTTGGCTGGTCGGTCGGACCTGCTCGACGAGTTCGCCGCGGCCCTCGAGGACGGGCCGGGCGCTCCCGGACGCATGACGCTCTACACGGGGGCGCGGGGAACCGGCAAGACCGTGATGCTGAACGAGGTGGAGGACCTCGCCCGCCAGCAGGGATGGCGCGTGATCTCCGAGACCGCCACTGCCGGGTTGGTGAACCGGCTCGTCGTCGAGCACCTACCGGCACTGCTTGCCGAGATCGACCCGGACGGTGTGACGACCAGGATCACCGGCGTCACCGCACCGTTGGGGCTCGGCGGCGCGACGTGGGAGCGCACCGAACAGCACCCGACTGCGCCCGCGCTGCGCACGCAGCTCACCGCCGCGTGTGACCTCTTGGCAGGCACCGGTACGGGGCTACTGCTGACGCTCGACGAGCTGCACCACCAGGTGGTGGCCGAGCTGAGAGAAGTGGCGACGGTGCTGCAACACCTCGTGCGCGAAGAGCGCGAGATCGCTTTCGTCGGTGCCGGGTTGCCGTCGGCCGTGAGCGCGTTGTTGAACGACGACGTGCTGACGTTCCTGCGCCGGGCCGACCGACACTCGCTCGGCGCCGTCGCGTTCGCCGACGTGGCGACCGCGATCGTCGAGCCGATCGAAAGCGCCGAGCGTCGGATCTCGCCCGAGCTCGCGGTGCGCGCAGCCGAGGCGACCGGTGGCTATCCGTTCCTGATCCAGCTCGTCGGCTACCACATCTGGCGTCGGCAGCCTCGCCACCGCGACATCACCGAGGAAGATGTCGAAGCAGGCATCGTCGCCGCTCGCCGGCGTCTGGGGGCGCTGGTCCACGAACCGGCCCTTGCCGATCTCCCGGGCGTGTCCCGCACGTTCCTGCTGGCAATGGCGCAAGACGACGGGCCGTCGAAGATGAGCGACATCGCGTCCCGGCTCGACGTCGACGCCAACTACGCCAGCCAGTACCGCTTGCGATTGATCGCGGCCGAGCTGATCGAGCCAGCCGGCCATGGGCGAGTCACCTTCACCATGCCGTACCTGCGCGACTACCTGCGCGAGCACGTCGCGATAGACGCCCAACGCGGGCTGCCCCCGGGCGCAGCCCCGTCCACCGTGGCAGGCGATGGTTGAGTGGACGCGCTCGATTGCCGAGAACAGTAGAGCCGACCGCCACGGCGTCCGCCACGCGGAGATCGTCGGCCGTGAAGTGCCGGCCCGTGGGGCGAGCCCTTTCTCGACTCAGCCCAGCTTGGTGCCGAACTACCTCAGCAGCGGAACGGGAGGGATTCGAACCCCCGGGCCCTTGCGGGCCTCCCGCTTTCAAGGCGGGTGCATTTGTCCGCTCTGCCACCGTTCCGGCGGCGAGGCTAGCGAGCCGGCCGTCTCGTGGCGCGGCGTCACCAGTCGACGTCGGTGCAGCCTGTGTGCGAGTCCGGCTCCACCTGGAACGTGCCGTGCTCGATGCCGTAGGTCTCGGCCATCAGGACCCGCGCCTGGTCGAGCACTCCGTGGTGGTCGACCGAGCCGCTCGTCACCAGGTGCGCCGATACCGACTCCATCTCCGACGTCAGCGTCCACACGTGCAGGTCGTGCACGTCGGCCACACCGGGGATGGCGAGCAGGTCATCGCGCATCCGGGCGATGTCGACGTGCGGGGGAGCGGACTGCAACAAGATGCGCACCGCCTGGCGGCCCAGGCGCCACGCGCGCGGCAGGATCCACAGCCCGATCAGCGCGCCGATCACGGGGTCGATCCATCCCCACCCGAACACCTTCATCCCGAGCGCCGCGACGATCACGCCGAGCGACCCGATCGTGTCGGCGACCACCTCGAGGTACGCGCCCTCGACGTTCAGCGACTCGTTCGCGCCGTCGCGCAGCAACACGAACGCGACCAGGTTGACGGCCAGGCCGAGCACGGCGACGATCAGCATCGGCCCGCCGAGCACCTCGGGTTCGTCGGCCAGGCGCCTCACCGCCTCGACGAGCACGTACGCGGCGACACCGATCAGGAGCAAGGAGTTCACGAAGGCGGCGAGGATCTCCAGCCGGTAGAGCCCGAACGTGTGGCTGCTCGGGTCGTCACGCTCTCGGGCCGCGAGGGCGTGACGGGTGGCGAGCTGGATGGCGGCCAACGCCATGCCGAGCCCGATGACGTCGGTGAGCATGTGGCCGGCGTCGGAGAGGAGCGCGAGCGAGTTCGTGAGCACCCCGGCGACGGCCTCCACCACGAAGAACGTGGCGATGAGGGCGAACGCGATCGTCAGCCGGGTGCGGTGCCGCTCGCCGGCGCGTGCCAGCGACATGCCGTGAGCGTGGCTATGGCCCTCGGAGTGACCGTGGTCGGCACCCACCCGCGAGCCCCCTCGTCTACTCGTGGATCCAGACCCGTGAACGCAGCGGCAGCAGGTTCGCTCCCCAGATGAGGTCCATCACCGGGTTGGCGACGCGGATGCAGCCGTGCGAGGCGGGGTAGTTGGGCACCTTGCTGGCTCCGTGCACGGCGACCCCGCCGACGACGAACTTCGGCCGGTAGAGCGTGCCGAGGCTGCCCTCGTACCGGGCGACGTCGTGCTCGCGGTACGTGCGGAACTCGCCGTTCGGCGTCACCGCCGTACCGATCACCCGCGACCCGGCGTTCTTCTGGTCTTCCTCGTCGTAGGTCAAGCCGTTGCCGGTGGAGACGTTGAAGATGTACAGCGCCTGGCCGCCGCGGATGACGTACGCGATCTGCTTGCGCTTGTCCACTTCGAACCAGTCGCCGTCCGTGCGCCCGGGGCGGGGCCGGCAGAGGCTGGTGGTCAGGGCCGCCGCGGTGGCGTCGTCGACGACTGTGGTCGCCGGCAGGCCCTTCCACTTCTGGAACGCCATCACCGCCTGTGTGGTGCTGAGCCCATACCCGCCGTCGGCGCCGAGGTGCCAGAAGCCGAGCTCGAGCAGGCGTACCTGCACGCGACGGACGGCGTCGGCGCTCGACCCCAACACCACCTGGCCGACGGCCATCTTCGGGTAGCCGATGCACCCCGCCGGCGTCGGGTCGACGTTGGTGCGCTGGCCGTGCTGTGCCGAGGCGGCCCCGCCGGTGAAGTACCCGGCGAGGTCGGCAATGAGGTGACCGCCGCCTTGGGTGTACACGTCGAAACCGCGGCTCGACACGGGCACGATGGCGTGGTTCGCCACGGTCTGGGCGGAGCGTTGGACGTTGAGCGTGGAGGTGGGCCGGTCGGTGGCCGAGGGTGGATTCGCGCCGGCCGTGGTGACGGCCACGTATCCCTGCAGGAGCGCTTCGTTGATGGTGACGTTCAGCACCACTGCCGACGCCGACGCGCCGGCGATCACGGGGCTCGAGGCGACACCGACCTCGAGCGACCAGCCCGGAAGCGGGCGGGTGTCGCCGGGCAGCGGGTTGAGCGAAGGCACTCGGGTGTCGAGCACGCGCGTCGGTGTCGCCGCGGCGACGAACAGCCCTCCGCTGGTGACGGGCGCCGTGGCCCCGGTGTACGTGCCGATGAGGTCGATGATCAGATGGCCGCCCGATTGCGACCACACCACCAGGTCGCCGTCGGCGTCGACGGGCACGATCACCTGGTTCGCGACGACGGCGCCCCAGCCGGGGGGCGAGTTGAGGTTCGACGTCTCGGGGGCCGGCGACCCGGCGGGGTAGAGCTGCCAGAAGCCGGGTGTGACGGAGACGGCGGTGACGTTCAGCGCGACGGCGCTGGCGCCGGCGGCACCGGGGATGCGCACCTCTCGCTTGGAGTTGGCGCCTACCAGGGCACCGGCGCGTGTGTCGAGGACGCGCTTTGGCGAGGCCAGCGGCTGGAACCGACCCGGTCCTGCGCTCGCGGCCGGGGCGTAGTAGCCGAGCAGGTCGACGATCACCTGACCACCGGCGGAGGAGTAGACGTCGACCGCCCCCGCGGTCGGGAGCGGCACCGTGACCAGGTTGGGCACGGCGAGCGAGGCGCCGCTCAGCATCTGCAGCTCGTCGATGTTGAGGTTCGAGGCCTCCGGACGGGTCTTGCCGTGCGGCCAGACGGTCCAGAAGCCGGCACCCGCGGGGCCGACCACGGTGACGTTCAGAACTGCCGCCGTCGATCCGGCGGGAGCAAGCGGCGCGGCGCCGGTCACTTGCACGGTGATGCTGCCGCCGGGGCCGAGGGGGGCCGTGCGGCGCGTGTCGACGAGACGTCGAGAGGTGGCGAGGGGGTTGTACGCGGCCGGGGCCGCAGTCGCGGTCGCCGCTACCGGGGGTGCTGCGGCCGGCGTCGCCGCGGAGGCCGCAGGAGCGGTCAGCGCCCCGCCGGTGAACAGGACGACTCCGGCGAGTGCTAGCGAGAAGGGGGTCCGCACGAGGTGCAACGCTAACGCGGAAAAGAGCTGGTGGGGAGGGCACGCGAGCGGCGACCCGGGCGGGCCTCAGCCGGCGACGCGCTCGATGGCGAACGTGTGGGCGGGAGCGGCGGCAAGTGGCACGGGCAGCGTCACCCGGCAGCCGCGGTCGGTGGGCACCCAATCGGCGTCGACACGGTCTCCGAGCACGCGCACGGTGGCGCCGGTTGCGGGTCGCACGTCGAGCTCCACCTCGCGTGTCGGGGGAGTGCCGAGCAGGATCGCGAACACGCGCTCACCCGAGGACGTGTATCGCACGTCGAGCCCTTCGGTGGTGGTACCCGACGAGCGCGTCCACGGCCGGGTGGCGTAGATCGCCTCGCCGTTGGTGGCCAGCCACCAGCCGAGGGCCTGCAGGCGACGCACCTGGGCGGTCGGGATCTCGCCGGTGGCGGTCGGCCCGACGTCGAGCAACAGGTTGCCGCCGCGGGCGACGATGTCGACGAACATCCGCACCAGCTCGTCGGGGTCGAGGTAGTCGTCCTCGTCTTCCCACGCGTTGTAGCCGAAGCTGCGACCGATCCCTCTGCACACCTCGAACATCCGCTTCGGCGTCTCGGCGGTGGAGGAGTACTCGGGGGTGACGAAGTCCGCGTGGGCGAGGCCGGCGTGAACGCCGAGAAGATCGAAGCGGTCGTTGACCACGCCGTCGGGGTTCGCGCGGTAGAAGTCGGCGAACAGCTGGGGCGCGTCCGCTGCGGTCGGGTAGGCGATGTCGTTCCAGAGCATGTCGGGGTGCACGAGCTCGATCAGCTCGCGCCAGTGCGCGTCGGCGTACGCGCAGTACTCCTCCGACTGCGGGATGGCGGCGATCATCGCTTCGACCGACGTGATCGGTGGGCCACCGAACGTCCAGTCGAGTCCCCCCGAGTAGTAGACGCCGAAGCGCATACCGCGGCCGCGAACTTCGGCGGCGAGCTCGCTGACGCAGTCGCGCCGCGTAGACCAGCCCGTTCGGTACGGGTTCGGTGTGCGGCTCGGCCACAGCGTCACGCCGTCGTGGTGCTTGGTGATCAACACGACGTAGCGGGCACCGCAGGTGTGGAAGAGCTCGCCCCAATCGGCCGGCTGCCAGTGCTCGGTCGCCTCTACGAAGCGGGCCACGAAGTCGTCGTAGGTGACGCCGGGCCAGTGCTCGCCGTGATGGCGCTGCACCGGTGAGCCCTCGATGGCGAGCGAGTTCTGGTACCACTCGACGTAGGGAGTGTTGGCGAGGGCGTGTTCCCAACCGTGCGCACTCGCCAAGGCGAACGGGTCGTCGGTGAGCGGAGCGAACGCCGGCACGGTGGCCGGGGTCCAGGTGACGAAGATGCCGAGCTTGGCGTCGGGGAACCACTCCGGCACCGGTCTGGCCTTCATCGCCCTCAGGTCCACCGCGCCCTCGCCCCTCATCGGCGGCAACGTAATGCTCAGCCGGCTACGCGGTCGACGGCGAACGTGTGGGCGGGTGCGGGGGCGAGCGGCACGGGCAGCGTCACCCGGCAGCCGCGGTCGGTGGGCACCCACTCGGCGTCGACGCGGTCTCCGAGCACGCGCACGGTGGCGCCGGTTGCGGGTCGCACGTCGAGCTCCACCTCACGGGTCGGGGGAGTGCCGAGCACGATCGCGAACACGCGCTCGCCCGACGAGGTGTATCGCACGTCGTGGCCGTCGGCGGTGGTGCCCGCCACACGGGTCCAAGGCCGGGTGGCGTAGATCGCCTCGCCGTTGACGGCCAGCCACCAGCCGAGCGCTTGCAGCCGTCGTGCCTGAGCGGTGGGGATCTCACCGGTGGCGGTCGGCCCGACGTTCAGCAACAGGTTGCCGCCGCGGGCGACGATGTCGACGAACATCCGCACCAGTTCGTCGGGATCCAGGTAGTCGGCCTCTCCCTCCCACGCGTTGTAGCCGAAGCTGCGGCCGATCCCCCTCGTCACCTCGAACATCCGCGTCGGGGTGTCCTCGGCAGAGGAGTACTCCGGGGTGACGAAGTCGGCGTGCGCCGTCCCCGCCTGCACCCCGAAGACGTCGAAGCGGTCGTTGACCACGCCGTCGGGCTTTGCGCGGTAGAAGTCGGCGAACAGCCGGAACGGGTTCGCCTTCGACGGGTAGGCGATGTCGTTCCACAACACGTCCGGGTCGACGAGCTCGATCAGCTCGCGCCAGTGCGCGTCGGCGTACGCGCAGTACTCCTCCGTCTGCGGGATGGCGGCGATCATCGTCCCCACCGAGGTCATCGGCAGGCCGCCGAAGGTCCAGTCGAGTCCGCCCGAGTAGTAGACGCCGAAGCGCAGCCCGCGCGTGCGGACCTCGGCGGCGAGCTCGCTGACGCAGTCGCGCCGCGTAGACCACGCGGCCTTGTGCGGGTTCGGAGTGCGGCTCGGCCACAGCGTGACCCCGTCGTGGTGCTTGGTGACGAACACCACGTAGCGCGCACCGGCAGATGCGAAGAGATCGCCCCAGGTCTCCGGCTGCCAGTGCTCGTTCGCCTCGACGAAGCGGGCCACGAAGTCGTCGTAGGTGACGCCGGGCCAGTGTTCGGCGTGATGGCGCTGCACCGGCGAGCCCTCGATCGCCAGCGAGTTCTGGTACCACTCGACGTAAGGGGAGTTCGCGATCGCGTACTCCCAGCCATGCTCGCGGCCGAGCGCGAACGGGTCGTCGGTCAGCGGAGCGAACGCCGGCACGGTGGCCGCGGTCCAGTGGACGAAGATGCCGAGCTTGGCGTCGGGGAACCACTCCGGCAGCGATCGAGCCTGCATCTGCGCCAGCATTGCCGCCTGCTCCGCCGAGGGGTCTGCCATCGGCGGGAAGGTACTGCCGAGAGAGCGACCGTTCAGCACCAGGCGGCGGGGCGCTCCAGGTGGTCGGAGACCGAGCAGTCGTCCTCGAACACCAAGAAGCGGTCGAAGCCGCGCAGGAACCAGCGATCGTGGGTGACGGCGACGACGGTGCCCTTGAAGCCGGCGAGTCCGGCTTCGAGAGCCTCGGCGGAGACGAGGTCGAGGTTGTCGGTCGGCTCGTCGAGCAGCAGCAACGTGGCACCGGAGAGCTCGAGCAGCAAGATCTGGAACCGAGCCTGCTGACCACCCGAGAGCGTCTCGAACGGCTGGTCGGCGCAACCCTGCAACTCGTACCGGCGCAGCATCGCCATGCCCGGCCCGCGCACCACATCGTGACGGTGGAGGATGTCGGTCAGCGTGTGCCCGATCCACGTCGGATGCTCGTGGCTCTGGTGGAAGAGGCCAGGCACCACGCCGGCGCCGAGCCTCACCGAACCGTCGTGGGCGACGGTGTCGTCGCCGTCGAGCATCCGCAGGAAGTGGCTCTTGCCGACACCGTTGCCGCCGAGCACGGCCACCCGCTCGCCGTACCAGATCTCGGCGTCGAAGGCGTCGGTGAGGCCGTGCATGCTGAGTTGCTCGACGGCGATCGCCCGCTTGCCGGTGCGGGCGCCGCGCAGGCGCATCTCCACCCGCTGCTCGCGCACCGTCGAAGGCTTCTCGTTCTTGTCGAGGAACTGGCGCAGCTTGCTCTCGGCGGCCTTCAGCTTCGGTGCGAAGCCGTCGGAGATCTTTGCCCGCCTGCGCATCTCGATGACGATGCCCTCCAGCCGCGAGCGCTCGTCCTCGTAGAGGGACAGGTTGTGCTCGCGGCGTTCGAGGTGCGCCTGGCGAGCGTCGTGGTAGCCGGCGAACCCGCCGCCGTGGGTCCACGCCCCACTCGCCTCGACCGTGATCACCCTCGTCGCCGTGGCTGCCAGCAGCTCACGATCGTGGCTCACGTAGAGCACGGTCTTCGCCGTCGCCGCCAGTTCGGCCTCCAGCCATCGCTTGGCCGGGACGTCCAAGAAGTTGTCCGGTTCGTCCAGCAACAGCACGTCGAACTCGCCGCGCAGCAACACCTCGAGGGCCAGCCGCTTCTGCTCGCCGCCGGAGAACTTGCGCAACGGGCGGTCGGCGACGTCGCGGAAGGCGGTGCCCGTCGCGCGGGTGGCGCAGGCGTCCCAGAAGACCTCGTGGTCGTAGCCGCCGACGTCGCCCCATGCGGCGAGGGCGTCGGCGTAGGCCATCGGTTCGGTGGCGGCGACCGCTTCGGCGGCGCTCAGGCGGGCGGCGGCGATCTTGATCCGTTCGGGGGCGAGGGACACGAAGAGCCCGCGCACCGTCGAGGGGGCGTCGGGTGTCGCGCCGGCGGTGCCGACGAGCTGGCGCATGACGCCGACGTGACCGTCGACCGAGATGGTTCCCGACGTGGGGCTTAGCTCTCCGGCAACCAGGCGCAAGAGGGTGGACTTGCCGACGCCGTTCGCGCCGACGAGCGCAGCTCGGTCGCCGTTGCCGACGGTGAAGCTGACGTCGCGCAGCAGCTCCGCCCCTCCCGGGCGGCGCCAGCCGACATGGCTCACCTGGATCGAACCCACGGGGATGGCAGGCTAGGCAACAGCGGGCGCCGCAGGCGGGCGAGTTACGGGCGCACCGGGGCGGGGCGATCCCGATGGCGCCGGATCGGTGGCTCGCTACACTCCGCCGGTGCATCTGGAGAGGTGCCGGAGCCAGGTTGAACGGGACGTCCTGCTAAGACGTTGACCGCCGAAATGCGGTCCGTGGGTTCAAATCCCACCCTCTCCGCCATTGCCGTGTGGCGAGACACCGGCAACCCCCCGTCGTGCCCCTTCGTTCTCGGTCGGATGAGTCGCGCTATGTGTCACAAATCCGACCGAGAACGCGGGGAGACCGATCGTCGAGGGAAGGCGCGCCATGTCGCTTCGCTGACGGACGTGTTGCATTTGTATGACGACCGGAGTAGACAAGTCCCTCGTTCAGCGTGACGAGGCAGCTCTTGCGCATCGCCTCGTGCTCGATTCGTCCCGGGTGGTGGTGGCACCGCCCGAGCGAAAGAGGGACCAACGTTCATGTACGAAGACCTGACGACGCCGGTTCGACGGCCCCGGGCCCATGGTGGGTCCGCCGGGGCCGTGCCCGTCGCCATCGCCCCCCGCCAGCGTGATCCGCTGTGGACCAGGGTCGGCATCATCGTCCTCGTCGGCGTGCTGGTCGCGCCGGTTGCCGCCGCACTACGGGGATCGAGCAGCGCCGTCAGCGCCGAGTCCGCCGGTGGCGCGATCGCCATCGTGCATCCTGCTGGAGCGGCGTCGACGCCGACGTCTGACGCCGCGGCCGTCGTCCCCACCGAAGCCGCCGCCGCGGCGGGCACCGACGCGCAGGCCGCCGCCGGGTCGACCCCGGCCGAGGCTGCTGGCGCGGTCGAGGACCTCGCTCGTGCCACGCCCGCCGCCGCCCCCTCCATCGACGCGGTTGCCGAGGTGGCGGTGCCGCAGCAGGCTGAGGCCGAGCGCGACGACACCTGCTCGCTCACTTACGTCGTCGTCGCCGGCGATTACTGGCTCGGCATCGCCGAGCGGGCCGAGGTGTCCGGCTACGAGCTGGCCACCGCGAACGGCGTCTCCCTCTCCGACGCGCTGTACCCCGGCGACGTGCTCTGCCTGCCCGCGGGAGCCCGCTACCCGGTGCCCCCGCCGCCCGCCACCACGCAGCCGCCGGGGACGCCGGCGCCTACGGCGCCGCCGACCACGCAGGCACCTCCGACGACTGCCGCCCCGCCGACCACCGATCCACCGTCGACGACCGAGCCTCCGACCAGCTACACCGCCGACGAGGTGAAGGACATCATCCGCTACGTGTGGCCCGACGACCAGGAGCAGAAGGCGATCGACATCGCCTGGCGGGAGAGCAACTGGAAGCCGTGGGTGTACAACGGCTGGTGCTGCTACGGCCTGTTCCAGATCTACTGGAACGTCCACAAGAGCTGGCTCGACGAGGTGGGGGTGTACAGCTCGAGCGACCTGCTCGACCCGTGGCTCAACTCCAAGGCCGCCTACATGTTGTACCAGCGCTCCGGCAACAGCTGGGGCCCCTGGGGCGGCTAGCGGCGGCCCGCGCCGGGTTTCGTTCGCAGGACCCGACGCCTAGACTGCCGCTCCGCACAACCAGGCGCTGGTAGCTCAATGGATAGAGCACTTGACTACGGATCAAGCGGTTGGGGGTTCGACTCCCTCCCAGCGCGCCAACCAATTACCTGGTCAGCTTGTGATCGGGACCTTGGTGCCCTTTGGTGCAGCGGCCTTCTTCGGTAGCGGCACCTTGATCTCCAGGATGCCGTTCGTGTACGAGGCCCTGATCGCGGCCTCGTCGACGCCCTTGGGCAGTGCCACCGTGCGCTCGAACGAGCCGTAGCGGAACTCGGAGCGCTTCGTCGATCCGCTCTCCTCCGACGACTCCTGCCGGCGCTCGATCTTCAAGGTCAGCAAGCCGTCGTGCACCGTGATGTCGGCGTCCTTGGCCGGGTCGATGCCGGGTGCCTCGGCCCGCACGATCCACGCGCCGTCCCTCACCACCTCTTCGACCGCGACGTCCTCCAACAAACCTGGCAGCCGCAGGTTCTCACCGAGCAACGGCCACAGCTCACGGCCGATCATGTCCCGGATGAACCACGGCCAGCGCTCACGCACGACCGCCGAATTCGGCAGCGCCCGGACAGCGGGTGCCTTCTCGGTCGGGACGGGGGTGCTCCCGCTCGTTCCCTTCTTCTGCGTCGCCATCGCACACACCTCCCTCGTTACGTATCCACGCGACTCTTCGCGCCGATGGCCCCTCGATGCAAGTACTGATTTCCGTCGCCGGTGAGGGAGAAACGTCCCTACCGCCAGCGCCGGGGTCTACGCGAAGATGAACATGGCACTAGTTGTTCGCCACCAGCCCGGGAGGTTCCTCGATGGACATCCATGCCAAGGTCGGTGACCAGGTCGTGGTCGACCACATGGAGCTCGGCCACCCGCCGCGCAAGGGCGAGGTGCTCGAGGTGATCGGCACTGGTGAGGCGGTGCACTACCGGGTCCGCTGGGACGACGGGCACGAGTCGGTGTTCTACCCCGGCCCGACGACGCACACGGTGCACCCCGGCGCCGGTCGCGACTAGCTCTCCGGCGGCCGGCCCGCGGCGTCGTCTCCGTCGTCGTCGGGTCGGTGTTGGTTGCGCCAGCGGATGAGGGCGCGGAGTCGGTCGAGGTCGTCGATCGGTCTCACGGGTTGGGGTTTGACCTGGTGGTGGTCGCTGACGTCGGGGTGGCGGTTGTGGAAGGCGCACAGCAGCCTCCCGTTGAACTGGCTGGTTTCGCCTTGCTCGCTGTACGGCACGATGTGATCGACGTCGCAGCGTTCGACGGTCTGGTAGCAGCCGGAGGTGTGTTGGCAGCGGCGGTCGCGGACTTCGATCGCGCGGCGTAGGGCGCCGGTGAAGCGTCGTTTGTGGGTGATGGCGATGACGGTGGTCTTGTTGTCGAAGATCACCGATTCGACCAGTGCGTCGTTGACCAGTCCGGCTGCTTGGCCGGGGGTGATCACCGTGCCGTTGGACAACTCACACATGTGCCGCAACGTCTCGTCGCCGACGAGCACGGTGACAAGTGGGCGTTGGCGGCCGGTCTTGGACGCGGCTGATCGTTTGGCCATCTCCACCAACGCCGCCGCCCGCCGCTGCGTCGCGGTTCTCACCACCAGTTGCGCCTTGTCGGCCAGCAGCAACTGGCGCTCCAGGCGGTTGAGCTCGTTGGTGAACACCGCCCCCGACACCGCGTCGAGCTGGCCGTTGATCACCACCGTGCCATCCAACGTCGCGGACGCGTGCAACGCGTTCGCGCTCACATTGCGTTCGGCCTCCTCCTCGGCCGCCGCGGCGTCGGCGCGTTGACGCCAGTACTTGACCAGCCGTTCGGCGTCGGGGAACGGCAACCGGGCGCATTGATCGACGAGCCATTGCTCACTGTCGGCGAACGCCGCTTGGCAGGGTTCCTTGCGCGCCTTGGCGAACAGGTACACGTGATCCAACGACAACCGACCGGCCTCGATCGCCGCGGCGGTCTTCGTCATCACGGCAAGATCCCGCGCCCTCGCGATCTCCACCCGCGCCGAGTGCGTAGAGGTGTTCGTCTCCCGCGCCAGGCGGTGGGCGGGGCTGCGCGACCCGTCCGCGGTCCACACCCCGCGGGCGTCCCAACGGTGCGTCCATCGCGCTGCGACCACGCCCAAGCGGGCTCTCAGCCGCGCCATCGCGACGACCAGATCGTCCAGCTCGGCATCGGCGAGGCCGTCTGGATCCAGCTGGCTCAGGGCGTCGACATCGGCGCTCAGCGCCTCGAACTCGGGCCTTGCAACCCCGGTGACCCTTTCCACAAACCCAAGCCTATACGAACGTATGTTCGTGCCACAACCCCGAACGCGAAATGGTTCTTGAGTCTGGGAGATCGAATGCGGGTCAGTGCGGGGCGTCGGTGAGCGGCACCGGCCAGTGCCCATCGGCGTGGGCCTCGACCCGGCGTTGGGTGTCGATGCAGGCGTCGGTGAGCTTGCGGCCGAAACCGGGCATCATGCACGCGGTGTGGCCGTCTTCGATCAGGTTCACGTGGCTGTGCGGGATCGCCGAGGCCATCCGGAACTGAGCTGCCGGCTGGATGGCCGCGTCCTTGGTGGTGACGAGAACCGACGTGGGGATGTCGATGTCGTGGATCCAGCCCTTCGACGAATAGGTGGCGATCGCCTGGCCCGCTTCGAGCATCAGACGGAAGCTGTGCCGGGACATCTCACGGCGCGCCCAGTCGACCATCTTCGCGTCGCCGCCGCGCGGTGGGGTGACGTTGAGCACCCGCCGGGCGATCCCCGCCGGGATCCACCCGCCCACCAATGCACCCGCCCGGGTGGTGCCGGCCAGGATCTGCGTCGTCGCCGCGAACGTGTACCTAGCGCGGTTGCCGGGGAAGAAGTCGGCTCCCGTGGCGCAAAGGACGAGGCCGTTGACCATCTCGCGATGCCGCTTCCACAGCAGCTGCGCCACGGGGCCGCCCATCGAGTACCCGACGGCGATCACCGGGCCGGTGTCGAGCGCGTCGAGCGTCGCCGCCACGTCGTCCGCGCAGTCGGCGAGGGTGAAGCGCCGCCGGCTGCGAATGCCGCGGCCATGGCCGCGCAGGTCGGGAGCGATCACGCGGAAGTGGTCCGAGAGCGGTTCGAACGCCTGGTGCCAGTTCAATGCCGCCGTCGCTGCCCAGCCGTGGAGGAGCAGCACCACCGGGGCGCCGGGTGGTCCCTTGATCGTGCGGACGAACGTCGTGCCGCGCTTGCGCAGCACGATCTTCGAACCGCGCGGGATGTGCTGTGGCGGCTCCGGGCGCCACTTGGCCGGTTCTGCCGAAGTCGGTTCCGGCGACGTCTCGGGAACCTCGATGGTTGCCTGCAACATGGGACACCACCCCCCTTTTCACACAACGTACGCCGCAGCGGTCCCTGCTCAGCGCATCGTGGCCAGCTCGGCGAGGATGCGTTCACGCACCTTGTCGCGCAACTCGCCGACGTCGTGCGTCCCGAGGCCCTCCGTGCTGACCGGTTCGAGCACGCGCACCTCGGCTGTGGCGTCGCCGAGGCGCCAGTCGTGTTTGCGCAACGCGGTCTTCGTGCCATGCACGGCGAGCGGCAGGATCGGCACACCGGCATCGATGGCCAGCTTGAACGCACCGTCCTTGAACGCCTTCACCTCGCCGTCGGGGGCCCGCGTGCCCTCGGGAAAGACCATCACCGAGACACGCTTGTCGAGCCTGTCGCGACATTGGCGCAGGGCTTCGACGCCGCTCTCCCGGTCTCCCCGGAGCAGCGGGATGTCGCCGGCTAGGCGCATCATCCAACCGACGACAGGGATCTTGAACATCTCGATCTTGCTCAGCCACTTCATCTCCATCGGTAGGTGGGAGATGAGCAAGATGTCGACGAAGCTCTCGTGGTTGGCGACGACGACGTACGGGCGTCGCGGGTCTGAGGGCACCTTTCCGGTCACCTTGAAGTGCCACAGCGGGGTGAGCGTCTGGTGCGCGACCGCCAACTTGCGGAACAGCAAGCCGGCTGCGTACCTGCCGGGATCGAAGGGTGCGGTGACCAGGCGCACGATCGCCACCATCGGCAGCCACAACAAGACGACGACGCCGAGCACAAACCAGCTCCAGATCGAGAGCACGGAACGGATGAGCATCCCCCCGCGAAGCCGCTGTCGCCGCGAGGGCCGATCGCTGTCAGACGCATCCACCGCGCCACTTTCGCGCGGCCGGGCAGAACCGGCCCACTCGTGCGCGTGGCGCCTCTAGGCGAGGGTCAGCGGCTCGGCGGTGAGCGACACGACGGCGACCGGTTCGGCGAACCCCTTCAGCTGGCGCCTCCCTGCTGCCTCGACCCTGTGGTGCGTGGCTGCGGCGAGCGACACCTCGGGCGTGGCCAGGACCTCACCCGGCACGGCCGCGTCGGTGAGGCGGGACGCGAGGTTGACAGTCGGCCCGTAGTAGTCGCCGCTGCGGGCCAGCACCGGTCCGTACGCGAGCCCGCCGCGCGGCGTCAGCGCAGGGGAGGCGCCGAACGTCTGCAGGAGGGCGACGGCGATGTCGCAGCCGGTGCTCGCCTCGACGGCGACGAACATCACCTCGTCGCCGATCAGCTTGACGAGCCGTCCCCCGAGGTCGGTGATCAGGTCGTGAGCGGTGGCCTCGAACCGGGCGACGAGGTCGGCCAGGCCGGCGGGATCGAGCTCGGATGCCTTCGGGGTGAAGCCGACGAGGTCGACGAAGCCCACCGCCATCCACACCGTCGGGCTCGGCCCGGCGGGCGCTGCCGCCTGCCGCGAGCGTGAGACGGCCTGGCCGAGGTGCAGGCGGGTGTACAGGCTGAACACCGAGGTGAGACCATCGGCCAGCTCCATCGCCTCGGCCCCTTGCTTGGCGAGCTCTAGCTCTCCTGCCCCCGCAGTGCGCATCGGGTTCTCGACGTCGTGGAGGAACAGCGCGTTGGCGGCGTCGGCGATCCTCGCCGCAGACGAGCCGACCACCCGCAGGAGCTGCATCAGCGCGCTCCACGAGAACAGCTTCGAGGCCCGGATCAGTGTCGCGAAGGCGTCGACGTCGGCTTCTTCGTAGACCGCTACGTCGGGTCCGACCGGGGCCAGGCCTGCGGCACGGCGCACTTCGATGAGCTGTTCGACGTCGAGACCCGTCCGCTCGGCCATGTCTTTCGTGGTGAGGACAGTGCGGCGGGCACGCAAGGAGTCGACCGGCATCGCGTGGAGACTCGCCGTGGTGGCCGCGGTGCGCATCTCGTCGATGCCGAAGCCGATCTCCGTCAGGTACTCGAGCAGGGCGAGGCGGTCGGCCGACCCCGGCGCGTCAGGGTCGTACAGCCCCGCCTTCTGGTAATCGTCGACGGTCGATGAATCGTCCACCGGGTTCAGCGTACGGTGCCGACGGCGCCCGGACGTATGGTTGGCCCAGTGACGACGCCCCGCGAGACCGACCAGATCGACCGCTTGCTCGCGGCGGCGCTGGCGGCCCAGCGGCACTCGTACTCGCCGTACTCGCACTTCCCAGTCGGCGCCGCCATCCTCACCCCGTCGGGCGCGGTCTACGCGTGCTGCAACGTGGAGAACGCCGCCTACCCGCAGGGGGTGTGCGCCGAGGCGGGCGCCATCTCGGCGATGGTCGCCGGCGGCGAGCGCGAGATCGTGGCGGTGCTGACCGTGTGCGATGGGCCGACCACGAGCACGAGCTGCGGAGGATGCCGCCAGAAGATCCGCGAGTTCGCCACACCGCTGACGCGGATCTACGCCGCCGGACCGGAGGGCATCCGCCTCTCGTACACGATGGACGAGCTGCTACCTGATTCGTTCGGGCCCGAGCAGCTCGAGGGTTTCGTGTCGTGAACGACGAATCGGCCGCCGTGGCCAGGCGGGCACTGGCGCTGATCGACCTGACCGACCTCGGCGACAGCACCCCGGCGGGGATCGACGCGCTGTGCGCGAGGGCGGCGTTCGGCCCGCATGGCTCCACCGCGGCGGTGTGCGTGTGGCCGGCGTTCGTCGAGCAGTGCGCCCGTCTGCTCGCCGGCACCGGCGTACGTGTCGCCACGGTCGTCAACTTCCCCGAAGGCGGCACCGACGTGGCCGGCACCGTCGCCGAGACCGCCGCCGCGTTGGGTGCCGGCGCCGACGAGATCGACCTCGTGCTGCCATATCGGGCTTTCCTCTCCGGGCGTCGCCAAGCCGCCGCCGAGATGGTCGCCGCGGTACGGGCGCAAGCGCGACCTCCGGCACTGCTGAAGGTGATCCTGGAGACGGGCGCCTACCCGAACCAGCGCGAGATCGCCGCGGCCGCCGAGCTCGCCATCGAGCAGGGCGCCGACTTCGTGAAGACGAGCACCGGCAAGACCGAGCAGTCGGCCAGCCCGGCCGCGGCGGCCACGATGCTGCAGGTGATCCGCGCCAGCGGCCGGCCGGTGGGGTTCAAGCCTTCCGGGGGGATCCGGACCGTCTCCGACGCGGCGGTGTACCTCGGGCTGGCCGACGAGATCATGGGCCCCCATTGGGCATGTCCGGCGACGTTCCGGTTCGGCGCGAGCGGGCTGCTTGACGCGCTCGAGGCGGCGATCGAGGGGCTGGCGCCGAACGACGAGGGCGAGCCGGCGTCGTATTGACGAGCCGGGGAGAGGAGGCAGTGTGCTGCCCCAAGAGCTGATCCGGACCAAGCGCGACGGCCGCCCGCTCGACGCGGCCGACATCGAGGCGTTCGTGGGCGGCCTCGTCAGCGGTGAGGTCACCGAGGGCCAGGCCGCGGCCTTTGCGATGGCGGTCTTCTTCCAGGGCATGGACGTCGGCGAGCGGGTGGCGCTAACCCGTGCGATGACCGCCAGCGGGTCGCAGCTCTCCTGGAAGCTCGACGGCCCAGTGCTGGACAAGCACTCCACCGGCGGCGTCGGTGACACCGTCAGCTTGATGCTGGCCCCGATGGTCGCCGCCTGCGGCGGGTACGTGCCGATGATCTCGGGCCGCGGTCTCGGCCACACCGGCGGCACCTACGACAAGTTCGAGAGCATCCCCGGGTACAGGGCCGCGCCGAGCATGGCCGAGTTCCGCAAGGTGGTCGCGAAGGTGGGGTGCGCAGTGATCGGTCAGACGTCCGACCTCGCCCCGGCCGACAAGCGGCTGTACGCCATCCGCGACGTCACCGCGACGGTGGAGAGCATCCCCCTGATCACCGCTTCGATCCTCTCGAAGAAGCTCGCCGCCGGGCTCGACGGGCTGGCGATGGACGTGAAGTTCGGCAGCGGCGCGTTCATGACCGACCACGACGACGCGCGGGCTCTCGCGCGGAGCATCGCCGACGTCGCCGCCGGTGCCGGCCTGCCGACGACGGCGTTGCTCACCGACATGGACCAGCCGCTCGCGCCCGTCGCCGGCAACGCGCTCGAGGTGGTGGCGGCGATCGACTACTTGACGGGTGCCAGCCGGCCCGGACGCCTGCACGAGGTGGTGCTCGCCCTCGGTGTCGAGATGTTGCTGCTCGGGCGCCTCGCTGCTGGACGCCGCGCAGCCCGCAGCCAGCTCCAGCGCGCGCTCGACTCCGGTGACGCGACCGAGCGGTTCGCCCGCATGGTGCACGCCCTCGGCGGCCCGCGCGATCTGGTGGAGAAGCCGTGGTCGCACCTCGAACGGGCAAAGGTGATGGTGGAGGTGCTTCCGGAGCGCGCCGGCGTGGTCGCCGGCGTCGACGCGCGCGCGGTGGGTATGGCAGTAGTGGAGCTCGGCGGGGGGCGCACCCGGCCCCAAGACGACGTCGACCACGCAGTCGGCCTGACCGAGCTGGCCGAAGTGGGCGACGCCGTCGGCCCCGAGCGCCCGCTCGCCGTGGTCCACGCGCGCAACGACGCGGCCGCGCAGCGGGCTTCGACGGCGGTGCGGGCCGCGTACCGCGTCGGCCGCCAGGCGCCGCAGCTTCGCCCGGCGGTCGGCGAGCGCCTGGTCGGGCGCGCCCAAGGCGGTGCGAAGACCCGTCGTTAGGTGAGGTGACGCACGATCTGCAGCGGAGCGTCGGGGCTGGGCCGCACCGTGGCCGAAGCGCTGGCCACCGCTACGCGCTCACCGTCGAGGGCGAAGACGACGCGCATCGAATCGATCTCGGCGTGCAGGCCCATCAGCCAACCGACGCGGGCGAGAACGTCTCCCAATCGGTCTGCCTGGGCGCCCGAGGGACCGCACACAGCAGTCACCATCCCGGTCAGCTCGACGTCGGAGAGCGGGGCGATGGCCACCATCGGCTCGCCGCCCATCGGCGAAGCGACCTCGATCACCGGTCCGAAGGCGGCGTCCTCGCGCCCCTCTACCCGCAACCCGGGTGCGTCGAGGGGTAGCCCCTCCTCGGCGACGGGGATGCCGGCTGCGGCGAGGACCGCCACCACCTGATGCTCGGTCAGCTCGCCGCCCTCGGGCAACTCGGCGAGTGCGGCCTCGAGCGCGGCTCCCGTCAGGGCCGGGTCGAGCCCGTCGGGGGAGACCTCGACGCTGCGCGGCGGGGGAGCCCAGTGGCGGGTGCCCGCGGCGAGGTCGGCGGCGGCGTCGAGCAGCTCATCCACCGACTCCGCCTGCACGGCTGCGCTCTGCCGGCAGAGCGCGCTGAGCTCGGGCGACGGCGGAGCGAGGAGGACGATCGGCTTCACCTGGCCGACGCGCTTGGCCAGCCGCGCGAATCGCCGCGGGTTCCCGAACGAACCGACCGCGAGCACGATCACCTTGGTGCGCTCGTCCTCGACGAAGTGCTCGAGCAGGTCGTTGCCCGACACGTCGGCCTTCTCACCGGGCCCGACGAACGCCGACACCCCGAGGCTGCGCCGTTCGATCCCGTCGAGCACCTCTTCGGCGTTCGAGCGCGGGTTCGCGAACACCCCGATGTCACCGGCCGTTAGCGGTTGACGCCCGGGCAACAGGTGCAGTGCGACGGCCGGATCGGTGTTGGCGATGCCGGTCGCGTCGGGACCGACGACGCGCATGCCGTGTCGGCGCGCGAAGCGGACCAGCTCGCGCATCGGCGGCTCGGCGTCGGCGGGGCGCGGGTCGAGGAGCAGCACCGCGGTTGCCTCCCCGGCCGCGGCGGCGTCAACGACCGAGTCGACGACGTCGGCGGTGCCGGTGGCGACGACGAGGTCGACCTCGCCTGCGCTGTCGGCCGGGTCGGCGAGCACCGCGCCCGTGAATCCGCCGGCGGTGAGCGTTGCCCGAGCTGCCACGGCGCTGGTCTCGTCGCCGACCACGGCCACCACACGCGGGTGGAGCAATCCGGCGATGCTGGCCACGGTCGCTCGGTGGTCACGCTCGGCGCGCAGCGCCTCGGACTCGTTCGTCGGCAGAATGCCGAACGACACGCCGAACACACCGCCGTCGAGCCGCTTCTTCACCTGGAACCCGGCCCCGGCGAACACGGCCAGCATGTTGCGGTTGTCGACGAGCGTCTCGGCGGTGAAGCGATCGATCCCGTGCTCGGCGGCGATCACGCCGAGGTGCTCGAGCAACAACGTGCCGAGGCCGCGACCCTGCATCGCATCGGCGACGGTGAAGGCCACCTCGGCCGCGCTCGGATCGTCGGGGTCGCGGTCGTACCGGCCGACGGCCACGATGCGGTCGGCCGATTCGGCGACGAGCGCGACCCGGTCGACGCCGTCGACGTTGGTGAACTTGGTCACCATCTCCGGTGTCAGCCGGGGCAGCGGTGTGAAGAACCGCATCAGCCGGCTCTCGACGCTGAGCTCGGAGTGGAATTGCGCCAGCTCCTCGGCGTCGGAGGGCAGGATCGGGCGGATCCGCACCGCCTGTCCGTCGGCGAGCAGTGCATCGACGTCCCACGCAGTCACGACCGAGAGCGTACGGGCTTTCGGGCTGGGGCGACCTCTGGCGGAGGGGTCGTTCGACCCTTGGCGGCAAGGAGTTCGTGCCGTTACCTGGGTAGGGCCAGGGAGAGGAGGCCGATGTCCGCCAAGGCTGCACCCGCCGGTTCGGCGCTGCCGATCGGGCGAGCGATGGTGCTCGACCGCCAGAGCGTCGGCACCACCCGGGCATTGCTGGCGGAGGAACGCACCCCGCCGAGAGCCGGCGAGGGCGAGCTCCTCGTCGCGGTGACCGCTTGCGGTGTGTGCCGCACCGACCTGCAGCTGTGCCGAGGCGATCTCGCCGCTCGCCACCTGCCGGTGGTACCCGGGCACCAGGTGGCCGGCGTCGTGGTGGAGGCCGGCGAGGGAGTGAGCGGCTGGGACCGCGGCGACCGTGTCGGCGTGGCGTGGATCGCCGGCACGTGCGGGACGTGCCGGTTCTGCACCAGTGGGCGGGAGAACCTGTGCGTGGCGGCGCGGTTCACCGGGTGGGACCGCGACGGTGGCTTTGCCACGCACCTCACGGTCGACGCCGCGTTCGCCCACCGGCTGCCGGACAGCTTCGACGACCTGGCCGTGGCACCGCTGCTGTGCGGCGGAGCGATCGGGTACCGGTCGCTCGGCGTGGCCGGAGTGGGGCCGGGTCGCGGCGGACGACTCGGCCTCTACGGGTTCGGGGCATCGGCCACCCTCGTCATCCAGATCGCCTGCCACTGGGGATGGGACGTGTTCGTGGCCACCCGCTCCGAGCGCGAGCAGCAGCGTGCGCGGCGGCTGGGGGCGGTGTGGGCGGGTAGCTACGACGAGGTGCCGCCCGCCCCGCTGGACGCCGCGATCACGTTCGCGCCTGCGGGTGAGGTGGTGGTGCGCGCGCTCGAAGCCGTCGACCGGGGTGGCACGGTGGCGATCAACGCCATCCACCTCGACCGGGTCCCCGAGCTGCGCTACGACTCGCTGTGGTGGGAACGCAGCCTGCGCTCGGTGGCCAACGTCACCCGTGACGACGTGCGCGAGATGCTGCGCCTCGCCGACGAGATCGGCGTAAGGCCCGAGGTCGACGTGCTGGCGCTCGACGACGCCAACGAGGCGCTCGACCGGCTGGCCGCCGGCCACGTGTCCGGAGCCGTCGTGCTGAAGGTGGGGCGATGACGACGCCCGGCTTGTCACGCCCCCGCCAGGTTCCGAGCCTGCGCTTTCTCGGCGCGGCGGGCACCGTGACCGGCAGCAAGCTGCTGCTGGAGCTCGACGGCAGCGCGGTGCTCGTCGACGCCGGGCTGTTCCAAGGCAGTAAGGAGCTGCGCCTGCGCAACTGGGAGCCGCTCGGCGTCCACGCCGCCACGGTGGACGCGGTCGTGCTCACGCACGCCCACCTCGACCACTGTGGCTACCTGCCGCGGCTGCATCATGACGGCTTCGCGGGTGACGTCCACGCCACGGACGCGAGCATCGAGCTCGCGTCGATCGTGCTGCCCGACTCCGGCCATCTGTCGGAGGAGGAGGCCGGGCACGCCAACCGCTACGGGTGGTCCAAACACCGCCCGGCGCTTCCGCTGTACACCGAGCAGGAGGCGATCGAGTCGCTCGGGCTGCTGCGCGAGCTGCCGTTGCACACGAGGCGCGAGGTGGCGCAAGGGGTGACGGTCGAGTTGTTGCGGGCGGGGCACATCCTCGGCTCGTCGATCGCGCGTGTACAGATCGGCGACACGACGATCACGTTCAGCGGTGACCTCGGCCGTCCTTCCCATCCGCTGCTGCTGCCGCCGGAGCCGATCGGCGACACCGACTGGATCGTCGTCGAGTCCACCTACGGCGACCGACTGCACGATGAGCAGCACGCGCTCACCGAGCTGCGCGACGTGCTGCGTCGCACCGTCGACCGCGGCGGCACGGTGGTCATCCCGGCGTTCGCGGTGGACCGCACCGAGGTGCTGTTGCACCACCTCGGCCGTCTCCACGACGAAGGAGAGCTACCGCCGGTGCCGGTCTACGTGGACAGCCCGATGGCGCTGGCCGCGCTCGGCGTCTATCGCGAAGCGATCGCCGCGCGCTCGGACGAGCTGCGCCCGGAGATCCTCGACGACCCGACGCCGTTCCTAGAGGACCGCGTGACCGAGGTGTTCGACCCCGAGGCGTCGAAGCGGGTGACGGCCTCGGCCGAACCGAAGATCATCGTCTCCGCCTCGGGAATGGCCGCTGGTGGCCGGGTGGTGCACCACCTGGCCCGCTTCCTGTCCGATCCGGCGAACAGCGTCGTCCTCGTCGGCTTCCAGGCCGAGGGCACGCGGGGGAGGGCTCTCGTCGACGGTGCCCGCGAGCTGAAGATCTTCGGCCAGTACGTGAGGGTGCGCGCCGAGGTGGCGTCGCTGCCCTCGTTCTCCGTGCACGCCGACGCAGCCGAGCTCGTCGCGTGGTTGCGGACGGCCGAGCGCCCGCCGCGAGGGGTGTTCATCGTGCACGGCGAACACGCGGCGGCGAGGGCGCTGCACGACCGCATCGAGGGTGAGCTGGACTGGACGGCGGTCGTGGCCAAGCACGACGAGCTGGTGCGGTTGTAGTTCAGCCGGCGAGCGAGGCGTGGGCCGCGAACACGATCGCGGCGCCGCGCAGGTCGCCGAGGGTGCCGTCGCCCATGCGGTTCATCATGTAAGCGACGGTCATCTTGGCGTCGAGGTCGTTGACCACGATCGAGCCGCCCCAGCCGCCCCAGAAACATGTCCTCTCGTTGGGGCTGAGCGGCGTGGCCGACGAGTTCAGGCCGTAACCGATGCCGAGGCGCACCGGCAGGCCGAGCACGAGGTCGGTGGCGAACGACTGCTCCTCGAAGATCCGGGCCACGGTGGCCTCCGACAGCAGCCGTACGCCGCGGGCCTCACCCCCGCCGGCGATCACCGATTGGACGGTGGCCACCGAGCGCGCGTTGCCCTGGCCGTTCGCCGCAGGGATCTCGGCCCGCCGCCATCCCGGCTCGAGGGCCATCTCGGCGCTCATCATCGGGTTGGAGAAGCTGCGCCAGGCGACGCTCTCCGGGTCGATCTCGGGCGGAAGCGCCTGCGCGGGCGGGATCACCGGGGCGACGCGGTGGTCCTCGGACTCGGGCAGCCCGATGTAGAAGTCGGCGCCGAGCGGGCCGGCGATCTCGGCCGCGAAGAACTTCCCCAGGCTGGTCCCGGTGACCCGGCGCAAGATCTCACCCTCCAAGTAGCCCTGGGTGATGGCGTGGTAGCCGCTCTGCGTGCCGGGTTCCCACCACGGAGCCTGTGCGGCGAGCCGTGACGTGGCGAGCTCCCAGTCGAATAGGTCGGTCGTGGCCATCGGCTGTTCCCAGCCCGACAACCCCGCGGTGTGGGCCATCACGTGACGCACGAGCACCCCGTCCTTGCCGTTCGCCGCGAACTCCGGCCAGTACTTCGCGACCGGGGCGTCGAGGTCGATCTGGCCACGGTCGGCGAGCACCAGCATGCACAGCGCAGCCATCGTCTTCGTCGTCGACCACACGTTGACGAGGGTGTCCTCTTGCCATTCCGTCGTGCGCTCGGGGGTGGTGTGCCCGCCCCAGATGTCGACGACGAGCTCGCCGTCGAGGGTGATCGCGACGCTCGCGCCGACGTCGCCTTGGAACTCGAAGTTGGCGTGGAAGGCGTCGCGCACGGCGGAGAAGCGGTCGCTGCAGAACCCGTGGATCTCTGTCATCGGCGCGACAGTACGCTCGCATCGCGATGTCGCTGCGCGCGCCTCACCTCACCGCCAAGCTGCAGGGCTTCGGCACGACGATCTTCGCCGAGATGTCCGCGCTCGCCGCCTCGACGGGTGCGGTCAACCTCGGCCAGGGATTCCCCGACTACGACGGCCCGCGCGAGGTGCTCGACGCCGCCATCGCCGCCATCTCCGAAGGCCAGAACCAGTACCCGCCCGGCATCGGCGTGCCGGTGCTGCGCGAGGCCATCTGCGAGCACCAGCAGCGCTTCTACGGCCTCACCTACGACGCCGACACCGAGGTGCTCGTCACCACCGGCGCCACCGAGGCACTGGCGGGCGCGTTGCTCGGCCTGCTCGACACCGGTGACGAGGTCGTCCTGCTGCAGCCGATGTACGACAGCTACCAGGCGTGCATCGCGCTCGCGGGTGCGCTCACCCGGCCGGTCACCTTGCGGCCGCCCGCGTACGCGCTCGACCCCGACGAGCTGCGCGCGGCGATCACTCCGAAGACGAAGCTGATCCTGCTCAACAGCCCCCACAACCCGACGGGCTCGGTGCTGTCCACGGACGAGCTGCAGGCGGTAGCCGACCTGGCGGTGGAGCACGACCTGATCGTCGTAACCGACGAGGTGTACGAGCACATCACCTTCGACGGCGTGCGCCACGTGCCCCTCGCCACGCTGCCCGGCATGCGTGAGCGCACCCTCGTCATCTCGAGCGGCGGCAAGACCTTCAACACTACGGGGTGGAAGGTCGGTTGGATCTGCGGCCCGGCAGCGCTTGTCGCCGCTGCGCGAACGACCAAGCAGTTCCTCACGTACGTCTCGGCGGGGCCGTTCCAGCCGGCGATCGCCGCGGGTCTGAAGCTGCCCGACGCCTACTTCGGGGAGCTCGCCGCCGATCTGCAGTCGAAGCGCGACCGCCTGGTGCGCGGGCTCGACGAGGCCGGATTCGTCGTGTTCGAGCCCCAGGGCACCTACTTCGTCACCGTCGACATCCGCCCGCTCGCCCCCGACGGGGACGGGTTCGCGTTCTGCCGCCGGCTCCCGGAGAGCTGCGGTGTGGTCGGCGTGCCGAACGTCGTCTTCTACGACCGGGCTTACCAGGCGGAGGGCCGCCACCTGGTGCGGTTCGCGTTCTGCAAGCGTCACGAGCTGATCGACGAGGCCGTGTCCCGCCTGAAGGCGCTGGCCTGATGCGCATCGCTGCGATCCAGCACGACACGCGCTGGGACGACCGCGCCGCGAACTTCGAGCACCTCGCGCCGATGGTTGCCGGCGCGGCCGATCTCGGGGCGCGTCTCGTCCTGCTGACCGAGATGTTCTCCACCGGCTTCTCCGTCGGCGGCCAGATCGCCGAGCCCGAGGACGGGCCCTCCGCGCAGTTCCTGCGCGACCAGGCCCGCGAGCACGGGCTGTGGATCGGCGGCTCGTGCCCCGAGGTGCCCCCCGGCGACGACCCGCGGCCGTACAACAGCTTCGTGCTCGCCGCGCCCGACGGCACCTTGCACCGGTACCGCAAGATCCACCCGTTCACGTTCGCCGGCGAGCACGAGCACTTCCGCGCCGGCGACCAGCTGGTGACGGTCGATGTCGAAGGGCTGCGCGTCAGCCTGTTCGTCTGCTACGACCTCCGCTTCGCCGACGAGTTCTGGCAGCTCGCCGCGGACACCGACGTCTACCTGGTGCCTGCCAACTGGCCGGAGAGCCGTCGCCTGCACTGGCAGGCGCTGCTGCAGGCCCGGGCGATCGAGAACCAGGCGTACGTCGTCGGCTGCAACCGGGTGGGCTCTGGAGGCGGCCTCGACTACACCGGCGACAGCCGCATCGTCGACCCCCTCGGTGAACTGCTTGCCACCGCCGCCCGCACCGAGACGATCCTCACCGCCGACGTCACGGCCGAACACGTCGCGAGCGTGCGCGACAAGTTCAGGTTCCTGCCCGACCGCCGCTGATCATTCATGTCTCACGGGTGATACAGTCACGTCGTGGCTGAGGCGACGGTTCGGGAGCTGCGGAACAAGGGCGGCGAGGTGCTCGACCGCGTGCTTGCGGGGGAGCGCATCACGGTGACTCGCGATGGCAAGCCCGTGGCCGAGCTTCGACCCCTACCTGGCGGCCGGCTGTCGGCCGAAGCGCTCCTGGAGCGGTTCCGGCGGCTGCCTCACGTCGACCCCAAGCGCTTCCGCACCGATGTCGACGCCGTCATCGACCAGAGCATCTGAGCCATGGCGGCAGGGATCCTCGACACGAACGCGATCATCCTGCTCGAGCACCTCGACGCCGACGACCTCCCGTCCGAGCCGGTGATCACCGCGGTGACGCTTGCCGAGCTGTCGGTCGGTCCCCTCGTGGCGACGAGCAGCAGAGAGCGTGCTGCCCGTCAGGCCCGGCTTCAGGAGGTCGAGGCGGCGTTCGAACCGCTGCCGTTCGACGCGGCGGCCGCGCGTACCTTCGGCGGCGTCGCCGCAGCGCTGCGTCGCTCCGGGCGCAAGCCGTCGGCGCGGGCGTTCGATGCGCTCATCGCCGCGACGGCCATCGCCAACCACCTCCCGCTGTACACCTGCAACCCGCGTGACTACGCAGGCATCGAGGGTCTCGAACTGGTGGCGATCCCTCATCCTGCCTGACCGCCGTCGATCGGTCTCGCCTGCAGGCTGACGAGGAACCCCCCCGGCGTCTCCTGCTGGCCGACCTCGGTGAAGCCGAGGCGTTCGTGGAAGGCGAGCGAGCCGTCGTTGCGGGGGCGCAGGTTCACCTCGAGCGTGAACCACTCCCTCCCTGCCGAGCGCCGTTCCACCTCGGCGTAGAGCGCAGCTCCGATGCCCCTGCCGCGGAACCGCGCGTCGACGGCGACGCGGTCGAGGTACACGAACTCGCGGTAGCGCTCGGTGAACCACCTGAAGTTGACGCTCCCGTAGTCGGCGCCGGGGGCGATGACCAGGCAGAAGCCGGCCACCTCGCTGCCTGCCTGCCCGGACGGGTCGGGCACCGCCGCGACCAGCGCGTGCAGCGACTCGTCGACGATGTCGCTCAGCAGCTGGCGCGTCGCGTCGCCGACGGCCGGGACGTTCGCCTGGTTGAGGGCATGCACGGCGCCGAAATCGGCCTCGGTCAGGTCGCGCACCACGACTTCGGGCCGGTCGCCGAACTCCATCGAAATGCACGGTAACGGGCCGGTACCGTGGCGTCGATGGCCACCCCCCTGATCCACGCGCGCGGCTTGGTGAAGCAGTTCGGGGACTTCACCGCCGTCGACGGCGTCGACTTCGACGTGCAGCAGGGAGAGGCGTTCGGCTTCCTCGGCCCGAACGGTGCCGGCAAGAGCAGCACGATGCGCATGATCGGATGCGTGTCGCCGCCGACGAGTGGCACGCTGCGCGTCTTCGACCAGGACCCGACACGCCACGGCCGCGAGATCCGCGCCCGGATGGGGGTGGTGCCCCAGACCGACAACCTCGACTCCGAGCTGACGCTCACCGAGAACCTCGTCATCTACGGGCGCTACTTCGACATCCCCCGGGCCGAGTGCCGGCGCCGGGCGGCGGAGCTGCTCGACTTCGTGCAGCTCACCGAGCGCGCGGAGAGCCGCGTCGACCCGTTGTCGGGGGGCATGAAACGTCGGCTGACCATCGCCCGCTCGCTGATCAACGAACCCGAGCTGCTGCTGCTCGACGAGCCGACGACGGGCCTCGACCCCCAGGCCCGCCACATCTTGTGGGACCGCCTGTACAGGCTGAAGCAGCAGGGTGTCACGCTCGTGCTCACCACTCACTACATGGACGAGGCCGAACAGCTCTGCGACCGGTTGGTGGTGATGGACGCCGGGCGCATCGTGGCCGAGGGCTCACCGCGCAGCTTGATCGAGCGCTACTCCACCCGCGAGGTGCTCGAGCTGCGCTTCCCCGCCGGCACCAACGGCGACTGGGCGCCGATGCTCGGCGGCCTCGGTGAGCGCCAGGAAGAGCTGCCCGACCGGGTGCTCGTGTACGCGCACGACGGCGACGCGGTGTTGGCCGAGGCTCACGGGCGAGGCGCCGAGCCGGAGAGCGCGCTCGTGCGGCGCAGCACCCTCGAAGACGTGTTCTTGCACCTGACCGGGCGCTCGTTGGTGGAGTGAGGGGTCCACGATGAGCACACCGGCGACCGTGCGTGTGTGGGAGAGCCACCTCGCGCTCTACAAGCGCATCTGGCGCAGCCAGTTGCCCTCCTCGTTCCTGCAGCCGCTGGCGTTCATGCTCGCGATGGGTGCGGGTGTCGGCTCGCTGATCAACGCGAACGAGTCCTCCGAGGCGGTGCTCGGCGACCTTCCGTACGTCGCCTTCCTCGCGCCCGGCCTGCTGGCGACGACGGCGATGCTGATCGGCAGCAGTGAGGCGTCGTGGCCGGTGATGGACGGCTTCAAGTGGAACCGGGGCTACGAGAGCCAGGCGGCCACACCCCTCGGCATCGGCGACGTGCTGGGTGGTCAGGTGCTGTGGTGGGCCACGCGGCTGCTGCTCAGCTCGATCGCAGTTGCCACCGTGCTCGCGCTGATGTCCGAAACGCGTTCGATCGGGCTCGTCGTCGGCGTGCCGGCGGCAGTGCTCACCGGGCTCTCGTTCGCGCTCCCGATCGCCGCTTGGGCGGCGACGCGCGAGAGCGACATCTCGTTCCCGGCCATCCAGCGCTTCATCGTCACCCCGCTGTTCTTGTTCGGCGGTGCCTTCTACCCGATCGAGCAGCTCCCTGCCGGGCTGCGTCCGATCGCGTACGTGACGCCGCTGTGGCACGGCGTCGAGCTGTGCCGCGGCGCCTCGCTGCACACGCTCGGCGGTGTCGAAGCCGCGGTGCACTTCGGCGTGCTCGGCGCCTACATCGCACTCGGCTGGGCCGCGGCGTACGCGGCCTTCGGTCGGAAGCTGCATACGTGAACGCCGCCTCGACAGTCGCGATCACACGGATCACGCCACCGATCTGGCGTGCCGCGCGCAGGCCGCAGCGGATGGTCGAGCGCAGCGTCATGGTCTACCGACGCACGTGGCTGATCCTCGTGTCGGGCTTCTTCGAGCCGCTCTTCTACCTGTTCTCGATCCGCATCGGCTTCGGCAAGCTCGTCGGCGACGTCGAGTTCGCCGGGCGGACGATCCCATACGCAGAGTTCGTCGCGCCGGCACTGATGGCGGCATCGGCGATGAACGGCGCGGTGTACGACTCGACGATGAACGTGTTCTTCAAGTTGAAGCAAGCGAAGCTGTACGAGGCGGTGCTGGCCACCCCGATGGGTTCCGCGGACGTCGCCCTCGGCGAGATCGGCTGGGCCGTGCTGCGCGGGATGCTGTACTCGACGGCGTTCCTCGTGTGCCTCGTCGCCCTCGGGATGGCGCCGTCGCCGCTCGTGGTGTTCACCCTGCCGGCGTGCGTGCTGATCGGGTTCGCGTTCGCTTCGGTGGGCATGGCGGCGACGACGTTCATGCGGACCTGGTCCGACTTCGAGTACGTGCCGACGGTGACGTTGCCGCTCTTCCTGTTCTCGGCCACGTTCTACCCGGTGGCCAGCTACGGGGGCTGGGGGTGGCTGCTGCAGTTCAGCCCGCTCTACCACGGGGTCGCGCTGGTGCGCGGGTTCAGCCTCGGCGAGCCGACGTGGGCGATGTTCCTGCACGTCGCGGTGCTCGTTGCCCTCGCCTTCGCCGGGCTGACCGTCGCCGCCCGGCGCATCGACGCATTGCTGCTCAAGTAGCGGTCCTAGCCTGGGGCCATGGTTTTCGGACGCAAGCACGTGGAGATGGTCACCGCTGACACCGCGCTGGCAGGGCGAACCGACCAGACGATGCCGGTGCCGGTGGAGCACTTCGTGCTCGACGCGCCGTTGCAGGGCCCGTGGCCGGCGGGGATCGAGACCGCGGTGTTCGCGATGGGCTGCTTCTGGGGCGCCGAGCGCGTCTTCTGGCAGCTTCCGGGCGTCTACTCCACCGCTGTCGGCTACGCCGGCGGGTTCACGCCGAACCCCACCTACGAAGAGACCTGTACAGGGCGCACCGGCCACGCGGAGGCGGTGCTCGTCGCGTTCGACCCCTCACGCGTCGGCTACGACGAGCTGCTGCGGGTGTTCTGGGAGCACCACGACCCGACGCAGGGGATGCGCCAGGGCAACGACGTCGGCACGCAGTACCGCAGCGGCATCTACTTCGCCGACGATGCCCAGCGCGCCGCCGCCGAGGCGAGCCGCGACCGTTACGCGGAGCAGCTGCGCCAGGCCGGCTACGGCGAGATCAGCACCGAGATCGCCCCGCTCGGCACCTTCTTCTACGCTGAGCCGTACCACCAGCAGTACCTGGGCAAGAACCCCAACGGCTACTGCGGCCTCGGCGGCACGGGCGTCTCCTGCCCGGTCGGCGTAGGCGGCGAGCAGTAGCACCACCTGCCGGGCCGCTCAGCGGGCCGAGTGGCCCCATCCCGACGCCCGGATCTCGGCGCCGTCGGCGTCGATCGGGCGCCCCGCGAAGCGCAGGACACCGGGGGTGGCCGAGAGCTTGGCGATCAAGCCCTGCATCGGGGTGCCACCGACGTCGACGATCGCGTCGCGCGCCGCGTAGTGCGGGTCGGCAGCGATGTCGGCCATGTCCATCACCGGCCCGATCGCCGCTTCCGCAGCCTCGAAGGCCGCGACGACGTCGGTGCTCGAGCGAGCTGCGCACCACGAGATGGTGAGCTGCTCCAACGGTTCGCGGTTCGCGGTTCGCGCGGCGAACGTCGTGAACCGCAAGTCGCCTTGCACCCCGAGCACGCGCATCACCCGCTCGGCAACCGAGTCCGACGAAGTCGAGATGCCGACCCAGCGGCCGTCAGCGCAGCGGTAGGTGCCGCGCGGCACCGTGTAGGGCAGGCCGGCGCCGAGACGCGGCTGCTGCTCGCCGGTGACGGCGTACAGCGAGACGAGTGGTCCCATGATCTGGAACATGCTCTCCAGCAGGCTGACGTCGACAACCTGGCCGACGCCGCTGTGCAGGGCGACCATCGTCGCGAAGGCGGCGACGATGCCGGTCACCTCGTCGGTCAGGGCGATCGGGGGCAGCAGAGGCTGCCCGTCCGGCTCCCCGCTCAGCGCGGCCAGACCGCTCATCGATTCGGCGATGGTGGCGAAGCCCGGCCGTGACGCATACGGCCCGGTCTGGCCGAAGCCGCTGACGCGCGTGATCACCAGTGACGGGCGCCGCGCGAGCAGCACGTCGGGGGCGAGGCCGAGGCGTTCGAGCGCGCCGGGACGGAAGTTCTCGATCAGCACGTCGGCGTCGTCGACGAGGCCGAGCAACAGCTCACGATCGGCCTCGTCCTTCAGGTCGAGCGCGATGGTGCGCTTGCCCCTGTTGACCAGCTTCCACCACAGCCCGGTGCCGTCGCGTGGGTCGCGCCAGGCCATGTTGCGCAGGCTGTCGCCCTCGGGGCGCTCCACCTTCACCACGTCGGCGCCGAAGTCGGCCAGGTAGCGCGCGGCGTTGGGGCCGGCGAGCACCGTCGACAGATCGATCACGTGCATGCCGGCGAGCGGTGGCTTCGACTCCGGCCCGCCCGAGCGGTCGTTCACGCCAGCCATCCGCCGAGGAGGGTGCAGGCCTGCGCGATGTCGGCGGGATCACCGGCGTAGGAGAAGCGCACGAAGTCGTTGCCGCGGGCGAGGTCGAAGTCGAGCCCGGGCGTGCTCGCCACGCCGAGCTCGTCCAGCCAGGTGCGGCACAGCGCCATCGACGTGTCGACGCCTCGCGCCGCCAGTACGGCAGCGACGTCGGCGTACACGTAGAACGCGCCGTCGGCTTCGGCGATGTCGGCGATGCCCGCCGCCGCGAGCCCGTCGATCAGGAGCCGGCGGTGGCGGGCGTAGCGCTCGACGTGGGCGTCCAGCTCGGCGCGGCACTCGAACGCCGCGAGCCCGGCGACCTGGCTGACGTGGGGAGCGCAGATGAACAAGTTCTGCTGCAGCCGCTCGACCGCGTCGTGCAGCCCGTCGGGCACGACCATCCACCCGAGCCGCCAGCCGGTCATCGAGTAGTACTTCGAGAAGCTGTTGATCACCACCGCGTCGGCGGTGTGGGAGAGCACCGAGGGGGCAGGGCCGCCGTACGTGATCCCGTGGTAGATCTCGTCGGCGATCAGGCGGATGCCGCGCTGATCGCAGTACAGCACCAGCGCCGAGAGCGCGGCATCGTCCAGCACCGTGCCCGTCGGGTTGGAGGGCGAGGCGACGATTAGTCCGTCGAGGTGGCCGGCGTCGTCGAGCAGCTCGGCCGTCGGCGCCCACCGCGTCGGCGCACCGACGGGTACCGGCACTGCCTCGATGCCGAGCGCGATCAGCGTGTTGCGGTAGCAGGGGTAACCGGGCTCGACCACCCCGACGCGCTGGCCGGCGTCGAAGCAGGCCAAGAAGGCGAGCGTGAACCCGGCCGAGGCACCGGCGACGACCTGTACCGCTTCCGCGTCGACTGCAGCGGAGTAACGCTCGGCATAGTGCGCCGCAATGCGCCTGCGCAGCGACTGGAGCCCGGGAGCGTTCGTGTAGCCGAGGGCGTTCTCGGACTCGATCGCCTCCACGGCGGCTCGGCGGGCGAGCGACGGTGCGGGCGTGGCCGGCTGGCCGACCTCGAGGTGCAGCACCCGTCGGCCACTCGCCTCGTGCTCGCTCGCCAATCGGGCCATCGCCATCGCGTGGAACGGCGGCACCCGAGCTGCCCGCAGCGCCTCTGCGCCGATGTGTCGCCCACCGTTCGGGTTCACGGTGACGAGGGTAGATCAGCGCTTCGTGCCGGGACCTTGCCCCCGCGGTTTCAGCGCCGCGGGATCGTGAAGCAGCGCTGGTCGAGCGAGCCGAGCGCGTACGTCTGGTAGTCGATGCCGAAGTCGCTGTACAGCCCACGGCAGCGCTCGCTCCACGCCAACGCCTCGGGGCTGGAGATGCGGTGCACCACCTGCATGATCCCGCCTTCGTACACGCGGTACTCGGCCCACGTGCCGGGGAAGTCCTTCACGCAGCCGATCTCGACGCTCGGCACGCCACAAGCCATCGGCCTCACGCGGTGGCGATGCGTGTGGCCGGCCGTGTACGCGACGATGCTGGCTCGCCGCGCGACGACCTCGGTGAGCGCGTCGCTGGCGTCGGGATGCAGCCCGAAGTAGTCGTCGCTGCGCTCGCCACCGACCCATTGCTGGTGGTGGCCCATCACGACTACCGGCCGGTCCGCCGACGCGGCGAGCTCGTCGAGCCAAGCGGTCTGCTCGGGACGGATCGTGCCCGTGGTCTCGGTCGGGATCGCGGTGTCCAGCAGCGCGATGGTGACGCCGGGAAGGTCGACGCGCGTGTCGCCGTGGTAGCGCTGCTGGCCCTCGTAGGAGTCGTGGTTGCCGCGCACGACGTGCAGGCGTTCGCCGAACGCGTTCCGGTAGCACGCCTCGAACGCGGCGAACTGCTCGTCGGTGCCGTCGTTGGTGAGGTCGCCCTTCACGAACACCGCTTGCGGGGCCAGCTCGGTGATCTCGGCCACCGCGGAGCGGTTCATCGTCTCGGGGTACGGCTCTTCGCCCGGTGCCGCGCGCAGGATCGGCCCGATCGGGTGGTCGTCGATGCGGCCGCACTCCACCTCCCCGAAGTGCACGTCGTTGACCGTCGCGAAGCGGCACAGCAGCTCGCCGCCGGGCGTGGTCGCCGTGCGCACGACGACACCGTCGAGGTCGTGCTCGCTGCCGGGGGCAAGGCCCTGGTAGCGGCGCACTTCGGTGCCCGCGTGCAGCACGACGAGATCGTCGGCCACCGTCGTCACGTCGACGCGGAATCCCTCGGGCGCAGTCACGGCGATCACGGTAACTGCCGGCGGTACAGTGCGCTGCCTCATGGCCCGCCCGTTCTTCGTCGACACCGATACCGCGAGCGACGACGCGGTCGCTCTGGTGATGGCGTTGCGCAATGCCGACGTCGAGGTGGTCGGCATCGGTGTGGTCGCGGGCAACGTACCGCTCGACCAGGCCGTGCAGAACGCGCTGTACACGCTGGAACTGTGCGACTCGACCGTGCCGGTGTACGCCGGCGCCGAGCGGCCGCTGGTGCGCACGTTACGTACGGCCGAGGTGGTGCACGGGAGCGACGGGATGGGCGACATCGGCCTGCCGCTCGGCGGGCGCAGTCCCACGCCGGGACACGCCGTCGACGCCCTCCTCGCCGCCGCGGACGCTCACGCCGGTGAGCTGACGCTCGTCACCCTCGGGCCGCTCACCAACGTCGCCCTTGCCCTACAGCGTGACCCGTCGCTCGCGGCAAAGGTGCGCAGGTGCGTGGTGATGGGGGCGGTGGCCGACCACGTCGGCAACATGACCCCGGTGGCCGAGTTCAACATGTGGGTCGACCCCCACGCGGTCGAGGTGGTGCTCGCCGGCGGCCTGCCGATCACGTTCGTCGGCTGGGACATCTCCCGGCGGTTCGCGGTCATCGACGAGGCGGAGGCCGACGAGATCCGTGCCCTCGACACCCCCCTCGCCCGGTTCTGCATGGACATCCAGGTGGCCGTCGCCGCGTTCTGCCACGACCAGACGAAGCTCGCCGGCTTCGACCTGCCCGACCCGATCGCGATGGCGATCGCGATCGATCCCGAGATCGCGACCGATGTGCGCCACCTGCACTGCGCCGTCGAGACCGAGAGCCCGCTGACCGAGGGGATGGTGGTGATCGACCTGCTCGGGTTCACCGGTCAGCAGCCGAACGCGCACGTCGTGACCGCCGCCGACCGCGACCGCTTCCTCGACCTGCTCAAGTCATCGCTCACCTGACTGACCCCCACCCGAAAACCGCAGGTATCGCGCCAATCTGTCAACGGAACTACTCCAGCCGCAGGTATCGCGCCAGATTGGCGCGAGAGCTGCGGTTCGATGTCGAGATTGCGACTCAGTTGGAGTCCGGCCGGAGTCCAGTCGGGGTTCTGGCGGAGTCCTGGTGGGGTCAGAAGGGGCGTTCGCGGCGGGCGGCGATGGGCTTGGCCCACCAGCGGCCGCTGAACCGCCACACCGACTCGCGCTCGATCCGGGGTGCGGCGGCGACGACGACCGACCGCGGCCAGGCTGCCTCGATCGCGGCGGTGATCACCGCCGCCTCCTCGTCGGTCGGTACCGGAAGGACGTCCATCGACGTCACCGCTGCCGGATGACGACGCTGCTGACGACCATGTCGTGCCAGGTCTGCTTCTGGGGCTGCCACAGCATCCACAAGTAGCCGAGGTAGCAGAGGTTGGCCGAGATGAACCCGGCGAAGAACGTGCGCCCGACGGCTCGTCCGATGCCGATCGGCTGCCCGGTGTCGCTCGACACCACCTTGACTCCGGCGATGCGCTTGCCCCAGGTCTGGCCTGTGCGTCCGAGTGCTCGGATGTAGAGGACTGCCACGACGACGATGGCGAGCAGCCAGAGGGCCACGGCAGCGAGGAGTAGCCCGCCGTTGATGTCGCCCGACCGGCACTCGATCTCGTCGCCGCGCCAGTCGCAGTCGTCGAGCGAGCGCACGCCGAGCACGAAGGCGGGCACCAGGAACACCGCCGCCAGCAAGCCGTACAGGATGCTGTCGAGCACGTAGCCGAGGAGGCGCGCGCCGAAACCGGCCAGCTCGGCACCGCCGGCAGGCGGAGCAGGCGTCCCGTAGCCATAGGGCGGCGATCCGTAGCCGGGAGGCGGGGGGGCACCGTAGCCAGAAGGCGGCGCGCCGTAGCCGGGAGGCGGAGCAGGGGGAACCCTCCGTCGGGCGGAGGCGGCGGCAAGTTCGTCACGGGACGAGTCTCCCAGATGCGTGCACCTACAGGGGCATGTTGCCGTGCTTGCGGCGCGGCAGCTCCTCGCGCTTGGTGCGCAGCATCTCGAACCCGGCGATCACCTTGCGGCGGGTCTCGGCGGGGTCGATGACGTCGTCGACGTAGCCCCGCTCGGCCGCGGCGTACGGGTTGGCGTACCGCTCGGTGTACTCGTTGACGAGCTCGGCCCGCCGGGCGATGGGGTCGGCCGCTTGTTGCAGCTCACGGCGGTAGACGATCTCGACCGCCCCCTGCGGGCCCATCACCGCTAGCTCGGCGGTGGGCCACGCGTAGGCGAGGTCGGCGCCGATCGACTTCGAGTTCATCACCACGTACGCGCCGCCGTAGGCCTTGCGGGTGATCACCTGGATGCGCGGCACGGTCGACTCGCAGTACGCGTACAACAGCTTGGCGCCGTGGCGGATGATCCCGCCGTACTCCTGGTCGACTCCGGGCAGGAAGCCGGGTACGTCGACGAACGTGAGCAGCGGCACGTTGAACGCGTCGCAGGAACGCACGAAGCGCGCCGCCTTCTCCGAGCTCTCGATGTCGAGCACGCCGGCCAGCACCATCGGCTGGTTGCCGACGATGCCGACCGTCTCGCCGTTCAGGCGGGAGAATCCGCACACGATGTTCTTCGCCCAGTGGGGGAAGTACTCGAAGAAGTCACCGTCGTCGACCACCGAGGCGATGACCTTCTTCATGTCGTACGGCTGGTTCGCCGAGGGGGGCAGGATTTCGCGGAGGTCTTCGCAGAGCCGGTCCGGGTCGTCGTCGGTGGCCACCGTCGGGGGCACGTCGAGGTTGTTCTGGGGCAGGAACGAGAGCAGGTAGCGGACGTCGTCGAGGCAGGCCTTCTCGTCGGCCGACACGAACGTGGCGACGCCGCTCTTCGACGCGTGGCTCATCGCGCCGCCCAGCTCTTCGAGCGTGACCTCTTCGCCGGTGACGGTCTTCACCACGTCGGGACCGGTGATGAACATGTGGCTCGACTCGCGCACCATGAAGATGAAGTCGGTCATCGCCGGCGAGTAGACGGCGCCGCCGGCACACGGGCCGAGGATCACCGAGATCTGCGGGACGACGCCCGACGACAGCACGTTGCGGTAGAAGATGCCGCCGTAGCTGGCGAGCGACACGACGCCTTCTTGGATGCGCGCGCCGGCGCCGTCGTTCAGGCCGACGACCGGTGCGCCGACCTTCAGCGCGAGGTCCATCAGCTTGTGGATCTTCTCGGCGAACACCTCGCCGAGGGCGCCGCCGAACACGGTGAAGTCCTGCGAGAAGACGAACACCTTGCGGCCCTCGACCGTGCCCCACCCGGTGAGCACGCCGTCGGTGTATGGCCGCTCCTCCAGGCCGGCGGCATGCGCCCTGTGCCGCGCGAGCAGGTCGAGCTCGTGGAAGCTGTCGGGGTCGAGCAGGTACTCGATCCGCTCCCGGGCGAGCAGCTTGCCCTTGGCGTGCTGGCGCTCGACTGCGCGCGCGGAGCCGGCGTTGAACGCCTGCTCCTTGCGCTGGCGCAGATCCTCGAGCTTTTCGTGCATCGGGTTCGTGCCACTCACGTCGCCCGACGCTACTCCTGCCCTCAGGCGATCTCGTAGACGACGGTGATCGTCATCGAGTACTCCTGGCTGCCGGCCGCGATCGGCACGGACTCCGCGCTGTCCGCCCCCGCGGCCTCGTCCACGAAGATCGGGCTCGGCGTCGGTGTGGAGACCTCCGAGATCGAGATCACCTGGCCGAGCTCGACGCCGGCCGCGGTGGCGTACTCGTCGGCAGCTGCGCGGGCGTCGGCTACGGCAGCCCCCCGGGCCTCGCTCTCCAGGGCGTCGGTGTCGTCGACGTACAGCGAGATCCCTCCGAAGCGGATCTCGTTGCCGATCAGCCCGGCGGCGGCGTCGAGCACACCACCGAGGCGGTCGAGATCACGCACCACGACCGTGAGATCGTTCGACGCGACGTAGCCGAGGATGTTGCGGCCGTTGTTGTCGTAGCGCGGGTACAGCGAAACGTTCGACGTCTGCACGTCGGCGGCTTCGATGCCCGAGCCTTCGAGTACGGCGAGCAACGCGGCGGCCTTCTCGTTCGCGCCGTCGAGGGCCTCGTTCGCGGACGACGCCTGCACCTCGACCCCGAGCCAGACCCGCGCGGTGTCCGGGGTGCCCGTCGCCGTGCCGACCCCGCTGACGGTGATCGTGCGCAGCGGACGGCTCGTGCTGTCGCCCGAGTCTCCCGTGCCGGCAGGGCTTTCGGCCACCTGGTTCGCCCCTGCGGTGGCCGGCGTCGAGGCGTCGCTCGATTCCGGCCCGTCGTCGACGGCGGCGACGATGCCGACCGCGGCGGCGCCGAGCGCAACACCACCTACCACCAATCCCACCCAGCGTGCGGTTGCCATCGCGCATCCTCCTCGCGGATCCGACTTCGGTGCACCAGAGACGGTGCAACCCCTTGGACGCCGCCGCGGCCTCCCGGGTTCCCGTGACAGGCTGGGGCGATGGTGCTCTCCGTGCGGCCGCCGATCGCGCCGATGCTGGCCAAGCTCGCCGAGGTGGTTCCCGAAGGCGACCAATGGGTCTACGAGCCGAAGTGGGACGGCTTCAGATGCATCGTGTTCCGCGGTGACGGCGACGGTGAGCCCGAGGTCGAGCTGAGCAGCCGCAACGAGCGCCCGTTCAACCGCTACTTCCCCGAGCTGCTCGCTCCGCTGGCCGCCGCGCTGCCTTCTGGCGCGGTGGTCGACGGCGAGATCGTCATCCCCGCTGCCCACGGGGGGCTCGACTTCGACGCCCTGCTACAGCGCATCCATCCGGCCGAGTCGAGGGTGCGCCGGTTGGCCGCGGAGACGCCGGCGTCGTTCGTCGCGTTCGACATGTTGGCCGCGCCGGGTGGCTCGCTGATGGCCGCGCCGTTCGCCGAACGGCGCGCCCGCCTCGACGACGTCCTCGGCCAGGCGGAGTCGCCGATCCACCGCACGCCGATCACCGCCGACCCGAACCTCGCGCGCGGCTGGTTCGAGCGCTTCGAGGGTGCCGGGCTGGACGGCGTCGTCGCCAAGCGACTCGACCTGCCCTACACCCCCGATAAGCGCACGATGGTGAAGGTGAAGCACCAGCGCACCGCCGAGTGCGTGGTCGCCGGCTACCGCATCCACAAGGACGGCCGCGGGGTCGGCTCGTTGCTGCTCGGGCTGTACGACGACGCCGGACAGCTGCACCACGTCGGGGTCACCGCCGCGTTCACCACGACCTACCGTGCCGAGCTGCTGGCCGAGATGACCCCGCTCACGCAGGATGCGCTCACGAACCACCCGTGGCGGGAGTGGGCCGACGCGGTCGCCCAGGAATCGGCACGGATGCCGGGCGCGCCGAGCCGCTGGACCGCGGGCAAGGGGAAGGACCCGAGCTGGGTACCGGTGCGCATCGAGCGGGTGGTCGAGGTGACCTTCGGCCAACTGCAGAACGGCCGCTTCCGCCACGGCGTGACGCTCGTCCGGTGGCGCCCGGACCGCACCCCGCAGAGCTGCACTTACGACCAGCTCGACGTCGCCGAGCCGGTGCCCTTCGACGAAGTGTTCGCCTAGAGGTCTCGCGCGCTGTCGTGGCCGAAGGTCACGGTGGCGCGGACGAGGAGCTGGTCGTCTGCAGCGGGACCACCGACGAGCCAGGTATCGAGGAGCTGGAGGTGGTGGTGGACCCGGCGTCTGCGGAGATCCCCATCGCGAAGGTCGCCGTCGGCAGGCGGCCGTTCGGGCCGTCGGCGCTCACCTCTACCGTCCACGTCCCGGCCGTCCCGAGCGGGATGCCCTGGTCGAGCGGCAACAGCGCGGCACCGGCGCCGTCGAGGGGCACCGTGAGCACCACGGCCGACACGCCGGTCGAGGACACCGGGGGGTTGAAGCGCACGGTGAGCCCGCTCACCCCGGTGGGCGGCTCGAACAGCTCCAGGCGCACCTGGTTCGTTCCCACGCGGGCGGGGTGCACGAGCAGCCGCACGGCGAGCTCGCCCGCGGAGCGCTCGCTGACGTAGGCGTAGTCGGTGCGGTCGGTGCCCGGGGGATCGATGTTCGCCGGTCGGGTGGCGACGAGCCACGAGGTGAGGGCGAGCACGATCAACCCGATGAGGGCTTCGGTTCCGACAGCGCGGCGCAGGCGGAAAGCGGTCCGCTCGTCGAGGTGGTCGTGGCGCGCGAGGCGGCTGAGGACGAAGTGGCGAAAGACGGTGCCCACGTACGTCATCGCCGCCACACCGGCCACCTTCAGCACCACCAGGCGACCGTGGGTGCTGGAGAGCAGGGCACCGCCGTCCAGACGGAAGACCTGGAACAGGCCCGTGACGAGCGCGATGACGAGCAACGTGACCGAGCTGCGGCTGTAGCCGCGCACGGCGTGCACCAGGTCTTCCTCACCGGGGCCGACGAGCACGACGCGGCTGAGCAGCAACAGCCCACCGAACCACACGCTCACCGCCAACGCGTGGACGATGCCGGCCAGCACGCCGGCTGCGGCGAGCTTGGCGTCGGTGTGGCTCACGCCGAGAGTGGCCACGGCGAGTCCCGGGATGCCAAGAGCGAGCAGCTGCGAGGCCGGATCGAGCACGCGCTCGGGTCGCATCGCCACCCAGCCGGAGGCGGCCACCAGCGCGAGTCTGGCGAGCAGCACCTTGCCGTCCGTCGAGTCGATCAGGTCTCCCCAGGCCGCCGGGCTGAGCGATGACCCGACGCTTTCACCGGTGACGCGAGCTGTCATGAAGACGACGGTGCCGAGGGTTCCGGCGAGCGCCAGGAACCAAGCCAGGCGGATGAACCTCAGTGTGATCAGGTAGTCGACGCCTTCTGGCCACGACGTCGTGATGAGCACGAGACCGCCGAACAGCGCAGCGAGGGCGACGTAGGTGACCAGGCGGGACAGCGCGAGCAGGCCGCCCACGCGCGGCGGCTCGGAGGCGGTGCCACCTGCCTCGGTGTCGGTGTCGGTGCCGGCTTCGGGATCGGTGGAGTCCGTTGAGTCGGTCGAGTCGTTCGAGTCGGTCGAACCCGGCGCGCTGGCGTCGGTGACGGGGACGGAGTCGGCGAGGATGTCGAAGCTGTAGTTGCCCTGGTTCGCCGAGCCGTCCACCTGAGGGACCTGCCAGAGCACGTTGCACGTCCCCTTCGGCAATGCCGAGATCACCGGCACGGTGACCGTGCGCTGGTCGGCCTCGATCCGCGAGGGCCCGAGCGGTGCCGGTTGCCCGCCGCACACCACCTCGACGACGGTTTCGATCGGCACCGGCTCGTTGAAGACGAGCTGCAGCTGGGTCGGTGACGTCGCCACCTGCTCGTCGGCTGCGGGACTCGAGCTTTCGAGGGTGGTCTCCGTGGCCGCCGACGCTGCTGCGAAACTGAGCGCGAAGAAGGCGAGCCCGGCGGCCAGCCCGCCGATCGCGGCGGCCAGACGCCTCGGGACGGCGGAGTCGTGGGGCATGTGTCGACCCAAGCTAGCCAGCCACCGTGGCGAGGTGACGACACCACGCCCCGGGCCCCGCGTCACCCCCTGGGTAGGCTCGTCGCAATGGCCGTCCAGTCGCTCTATCGCCGCTACCGGCCACGTCGCTTCGCCGAGGTGAAGGGGCAAGAGCACGTGGTACGGGCGCTGCGCAACGCCGTCCGCAACCACCGCGAGGGGCAGGCGTACCTGTTCTCCGGTCCGCGAGGCACGGGCAAGACCACCTCGGCACGCATCCTCGCCAAGGTGTTGAACTGCGAGCACCCAGAAGACGGCGAGCCGTGCTGCCAGTGTGCGTCCTGCCTCGCGGTCGAGGCCGGCAACAGCTACGACGTGTTCGAGCTCGACGCGGCGTCGAACAACGGCGTCGAGAACATCCGCGACCTCGTCGACCGCGCTTCGCTCGGCACGCCGGGCAGGCACAAGGTGTACATCCTCGACGAGGTCCACATGCTCTCCAAGGCCGCTTCGGCGGCGCTGTTGAAGACGCTCGAGGAACCGCCGCCACATGTCGTGTTCGTGCTCGCCACGACCGACCCGCAGAAGGTGCTCGAGACCATCCGCAGCCGTACCCAGCACCTGCAGTTCCACTTGTTGCCGATCGACGAGCTAGAGGCCCACGTGCGGTGGGTGGCCGAAGACGCCGGAATCCCGATCGACGACGAGATGGTGCAGGCGGTACTGCGCCAAGGCGCGGGATCGGCACGCGACGCGCTGTCGGCACTCGAGCTCGCGGCTATGTCGGAGGGCTTGCTCGACGAGGCGACGCCCGTCGACGAGTTCATCGAGGCCTTGATCGAGTCCGACACCGGCCGCGTGCTCGCGGCTGTCGCCCACGCCGTGCAGCAGGGCCGTGACGCGCGCACCTTGGCCGAGGACCTGGTGCGTCACATGCGTGACTGCTTCCTTGCTCTGATGGCCCCCGAACTGCTGCAGCTCACCGAGGCTCGGGCCGAGCAGGTGGCCGAGCAGGCCCGCCGCCTCGGCGCCGGCCAGCTTGTCAAGGCGATGGAGACCCTCGGCGAGGTGTTGCTCGAGGTCCGTCACGCACCCGACCCGCGAGTGCTCGTCGAGGTGGCGCTGGTGCGGCTCACCCACCGTGAGCTCGAGACGGGAGTCGAAGCCCTGCTCCATCGAATCGAGCAGCTCGAGCGCGCCGTCGCGCAGATGAGCGCCGCGCCGGCGAGTCCCGCAGCCGAACGCGACCCCACCACGGGTCGGGCCCTCCTCGGCTCACGCTCGGGCCGAGACGTCACCGGCTCCATCCCGCGCCCGGTGCCCGTCGAGCAGACCAAACCTGCCGAGCGCTCCGAGCAGACCGAGCCTGCCGAGTACTCGGAGCCGATCGAGCGCCCCGAGCCGTCGGTACCTGGCGCCCCGCCCGCGCCCGCGCAGGGGCCTTCGCCGACGTCGCCGCCGTCGCAGCAGGTGGGTGCCGATCCCGCGCGAGCCGTCGCGATGTGGGGCACCGACGTGCTCACCGCGCTGAAGCCGTTGGTCCGGGCGTTGTACGCGGCGGGCCATGTCGGTGGTCTGCACGACGGCGCGCTGAAGATCTCGTTCCCGAACGAGCATCACCGGGCGCGGGCCGAGCGCCACCGCGGCGAGGTCGAAGAGGCCTTGGCGAAGGTGGCCGGTACGGCCGTGACCGTGGTGCTCGAAGTCGACGACTCGTCCACGGCCTCCGGCACGTCGCCAGCTTCTGCGACCCAGCCGGGTCAGACCGTCGTCGACGACGAAGACGTCGACCCCTCCGAGCTGCTCGACGCCCCGAGCGTGCCGGTCGTCAGCCCGCTCGACCGCTTGGCGCAGGCGTTCCCCGGGTCCGAAGTGATCGACGAGGACGGTCGGTGAACACCACCTACACCGCGCCCGTACAAGCGCTGATCGACGAGCTCGGCCGCCTGCCGGGCATCGGGCCGAAGTCGGCTCAGCGCATCGCGTTCCACCTGTTGAAGATCCCCGTCGACGACGCCGAGCGTCTCGCCCACGCGATCAGCGAGGCCAAGGCCAAGGTGCGCTTCTGCGTCGAGTGCTTCAACGTCGCCGACGCCGAGCTGTGCCCGATCTGTGCCGACGACCGCCGTGACCCGACGATGCTCTGTGTCGTCGAGGAGAGCCGTGACATCGTCGCGATCGAAAAGACCGGCGAGTTCCGCGGGCGCTACCACGTGCTGCTCGGGGCGATGAACCCGCTCGAAGGGATCGGCCCCGAGCACCTGAAGGTCGCCGAGTTGGTCAAGCGCCTGCGCGACGAAGTCGTGCAAGAGGTGATCATCTGCACCAACCCGAACACCGAGGGCGAGGTCACCGCGATGTACCTGGCACGGCTGCTGAAGCCGCTCGGGCTGAGGGTGACCCGCATCGCGAGTGGGCTGCCGGTGGGGGGCGACCTCGAGTACGCCGACGAGCTGACCCTCGGGCGGGCGCTCGAAGCGCGCCGGGAGCTCGAAGCCTGATACCTACAGCGAGAGCTACGGCCAAAGCGGGGCCGAAAACGGCACAAGGGGTACCGCCCCTGCAACTGGCAGCGGGCGGATGAGCCAGCTCCAGAGGTGGTACCCCGTGTGTTCCGATGGCACCACCGAAGCGGTGCTATCTGTTGCGGTTACATTACAAAGATGACGGATGAATGTCAACCACAGATTTCAGACCGTCTCCACCAAGAGCGCGTCGCCCTGCCCGCCGCCCCCGCACAGCGCCGCTGCGGCGAGCCCGCCGCCCCGGCGGCGCAGTTCGTGCAGCACCGTCAGCGCCAGACGGTTGCCGCTCATGCCGATCGGGTGGCCGAGTGCGATTGCGCCCCCGTTTACGTTGACCACCTCGTCGGTGACGCCGAGATCAGCCATCGACGCGATGCCGACCGCGGCGAACGCCTCGTTGATCTCGTAGAGGGCGATCTCGCTCTGCTCGCGCCCCGCGCGCGACAGCGCCTTGCGGATGGCCGCGCTCGGCTGGTGCAGCAGTGAGGCCGAGTCCGGCCCGGCGACCATCCCGTAGCCGACGAAGCGCCCGAGCGGGCTGACGCCGCGGCTCTGCACCGCGCGCTCGCTCATCATCACGATCGCCGAACCGCCGTCGGAGATCTGCGACGCGTTGCCGGCGGTGATCGTGCCTTCCTTGTCGAACGCCGGGCGAAGCCCCCCGAGGCTCTCGAGCGTCGTGCCCGGGCGCACGCCCTCGTCGGTCTCGACGAGGATCGGCTCACCCTTGCGCTGGGGGATCGCCACCGGGACGATCTCGTCGGCGAAGCGTCCGTCCTTGATGGCGTTCGCGGCACGCTCGTGGGAGGCCACGGCGGCCTCGTCTTGCGCCTGGCGGCTGATGTTGCCGGCCGCGTAGCGCTCGGTACCGAGACCCATCGCGCAGTTGTCGAACGCGCACCACAGACCGTCGGCGATGATCGCGTCCTGCAACTCGGTGTGTCCGTAGCGGAACCCGGCTCGGGCCCCGGCGGCGATGTAGGGCGCGTTCGTCATCGACTCCATACCGCCGGCCACGACGATGTCGGCCTCACCGGCCATGATCATCTGGTTGGCGAGATAGATCGAATTGAGCCCCGAGAGGCACACCTTGTTGACGTTCACGGACGGCACGCTCATCGGGATGCCGGCCTTGACCGCCGCCTGACGGCTCGGGACCTGACCCTGGCCGGCCATCAGCACCTGGCCCATGAAGACGTGCTCCACCTCTTCGGGGGAGACACCGGCGCGCTCTAGCGCCGCCTTGATCGCGAAGCCGCCGAGGTCGGCGGCGCTGAACGGGGCGAGTGCCCCACTCATCTTGCCGATCGGCGTACGGGCTCCGGCGACGATGTACGAACCAGCCATTTTGCGCTCCTCCTGGGCAAGCTCCGACTCCGACAGCCTAGGTGGGCGAACCTACCGCGCGGTAACGTCGGCGCCCATGCAGCACGTCCTCGAGGCCATCCAGGCAGGCGCGTCCAGCGAGGAGTTCGCCGCCCTCGCAGTCCCCGAGAGCTATCGCGGGGCGCACGTCTTGAAGTCCGAGATCAAGATGTTCGAGGGCCTCACCTCCGACCAGAAGGACCCCCGCCGCAGCATCCACGTCGGCGACGTCCCGACGCCCGAGATCGCCCCCGACGAGGCCTACGTCGCGGTGATGGCGTCGAGCATCAACTTCAACACGGTGTGGTCGAGCATCTTCGAGCCGGTCGACACGTTCGGCCCGATGGAGCGCCTCGCCCGCGAGAGCGAGTGGGCCAAGCGCCACGCGCAGCCGTACCAGGTGATCGGCAGTGACGCCGCCGGAGTGGTGCTGAAGGTGGGCTCCGCGGTGCGCAACTGGAAGCCGGGCGACCGGGTGACCGTGCACTGCAACCACGTCGACGACCAGGACCCGACCGCCCACGACGACTCGATGATGGCCGCGAACCAGCGCATCTGGGGCTACGAGACGAACTTCGGCGGTCTTGCCGACATGGCGATCGTGAAGGCCAACCAGCTGATGCCCAAGCCCGCGCACCTGTCATGGGAAGAGGCCGCGGTCAACGCGCTGTGCAACTCGACGAGCTACCGCATGCTGGTGTCACCCAACGCCGCGTCGATGAAGCAGGGCGACGTCGTGCTGATCTGGGGCGCCACGGGCGGGATCGGCGCGTACGCCACCCAGTACGTGTTGAACGGCGGCGGCATCCCCGTGTGCGTGGTGTCGAGTGAGGACAAGGCCCAGATCCTGCGCAACATGGGCGTAGAGGCGATCATCGACCGCCGCTCGGCCGGCTACAACTTCTACGACGAGAACGGGGTGCACGACGAGAAGGAGTGGCGGCGACTCGGCAAGGACATCCGCGCCCTGGTGGGCGAGGACCCCGACATCGTCTTCGAGCACCCGGGCCGCTCCACGTTCGGCGCGTCGATGTACGTCGCGAAGCGCGGCGGCACGGTCGTCACGTGCGCGGCGACGAGCGGGTTCATGCTCGAGTTCGACAACCGCCACTTCTGGATGCGCCTGAAGCGGCTGATCGGCAGCCACTTCGCCAACTACCGCGAGGCCTGGGAGGCGAACCGGCTGATCTCGAAGGGCATGATCCACCCGGTGTTGTCGCAGGTGTTCCCCCTCGACCAGACCGGCGAGGCCGCGTACCAGGTGCACCACAACATGCACGAGGGCAAGCTCGCCGTGCTCTGCCTGGCTCCGGGCGAGGGCCTCGGCATTGACGACCCCGAGCTGCGGGCCAAGGTCGGCGAGGACAACCTGCGCCGGTTCCGCCGCGCCTGACCCGGACGGCTTGCCCGCTCCCTCTTCGGCGCGGGCAGGATATGCCCATGCTGCTGACCGAGATCGACCACGTCGCCATCGCCGTACGCGACCTCGAAGCGGCGATCGACTACTACCAGCGGGCCTTTGGTGCCGAGGTCGACCACCGCGAGGTGGTCGAATCCGACGGCGTCGAGGAGGCCCTCTTGAAGGTGGCCGAGAGCTACGTCCAGTTGCTCACCCCGACCCGTGAGGACAGCCCGGTGGCCAAGGCGATCGAGAAGCGTGGCGAGGGACTGCACCACATCGGGTACCGGGTCGCCGACTGCGCCGAAGCATTGGCGGCAATGGTCGCCGCCGGAGCCACGCCGATCGACAAGGCGCCGCGGCCGGGTAGTCGGGGGACGACCGTGGCCTTCATCCACCCGAAGGGCAGCTTCGGCACGCTGATCGAGCTCGTCGAGGAGTGACCGGCGCGCCGGACTACGGTCCGCGTGCATGGACTTCGCCTTTTCCGACCGCTGCCTCGAGTACCGCGAGAAGCTCCTCGCGTTCATGGACGAATGGGTCTACCCGAACGAGTCCGTCCACGAGCAGCAGGTGCACGACTCCGGCGACCCGCACTTCTACCCGCCGATCATGGAGACCCTGAAGGCCGAGGCGCGCCGGCGCGGGCTGTGGAACCTGTTCCAGCCCCATGCCGGCTGGTGGGGTGAAGGCTTCAGCAACCTCGACTACGCGCCGCTGGCCGAGATCATGGGCCGCTCGACGATCGCGTCGGAGGCCTGCAACTGCTCGGCACCCGACACCGGCAACATGGAGGTGCTGACGATGTTCGGCACTCCCGAGCAGCAGGACGTGTGGCTGCGGCCGCTGCTCGACGGCGAGATCAGGTCTGCCTTCGGGATGACCGAGCCAGACGTGGCTTCCTCCGACGCGACGAACATCTCGCTGCGGATCGAGCGTGACGGCGACCACTACGTGCTGAACGGCCGCAAGTGGTGGACCTCGAACGCGTTCCACAAGAACTGCAGGATCATGATCGTGATGGGCAAGACCGACCCCGGTGCCTCCCCTCACCGCCAGCAGAGCCAGATCCTGGTGCCGATCGACACCCCCGGCGTCACGGTGGCGCGCAACTTGTCGGTGTTCGGCTACACCGACAACGAGGGCCATGCCGAGACGGTCTTCGACAACGTGCGCGTGCCGGCGTCGAACCTGATCGCGCAGGAGGGCGACGGCTTCATGATCAGCCAGGCCCGCCTCGGCCCCGGCCGCATCCACCACTGCATGCGCACGATCGGTGCCGCCGAGCGGGCCCTCGAGCTGACCTGCCAGCGGGCGCTACAACGCACCACGTTCGGCAAGCGGCTCGCCGACCGCTCCAACATCCAGGACTGGATTGCCGAGGCGCGCATCGAGCTGGAGATGATCAGGCTGCTGACGCTGAAGACGGCCTGGCTGATGGACACCGTGGGCAACAAGGGTGCGCGTACGGAGATCGCCGCGATCAAGGTGGCCGCACCCAACGTGGCGCTGCGGATCATCGACCGCGCGATCCAGGTGCACGGCGGAGGTGGCGTCAGCCAGGACTTCCCCCTGGCCGCGATGTACGCCGGGATCCGCACGCTGCGCCTCGCGGACGGACCCGACGAGGTGCACAAGATGACCATCGCCCGGGCCGAGCTGCGCCGTCACGATCCCGCCTTCCGCACCGACGGCGCAAGCACGATCGCCCCTGGGGGTGGCCGCGGCTGAGGGTCGACTCAGGCAGCGATCACGCGGACCCGAACCACGGCTCGGCGGCCAGGTCGGACTCGAAGATCGCGCGGTCCTCGTCGTCGGCGATCGGCACTGCACCCGCCGCTGCGCGCTCGGCGGCGGCGTCGTCGAGGCGGCCGAGACAGGCGAGGCTGCGAGCGCGCGCCTCGTGGGCGTAAGCGAGGTCGAAGTCGACCAGTCCGCCGGCTGCGACGGCTGCTGCAGAGCGATCGGCATGGTGGAGCGCGAGGTCACCGTGGCCGAGCACGGCATGGACCCTCGACAGCAGCCACGACGCCCGCGCCGCGTTCTCCGGCCCCCGGCGGGCGGCGCGGCGCCAGTGATACGCGGCGGCGTACGCACGCTCGAGCAGCTCGTCGGCGGCTGCGCCGACGGGGCGGCCCTCGCCACCGAGCAGCTCCCACACCGAGTTGTTGGCGTCGATCGCGAGCCGCCGATGCAGCTCGGCCTCGGCGGTGTCGGCCTCGGCGGTGTCGGGGTTGTCGGGCGGCGGGTCGGCGGCCATCACCGCGAGGGTAGACCTGGGGTTGGGTCAGGTTCGCCGGTACACACCACTGGACACCTCGGCCGCCTCGCCGCGGCCGATCATGCGCTGCAGGTGCAACCGAGCGCTGCGGCGTTCGACCGAGTCCGCGAAGACGTGTTCGACGTGGGGCCGGTAGACGAAGCGGTGCCGCACCATCTCTTCCAGCGTGTGAGGCTCGCCGAGGAAGTCGAGCATCGCCTCGTGGCGGCGCCCGATCACGGCCGTGAACGCGTCGATCATCTGCACGAACGTCTCTCGGCTCCCGATCACGCCCTTGTGGTGGAACGTGACGTACCAGTCGGCCTCCTCGTCACGCACCTTCCCGAGGCTGGCCTCGAAGTCCTCGAGGTCGCTCCACGCGTCGCCGTAGTAGGGCCCGAAGCCGGTGAGGTCGATGTCCGAGAGGAAGAACACGCCCCCCGAGATGCGAAACCCGCTGTGGCCCCTCGTGTGCCCGGGCAGGTGGACGGCCTCCACCGTCACCCCGCCGAGGTCGAAGACGTGGCCGTCGGTGAAGCCCTGCGCGTCGGGCCGGGGGGCGAAGTGGAACTGGTCGACGACGACGGCCGCGAACGCCTCGCGGGCCTCGCCGGCGAGGCCGTAGACGTCCATCAAGCCGTCGAGACTGCGCACGCCGGGCAGGTCGGCGTCGTGGACGTGGACACGGGCGCGGGGAAACAACCCGTTGCCGGCGACGTGGTCCTCGTGGCTGTGGCTGTTGAGCACCGCGTCGACCCGGTTCGGCAGGCCGCCGCGCGCGACGACCGTGATCGAAGGATCGATCACCACCGATTCGCCCGCACCGCGCACGTAGAGGGTGTTGCCCGACGGGTAGGCGCCGTTGTCGGCGCCGGGCAGCAGGCTGACCGCGCTCGTCAGGCGCCGCTCGTCACCAGTCCAGTCGGCGATGGCGCTCAACTCTGCTCGTCGGTCTGAGCGCGCGCGAGGTGGAGTGAGGCGGAGTTGATGCAGAACCGGTCGCCGGTGGGGGCCGGCCCGTCGGGGAACACATGACCGAGGTGGGCACCGCAGCGGGCACAGGTGACCTCGGTGCGGACCATCCCGTGGGAGCGGTCGACGGTGAGCTCCACCTTGGAGGGGTCGAGCGCCTCCCAGAAGCTCGGCCAGCCACACCCGGCGTCGAACTTGGTCTCGCTCTCGAAGAGCGCCTCGTCGCAAACGATGCAGCGATAGGTGCCGGGGTCCCAGGCGTCCCAGTACTCGCCGGTGAACGGCGCCTCGGTGCCGGCGTGCTGGGTGACCTGGTACTGCAGCGGGGTGAGGCGGTCACGCCGTTCGTCGTCGGAGGGGAGCGCCTGGTCTGCCATCGCCCCATTCTGGCGTGCTCGAACGCGCCCGCCTACGGGTCAGCGCCAGGCGAAGACGGGTTGCTCCAGGTGATCGACGCGCTCGCCGAGGCGGCCTTCGAGTGCCACCCAACGGAACTGCACCAGCACTGCTCCGGTCGGAGCATGGATGAGGTCGCCGCCGAGGGGGACCTGCACCACCGGTCGGTCGCTCTCGGGGATGGTGACGAAACGCGGTGAGTCGTCCCTCACCAGCTCGTGCAGGCCGATGCGGTAGGCGTGGGCCACCTCGCCCGGGTGGGGCGTCAGCACCACGTGGCCCTCGGCCCACACCACGACCGGTGTGATCACGTAGCCCGATCTGGTCGGGTAGTCGTCCAGACAGCCGAGCACCGCCTCGACGGGCAGCGCCAGGCCGAGCTCCTCGTCCAGCTCCCGCAGCGCGGCCTGCTGCGGGGACTCGCCGGGGTCGAGCCGGCCGCCGGGCAGGGCCCACTGCGCGGCGTGGCTGTTCATGCTGGCGGACCGGCGGCAGAGCACGAACGCCGCACCTCCGGTGACCCCGACCATGCGCCCGTCGAGGCCGCTGGTGTCGCCGGGCACCATGTGGAGCGGGTCCTCGCCGAGCTCGGCCGGGTCGTGGTCGTCGGCATCGGCGTCGCTGTCGACGACGACGATCGCCACCGCGGCGTGACGGCGGCCCTCCAGCGGGTGCGAACGCCGCTCGTGAGCGGTGAGGTGTTGCACGATGCGCTCCCGCAGCCCGGTGTCGTGGGCGACAGGTTGCGGGGCGCGGCTCACGGGCCGAGTCTGGCGCGCCTGCCCGGCCGACGGCGGATCGCGGATTCCTTCCTTGTAGGGTTGACGATACGAACATATGTTCGTATACTGGGCTGATGGAACCCGTAACCGGGGTTGTAGGGGTCGAGGAACAGGCGCTGGCAGCTTTGAACGCCGGTGTCGATGCCCTCTCTCGGCTCGACCTCGTCGCTCTGTCTGACGACAGGCTGCACGCGTTGACGATCGCCGTGCAGCGCTGCACGGCGCGGTTGGGGGTGGCCCGCGCCGCTGTCGTTTGGCGCTGGGATACGCGGGGGGTGTGGGCCGGCGACGGGTCGCGCAGCCCCGCCCACCGCCTCGCCCGGGAGACGAACACGTCAACGCACTCGGCCAGGGTGGAAATCGCCAGGGCGCGGGATCTCGCGGTGATGTCTCGTGTTGCCGCGGGGATCGAGGCTGGTCGGCTGTCCCTGGATCACGTGTACTTGTTCGCCAGGGCGCGCAAGGAACCCTGCCAGGCCGCGTTCACCGACAGCGAGGAATGGCTGGTCGATCAATGCGCGCGGTTGCCGTTCCAAGACGCTGAACGGCTGGTCAGGTACTGGCGTCAACGCGCCGACGCCGCCGCCGCGGAGGAGGAAGCCGAACGCAATGTGAGCGCGAACACGTTGCACGCGTCCGCGACCTTGGACGGCACCGTGGTGATCAACGGCCAACTCGACGCGATATCGGGCGCGGTGTTCACCAACGAACTACAGAGATTGGAACGGCAGTTGCTGCTGGCCGACAAGGCTTCGTTGACGGTGAGAACCGTCACGCAGCGGCGGGCGGCGGCGTTGGTGGAGATGGCCAAACGCTCAGCCGCGTCCAAGACCGGCCGCCAACGACCACTGATCACCGTGCTCGTCGGCGACGAAACACTGCGGCACATGTGTGAGTTGTCCAACGGCACGGTGATCACCCCCGGCCAAGCAGCCGGACTGGTCAACGACGCACTGGTGGAATCGGTGATCTTCGACGGTAAGACCACCGTCATCGCCGTCACCCACAAACGCCGCTTCACCGGGGCTTTACGGCGCGCGATCGAAGTCCGCGACCGCCGCTGCCAACACTCCTCCGGCTGCTACCAGAGCGTCGAGCGTTGCGACGTCGACCACATCACGCCCTGGCGCGACGGCGGGCCGACCAGCCAGTTCAACGGACGACTGCTGTGCGCCTTCCACAACCGCCACCCCGACGTCAGCGACCACCACCAGGTCAAACCCCAACCCGTGAGACCGATCGACGACCTCGACCGCCTCCGCGCCCTCATCCGCTGGCGCAACCAACAAGCACAAGCCGCCGAAGACGCAGCCAACGAAGAAGCGAAGGACGACGACAACGACGGAGACGGCGATGGCTATGGCAAGTGACCTCGTCCGGCTTCGGCGACGGCGTGGGCTGCGTCCCACACGTCGACGTACCTGGTGGTGAGTGCGCTGCAACCGAGACGGATCACATCGGGAGGCCGGTAGTCGGCGACGATGTTGCGCTCGGAGGCGAGGCGTTGCACGAGTTCGCCCGCCCGAGGGTGGAGCACGGCGACGTGAGCTCCGCGGCGGTATGCGTCACGCGGGGTCGACGTCGGCAACCCCAGCTCGTCGCAGAGCTCCAGCAGCAGGCCCGTCAGCGCGCGGCCCTTGGCGGCGATCGCGGGCATGCCGACCTCTGCCGTGAGGGCGATTCCTCCTTCGGCACCAGCGAGCGACAGGATCGCCGGCGTGCCGAGCAGCAACCGCCGAATGTCGGGATGGGGATCGAACGGGCGCTCCATCTCGAACTGATCCTGCTGGGCGAACCAGCCCCACATCGGCTGGTCGAGCACGGGCTGCAGGTGGGCGGCGACGTAGCTCCACGCCGGTGATCCTGGGCCTCCGTTGAGGTACTTGTACGTGCAGCCGACGGCCAGCTCTGCGCCGGCGCCATGAAGATCGAGCTCCACTGCGCCGGCGGCGTGGGACAGGTCCCACAGCACGGTCGCACCCGCCGCGCGGGCCGAGGCGGTGAACCCGGCCAGGTCGGCCAGCTCCGCGGTGCGGTAGTCGACGAGCGAGCGCACGACGAGCGCGACGTCGTCGTGCAGGCCCTCGGACAGATCGCCCACCCGGTGCCCGGTGGCCGCGGCAACGCCGTGGACCACATAGCGATCGGTGGGGAACTCCCCGTCGGCGACGAGCACCGTGCGTCGCTCGGGATGCATCGCCAGGCCGGCGTGGACCAGCTGGTACAGGTTGACGGTGGTGGAATCGTGGACCACGACTTCGCCGGGACGGGCGCCGATCAGCGGAGCGAGCATCTCGCCGACTCGTGACGGTTCGTGCAACCAGTGATGCCAGCCTGCGATCAGCTCGCCCGCCCACTCGTCGCGCAGCACTCGTTCGATGCGCTCCACGCTGCGCCGTGGTGGCCTGCCGAGCGAGTTCCCGTCCAGGTAGATCAGCTGCGCGTCGGGCACCAAGAACTCGTCGCGCCAAGGAGCGAGGGGATCGTCGGCGTCGAGGGCGGCGGCGTCGTCGCGGCTGATCGGCACATGTGCAGTCTGGCCGAGCGTCACCGCCGCGGGTTCAGGCGGGCGGCGGTGGGACGCGGCTGGTGAGCACGCCGGCTTCCTCAAGCCGGTCGAGCTCGGTCTCGTCGAGCCCGAGCAGCTCGGAGAGCACCTCGCGGTTGTCCTCCCCGCGGTACTTCGGCTCGCCGCGCACGCCGACCAATCCCTCGCTGAAGCGCCACGGGGCGGCAGGGACGCGAACGTGACCGCCGCTGCGGTCGCTCACCTCGACGATCGACCCGCGCTCGGCGGCCCAGGTGCTGTCGGCCAGCTCACGCACGCTGCGCAGCACCCCCATCGCCAGCCCCTGCTCAGCCAGGCTCGCCTCGAGCTCGTCGGCGGAAGCGAACGTGGTCGCCGACGCCTGCAGCTCGGCGAGCAGCTCGTCGAGGTGCGCGAGTCGGGTGGGTACGTCGGCAAAGCGCGGCTCGTCGGCCAGCTCGGGTCTGCCGATCGCGGCCACGAAGCGGTCGAAGGTGCCGCGCTCGGCGGGGTGCCCGGAGATCACCACTGTCGTCCCGTCGGCCACGGTCAGCACCGGGTAGTCGCCGGGCTGGAAGCTGCGGATCCAGTCCGGCGGGACGTCGCCGTCGAAGAGTTGGTCGTGGACGTGTTCGTTCACGTAGAGCATCGTCTGTGCCATCGAAACGTCGATGTGCTGGCCACGCCCGGTGCGCTCGCGCATGTAGAGCGCGGCCAGCACGGCGGTGATGCACTCCAACGAGGCGTAGACGTCGGCATGGGACAAGGGATCGTTGGAGTAGTGGCCGCGCCCGCCGCCGCCGTGGCCGCGCGCGTCACCTTGCATGCGCGTCACGCCGGTCTCGGCCCCGACGACCGGCGCGTAAGCGCGCCGGTGCACCCAGGGGCCGGTGGCGCCGTAGCCGCTGATCGACGCGTAGACGAGGCGCGGGTTGTCGGCGGTCAGCGCCGCGTAGCCGAGCCCCATGCGTTCCATCACCCCGGGACGGAAGTTCTCGACCAGCACGTCGCAGCGTTCGGCCAGCCGGTGGAGCAGCCCGACAGCTTCTTCGCGGGACAGGTCGAGGCTGATGTTGCGCTTGCCGACGTTCTGCTGGATGAAGTACGTGGCGAGCGAGCCCACCCGCGGGTTGGAGAAGCGGGTCAGGTCGCCGGCGGGGGGCTCCACCTTGACGACGTCCGCGCCGAGGTCGGCCATCATCCGAGTCGCATGCGGGCCCGACAGGACCCGGGTGAAGTCGAGCACGCGCACGCCCTCGAGCGGCCTGCCGGCGGGCGCGCCCGCTGCTGCGGCCGGCGGTTCGTCCACGGGGTTCGGCCTCTACTGCAAGTGGCGGAGGGCGACCGCGGTGTAGATCGAGATGCCCGTGGCCATCGCCGACTCGTCGAAGGTGACGCGGTTGGAATGGTTGGGCGGAGCGGTGGACGGGTCGCGGCCGTGCGGCGTACCGCCGAGGAACATCATCGTGCCCGGCACCCGGTCGAGCACGTAGCTGAAGTCCTCCGCCCCCATCACCGGGTGGGGGAGCTGCACCACCTGTCCGGCGCCGATCAGCTCCCCGGCGACCGAGCTCGCGAACGTCGCGAAGTCGGAGTTGTTCGAGGTGACCGGGTAACCGTCGACGACCTCGACCTCGACCTCGATCTCGTGCGCGGCGGCGATGCCTTCGGCGACGCGTCTGATGCCGTCGTGCACCTTGCGCCGGGTGGACTCGCTGACCGCGCGAATGGTGCCCTCGATGAGCGCCGACTCGGGGATCACGTTCGAGGTCGTCCCGGCCGTGATGCGGGCGACGGTGACGACCGCCGGATCGAAGACGTCGATGCGGCGGGTGACCATCGTCTGCAGCGCCTGCACCACCTCACACGCGACCGGGATCGGGTCGAGGGTGCGGTGGGGCTCGCTCGCATGCCCGCCCTTGCCGCTGAGGCGGATGGTGAGACGGTCGCTCGACGCCATCACCGGGCCGCCCTTCGTCGCCACCCAACCCGTCGGCAGGGACGACGTGATGTGCAACGCGAAGGCGGCGTCGACCGGGGAGGGCGAGCCGTCGGCGAGGGCCGGCACGTCGAGCAGGCCCTCTTCGAGCATGAACTTCGCGCCGTGGTGGCCCTCCTCGCCCGGCTGGAACATGAACAGCACCCGACCGGCGAGCTGGTCGCGGTGCGTCGACAGCAGCCGCGCGGCCCCGGCGAGCATCGCGGTGTGCGTGTCGTGCCCGCAGGCGTGCATCGACCCGTCCACCTTCGAGCCGTACTCGAGCCCGGTGTCCTCGGGCATCTCCAGCGCGTCCATGTCGCCGCGCAGCAGGATCGTCGGCCCCGGCGCCGCGCCGTCGAGCACGGCCACGATCCCGGAGGTGGAGTCGTGCAGGGTCACCTCTAGCGGCAGCCCCTCCAGCGAGCCGAGCACCTGCTCGCGGGTGATCGGCAGATCGTTGCCCAGCTCGGGCCACTGGTGCAGCACGCGCCGCATCGCCACCGCGTCGTCGAGCAGGTCGCGGGACTCCTCGGCCAGCGTCGAGATGTCGGTGCCGTCTTCCATTTCAGCCATGCCGCATCGTAGGTGGTGCTAGGGAGGGGCCGTGGTGGCAGACGCAGCGGACGAACCGGTAGAGGTGGTCGACGCCGACGGTCGGGTGGTCGACGTGGTCAGCAGGGCGCGGATGCGCGCCGAACGGCTGCGGCACAGGGCGGTGTTCGTCGCCGTCGTCTCCCGTGACGGCCGCCTGCTCGTGCACCAGCGCAGCCACGAGAAGGACGTCTGGCCCGGCTGGTGGGACTGCGCCGTCGGTGGGGTGGTCGCCGCCGGTGAGTCGTGGGAGGACGCGGCCGTGCGTGAGCTGGCCGAGGAGGTCGGTGTGGTCGGGGTTGCCCCGGAGGCGATCGACGGTGGAGTCGTCCGGGGCTTCGAGGATGCCACCGTCGCCCTCGTCGGACGCTGCTTTCGCGTCGTGCACGACGGGCCGTTCCACTTCGCCGACGGCGAGGTGCTGCAGGCCCACTTCGTCGACAGCGCCGGTCTCGGGGCACTGCTGCGGCGTGAGCGGTTCCTGCCGGACAGCACGGCGCTGCTGCTGCCGCTCCTGCCCGGCTTTCGCCCACACACCGGGTGACGCCGCGCCATCCCGGCCCGGCAGGAACGGGAGGAACCCGATGAGCCTCTACGGCGCGAACCCAGACCAGCTCGAACACCTCGGCACCACCTTGCAGCGCCAACGCGAGGCCGTCGACGGGATCGTGGCCGCCGTCGGGGGTGTGCTCGGCGGCACCACGTGGATGGGCCCCGCCCGTGACCGGTTCGAGGCCGAATGGCAGGGCTCGTTCCGCCAGGCGATGAGCCGGCTCACCGAGGCGTTCGACGCAGCCGGGCGCGACTGCGTCGCCCGGGGGCAGGAGCTGCGCAGGGTGATGGGCGTCTGAAGCCAGGTCGCCGGGCAAGGGCCCGTCGGCCGTTTGGGCGGTGGGCCTCGCCGCGTACGCTGGCCCGGTGTTGCACGTCGAGTTCACGGTGGAACCGTTCGTGGAGGGTCGACCGGGCCAGCACGTGCTTGCCGCGGTGCGGGCCGTCGAGGCCCTCGGCATCGTCGTCGACTTCGGCCCGTTCGGCTCGTCGTTCGACGTCGCCGTGGCCGACGCCGGCCGCTCCGTGCAGGCGCTCCTCGACGCCTCTTACGCCAACGGCGCGACGCATGTCAGCGTCCACTCCGCGCTGGTGCCCGGATGAGCCCGAAGTCGGACCATCCCCTGCTCGCCGCGGTCGAGCCCCTGCTCGCGGCCACCGGCAGCACACTCGTACCGGCTGACCAGCGCGATCCGGCGGACATCCCGCTGCTGTGGGAGGGAGAGGTGGTCGCCGCGGTGCGCCTGCCCGCCCTGCACGGCGCGCTTGACCGGCTGATCGATGCCGTCGAGCGGGAGCTCGGTGGGAGCCTCCCGGAGCTGAGCCGTGAGCGCAAGCAGCAGGCCATCCGCCTACTCGACGATCGCGGGGCGTTCATCCTTCGCCGCGCGGTGGAAGACGTGGCCGACGCGATGGGCGTCAGCCGGATCACCGTCTACAACTACCTGAACGCGATCCATCGATGAGCGGTTTCGACGTGGTGGCGTTCGACGCCGACGACACCTTGTGGCACTCAGAGGACGGCTTCCGGCGCGGCGAGGAGCGGTTCGTGCAACTCGTCACGCCCTACGCACCCCACGGCGTCGACGTGATGGCGGCGCTCACCGCGACGGAGCGGGCGAACCTCGCGGTGTACGGCTACGGCGTGAAGGCGTTCGGGTTGTCGATGATCGAGGCCGCGCTCACGATCACCCAGCACGGCGTCCCCTCGTCGGTGGTCGAGGCGCTGCTGGAGACCGCCCGTGACCTGCTGCTCGAGCCCGTTCGCCTGCTCGACGACGTGCCCGAGGTGCTGGAGGCGGTGGCCGAGGATCATCGGCTGGTGCTGATCACGAAGGGCGACCTCATCCACCAGACGCGCAAGGTCTCGACGAGCGGCCTGCAACACCACTTCGCCCACGTCGAGATCGTGCTCGAGAAGGACCCGGCCACGTACGCGCGGGTGATCGGCGAGCTCGGTGTCCGGCCGGAGCGGTTCTGCATGGTCGGTAACTCGCTGAAGAGCGACTGCCTCCCCGTACTCGCGTTGGGCGGGCACGCCGTGCACGTGCCCTACCCGCTGCTGTGGGAGCTGGAGCACGTCGACAGAGGCCCGAACGACGGCGATGCGTTCGTCGAGCTGTCGGCGCTGGCCGAACTGCCCGGCTGGCTCAGGGCAACCAGACCTGGTCCAGGCTGACCACCGCACCGCCACTCACGGTGGCCAGGTACGGAAGTGCCGTCAGCACCCAACCGTCGGGGGCGCCCGCCGAAGGCGGCTCTCCGCTCGCGAGCGCGAACAGCTCCTCACCGTCGATCAGGTAGCTCACGCCCGGGAGGTTGGTCACCGTGACGTACTGGAGCTGGTCGATCCAGGCGGGGAACTCGCCGTGAGGGTCGGCGAGCACGTCGTAGTCGTTCATGCACGCGTCGTCACCCGAGCCGAACTGCTCGTAGCACGCCTCGCCGAAGAAGGCCTGGGAGAAGTCCAGGGAGAGCCCTCGTCCGCCGACGCCCTCCAGCGGTCCGACCAGCTTCGCCCAGTACACCCCGTCGGCCACGTCCGTGCCCAGCGTCTCGCCGCTCTCCTCCAGCCACGCCGGGTCGATCGGGTCGGTGCTGCCCCCGCCTTGCGGGTTGACGGCCGGCGGCTCGACCTCGGCCCACAACCGGGTCCGCGAGGTCGTCGTCGGCGCGTCGTCGGTGGTGGGCGCGCTCACCTCGGTCGTCGAAGCCGGTTCGGTCGTCGAAGCCGGTTCGGTCGTCGGGGGCTCGGTCGTCGGAGATTCGGTCGTTGTCGCCGCCGGCTCGCTCGCCACCGGGCCGTCGGCGTCGTCGCCACCGCACGCGCCGAGCACGACGAGGGCGAAGAGAGCCGAGATCGAGCGCGCGACGACTTGTGGTCTGTTCATGGAAGCGATCTTCGCGCCCGACGGACGGCACGGGTCGGCAAGCGCTCAGAGCTTGCGCAGCTGCACCTCGGAGACGTGGTGGTCTGCGCCCTTGCGCAGCACGAGCGATGCCCGTCCGCGGGTGGGCTGGATGTTCTCGCGCAGGTTCTTGCCGTTGATCGCCCGCCAGATGCCCCTCGCCGTCTCCACCGCTTCGTCGTGGCTGAGATCGGCGTAGAAGCTGAAGAAGCTGGAGGAGTCCTGGAACACGGTCTCGCGCAGCTGTAGGAAACGGTCGACGTACCACCGCTCGATGTGGTGCTCGTCGGCGTCGATGAAGATCGAGAAGTCGAAGTAGTCGCTGACGAACTCGGTCGAGTCGCCCGGCGACGACGAACCCACCTGCAACACGTTCAGGCCCTCGATGATGCAGATGTCCGGGCGGCGCACGGTGACCTCGGCATCGGAGACGATGTCGTAGACGACGTGGCTGTAGACGGGAGCCGTCACGCAGTCCTCGCCGCTCTTCAACCGGCGGAGGAAGTCGAGCAGTCGACGCGTGTCGTAGCTCTCCGGGAAGCCCTTGCGATTCATGATCCCGCGCTCTTCGAGCACGGCGTTCGGGTACAAGAACCCGTCGGTGGTGACGAGGTCGACCTTCGGGTGGTCGGGCCACCTCGCGAGCAGTGCCTGCAGGATGCGGGCGAACGTGCTCTTGCCCACCGCGACGCTGCCGGCGATCCCGATGACGTACGGCACCTTCGGCGCCATGGTGCCGAGGAACGTCACCGCGACCTGGTGCAGGTTCTGGGTGGCCTTGACGTACAGGTTCAGCAGGCGGGTGAGGGGCAGGTAGATCGCGGTGACCTCGTCGAGGTCGACGCGCTCGGCGATGCCCCGCAGCCGATCGAGGTCGTCGTCTTCCAGGGTCAGCGGCGTGGCCGCGCGGAGTGCCGCCCACTCCTCGCGCAGGAACACCTGGAACCGGCTGTCGCACTCGTGGGCGGCGGGCACGGCGCGAACCCTAGGTCGCGGGTGCTAGAGAGCGCCCATGCCGTCTGAGCCGGGACCGAGCTCGTCCGTCGACGCCGCCGAGCGCCGTCGCCGCCTGGGCGCCTGGTACACCCCGCCGACGCTCGTCGACCACGTGGTCGCGGCGGCGATCCCGGCTGTCCCTCTCGGGGGCGAGCGGGTGTCCGTGCTGGATCCGGCCTGCGGCGACGGCAGGTTCTTGCTCAGCGCCGCCCGCCGGGTGCGCTCGCTCGGCGGGGTGCCCGTGCTGGTCGGTGTGGACGTCGACCGGGGTGCGGTGCAGGCGGCCCGGCGCGCGCTGCGCGGCGAGGACGCGACCGTGTTCCCAGACGACGCCCTCACGCGGCAGTGGGGCCGGCAGCGGTTCGACGTCGTCGTCGGCAACCCGCCTTTCTTGTCGCAGCTCGCCGCGGCGACAACCCGCGGCGGCGCGAGCCGGCACGGCGGCGGGCCGTACGCGAATGCCGCGGTCGAGTTCCTGGCGCTTGCCGCGCGGCTGGCCCGCGAGCGCGGCGGCCGAGTCGGGCTCGTGTTGCCGCTGTCGGTGCTGTCGTCGCGCGACGCGGCACCCGTGCGCCGTGACGTGCGCAGCCGCGCCGAGCTGCGCTGGCTGTGGTGGTCGCCCTCGCCGGTGTTCGACGCGGCGGTGCGCACTTGCGCGCTCGGGTTCGAGAACGGCGGCGCGGCGGCGGAAGAGGTGCCGCGTACCGTCGGCCCGGACTTCGCGCCGGCCGACCCGCTGGCCCGCTCGGTGGCGTCGGCCGTGGAGCATTGGGGGAAGTGGGTCGCGGACGCGCTCGGCGTGCCCCCGCTCGGCGACCTGGCCGAGTGCGGCGAGCTCGTCGACCATGCGGCGCTGAACGCGAACTTCCGCGACGAGTACTACGCGTTGACCAAGGCGGTGCGTGAGCGTGAGGGTCCCGACGACGATGCGCCCCGCCTCGTGACTTCCGGGCTGATCGATCCCGGCTCCTGCATGTGGGGCGAGGTCCCGGTGCGCTTCGCCAAGCGCCAGTTCCTGTGCCCGGTCGTCGATCTGTCACTCCTCGACGAGCGCATGTCGGCCTGGGCGGCGCGCAAGTTGGTGGGCAAGGTCCTCGTCGCCACGCAGACGCGGGTGCTCGAAGCGGTCGCCGATCCCGCAGGAGCGTGGCTGCCGGGCGTCCCCGTGATCACCGCCGTTCCCCTGGACGGACAGGACTTGTGGCCGGTCGCCGCGGTGCTCACCTCGCCGGTGGCGAGCGCTTGGGTCGCGGCACGCGGTGCCGGCAGTGGACTTGCCGCCAGCGCGGTACGCGTGAGCGTGAGCACTCTCGGCCAGCTCCCGTGGCCTGCCGGTGAGCTCGATCGGGCGACGCGGGCCTTGCGCGCTGAATGCGTCGAGGAGTGTGGGGTCGAGGTGACCCGCGCCTACGGCCTGCAACCCCACGTAGGTGAGGCGGCAGCGGTCGTCTCGTGGTGGACGGCCGAGATCAGGCGCCGGAGCGCTGCCAGGGAGCGACTGGTGAGACGGCTCCCTCCCCGGCGGTGAGCACGGGAACCGCACGGATGCTCTTGCTTCTGCCGCTTGACCGTGTTGGGATACGCGCTTGAGTGTCGTAGGAGGGAGGTTGCTTCCGATGTCTTCGAGGCTGCGTTGCTCGAGGTTGGTCGCCGCGACGTCTGTAACGGTTGTGCTTTCCTGCGCGTCGCAGCCGGACGTCGGAAGTGGCAGAATCTCGGGTCCCCCGGTGACTGTCACGGAGTTGAAGAGGTCCGCCCTGCCCGAAGGACAAGCGTCCGAAGCGACGGAAGTCCTCATTGATGATCTTGGTTACGAGTATGTGCTGGTGGATCAGATCGTTCGGCCCGGCGAGCGCATCAACTTTCAACATTTCGTCGCAATGACCGAGAATGGATTTAGAGTCGGCCCAACTGGTCTTACATACGGAGTCATACCAGAAGTTCCGGAGGGCGAGATTGAGCGCGAGGAGCATGCGGCACCGGATCTAATTCCGGTGCTTGATCCGAATGGCTCAGATACAGTAATTGGATTCATCCGGAAGCAGGATTACTACCATTCGGTCCGACCGAACGTGGAAGCCATTCTTGCTGCGGACGGTGTCACTGCAGTGGGAGTCAGGACTGCGGTGGTCGAGAACCATGTGCTAACGAGTCTGCGGTTTGAGCCCGCGCAGGGAGCTGGCTGAGATGCGATGGACCTCGAGGTCGACGATTAAGTGTGGCGTCGCACTTCTGTTCGCGATCACTGTCGGTTCGACAGCGAGGGTGCTCGCTGGCGGGCCAGGCTGGGTCGGGTACGACTGGACCGTGATCGACAACGGCGCGTTTGGCTCTGGTGGTTCGAATGTCTACGGTTACCGATGCCAGCAGGCGGTCAATACCAACACATATGCACACAATGGCACATCTGTAGCGTCATCCGCATACTGTCCTCCGGGAGGGAGCCCATCGCCCGTCGACGCTGATCGGCTCGTAGCATCCTTGAGCCTTCGGAGTTATGGCGTTGAATGCGCCTGGGCTTCGGACGTGAATTCCACTACAGCCGATATCTGGGTTAGGGTCTATTGGTCGCCATTATGTTCGGGCTATGGCCGTACGTCAGTGCACAGGTCTTACTGGTTTAAAGGTGGCTTCTGCGTGCCCGCCGACGACTGCGTCTATGGCTATCAAAGCAAGGTCAGGGGACCCTTCGCGCCGTGACGCCGTGACTCCCGCTGCACCTGGCTGACGCAGCTCGATCGGGCGGCGCGGGCGTTGCGCGCTGGATGCGTCGAGGAGTGCGGGGTCGAGGTGACCCGCGCCTACGGCCTGCAACCCCACGTAGGTGAGGCGGCAGCGGTCGTCGCGTGGTGGACGGCCGAGATCAGGCGCCGGAGCGCTGCCAGGGAGCGACTGGGGAGACGGCTCCCTCCCCGGCGGTGAGCACGTCGACGCCGTCGTCGGTGACGAGCACGGTGTGCTCGAACTGGGCCGTGCGCTTGCCGTCGGCGGTGACCGCGGTCCAGTCGTCGTCCCACATCCGGTGCTGCCACGTGCCGGCGGCGATCATCGGCTCGATCGTGAACGTCATCCCCGGGCGCATGACCATGGTCGATCGCGCGTCGTAGTAGTGCAGCACTTGGATGTCGGTGTGGAACTGCTCGCCGATGCCGTGGCCGATGAACGCCCTCACGACGCCGTAGCGGTGTGCCTTGGCGTGAGTCTCGATCGCCTTGCCGATGTCGGCCAGCGGCCGGCCCGGGCGGACTGCCTCGATGCCGTACCACATGCACTCCTCGGTGACCGCCACCAGCTTGCGGCTGGCGGGATCGACCTCGCCCACGAAGAAGGTGGCGTTCGTGTCGCCGTGCACCCCGTGCTTGTAGGCGGTGACGTCGATGTTGACGATGTCGCCTTCGAGCAGCACCCGGCTGTCGGGGATGCCGTGGCAGATCACCTCGTTGACAGAGGTGCAGATGCTCTTCGGATAGCCGTGGTAGTTGACCGTGCTCGGGTAGGAGCCACGCTCGATGTAGAGCTGGTGCACGTAGCGATCGAGCTCGTCGGTGGTGATGCCCGGGCGGACGTACTCACCGGCCAGACGCAACACCTCGGCCGCGATGCGCGACGTGTCGCGCATGCGCTCGATCACGTCCTCGGACTTCACCCGCGGCTCCGCCCAGCGGGCGACGACGCCGGAGTCGGCGTACGAAGGCCGCTCGATGCCCTCGGGCACCGCCAGCATCGGCGACACCACCCCGGGCAGCACGCGTCCCTCGGTCGGCTTGTGGCAGCGCTTGTACTTGCGCCCGCTGCCGCACCAGCACGGTTCGTTCGCCTGGGGTAGCACTGCGGGGGGCGTCGGGGAGGCACGCATGTGGCATCCAGGCTACGGCTCCCGATGGGCCATTCGGCCCATTCATCGTCAAGGCGCGCCGGTCACAGACTGCCGGCGCACACATACCTTGCGACCGGGCCAGGGAACCCGGTCGTCCCTCCGGCAGAGGGGGTCGCGATCGATCGACCAGGGCGGGGACTCCCGTTCGCGGGCGGGGAGGAGGATGCGTGGCGGAGCATCTGTCGATCGGCGTGCTCGGGCGCAATACCAGAAGCAGTCCTGCTGGCAGTACGACCAGCAGCAGGGCAAGCAGTAGTTCAAGAGGTGGGCCCGGCGCGGCGGCGCCGCGCCGCAAAGTGCGGCTACCCGAGCTCGTCGTCGGCGTGCTCCTCGTCGCCGGCTCGGCGCTGGCTGCGGTCGTCTGGCAGCAGTCCGTCACCAGTGGACGTGGCGTCGTCGTGGCCGCGCGCGACGTGCCCCGTGGCGCGGTTGTGACCGCCGACGATCTCGCCATCGTCGAGGTGTCCGGCGGCCAGGAGGTGGAGCTGGTCGCGAGCAGCGATGCGGCGTCGTTGGTGGGCACGGTTGCCGTAGTTGATGTCGGCGTCGGCACGCCGTGGTCGCCGGCACTGGTCAGCGCCGTCGCCCCGCTGACCACGGGTGACGGACTCGTCGCGGTGGCCCTCGCGCCCGGGGAGGTCCCGCCCGGACTGGTCGCGGGCGACTCGGTGCGTGTCGTCGTGGTGAGGGCCGACACCGGCGAGGCGCAGTCTCGAGCCGACCTGCGCCCGAGGGTGGCTGTGGTGTGGGACGTCATCGCGCCGGGAGAGCTCGGCAACGACACCGTGGTCACGCTGCGGCTGTCCCTCGACGAGGCGGCGCTCGTGGCGGCGGCGGAGGACGTGCGGCTGCTCGGGGTGGGGAGCTGAACATGGTGCTCGTCGCTGTCGGCTCGATCGGTGGATCACCCGGTGTGACGACGCTCTGCACCGCACTCGCCGCGCAGTGGCCGCGCGAGTGCGTCGTGGTCGAGGCCGACCCGGACGGGGGGCGCCTCGCGGCTCGGCTCGAGCTCGGCGTCAGGCCGGGGCTCACCGACCTCGGTGCCGCGTGCCGCAAGGGTGGTGAGGTCCCCGAGGATGCACTGTGGCGGTTCGCGCAGCGGAGTTCCGCCGGCGTGGTCGTCGTGCCGAGCCATCCCGGTGCCGATCAGGTGCAGGCACTCCTGCGCGGCGCGGCCGAACCGTTGGCGAACTGGTGCGTGACGTGCCGGGCCCACGATGTGATCGCCGACGTCGGCCGCCTGCGGCCGGGTAGCCCGGCGGCCGCGATCGTTCGGGCGGCACACCGGCGGCTGGTGGTCGTACGCGCCGAAGCCGAGGACGTGGTGGCGCTGGTCCACCGCCGCGAGCTGCTCACGGCACTCGGCGGCGTCGAGGTGGTGCTGGTGCGCGGTGCCTACGCACCGCGTGAGGTGGCCGATGCACTCCCGTGGCCGGTGGTCGCCGCGATCGGAGCCGGGCGCGGCAGCGCCCGTGCCAGGCGGCGGGCGGTCCGGCGCCTCGCCGCCGATCTCGCCGCAGATATCGCCCCGGATGCCACCGCCGATCGTGGCGCGGATGCCGCCGAGGCGCGTGAACCTGCCGCGGCGGAGCGCTGATGGGTTCGCCGGCACTCGTCGAGCGTGTGGCCTCGACGGTGGCCGACGCGTTGGCGACCGAACGCGTGCGCCGACGCCGCTCCGGCCAACTCGGCCTCGCCACCGACGACGAGCGCCAGCTCGCCCGCGCCGTGGCGGTGCGTGAGCTCGAGTCGCACGCGGCCGAGACGATCGCACTCGGGAAGGCTCCGCTCGAGTCGGCCGACGAGCGCGACGTGATCGATTCGGTGCTTGCCGCGGTGCTCGGCCTCGGTCGCATCCAGCCGATGCTCGACGACGCGGACATCACCGACATCCACGTCCGGGGCACCGCCTCGGCCTGGGTGAAGCTGCGTGACGGGAGCCGCCGGGAGATGGAGCCCGTCGTGCGCAGCGACGACGAGCTGGTCCAGCTGGTGCGGCTCGTCGCGACGAGGCTCGGGCGCAGCGAGCGCCGCTTCGACACCGCCCACCCGGAGCTCAACCTGCAGCTTCCCGACGGCTCACGGCTCTTCGCGGCGATGGAGGTTTCGTCGCACCCGACGGTCGTCGTGCGCAAGCACCGTTTCGAGCTGTCGTCGCTCGAAGAGCTGGTCCGGCGCGAGATGGTCGATCCGCCACTGGCCTCGCTGCTCGCCGCCGCCGTCAAGGCGCGGCGGAACCTGATCGTCGCCGGTGGTACGGGCACCGGCAAGACGACGTTGCTGCGCGGGCTGATGAACGAGGTCCCCCGAGGGGAGCGGATCGTCACCATCGAGGACTCGTACGAGCTGGGCATCGAGCGCTTCGCCGACCTGCACCCGGACCACGACGCGTTGCAGGCCCGTCCTCCGAACACCGAGGGCAGGGGCGAGGTCCCGATCGCCGAGCTCGCCCGCATGGCGTTGCGGATGGACCCCGACCGGGTGATCGTCGGCGAGGTGAGGGGCGCCGAGGCGTTCTCGATGCTGATGGCGATGAGCCAGGGCAACGACGGGTCGATGTGCACGATGCACGCCGACTCCACCGCGTCGGTGTTTCCCAAGCTCGCGGCCTACGTGGCGATGGCGGGCACCGGCCTGCCGGTGGAGACGGTCAACCTGCTCGTCGCGAACGCCGTCCACTTCGTCGTCCACCTGGAGCAGGTCGACGGGCTGCGCCGGGTGACGAGCGTGCGCGAGGTGGTGGACTCCGACGGCGCCCGCATCGTGTCGAACGAGGTCGTGCGCCCGCACCCGGGAGGTGGGGCGATGCCGGGCTACCCGTTGCGCCAGGGCACGGTCGCCTTGCTGGAGCGCCACGGCTTCGATGCCGACGCCTTCGCCGACGCGCGGCGGTGGGGGCGTCGATGAGACCTCTTCTCGCTGCTTCGGTCGGGGGCTTGATCGGCATCGGTGCATTCGTTGCCTGGCTCGGGCTGGCGGGGCGACCGGTGCTCGGGACGCGAGCACGGGCTCTGTACTCCACCACCGCCCGGGTAGACCTGCTGCTCGCGCGATCCGCGGCAGCGCTGCTCGGCTTCATCCTCACCCTGTCGCTCACCGGCTGGCCGGTGGCCGCCGTAGCCGTCGGTGTGCTCGCGTGGAGCGTGCCGGCCGCGCTGCGCGCCGCAGGCCGTCACCGCCGCGAGCTGGCCGTCGTCGAGGCGATCGCCGGCTGGACAGAGCAGTTGCGCGACACGATCGCCGGCGCGGCCGGCCTGGAGCAGGCGATCGTCGCCACAGCGCCGCTGGCTCCGGCACCGCTGGCGGGTGCTGTCGGGTCGCTCGCCTCGCGCGTCGGGTACGAGCCCCTGCCGACGGCGCTGCGGCGTCTGGCCGACGACGTCGACCACCCCCTTGCCGACTTCGTCGTGGCCGCGCTGGTCGTCGCTTCCGAGCACCAGGCTCGGGACCTGGTCGGGCTGCTCGGCGAGTTGGCCACCGCCGCGCGCGACGACGCTTCGATGCGCACCCGCGTCTGGGTCGGGCGCGCAAGGACGCGCAGCGCGGTGCGGATCATCGCGGTCGTCGTCGTCGTGTTCGTACTCGGGCTGATGGTGCTCGACCGCGAGTACCTGGCGCCCTACGACGAACCTGCCGGCCAGGTGGTGCTGGCTGGGGTGCTCGCCACCTTCGCCGCGGCCTTCGTGCTTTTCGAGCGAGTGGGGAGGGTGGCGGTTCCCGAGCGCTTCGTGGTGGGCAGGCCCGAGCTCCGGGCGCAGGTGTCGACCGGAGTCGATCGATGACCATGGCGCTGCTCGTCGGGACCGCGATGGGCATCGGCCTCGCGCTCGTCGGGCGCGCGTTCTTCGGACCGGAGAGGCCCCTCGTCGCGCTCATCGCCGGCATCGAGCGGCCGCGTTTGGCCGCCTCGGAGTCGGTGTCGTCGTCACCGTGGCAGCGACTGGTGGGCAAGGTCGCCGGTGCCGGGTTGGGCAGGCGCGCCCATGACCTCGCCGTGCTCGACCGCTCACCCGAGCGCCACGCGGTGGAGCGCCTGGGCGTAGCAGTCGTCTTCGGCACGCTGGTGCTGCTCGTCGCCGTAGCCGTCACTGCCGCCGGGGTGCACGGGGCCGCAGGCCCGGCGATCGTGGCTGCCCTGGTCGCGGTGCCGGTCGGATACTGGTTGCCGGAGCTGACGGTGCGCTCCCAGGCCGCGGCCCGCCGCCAGGCAGTGGTCACCTCGCTGTCGAGCTACCTCGACCTCGTCGCGGTGTTGCTCGCCGGCGGCACGGGTACGGAGACCGCGCTCACGGCGGCGGCCGAAGCGGGTGATTCGTGGACCTTCCAGCGCATCCGCGACGCGCTCACCGTCGCTCGCACCACTCGGCGTTCCCCGTGGCAAGGCCTCGCCGCGCTCGGCGAGGAGATCGCTGTCGACGAACTGGTCGAGATCGCCTCCACCGTGCAGCTCGCGGGCGAGCAAGGCGCGCGGGTGACCGCGACGCTCACCGCGAAGGCGTCGGCGATGCGAGCTGCCCAGCTCGCCCGCGCCGAGGCCGAGGCCAACGCCGCAACCGAGCAGATGAGCTTGCCGACGGTGATGTTGTTCCTCGGTTTTCTCGCGCTGCTCGGCTACCCGGCGATGCACCTCGTCCTCGAAGGCTTCGGATGACCCAACCAACACCTGATGACCGACCAACACCTAAGGAGAGAACCCGATGACGACGTTCCAGCAGCTCTGGCTCTACTACCGCATCCGGCTCGCGGCTTCGGCCGAGGCCGACCGCGACCGCGGTGAGATCAGCGCGACGACGGTCGTGCTGGCCGCGGCGCTGATCGCGCTCGCGATCGCGGTCGGCGTGATCATCACCAGCAAGGTCACCGACAAGGCGAACGACCTGGATCTCGGATGAGTCGCACCGTCGACGCGCCCACCGATCGGGGCGAGTCGACCACGCAGCTCGTGATCCTCGTGCCGGTCGTCATGCTGCTGCTGCTCCTCGCGGTGCAGGTGACGGTGTACTTCCACGCCGCCCACGTCGCCGCGGCGGGGGCGGGCGAGGGCGCGAGCGTCGGCTCGACGGTGCAGGGGACGCCGGCCGCGGCCGCCGACTCCGCGCGCCGTCTCGTCGACGAACTCGGCGGAGAGCTGGCCTCCTCACCCGAGGCCTTCGTCGACGCGTCGGTGGTGAGCGTGACGGTGGAGGTGCGGGTACCTCGCATCGTGCCGTTCTTCCCGACCTCGGTGGGCCGCACGGCCCGCGAACCGAAGGAGCGCTTCACGACGGAGGCCGAGCGGTGACGACCTGCCGTTCCGCCGGCGCCCGCGCCCACATACGGACGTGGAAGTCGAAGAGATCGGACACGGGCAGTGTCAGCACCGAACTGGTACTGCTCGCTCCCGCCCTGGTGCTGATGGTGCTGTTGATCGTGCTCGCCGGACGTGCAGGACAGACGGTGGAGCAGGTCCGCCACGCTGCCGACCAGGGAGCGCGAGCCGCATCACTGGTGAGTCGCCCGGCGATGGCCGCCGCCGCCCGCCGTGCGGCGCTCGACGACCTCGCGGCGAGCGGTGTGCCGTGCACTGGCGCGTCGGTCGTGACGACGGCGGGAGGGGCGTCGGCGCCGGCGGTCACCGTGACCGTCACCTGCCGGGTGCCGGTGGACGGTCTGGCTCCGCTGGCGGCCTCCGGTCAGGTGGTCACCGCGTCGTCCACCGAGGCGATCGATCGCTATCGAGGCGAGCCGTGACCGAGCGAGCCTCGCTTCACCCACGAGACGAGGGCACGGTGACCGCGTTCGTCGTCTGTCTCGTCGTCGCCTTCGTGTTGTGCGCCGCGCTCGCCGTCGACGGTGGGCGACTCGTCGCGTCCCGCATCGCTGCCGCCGATCACGCCGAGAACGCCGCGCGCGTCGGTGCCCAGGAGGTGTCCGGGCTGCGCTCGGGCGCGCGGATGCTCGACCCGGCACGGGCGCGCCGTGCCGTCGACCGGTACTTGGGGTCCCACGGGCTGGCGGGCGACGTGGTCGTCTCCGCGACGACGGTGACGGTGACCGTGGTGATGGTGTTCCATCCGACGCTGCTCCGCCTGGCAGGCGTCGGCGAGCGCCGCGTCACCGCGACGCGCTCCGCAGAGCCGTACTCCGACGCGGCGGGTGTCCCGTGAGGCGCTTGCGGGGGTTGGTGGCGCTCGTCGCACTCGCGTTCGTCGTGTTCGGCATCCCCCTACTGCTGGTTCGCGTGGCGGGCGCCCCGTGGCCGGACACGATGCCGAACCCGTCCGGTGCGGTCGACTCGCTGCGCGATGGTCGGATCGACGCCGGCGTCGTCGTCGCCGTACTTGCCGCGCTGCTGTGGGTGGCGTGGGCGCGGCTGGTGGTGAGCCTCTTGGTCGAGATGTGGCACGTTCGCCGCGGCCGTGAGGTGCCGCGTGTCCTCGTGCTCGGGGCGGGAACGCAACGGTTGGCGGCGTTGCTCGTCTCCAGTCTCTCGTTGCTCGGGGGAGTCGCGACCCGCGGCGCCGCAGCCGACGCGGCGTCCGTGTCGGAGGTGCTGGCGCGGTTGATGCCCGACTCGGCTCCGACAGGCGGGCGCGAGGAATTGGTGTTCGGTGCACCGTGGACGGTGCCCGAGCAAGGAGCGGTGGTCCAAGACGGCGGAACGGGAGGGACGACCACGATCGGATGGACGGTCCGCCAGCACGACTCGTGGTGGGGACTCGCGGAGACCCTGTTCGAAGACGGTGCCCGGTGGCGGGAGATCCACGAGCTGAACGTCGGGCGTGAGGTTGCCCCCGGTGTCGTCCTCGATGCCGCCGCCGAGTCGGTGGAGCCCGGATGGCTGGTACTACTGCCGGCGGCTCCCGTGGTGACCGTGGAACCCGGTGACACGCTGAGCGCGATCGCGCGGGAGACCCTGGGCGACGCCGTTGCCTGGCCCGAGATCTGGGAAGTGAACGGGGGAGACAGCTTCGACGGGCGGGTGTTCGAGGACCCGAACCTGATCCTCCCCGGGTGGCGGTTGGAGATGCCGACCACCACCGTCGTCGCACCGAGACGCGTCGTCGCCGCGCACGACGCGTTCGCCCAGGTGGAAGTGGTCGACGCGGTCGAGGTGGTGCCCCCGGAACCGCCGCAGACGCCGGCTCTCGCCACGTTGGCGCCGCCGCAGGGGGAGCCCGCGTCGGCGGTGCCGCCGTCGGCGACCGTGCCCGACGACGAGTGCGCCGTCGTCGTGGCGCTGCCGGCGTCGTCTCGTGAGGGCCGTGGGCTCGCCGGCGCCGCCCTCGTCGCCTCCGGAGCGATGGTGATGGTCGAGCTCAGCCGCCGTCGCCGGCTGCGCTCGGCCCCGGCCCATACGCGCCTTCCCGCCCCGAGCAGCACAGCCGAACAGACCGAGCTGGCGTTGCGGGCGCTGGAACGCTCCGAACAGCTCGTCCGGCTCGACCTTGCGCTGCGCGCTGCGGCCGGACGCCTGGCACCGCCTGGTCAGCTCGGTCTCGAAGGTGCCCGGGTGTTGCTCGCCATCGTCGCCCCGACGGGGGCGATCGAGATCCACCTCGATCGTGCTGTCGAAGCGCCGCCACCGTGGCGGGCGACCGGCGAGCGGTCGTGGGAGCTACCTGCGGGCGTGACGGTGGAGGAGCTTGCCGTCCTCGGCGGTGACCGGGCGATGCCCTGCCAGGCCCTCGCCCATGTCGGGCGCAGCTCCGCGGGTGAGGTCTACCTCGACGTCGAGGCCGTGGGAGTGCTGCGCATCGAGGGTGACGACGACGACACCGCGCCGATCCTGCGCGCGGTCGCGCTCGGTCTCGCGCTGTCACCGTTCTCGCTGTCGGCCTCGCTCGTCGGCACTGCCGGTGGCGCCGCACGCTGGCGCGGGGGGCGCGCCTGGCAGGTGGTCGAGAGCGTCGACGAGGCGGTGGAGCTCGCCGCCGCCTGCACCAGCGGGCTCGGTGCCAGGCTCGGGCACTCCGGCTCCACGTTCACCGCTCGGGCGGCGAGTGGGGCCGAAGCGTGGGAACCGACCATCGTCGTCCTGCGGCGCGGTGACGTGGGCGCCGGGGAGGTCCAAATGCTCAGCGCGATCGCGGCCGGCGGGGGTGCGGGGGTGGCGGTGGTCACCGACGTGCCCGGCGTGGAGGGTGGAGCGCTGCTGCACGTCGGCGCTGGCGACGTCTGGACGCTCGACCCGTTCGGGATCGAGCTCTTCCCGGTGGGGCTGGAGATCGAAGAGGCCGACGCGATCGAGCAACTGCTCGACGAGGCGCGCAGCGAATCACTGGTCGAAGAGGATGCCCCGCCGGCCCGCAGCGAGCCCGTGCCCGCGTGGGAACTGCTCATCCGCGTGCTCGGGCCGCTCGAGGTCGTCGCGTCGACGGGTCGGGCCGCGGTGTTCGAGCGATCGAAGGCGCTCGAGCTCGTCGCCTGGCTCGGGCTGCACCGCGAGCGCGCCACCCGCTCCGGCGCGCGCACTGCGCTGTGGGACCTCGACGTGCGCGACGCGACGTTCGCGAACGTCGTCTCCGACGCCAGGCGGTCGCTGGCCCGTTCGGTCGCCCCGCCTCCGGGAGAGGAGTGGATCGGACGCACGTTGACTGACCAGCTCCCGCTGCACCCGCTCGTGGTCTCCGACGTCGAGTTGCTGCGGGCGCGTCTTCGCCGGGCTCGGGCGGCGAGCGGAGACGAAGCCGTCGCCGAGCTGCGCGAGGGCCTCGCGCTCGTCAGGGGACAGGTGTTCAGTGGCACCGGCTTCCTCTGGCCGGACACCTCCGGGCTGACGTCGGAGCTGGTGCTGCTCGTGGTGAGCGCGGCGACAGAGCTGGCTTCACGCTGCCTCGAGCGCGGCGACATCGAAGGGGTGTTCTGGGCCACGGGGCAGGGTTTGGCGGTGCTGCCCGGTCACGAGGAGCTGGTCGGGTTGCGGATGCAGGCCCACGGCGCGGCCGGGGACTACGCCGGCGTGCGGGCGGTGTGGGCCGAGTACGAGCGCTCGCTCGTCGATCCCTGGGGTGACAGCGAGGCCAGCCCGAAGCTCGTGCGGCTTCGTCGCCAGCTGCTCAGCTGTACTGATCGAGGATCGACTCCTCCGTCAACCGGCTGAGCGCGTCCTTGATGGCGACGGCGCGCACCTCGTTGACGCCGTCCACCTTGCACAGGTCGCCAACCGTCGCCCGCAGCAGCTTGGACAGATCGCCGAAGTGCTCGGCCACGGCCGCGGCCACTCCCTTGCCGAGCCGCGGCACCCGGTTGAGCAGGCGCTCACCGCGCGGCGACAGGGGGTGGTCGAGGTCGGCGGTGCCGCAGGGGAGCTGCAAAGTGGCGGCAGCCTTGCGCAGCTCGAGCACGTCGTCGTCGTCGAGCACCGCGAGAGACGTGAGCACTTCGGGCACGGTGCGTTCGCAGCCGGGGCTGAGGTAGTCCTTGATCACCAGGTCGAGATCGGGGGCGACGTCGCTGTACACCTCGTCGAGCTGCAGGCGCAGCAGCCGGGCGTCGACGCCGAGCTCGACGATCATCGTCTCGATCTCATCTGCGATGCGGTGCACCATCTCGGCGCGCTGGATGACCGTGGCCACGTCGCGCAAGGTGACGACGTCTTCGAGCTCGAGCGTGGTGAGGTTCGCCATCGCGTCGTCGAGCCGGGCCCGATAGCGCTCCAGGGTCTGGAGGGCCTGGTTCGCGCGGTCGAGCAGCCTGCCGACCTCTTGCAGCTGGTGCTTGGTCTCGGCGACGTAGACGGCGATGACGCTCATCTCCTCGCTGACGCTCACCACCGGCACGCGGATGGAGCGGGCGACGCGCTCGGCGGTGCGGTGCCGGGTACCCGTCTCGCTCGTCGGGACGCTCGGGTCGGGCACGAGGTGCACGTTGGCCCGGGCGATGCGCTGGCCGTCGGCGGCGAGGATGATCGCCCCGTCCATCTTGGCCAGCTCCGAGAGGCGCTGAGGGGTGAACGGCGCGTCTAGCAAGAAGCCACCCGAGCAGATGGCGAGCACGTCGGGGTCGTCGCCGAGCACCACGAGCGCACCCATCTTCGCCCTCACGATGCGGTCGAGGCCGTCACGCAGGCGAGTGCCGGGGGCCACCTTCGACAACGCGGCGAGCCACAGCTCGTTGCGCTCGACGGAAAGGGTACGCCCGTGCACGACGGGAGTCTAGAGGACGGCCAGGACCAGCTCCGGTGAGGACACGGGTGGGGCGGCATCGGTGTCGGTGCCCGGGCGCGTGGGTCAGCGAGCCGATCCCCTCCCCGGTCCGGCTCGCTGACACCAACGCTTCGGTGCTCGGGGCCAAGGGGGCTGGGCCGGATCGAGCACCTCTCCACGTCCGTGGGTGACGAGATCGTACGGACACGAACGATCTGACGACAGGGACCAAGGTCCCAAACATCGCCGTTGGATGCGACGATGCAGCCGTTTCGTAGGCTCGCGGGGTGAGACGGTCAGCCCTCGTGGTCGTCGTGCCCGAAGCCGAGGCGGTGGTGGCGCCGTGGCGCGCGCTGGGTGAGTTGGTGGCCCCACGCAGCGTGCCCGCCCATGTGACCGTGCTCTATCCGTTCGCGATGCCCCCGCTCGGCGAAGCGTTGCTCGCCACGGTGGCCGCGACCGTGGTGCGGCGCCCGGTGTTCGAGGTCACCTTCTGGCGCACCGGGGTCTTCGCCGAGCGCTTGCTCTACCTGGAGCCGGATCCGTCCGAGCCGTTCCTCGCGCTCACGCGTGAGCTGACCGAGCGCTTCCCGGACCATCCGCCGTACGCCGGGGAGGTGCCCGTCGAGCTGGTCAAGCCCCACCTCACCGTCGCCTTCGGACTGGCGCCGCAGCCCTTGCGGGAGGCGCTCGCCGCGCTGGGCGCGATGGCGCCGATCGTGCACACCGTCACCCACGTCACCGTGCTGGCCGAGGACGAGCACCAGGAGTGGCAGGTGGTGGCCGAGGCCCCACTTGGCGGCTAGTACCTCGGCGGCGGGGTCCCCTGGACCCTCGCCAGCCCCGCGGCGGAGAGGGCCTCGGCGAGGGTGGTGGCGCGCTCGAGGTGGATGCCGGCGATGCCGTCGGGGGCACTCGCCGGCACGAGCGCTCGCGTGAAGCCCAGCCGGGCGGCTTCGGCGAGCCTCCTCGCGCTGTGCGTCACCTGGCGCAGCTCCCCGGCGAGGCCGACCTCGCCGAAGATCACCAGATCCGCGGGCAGCGGACGGTCACTGATCGCCGAGACGATGGCGCAGCAGAGGCCGAGGTCGGCTCCTGGCTCGGTGAGGCGCACCCCGCCGACGACGGAGGTGTAGACCTCGTGCGCGCCGACGGGCATGCCGGCGCGGCGCTCGAGCACGGCGAGCAGCAGCGCGAGACGCCCGGGGTCGAGGCCAAGGGCTGTTCGCCGCGGGGGGACCGCGTTCGTCGTCAGGTTGGTGAGCGCCTGGACCTCGAGCAGCAGCGGGCGCTGGCCGTCGAGGGTCGGCACGACGACGCTGCCGGGCACCCCCTGGTGGCGGTCGGCGAGGAAGAGCCAACTCGCGTCGGGAACCCCCTGCAGCCCGCGAGGACGCATCTCGAACAACCCCAGATCGTCGGTGGGGCCGTAGCGGTGCTTGGTGGCGCGCAGCAGGCGCAAGGAGTGGTGGCGCTCGCCCTCGAACGCGAGCACGGTGTCGACGACGTGTTCGAGCGCGCGTGGGCCCGCCAGAGAGCCGTCCTTGGTGACATGGCCGACCAGCACGATCGGCAGGTGGCGCAGCTTGGCCACCTGTACCAGCTGTTGCGCACAGCCGCGCACCTGCACAACCGTGCCCGGCGACGACCCGAGGCTGGCGTCGGCGACCGTCTGGATGCTGTCGACGATGACGAGCGACGGCGCGAGCTCGTCGATCGCCGCGACGATGCGCCCGAGATCGGTCTCGGCCAGCACCCAGAGGTCGTCGCGCACCGCGCTCAAGCGCTCGGCGCGCAGGCGCACCTGCTGGGCGCTCTCCTCGGCGGACACGTACAGGGCACGCCCCGGCCACCACGCGAGGAGCTGCAGCAGCAGCGTGCTCTTGCCGATGCCCGGCTCGCCCCCCAGCAGGGTCACCGACCCGGGCACGAGACCGCCGCCGAGCACGCGGTCGAGCTCTCCGATGCCGCTCGGTTGAGCCTGCGCGACGTCGGCGTCGACGTCGCTGATCTGGCGGGCGGGTGCCGCGGCCGTGCTGGAGGTGCCCGCCGCGGCGGGCACCTCGACATCTTCGACGAGGCTGTTCCAGGCCCCACATGCCGGACACCGCCCGGCCCACTTCGGGTGTGCCGCCGAGCATTCGGTACATCTGTGGACGAACTTCACGCTCTTGGCAGCACCTGCAGCACCCATGGCTCTCGACCCTACGCGGCGGGTGTGACACGAAGGCGTGCTGTCCCCCCTCGCGTTCTCGGTCGGATGAGTCGCGCTATGTGTCACAAATCCGACCGAGAAGTTGGGGGGGCTGCCCGGTCGGTGTGGATGAATCCAAGAATTTGACTGATTCCAATAAAGGGCGTAGGGTCGTCTCGTGGTTTCCGTGGCACCTGACGCCTTCGCGGACCCCGATGTGGGCCGGGCGCGACTGCTCGAGCTCGGGATCAGGGTGACGGCTCCCCGGCTGGCGGTGCTGAGCGCCGTCGCCGAGCGCCCGCACAGCGATGCCGACGCCGTGGCGCGCGCGGTGCGTGAGCGCCTCGGGACCGTGTCGACCCAGGCGGTGTACGACACGCTGGCGCTGTTCAGCGCGGAGGGGCTGCTGCGGCGCATTGCCCCGGCCGGCTCACCGGCGCGCTACGAGACGCGAGTCGGCGACAACCACCACCATGTGACCTGCCGAGTCTGCGGAGCTATGGCCGACGTCGACTGCGCGGTCGGCCAGGTGCCGTGCCTCACGCCGGCCGACTCCCACGGCTACGTCATCGACGAGGCCGACGTCATCTACTGGGGCCTGTGCCCCTCGTGTCAGCACGCTCAGCCGACCGACCAGCCTCAGCCGACCGACGAGCCCGAATCAACCGACAAGCCCGAACCAACCGAATCGAAGGAGTGATCGTGTCCAACGACAGCAACGAGCTCATCTACGAAGGGTCTTCACCGACGGGATCGGCGATGTCCAACGGCGCGCCGTCCGAGAGCGACCGCAACAGCCTCAGCATCTCGCCGAACGGGCCGCTGCTGCTGCACGACGTCCACCTCGTCGAGACCCTGGCCCACTTCAACCGCGAGAACGTCCCGGAGCGGCGCCCGCACGCGAAGGGTTCCGGCGCATTCGGCACGTTCGAGGTCACCGAAGACGTCAGCCGCTACACCAAGGCGGCGCTGTTCCAGCCGGGAGTGAACACCCGGTTGCTGCTTCGCTTCTCCACCGTCGCCGGCGAGCTCGGCTCACCGGACACCTGGCGCGACGTGCGCGGGTTCTCGCTCAAGTTCTACACGTCGGAGGGCAACTACGACCTCGTCGGCAACAACACGCCGGTCTTCTTCCTGCGTGACCCGATGAAGTTCCCGCACTTCATCCGCTCGCAGAAGCGGCTCCCCGACTCCGGGCTGCGCGACGGAACCATGCAGTGGGACTTCTGGTCGCACACCCCCGAATCGGCGCACCAGGTCACGTACCTGATGGGCGACCGCGGTTTGCCCCGGACGTGGCGGCACATGAACGGCTACGGCTCACACACCTACATGTGGGTCAACGCGGCGGGCGAGAGGTTCTGGGTGAAGTACCACTTCCACACGAACCAGGGTGTGCAGAGCGTGACGAGCGAGGAGGCCGAACGCATCGCCGGAGCCGACGCCGACTTCCACCGCCGCGACCTGTTCGACGCGATCGCCCGCGGCGACTTCCCGAGCTGGAAGTTGTCGGTGCAGGTGATGCCCTACGACGAGGCGAAGACCTACCGCTACAACCCGTTCGATCTCACCAAGGTGTGGCCGCACTCGGACTACCCGCTGATCCCGGTGGGCACGATGACCTTGAACGAGAACCCGGAGAACTTCTTCGCGCAGATCGAGCAGGCCGCGTTCGCGCCGAGCAACGTCGTGCCCGGCATCGGCTTCTCGCCGGACAAGATGCTGCTCGGGAGGGTCTTCGCCTACGCCGACGCCCACCGTGCCCGCATCGGCACGAACTTCCACCAGCTCCCGGTGAACAAGCCGGTCAACGGTGCTCCCGATCCGTACATGTTCGACGGCAACATGGCCTTCGACCACAGCGGTGCGGCACCGGTCTATGCGCCGAACAGCTTCGGGCGGGGATTCGCCGACCTCGAAGGGCCGGTGGCCGAGGGTTGGGAGGCCGACGGCGAGATGGTGCGCCAGGCGTACGTGCTCCACGCCGAAGACGACGACTGGACCCAGGCCGGGATCCTCGTGCGTGAGGTGTTCGACGACGCTCAGCGTGACCGCTTCGTCGACACCGTCGCCGGGACGCTCGAGACCGTCCGCCCCGACGTCCGCGAGCGTGCGTTCAAGTACTGGCGCAACGTCGACGAGACGATCGGCAAGCGCATCGAGGACAAGGTGCGCGCCGCCGCCGATGCTCCGGCGCTGCCCGGCATGGACGAGGGCGTCACCGCGTCCGCGATCCTCGTCGAGGACTAGTCGCGCGTAAGTGGAGTGCCCGTGCGGCGGCGAGTGGATCGCTGCCGGCGGGCCCTCACCACATAGGCGACGAACGCCCCGGCCAGCACCAGCCAGGCCACCGCTGCTACGAGCGCGCCGGTGGCGAGGAGACCCCACGAGTCGCTCGGGCCCTCGTCGACGCTGCTCGTGACGAGCGACTGCGCGGACCCGTCGGTGGCCACCGTCCAGTGGAGCAGGCCGTCCTGCTCGACGGCGGTGGTCTTGCGCACTTCTCCGGGCAGAGAGACCGTCAAGGAGACCCCTACCGCCTCTTCGAGGGTGAGCCCCCGGTCGGCGAGCGCCTCGGCGTACGGAACACCGCCGACCAGCGACACCACCTCGGCGTCGACGAAGGCCTCGAGCCCGTTCGGCAGCGCGAGGCTGCCGTCGAGGCTGTACGTCACCCCTCGTCCCTCGACCAGCCGGCTGAGCACGGGATCGACGAACGGGCCGCCAGGCCCGGAGAGCTGGGCGAGCGCGACGTTCGCCTCTTCGGGCGAAGCGAAGTCGGTGGTCAGGATCACCTCCAAGCCTCCGTCGGCGCTCGGGCTCGGGCCGTCGACCTCCCAGCCGGCGGCGACCAGGTCTTCGGTGCGCAGGTCCTCTGCCAGAAGGGGTGCCGCGGCGACGACGTCGGCGTCGGCCGTGACGGTCACGGTGACCGTGCCGGCTCCCGCCTCGTCGACGACGACGTCGACGGCGACATCGACACGGCACGCGCCGAGAAAGGGGACGACGACCGCGACCAGCACTGCGGCCAAGGCCGCTCGCCGTGGGAGCGCGCGCGGAGAGCTGCGTGAAAGCCGGGCACCCATGCGGGCACGATCTTCCCAGATCGGGCACCGTTAGCCTGAGCCGGTGGAGCGAGGCTCGGGCCGCATCGAGATCCGCGGTGTCGACAAGCGCTTCGGCGCCGTCGACGTGCTGCACGAGGTCTCCCTAGACGTAGAGCCCTGCGAGACGGTCGCCCTGCTCGGCCCGAGTGGCTGCGGCAAGACGACGTTGTTGCGCTCCGTCGCCGGGTTGGAGCGCATCCACTCCGGATCGATCTCGATCGACGGCACGCTCGTCAGCGGGCCCGGCGTGCACGTGCGCCCCGAGGAACGCAACATCGGCATGGTGTTCCAGGACTGGGCGTTGTTCCCGCACATGACGGTGGCCGAGAACGTCGGCTACGGGCTGAGCCGTGACGAGCGCCGGTCGACCCGCGTGGCAGAGGCACTCGAGATGGTCGGCCTCGGCAGGCTCGGGCCGCGGATGCCGTCGACGCTCTCGGGCGGCCAGCAGCAACGCGTCGCGCTCGCGAGGGCGCTCGCCCCGCGCCCGCAGGCGATCCTGCTCGACGAGCCGTTCTCCAACCTCGACTCCGCGCTGCGGGTGCAGGTGCGCACCGAGGTCCACCGCCTGCTGAGCGAGCTCGGCGTCACGACCGTGTTCGTCACCCACGACCAGCAGGAGGCCTTCGTGCTCGGCGACCGCGTGGCGGTGATGCGCGCGGGGGTGATCGAGCAGCACGCGACACCGGCCGCGGTGTACACCGCGCCCGCGACGCGATGGGTGGCGGACTTCGTCGGCGAGGCGAACTTCGTGGCCGCGACTGCGCACGGCTTGGTCGCCTCCACCTGGTTCGGCGATCTCACGTTGCGCGAAGAGCACTTCGGCCCGGTCGAGGTTCTCGTGCGCCCGGAACAGGTCGCCGTGCACGCCACGGCCGACGGCAACGGCGGCGTCGGCAACGTCGAGCTCGTCGAGTACTACGGCCACGACCACGTCGCGATCGTCGTGCTCGACGACGACTCCCGCCTGGCCAGCCGGGCCCCAGGGCCTCCGCAGGTGCGCCGCGGTCAGCGCGTCGGGGTGAGCGCCGACGGCTCGGGCTCCGTCGCGTTCGCGTCCACCTGAGCGCGCCGCTCGTTCTCACGCAGCACCAGCACCGCCATCGGCAGCGAGGACAGCAGCACGAGGGCGAGCGCGGGGGACGCCGCGCGGGCCAAGAACCCCTCCGACGAGGCCGTCCACACGCGTGTCGCGAGCGTGTCGAACTCGGTCGGCGCGAGGAGCAGTGTGGCCGGCAGCTCTTTCATGCAGGTGAGGAACACGAGTGCCGCGCCGGCCACCACGCCGGGGCGGGTGAGGGGTACGACGACGCGCCAGAACGTGGTCGCCGGGCCAGAGCCGAGCAGGCGCGATGCCTCTTCCAGCGACGGTGTGACCTGCAGCAGCGACGCGCGCATCGGCCCGACAGCATGCGGCAGGAACAGGATCATGTACGCGAAGACGAGCATGCCGAGTGTCTGGTACGCGAAGGGGACGCGCTGAGCGCCGAAGAACACGAGAGCGAGCGCGACGACGATGCCGGGCAGCGCGTGCCCGGCCCACGACAGCCGTTCCACGACGCGTGCCAGGCGGCCCGGATGGCGCACAGCGAGCAGTGCCACGGGCCACGCGGCGAGCACGCTGACGACGGCACCGAGCGCTGAGGCGAGCAGGCTGTTGGTGACGAGCGACCAGCCGGGCAGCACTGCCTCGCCCGCCTGGGCCCCGCGCCAGAGCCAGTAGCCGATCACCGTCATCGGCACCACTAGAGCGGCGACGACCAGCAGCCCACATGCCGTCGACGCCACCCACCGCCAGCGGCCGAGGTGCACGATCGCGGGGGTGCGGGCGCCGCCGCCGTGCAAGCGATGGACGTGCTCGCGGCCCCGGAAGCGCTGCTCGGCGGTCAAGACGGCGATCGTCAAGGTGACGAGCACGAGCCCGAGCACTGCCGCCGAGCCGCGGTTCAGCGCCCCGCGGTACTGGGTGTAGATGGCGCGGGTGAACGTGTCGTAGCGCAGCATCGACACCGCCCCGAAGTCCGACAGCGTGTAGAGACCGACGAGCAGCGACCCGGCGACGATCGACGGGCGGAGCTGGGGCACGACGACGCGCAGGAACGTCGTGAACGAACCTCGCCCTAGGGTGCGGCTGGCCTCTTCGAGGCTCGGGTCCAGGTTGCGGTAGGCGGCGCGCACGGGCAGCAGCACGTACGGGTACGTGAACAGCGTCAGCACCGCGAACGCGCCCCAGAAGCCGTAGATCGAAGGCACCCGCTCCACACCGAGGGGCTCCAGCCAACCCTGGACCATCCCCCGCGGTCCGAGCGCGCCGATCATCGCGAAGCTCCCCACGTAGGTAGGGATGGCGAGCGGCAAGGCGGTGAGGATCACGAACGCGCGCCGGCCGGCGACGTCGGTGCGCGTCGTCAGCCATGCAAGGGGAAGCGAGATCGCGACGGCCGCGGCGGTGACGGCGACGGCGAGACGCAGCGTGTTCGCGAGGAGCTTCCACGTCCGCGCGGAGACGAGAACGGCGCGCGTCTCGTCCCAGCCGAACTCGAACGCTCGCCAGACGAGGTAGCCGAGCGGCAGCGCCGCCGCCGCACCGACGAGCAGGCCGAGCAAGCCGACCAGCGCGGTGTCGGCCTGAACCGTGGAGGACCGCGCCCGCGACGCGGTCGTTGCGGTCACCCGAATCTCACCGGTCTCACCGGCGTCACAGCGCGCCGAGGTCGGTGAGCAGCTCGATCGTGCCCTCGAGGTCGGCGAGCAGGTTCAGGTCGAACTCCGGCAGGGTCAGCGAGTCGAGGGTCGGCAGCTCCGCCGCCGTCGGCGTGCCTTCCACGACGGGGATCTCGAACGTCTCTTGCGCGAAGTACTCCTGGGCCTCCGGGGAGAGCAGGAAGTCGAGCAAAGCGCCCGCCGCGTCGGGCTGGTCGGTGGTGGCGAGCACCCCGGCGCCGGCGATGTTGACGAGCGCGCCGGGGTCGCCGTCGGCGAAGTACTTGTTCGCGGCGGGGTAGTCGGCGTCTTCGGCCAGGAAGCGGTAGAGGTAGTAGTGGTTGACCAGCCCGACCGAGATCTCGCCGGCGGCGACAGCTTCCACGATGGCGACGTTGTTCTCGTAGGGCACCGCGCCGTTGGCGATGATGCCCTCCAGCCACGACCGCGCGGCGTCCTCGCCCTCGAGCGCGCGCAGCGCGGTGACGAAGTCCTGGAACGACGCGTTCGTCGGGGCCCAGCCGATGCGTCCCTCCCACTCGGGGTCGACGAGGTCGAGGATCGAATCCGGCACGTCGTCCTCGGTGAGCTCGCCGGTGTTGTAGACGACGACCCGGGCACGCCCGGACAGCCCCACCCAGTCGCCCGCAGGTGAACGGAGAGCCTCGGGCACTTCGGCGAGGAGCTCGTCGTCGAGCTGCGCGAGATCACCATTGGCCGATAGCTCACCCAGGAATCCGGCGCCCTGGGAGTAGTAGACGTCGGCGGGCGAGTTCTCGCCCTCCTCCTGGATCAGCAGCAGCATCTCGGCCGAGTCGCCGTAACGCACCTCGGTCTCGATGCCGGTCACCTCGGTGAAGCGGTCGATGATCGGCTGGACGAGATCCTCGCCGCGGCCCGAGTAGATGGTCAGCTTGCCGGCGCCCTCGATCGGCCCGGTCGTCGGCCCGGTCGTCGGTCCGGTGTCGGTGGTAGAACCGTCGTCGGAACCGCACGCCGCCAGCAGGCCGGCGAGCGCGAGCAGGATGGGCGCCGCGAAGATCGGTCTCGGGGGCCGTCGCATCTGAGGTGAGGCTCCTGTCGGTCGGTGTTAGGGAATCCTAACAATGGAAGACCAGTGAGCCTGCTGTCAAATGCCGCGAGACGTCGGACCTACTCGGTCGGCGTCTCGGTCTCGGTGGCGTTGCCGGAGCCGGCACCGGCGAGGTCGACACCGGCGGGGGGCTTGAAGCCCTCCACCGAGCGGAACGCGAGCCGCTGCTCGCCGGGGCGGTCGGGGTCGTCCTCGACGTCGACGACCACGATCTCGCCGGCGCGGAACTGCTTGTACAGGATCCGCTCGCTGAGCGCGTCTTCGACCATGCGCTGGATCGCGCGCCGCAGCGGCCTGGCCCCGAGCTGGGGGTCGTAGCCCCGCTCGGCCAGCAGCAGCTTGGCCGCCTGGGTGAGCTCGATGCCGAGACCTTGGGCCTCGAGTTGGCCGACGAGGCGCTTGATCATGAGGTCGACCATCTCGACGACCTCTTCCCGGGCGAGCTCGTGGAAGACGATGACCTCGTCGATGCGGTTGATGAACTCGGGGCGGAAGTGGATCTTCAGCGCGTCCATCACCTTGTCACGCATGCGCGCGTAGCTCATCGCCTCGTCGACCTTCGTGAAGCCGACGTTCGCCTTGCGCAGGTCTTGGCTGCCGAGGTTGGAGGTCATGATCAGCACCGTGTTGCGGAAGTCTACGGTGCGTCCCTGGCTGTCGGTGAGGCGGCCCTCTTCCAGGATCTGGAGCAACGTGTTGAACACGTCGGGATGGGCCTTTTCGATCTCGTCGAACAGCACGACGCTGAACGGCTTGCGGCGCACCGCCTCGGTGAGCTGGCCGCCCTCTTCGTAGCCGACGTAGCCGGGGGGCGAGCCCACCAGGCGGCTGACGGTGTGCTTTTCCATGTACTCGCTCATGTCGAGCGTGATCAGCGCGTCGTCGTCGCCGAAGAGGAACTCGGCGAGCGTCTTCGCGAGCTCGGTCTTGCCGACGCCGGTCGGGCCGAGGAAGATGAACGACCCACTCGGGCGCTTGGGGTCCTTCAGCCCGGCCCGGGTGCGCCGGATGCTCTGGGAGACGGCCTTGATCGCGTCCTGCTGGCCGATGATCCGCTTGTGGAGCTCGGACTCCATGTTGAGCAGCTTTTGGGTCTCTTCCTCGGTGAGCTTGTAGACGGGGATGCCCGTCCAGATGGAGAGCACCTCGGCGATGGCCTCTTCGTCGACCTCGTCGAACAGGTCGACGCCCTTGGCCTTGACCTCTTGCTCCTTGCGGCCCTTTTCCTCGAGCAGCTGCTTCTCGGTGTCGCGCAGCTGGCCCGCCTGTTCGTACTGCTGCTCCTCGACGGCGCGCTTCTTGGCCTCTTGCACCTCGGTGAGGCGGCTCTCGATGTCTTTCAGGTCGGGCGGGGTCTGCATGCGCTTGATCCGCAGCCGGCTACCTGCCTCGTCGATGAGGTCGATCGCCTTGTCGGGCAGGTGGCGGTCGCTGATGTAGCGATCGGCGAGGTTCGCGGCGGCGACGAGGGCCTGGTCGGTGATCGTCACCCGGTGATGGGCCTCGTACTTCTCGCGGATGCCCTTCAGGATCTCGATCGTGTGGGCGAGCGTCGGCTCGTCGACCTTCACCGGCTGGAAGCGGCGCTCGAGCGCGGCGTCCTTTTCGAGGTGCTTGCGGTACTCGTCGAGCGTGGTCGCCCCGACGGTCTGCAGCTCGCCGCGGGCGAGCATCGGCTTCAAGATGCTCGCGGCGTCGATTGCGCCCTCGGCCGCACCGGCCCCGACGAGCGTGTGGATCTCGTCGATGAACAAGATGATGTCGCCGCGGGTCTTGATCTCTTTCAGCACCTTCTTCAGGCGCTCCTCGAAGTCGCCGCGGTAGCGCGACCCGGCGACGAGCGCGCCGAGGTCGAGCGTGTAGAGCTGCTTGTTGCGCAACGTGTCGGGCACGTCGTCGGCGACGATCTTCTGCGCGAGGCCCTCGACGATGGCGGTCTTGCCGACGCCGGGCTCACCGATCAGCACCGGGTTGTTCTTGGTGCGCCGGGAGAGGATCTGCATCACGCGCTCCATCTCGCGCGTACGCCCGATGACGGGGTCGAGCTTCTTCTCGCGGGCGAGCTGGGTGAGGTTGCGCCCGAACTGGTCGAGGATCTGGCTGCCGCCCTTATCGCCCTCTTCGCCCTTGCCGGAGCGCTCGGGACCGGCGCCCGGGCCCGACGCAGCACCCTGCGTCTCGCCCTTGGCCGGCGGCCCCTGGTAGCCGGAGAGCAGCTGGATGACCTGCTGGCGCACGCGCGACAGGTCGGCGCCGAGCTTGACGAGTACCTGCGCGGCGACGCCTTCGCCTTCGCGGATCAGCCCGAGCAGGATGTGCTCGGTGCCGATGTAGTTGTGACCGAGCTGTAGCGCCTCGCGCAGCGACAGCTCGAGCACCTTCTTCGCTCGCGGGGTGAACGGGATGTGCCCGGACGGCGACGAGCCGCCCTGGCCGATGATCTCTTCCACCTGGGCGCGCACGGCCTCGAGCGAGATGCCGAGGCTCTCCAAGGCCTTTGCGGCGACGCCCTCTCCCTCGTGGATCAGCCCGAGCAGGATGTGCTCGGTGCCGATGTAGGAGTGGTTGAGCAGACGCGCCTCTTCCTGCGCGAGCACCACGACCCTGCGGGCTCGATCCGTGAAGCGTTCGAACATGCCCATCCTTTCCGGAAAGGGGCGGATGTAGACGGAGAGGGTGACGTCACTCTACCCCCGGGCGGAGGTGTTAACCCTGGCGCCCCACCGCGTAACCTGGCCGGCGATGTCCAGCTCGCCGCTCACCGATCGGACGCGTGCCGGCGCGGAGCTCGAGCTCGTGGAAGAGGCGCTGCGGGCCGCGGTGCAGACCGACGATCCGTACCTCACCGAGATCGCCTCCCACCTCATCGTCGCCGGTGGCAAGCGTCTGCGGCCGATGGTCGCGGTCGTCGCCTCCCAGGTGGCGATGGCCGACGGCGGCCACGGTGCGCCAGCGCGGCTCGGCATCGTCGAGGACGCGGTCCAAGGCGGGGTCGCTTGTGAGCTGGTGCACCTCGGGTCGCTCTATCACGACGACGTGATGGACGAGGCCGATGTGCGCCGCGGAGTCGACACGGTGAACGCGAAGTGGGGCAACCTGCAGGCGATCCTCGCCGGCGACTTCTTGCTCAGCAAGGCCTCCGAGATCGCCGCCTCGCTCGGCACCGAGGTAGCGGTGCTCCTCGCGCGCACCATCGGCCGCCTGTGCGAGGGGCAGATCGAAGAGCTGCGCCACACCTACGACGTGACCCGCAGCGAGCTCAGCTACATCACCTCGATCGGGGGCAAGACGGCGTCGCTCTACGCCACGTCGGCCCGCATCGGCGGCATCGTCGCCGGCCTCGATCGCCCGTTGATCGAGGTGCTGACGCGCTACGGCGACGCCTACGGGATGGTGTTCCAGATCGTCGACGACATCCTCGACGTCACCGCGAGCGACGAGCGCCTCGGCAAGCCAGCCGGCCACGACATGGTCGAGGGCGTCTACACGCTGCCGGTGCTGCGTACGCTCGCCGAGGGCGGTGCCGCCGCCGACGAGCTCGGCGATCTGCTCGGCAAGCCGCTCGAAGCCGCCGAGCGCGAGAAGGTGCTCGGCATCGTGCGCAGCAACCACGGCGTCGCCTCCGCCGTCGAGACCGCCGGCACTTACGTGCAGAGGGCCGAGGAGCTCTGTGCCGAGCTGCCGCCCGGCCCGGCCACCGACGCGTTGCGCGACGCCCCCGCCGCGCTGCTCGCCACCGTCTGGGGCTGAGCCCCTACGCGACCTCGGTCATCTCGGCCGCGGCCTCACGGGCGTTCCAGGCCTTGGAGGCTCGTCCGAGGAAGTCGAGCAACACCTTGTTGAACGTCGACCCGTGCTCGATCATCAAGCCGTGGGCGGCGCCGGACAGCACCACGAGCTCGGCGGTCGGGATGCGCTCGGCGATCTCCTCGGAGTCACCGCGGGGGGTGAGGATGTCCTGGTTGCCGACGATGACGAGCGTCGGCTTGTCGAACGTGGCGAGCTCGGCGGCGAGCGACTCGTCGGCCGACAGGATCGCGCGCACCTGGGCGACGAAGCCGTGGCTCGGACGGCTGAGCGCGATCGGCCCCAACCAGCCGACGGCGGGGAACAGGCGGCGGAACGAGCGCGGTCCGATCACCCAGCGACCGGCCTGGTTGGCGAGCTCGCCCATGCCGCGCTCGGCGGCGATCGAGCCCCACGACGACAGCAGGTCGCGCCGCCAGGCGTGATTGCGGCACGCGGTGCAGGCGAGCGTCAGCGAGCGGACCCGCTCTGGGTACTTGTACGCGACGAGCTGGCTGATCGCCCCGCCCATCGATGCCCCGACGACGTGAGCGGTCTCGATGCCGGCGTGGTCGAGCACCGCCATCGCGTCGTCGGCCATCTGCTCGAGGGTGTACGTGCCGAACGGCTTGTCGCTGCGACCAGCGCCGCGGTTGTCGTGGGCGATCACCCGGTAGAAGGGGGCCAGCGCCAGGCGCTGCAGGATCCATCCGGACTTGTCGGCGCCGAGGCCTTGGATCAAGAGCACCGGCTGGCCGCTCTTGCGCCCGACGACCTTGTAGTGCAGCCGGGTGCCGTCTTCTGCACGTGCGTAGGCCATGTCGGTGGTGTCCTTCTCTCTCCCTAGCCCTCGCGTCGCAGATCGAGGAACTTCTCTATTCCCTGGAGGCCGCCGATCTCGTCGAGGCGCTGCTGCAATCGATGTTGCGCGTGTTCGGCCAGCTCCACCTCGGCAAGCGGGCCGCGCCGCTTCAGCCGTTCACGCACGAGCGTGCCCACCTCGACGCGGCTGCGGCGCATGAAGGGTGAGCTGAGCGCGGCAACGGGGTAGATCCCGACGCCGGCCTTCAGCGCCGCACCGACATGCTCGACCGGCACGATCCCCGCCTGGCGGGAGCTGCGCGAGGGCTCGGTTCCGACTACGACCAGCTCACCGTCGCGCAGCGCCGCCTGGACCTCGAGTGGTTGGTCGAGCAGCCCGCCCAGGCGTCGCAGCAGCGGTCCTGCCGGGGCGACGTCGGGACGGCCGACGAAGCGCACCGGTCGCTTGGTGGCGAGTCCCACCGACCAGGCGACGAGCAAAGGGGTGAGCGCGTAGCGGCGGGCGTTCGTGACGAGCAACGCCCCGGCATGGGCGGGCAGGTGCCTCACTCCGCCGACGGTCGGGTGCCAGCGGAGGCCGGCGACGCCGCCCAAGATGCGCACCAGCTCGGGGTCGCGCCCCCAGTCGTCCACCTCGAACCGCGCTGTGATCCGGTGCATCGCCAGCGGCAGCAGCTCCGGTTCGGCCACCGACAGCGCGACGACGTTGGCCTGGGCGGGCGAGGTCGTGCCGGCAGTGCGAGCCGGGCGCGGGTTGCGCCGCCTCGTGGGTCGGGCCGAGCTGTTCGTGCTCGCCATCACGCCACCTCCCACTGGTGCTGGGGCGGCACGCGCACGATGCTCGGCCACTCGTAGAGCCGATCGATGATCTGGCTGGTGGTCGTCGGCGGCGACCAGCCGAGCACCTGCTTGCAGCGCTCGCCGTCGGCGAGGCGGCCGCGGTGCAGCGCCTCCATCACGTGCTCGGGCACGGGGGCGCCGAGGGCGTGGGTCAACCGACGGGTGATCTCCCACTCCGGTCCGAAGAGGGGCAGCGGGATGCGCCGTCCGCGCACGATCGCCTGGAGCGCGGTGATCGCGCCCGGTCCGACGATGTTGAGCGGTCCGTCGACGGTGTCCTTGGCCGCCCTCACGAAGGCGTGCGCCGCGTCGGCTTCGAGCACCACTGCGAACGCCGGGTCGGCGAGCAGGCTGAACGGCACCACCGGCAGCCGCAGCAGGCGTCCAAGGGGGCTCGGTACATGCGGCCCGAGCACCGGCGCGAGGCGCAGTGCGGTGAGCGCGACACCGGCCCTGCTGGCCGCGTCGGCAGCGACGTGCTCGATGTTCGCGACCATCTCGCCGAACATCGTCGTCGGCCGGATGGGCGCGTCTTCGGCCGGGCGGGTGAGGCTGTCGCGGCTGCGGCCGTAGAGCTCGATGCCGGAGCGCACGACGATGTGCTCGAGCGCCGGGCACTCGGCGGCTCCGCCGAGGACGCCGACTGCGCTGGCGTCGGTGAGATGCTTCGCGCTGGCGGGGCTGGCGCGGGCGTCGGGCTCCCACACGGAGAGGTGGACGAGCACGTGGGGGTTGAACGCGGTGACGACCTCGACCACCTTGTGGCGATCGTGGGGGTCGATCCGGTGGAACGCCGCCTTGCGCAGGCGCCGCCGCGGAGGGTCGACGTCGATGCCGGCGATCTCGCCCACCCACGGTTCGGCCTCGAGCAGCGACGTCACGAGAGAGCCGAGCTGGCCCCCCGCACCACTGACCAGTACCCGCCTTCCTGCCACAACCGAAACGCTACTGCGCGGGCACCCGCCGGGCACGATTCACGGCAAGACGTTGAACCTCACGTGCACCCTTGCAGTTATCTCGACCTGCCCGGGACTGGTGGCGAGCTGGTCCATCTCGGCCGACGCCATCTTCATCGCGAACGCCGCGCCGCCCCGGGGCATCGGCTCGGGAGGAGCGGAGAGCGGCAGTTCGCTGACGGCATCGACGGCGCTCACGGTGAGCCCGAGCGCCGTCGCGTAGGCGTCGGCCCGGGCGCGGGCGTCGACCGCTGCCTGGCCGAGCAGCTCACGGCGCACCGGGTTGGTGGCGTCGACGCTCCAGTCGAGGCCCTGGACCTGGGCACCGACGTGCGCGACAGCATCACGCACCAGGCGTCCGAGCACTTCCAGATCGGTCACCGTCACCGCCACCCGGACGCTCGCCCGGTAGCCGACGAGGACGTTCTCGTCACGACGGTGCTGCCACTCCTCGCCGATCTCGATGCCGCTCGTGGCGGAGGCCTCGGCCGCGATGCCGAGGTCGGCGAGCAGCGCCTCGAGCCGGCGCGAGCTGGCGGCGACGGCGTCGATCGCGTCGGCGGGCTGGGCGGCGAGACTGCTCAGCTGCAGGCGGGCGACGACGCGGTCGGGTCGCACGGTGGCGGTGGCCGAGCCGACGACGGTGACCGTGGCCATCAGCCCCGCCCTCGCTGGCGCAGGGTGTGGGCGCGCAGGATCACGCCGCGGGCGAAGGGATCGAGCTGGTGTCCGGCCAGGCGCTCGGTGATGGTGATGGCCTTGCTGGGGTCGTCGACGAGGCCCGACCAGCGGATGTAGCCGCCCATGATCCCCATGATCCGGTCGCCCACCTCCTCGCCGTGGACGACGACCTTCACATGCTGGTCGAGCAGTTCGGCCAGCTCCGCGTAGAACGCCTTCAACCACTCGTCGACGTGTTCCGCGTCGAAGGGACGGTGGCGATAGGGCATCGACAGCTCGTCGTAGTTGTGCAGGTTGTGGGGGGCAGGGATGATCGAGATCACCACTCCGAAGCCACCCTCACGCAGCCAGATGATCTCCTCCTGGCGCCGGACGCGGCGGTGGTTGCCGCCGTACCCGCCGGGTCGCTCGCAGACGGCGAGCTTGTCCTTCAGGATCCAGGTGAAGTTGCGGGGGGTGATTCCGAGGGCCCACTTCCCACGCAGCTTCGGAGGCACAGCGAGGAAATCTACTCGCTGCGAAGGCCAATGGGCCTCGCCTCCGGAGGCGGCGGAACGAGCGAGAGCCGCTGTGCCGACCGGCGCACCCGCCACCCGCCGGCCACTTCGGTCGCCAGGCGGTCGCCGCGAGCGACCGCCAGCACGCGCTCGACGCTGGCCGAATCCGGCGGTAGGCCGCCACCTTGCACGGCGCGCAACCAGCCACGAACCGCGCGCCTGGCCAGGGGGGCAGGGGCGTCGACCAACGCGCGGGCATCGGTGGGGTCGAGCGCGGCGGCGAGGTCGTCGAGCAGATCGGCCTCGTCGGCCGCCAATGCCGCCTGGCGCGCCAGCACCGGGACGAGGTCACGGTTGGCGGCCGTCGACAGCAGCGGGAGCAGCTCGTGGCGGATCCGGTTGCGCAGGAGCGACCGGTCGTCGTTGGAGGGGTCGTCCACGGCCACGATGCCCATGTGCGCGCACAGCCCGCGCGTCTCGGACCGGCGCAGGGCGAGCAGCGGGCGGCTCGGGCCTGCGGGCCTGCTCGCCCGGATGCCGGCCAGACCGTCGAGACCCGCGCCGCGCAAGACGTTGATCAGCACCGTCTCCGCCTGGTCGTCGGCGGTGTGGCCAGTCAGGACGCCGGGCGGCAGCACGGCGTATCGCGCGGCGCGGGCACGCGCCTCTAGGTTCGGCCCGGCGCCGACGTCGACTCGCTCGGCGCGAAACGCCGCCCCGAGCCCGGTGGCGACGCGCCGGACGGCTGCGGCCTCGGCCTCGCCTCCGGGGCGCAGGCCGTGGTCGACGTGCACCGCCTCCACCTGGCATCGGGCGTGGACGGCGAGGACGAGCAGCGCCATCGAGTCGGCGCCTCCCGACACGGCGCAGGTGACGGCGGTGCCCGGCGGTGGGAAGTTGCAGCGGGCGAGCAGCGAGTCGCCCACGTCGAAAGCGATGCTCGCCGTGCCCACCGTGCTCACCAGGCGACTCGCTGCAGCCAGAGCCCGGGGTCTTTCACCTCGTCGAGCGTCGGCAGGTTCTGCGGCGCCTGCCAGCAGAGCTCGACCGCGCCGCGGCCCTCGACCGTCTCGATCGCGTCGAGGAAGCGGGCACCGGCGGCGTACTGGTTGAGCTTGGCTTCGAGGCCGATGAGGCGCTGCACCAGCCGGGCGACCGGCGTCGCCCGCTTGCGCCGCTCACGCAGCACGAGCGCGAATCGGGGAGCCTCGGGCAGACGCTCGCGGCTGGCGGCGCGGTCCATCGTCTGGTCACCGTGGCCTTCGAGCAGCGCCATCAGCCCGCCGATGCGCCCGAGCAACTCGCGCTGTTCGGGCGTGGCGACGAGGGCCAGCGCGCCGCCTTCGTCGAGACGGGCCTTCGCCGCCGCAGGGTCACGCGCCGCGTCGCGCAACGACCGGGCGAGGTGACCGGGGTCGGGGTTGGCCGCGGCCAGCGCCTCCTTCACCAGACCCTGGTAGTAGTCGTGCATCCACGGCACGCCGCGGAACTGGGCGCGGTGGGTCAACTCGTGCAGCGCGACCCAGAAGCGGAACTGCTCGCGGTCGAACCCGAACTTCTGCTCCAGCATCGCCATGTTGGGAGCGACGAGGTACACCGCGTCTTGTCCGTCGACCGTGTCACCGGCGACGAGCAGGTCGTACTGGCCGAGCACGCGGCCCGACACCCAGCCGAGCATCGCCCCCAGCTCGATCGCCGCGATGCGGGCGGTGGCCCCACCCGGGCGCGGTGCCGGCTTGTCGGGTCGGCGCTTGGCGAACGTGTCGATCCAGTGCTCGAAGGTGGGCTCGAGAAGGCGCCGGAACGACGCCAGGTTCGCTCGGATCCACTCCGGTCGGTCGATCACCGAGATGTGCGCCGGGGTGGGCGGGCGCAGACCGGTCTCGGCCGCGACGAGCTCTTCGGCCTCGGCGACGACGCCGGCCAGGTCGGCATCGGTGGGCAGGTCGGTGGTCGGTGCCGGCGAGCGGGAGCTGACGCGGATGGCGACCCGCTCGGCAAGAGCCCAGTCGATCGGCGAGGGCAGGTCGGGGCTGGCCATCTCGCCTTTGGTGCGCGCTAGCGCGCGCTCAGCCCTCGCCGTGGTGCCGCTTGCCCGGGTAGCGCGTGGCGGAGACCGACCTCAGGTAACTGGCGCCGAGGCCGACGACCGTGAGGATCAACAACGCCGAGAGTCCGACGCCGATCCACCAGTGCCACACGTTCGCAGCGAGCAAGCCGAGCATGTGCCGATCGTACCCACCTGATCGAGCGCCCACCCACTCCCCGGGGCGTCACCCGATCTCGCCGTCGAGGTCGAAGTCGGTGTCGAAGCAGCGCTCCAGCTTGGCGACCAGCTCCGGGGGCATCGCGTCTTCGTGGCACTTCTGGCGGATGACGAGCTTCAGCTCGGCATGGAAGTCGAACGCCTGCAGGCAGTCCGTGCAGCCGTTCAGGTGGTGCTCGATCGCCTGGCGCGTGTCGGTGGTCAGCTCGTCGTCGAGGAATGCGTGGAGCTCGTGGAGCGTCTCGTTGCAGTCAGCCACCGGAGGGCTCCCTCGTCGCGTCGGCAGGGACCGAGGCGTGTTCGTCGTCGACGAGCCCTTTGGCCCGTCCGTAGTCGAACAACGACTTCTGCATCGCCTTTCTTCCCCGATGCAGTCGACTCATCACGGTGCCGATCGGGATGTCGAGCATCTCGGCGATCTCCTTGTAGGAGAAACCCTCGACGTCGGCGAGCAGTACAGGCAGGCGGAAGTTCTCCGGGAGCGCCTCGAGCGCGCCCTTCACCTCGCCGTCGGTGAACAGGTCGAAGAGCTGGTCCTCCGCGCTGCGGCTGGCGATCGCGGACTCCATCGCCGGCAGGCGGCGGTACAGGTAGAGGTCCTCGATGTCGGCGATGTCGCTCTCGTCGGGGCGGCGCTGCTTGGAGCGATACGTGTTGATGAAGGTGTTGGTGAGGATCCTGTAGAGCCAGGCGCGCAGGTTGGAGCCCTCTGCGAAGGTGTGGAAGCTGCGGTAGGCCTTCAAGAAGGTCTCCTGCACGAGGTCCTCGGCGTCGGCCGAGTTGCGCGTCATCCGCAACGCGGCGGAGTAGAGCTGGGGCGCGTACTGCATCGCCTCGGCCTGGAACGTCGCGCGTTCTGCCACGACCGAGGACCCTACGCTTCGACGGACTTGTCGGCACCCAGCTCGGCGACGAGATGCTCCAGGGCAGCTACGAAGCGCTCCATCATGTCGACGAGTGTGCCCAGCTCGTCGGTCTCGTACTCCGCGAGGATCCGAGCGAGTGCGCTCGTGCGTCGAGCCGCCGCGCTCTCGTGGCGGCTGCGTCCGGCGTCGGTCACCGACACCACCACCACCCGCCTGTCGTCGGGGTCCGCGAATCGCTCGACGAGCCCCGCACGCGCAAGTCGCTGCACCGCCCGCGTGGCGCTGGAGGGGTCGATGTGCAGCGCGTCGGCGAGGTCGCCCATGCGCCACGTCCGCTGGACGAGCAGGTCGAGGGCGTCCATCTGGCCGGGTTCGAGGGCTTCGGCGCCGACGCCGAAGAAGTGGTCACGCAACGCCCCGGCGGCCGCGCCGCGGCGCATCTCCCTCCATGCGTAACCGACGCGAAGCGCCAACTCGAACTGGGCGGGGTCGGCGAGGTCGACCGCCGATCGCGGAGTCGTGCTGGCGTCCGACATGGCAGTTGCACAATACAAACGACCCATCGCCCGCCTGAAGCCGCGGCCCTCGCCCGCCTAAAACCGCGGCCCTCGCGCCAATCTGGCGCGATACCTGCGTCTGGCGCAGGTTCGTTGACACATTGGCGCGGAAGCTGCGGTTTGGGTCAGGGGGTCAGGGGGTCAGGGAGTCAGGGGGTCAGGGAGTCAGGTTGGTGGGTTGGTCCACGTCGTCGGTACGTCGGCGCCGCCCTCGGCGGTGAGGCGATTGCCGATCTGCACGAGTTGGGGAAGCGGCGAGATCGGACCGGCGACGAGTGCCTGGCCCAGCCCGAACCCGCTGGCCTGGCGAAGCAGGCCGGCGGGCACATGGGAGAACACGCCGACCAGGTCTTCGACGTCGGCCTGGCCGTTCATGCGCATCAGCACCAGGTTGTCGCACTGCGACACGACGTTCGGGTGCACCTTGTCCGGTCGCTGCGTGGCCACGAACAGGTGCAGGCCGAACTTGCGGCCTTCGCCGGCGATCAACACGCCGAGGTCGTTGGTCGCCGCGAGCAGCGCGTCGTCGGTGACGGCGGGGAGGATGTTGTGGGCTTCGTCGATGGCGATCAGTGAGGGCCGGCGCTCGTGCCGGTGGGACCACCGGTTGGCGAGCATGACGAAGGCGACAGCGGTGCGCGAGTCGGGCTCGGGCAGGCTGCCGAGATCGACGACGACGCAGCGCTCGTCGCGCAGCCCGACGGAGCTGAGCGAGATCTCGCCGGGCCGGCGCCAGAGGGTCCACTCGTCGATGCCCAGGTTCTCGATGCGCAACGCCAGCGGCGCGGTCTCTACGTCTGCGGCAGCGGCCGACGCGACGTCGGCGACCGAGTACGGAGCCGTCAGCCTGGCCCTCACCTGCCGCAGGGCGGCGTAGCCCTCGAGGTCGCGCAGGGGGTGGAGCCGCAACAGATGCGCCTGGATGCCGATCGGTAGGTCGCTGAAGTCGGCACACAGCGTGTAGCTGGCGTCGTGACCCCGGCTGCGCACGGTGCGGACGTCGCCGGCCACCGCGCGGTAGCGCTGCCCTGCCGGCGACGGGTCGTCGTGGTCGCGCATGTCGCCGAGCAAGACGTGGTCGGAGTTGGGGTCGAGCACGACGATCGGCAGCGTCGTGGCGGCAAGGAGGCGCTCGAACAGCACTCCCGTCGTGTAGGTCTTGCCCGAGCCCGACTGCCCGCACATGAAGGTGTGCCGGGCGAAGCCTTTGCTGCGCAGGCGCGCTGGCACCGTCGGCGCCTGACGCCACGAGCCGATCTCCATGGTGTCCATCCCGGCGTCGGTTGCGGTGGCGATGACGCCGACCTCGGCGGCCGTGGCGGAACGGATCGCGCACTCACCGAAGGCATCGACGGACGCGACTGGTTCGTACGTCTCGCCCGCCAGCCGTCCGAGTACCACCGCATCGCCATTCACCGCGCGTAGGCGTAACCGGGCCCGCATCGAGTCGAACTGACCGCCATGCTCGGTGGCGAGATCTACCTGCGCTCCTTCACGCTCAACGGTCTCCGCGTCGTGCACCTGCACCACCACAGACGAGTCGTCGACACGCTCGACTACGGCGAGGTCGCCGACGCGCAGCCCGAGCTCGACCGGCCCGGCGAAGTTGACGTGGCGCCCGTCGGCCGAGTAGCCGACCGCGGCTACCGGCAAACGGCCGTAGAGCTCACGGCGAAGCCGCAGCACCTCGTGCTCATCCATATGGCCTCCTGTGCGTCGACTCGTCGAGCCTGCCATGCTGGTCGGGTGACGAACACACCCGACGCGCGGGCGGTTGGCCACGGGCTCGGCGAGTTCGATTCGAGCGAATTCTGGCGATTCGTGGCGATCAGTCTGGTGCGCACCATGGCACAGGTGACGGTGATCGCCGTGGCGTACCACGTGCTGCCGGTGAGCTCGTCGCAGCCGGGAGGGATCGGGATTCGCGCCCTCGTCGCTGCTGTGGCAATCGCGGCCGTAGTCGTCTGGCAGCTTCGCGGGATCCAGCACTCGAAGTACCCCATCGTGCGCGGGTTCGAAGCCTTGACCGTCGCAGTGTCGTTCATGGTCTGCGTGTTCGCGACGGCGTTCCTCTGCCTGTCGGCGCGTGACGTGAATGCGTTCAGCGAACCGCTCGAACCGACCGGGGCGCTGTACTTCACGATGACGACCTTGACCACCACCGGTTACGGCGACATCTACGCGCGCACTGACGGGGCCCGGATTGCAGTGATGGTGCAGATGCTGTTCAACGTGGTGGTGGTAGGTGCCGTCATCAAGTTGATCATCAGCGCGGCCCGTCAGCGGGTCCAATCAGTGCATGCCGGCTGATCCGCCGGCCGCGGAGCTTCTGCAGGCCGAGCATCGTGATGTATGCGAGGTCCAGCGCACCGACCATGAGCGCGAGCGTGATCACGAACGAGTTGTCGGGATAGCGCAAGAACACGAAGACGGTCACCATGCCTGTCCCTAGGCCCTTCGACCACGCCACGGTGAACGACAGGCCGTGCGGTTCGATCCGGGTGAGCAGGAACCAGATGTACAACCCCGACATCAGCAGGTTGTCGAGGTAGGCGGACACGCTCCCGAGGGGCAGGTCGTAGCCGGAATCCCGCAGCGACCAGAAGAAGAGACCCCAGCCGATCAGCAAGAGCACGACGAGCAGGACGTGATGTTGCTTGAGCGCCGGTGCGGTCGTCTGCTTCGCGCCGTAGCGGAACACGTTGAACAAGATGAACAGGTCGAGGATGAAGGCGCCGCGGTAGATCGTCTGCAGCCCCGGTCCCATGTCCTGGGTGAACACGAAGCCCCACATGAACTCCCAGGTCACGTTCGACGTCGCCGCGAGGATCGGGATCTCCAGGTATCGGTGGCGCACGGCGATGAGCACGACGGCCACGTACGCCGGTGCCCACATCAAGAAGCCACCGACGTACCAGAAGGTCTCCCAGTTCGAGTACGGCACGGGCGGGGTCCTATCGCCTCGGCGACAAGCTGGAGGCGGTGGTCACGAGGACAACTCCCACGTGCGCGCGAGCTCGTCGGGAATGGCGAACGGTGGGCGCGTTCCGCCGCGCTCGTGGTCGAACATCCCGAGCAGGACGGCACGGGCGAACGGTTCGATCATCCGCTTCACATGGGCATCGTGCTCGATGTCGGACTCGACGAGGCGCAGCAGCCCGAGCAGAGGTTCGAGCAGCCGAAACCAGCCGGGCCGCCCGGGGGGCACGGCGACCATGTTCGCGACGTCGTCGCCGATCAGGTGGCGGATCATCACCGGCACCAGCCGCCCGAGCCCGCGCACGTGCGCCGGTCGACCCGGTCGCGACCCGAGGTGCGGGGTCATCTGCTCCATCGTCGTGACCAGGGCGTCGGTCATCGCGATGCCCTCCGGCGAGGAGTCGTACTGCCGCCGGCGGATCGCCGTCACCAGCGCGGTCGCATCCTCGACCGTCGTCGGGCGCACATGCGTTCGGACGCCGAGCATCTCGCCGATCACGCTCCAGGTGTAGAGGTAGTCCTCCTGCTCCGACCGGCTGACCGCGATGCCCAGCCGGGCGAGCGGCTCGATCGGTACGTAGGAGAACGACAGCAGCGTGCCGGCGAGATCCTCCTGGTTGATCGGGAGACCCCACTTGGCTTCGTCCCAGTTGCCGTCGGCCAGCAGGAGGTGACGCACGGCGGCGTGCATCAACCTCACCCGTTGAGCGGAACGGACCCCTGCCCCGCCAGGACCGAGCCCGCCGGGGGCCATGACGTCCATCAGGAACTGCCCCGTCTCGAAGATGCGCCGCCGCGTGTCGGTCTGGAGCCTGGCCGTCTCGAACAGCACCTTGACGCCCTTCGCGGCCGCGTATGCCGACGGCAGCGACGCGCAGAACAGCGACATCGAGATCTGCATCCCCCACACCTGGAAAAACCTCTCGGACCGTTCGATGCGTGCCCGATCGACGTCGGCGGGCAGTGGGTCGCGGGCGAGGTAGTCGCGCACCTCCTCGGGAAGCCCGGCCGGTACCGGCGCGCCGTTCTCGACGAGCGCGCGCATCAGCTCGTTGACTCGCCTGATCTCGCCTTTACGGAACAGTGCGCCGACCACGTCGTCGGCGAGCGGGTCGCCGACGAGACGCAGCGCTTCCAGCTCTGCATCGCTCGGCACCATCGCAGCATCCTCTCATCGCTCGACCGATGTCCGATTCACGACGTACTCTCCATCTTCGTGGCTGATCCTGATGGTGGAGCGGCCCTCTCCGACGGGGCGGCGGAACCGTCCGCCGCCGCGTTGACGTTCCTGTTCACCGACATCGTCGACAGCAGTCGCCATTGGGATGCCGCACCGGCCTCGATGCGGGTCTCCCTGGCCCGCCACGACGAGTTGTTGCACGAGATCATCCGCCGGTGGCACGGCACGGTCGTGAAGCACACCGGCGACGGGGTGATGGCCGTGTTCGGCAGCGTCGTCGACGCCATCGACGCATCGGTCGCCGCGCAGCTCGCGCTCAGCGGCACGGAGTGGGACACCGCGGGAGCAGTGCCGCTCGTCGTGCGGATGGGCATCCACACCGGCGAGGCAGATTCGAGAGCCGGCGACTACTTCGGCATGGCGGTCACCCACGCGGCACGGCTGATGGGTGTCGCCTGCGGTGGACAGATCCTCGTGTCGGAGGTGTCATCGCGACTCGCGTCCGAGGCTGGCCTGCGTCACGGCCGCCGGTTGACGGAGATCGGCGCCGTCGCGCTGAAAGGTGTCGCCCGCACCGAGCATCCGACCCAAGTGCAGTGCAGCGGGCTGCAGGTCGACTTCCCGCGTCAGGCCGCAGCACCGAGCGAGCAGACCGGGTTCGTGCCGGTTCCGATGGCGGCGATGATCGGCCGGCAGGCCGAGATCGACCGCGTCGTAGGGCTGTTGGAGGCCGACCGACTGGTGACGATCGTCGGTACCGGCGGCGTGGGCAAGACCCGGCTGGCGGTCGAGGTCGCCACAACGATCCGGTCCCGGTGCGTCGACGGGGTGTGGTGGGTGGACCTCGCCCCGGCGGGCAGCGCCGACTCCGTCGTGCACACGCTCTCGTCTGCCCTCGACGTGATGGCTACCCCCAACCGGGACCCGCTGGACGGCGTGATCGACAGCTATGTCGACCGCGAAGCCCTGGTCGTGCTCGACAACTGCGAGCACGTCGTGGCCGAGGTGGCCCGCCTCGTGCGCACGCTGCTCCAGCGCTGCGGCCGCGTCCGGTTCCTCGCGACGAGCCTCGTCCCGATCGGGCTGGCCGCCGAACAAGTGGTGATGCTCGAGCCACTCGCCGTCGATGCGCAGTCGTCGGGCGGGTCGTCGGGCGGGCCGTCGGCGGCGGTGCGGCTCTTCGTCGAGCGGGCCCGTGCCGCGTCGGGCACGTTCGAGGCAGATGCCGCAACCCTCGAGACTGTGGCGGAGATCTGCCGCCGACTCGACGGAGTGCCCTTGGCGATCGAGCTCGCCGCGTCCAAGGCTCGCTCGCTCGGGGCGTCGCAGATCCTCACCCGGCTCACGGACCGCTTCCGCCTTCTCGATTCGAGCCGGCGCCACGACGACGACCGTCACCAGAGCATGACCCGCGTCCTCGAGTGGTCGTACGACCTGTTGACACCGGCGGCGCGCGAGGTCTTCGACCGGCTCGCGGTGTTCCCCGCCAGCTTCGACCTCGCCGCCGCGGAGAGCGTCGCCACAGGTGGCACCGTGGAGGCGGCCGACGTCGTCGACCGCGTCGACGAGCTCGTCGACCACTCGATGCTCGTCGCCGATGTCGGGAGTAGCTCCCCCTATCGGATGTTCGACATGATGCGCGAGTTCGGCCGCCTGCGCCTCGACGTCGGCGGGCAGCGGCAAGCGGTGGAGCAGCGCTTCGTCGCACACTGGGTCGAGTTCGCCGGCGCTGCTCGCGCCGGAGTCCGTGGTCGCGAGGAGGCCTACTGGCGCGACGCAGTCGGCGCCGAGCTGAACAACCTCCGTGCCGCCCACGGTCTGCTGCTCGACGCGGGCGACGTAGACGGTGCACTGCGCCTGCCGGTCACCCTGTTCGAGTACGCGTTCTTCTCGCTCCGCCCCGAGATCGGCGACTGGGCAGCGGCCGCGCTCGCGGCCGAGGGAGCGCCGGATTCGCCGGAGTGGGCCGACGCGACCGCCGTCGCGGCCATGCTCGCCTGGGTGAAGGGAGACTGGTCGCAGGCGGAGCGTCATCTCGCAGCCCTCGACTCCGCCGCATCCGCGACGGCGTGCTACCTGCCGGAGTTCGCCCACGGCTTGATCGCCGCGTTCCGCTCTCAACCCGAGCAGCAGCTCGCGAGATACGAGCGCTGTCGTGAGATCGCCGAGGCCGACGGCGACGCCTTCCGCACAGCGCTCATCTCCGGACAGGTCGCCTTCGCGAAGGCCCTCCTCCTCAGACCCGAAGGGACGGCAGCCGGCGAACACGCGGTCGAGCTCGCCGAGAGCCTCGGCAATCCGACCGCGCTCTCGACCGCGCTGTGGGCGCTCGGAACCGCAGCGATGGCGCCAGACCCGGCGCGCGCCCTGCGCTGCTTCTCCCGCTCGGCCGAGCTCGCCCGCGCGGCCGGGTCGACGCTCAACGAGGTGTCCGCTGAATCCAGCGCGCTCGGGGTCCACGACAGGTCGAGGTCCGCGCTCGACGAGCTCGTCTACCTGCGGGATCGTTGGGAGTACTGGCATCGGGGCGGATCCACACCTGTTCACTGGTACGTCGCCCGCAAGGTGGCCCTGGCTCTGATGCGCTCGGGGCAGTACAGGGCCGCCGCGGTGCTGTTCGGTGCGGAGCGCAAGGCGCAACTCAGTCTCCCGCCGTCGCCGGGGGATGCCCGGCGCATCGCCGAGGCATTGAACACGTTGCGCGAGCGGATCGGCGCCGACGAGCTCGACGAGCTGATGGTGGTCGGCGCCGCCATGGACCACGCCGAGCGGGGGCGCTACGTGCAAGAAGCGCTCCAATCCGCGGTGGCCGGGCTGCGCATCAGCGCGGCGACATGACACCGACCGCGCTAGTGGTCGGCGAGGGTGAGCCAGCGGGACTCGAGGGCGTCGAGGTCGGCGTGGGCGGCGGCGAGTTCGGTGCCGAGGGTGACGAGCTCGCCGTGCTCGGTCGTCGCCGCCAGACGCTCGCTGAGCCGGTCCACTCGCGCTTGCGCCTTGGCCATCGCCTGCTCGGTCTCGCGCAGTTGCCGCCCGATCGTCGACGGGCTCGGCCCGCTGCGCCCCTTGGCCACCCGTCCCGCCGCCGCGGGCACAGCCGACGGTCGCTTGGCCGGGGAGCGCGGCGACGCCCGCTCGGCGAGCCACCCCGAGACCCCGCCGGGCACCCTGCGCACCGCACCCTCGGGGTCGATCGCCAACACGTGGTCGGCGACGCGATCGAGGAACGCCCGGTCGTGGCTGGCGACGACGAGCGCTCCCGGCCAGTCGTCGAGGTACGCCTCGAGCGATCGCAGCGTGTCGAGGTCGAGGTCGTTGGTCGGCTCGTCGAGGATCAACAGGTTGGGCTCGGTGGCCAGCACCATCACCAGTTGCAGGCGCCGACGCTCCCCTCCCGACAGCATCCGCACCGGCGCGTACTGCGCCGTCGTGTCGAACCAGAACCGTTCCAGCAGCGCCCGGTCACGGTGATCTGGCTCGCGGTACGGCCCGGCAACCAGCTTGCGGACGATCGCGTCGGGGTCGAGATCTCCAGCGTGCTGGTCGGCGAACCCGACCACGACCGTCTTGCCGCGGGTCACCGTGCCCGCTGCCGGTACGGCCCGACCGGCGACGATGTCGAGCAGCGTCGTCTTTCCCGACCCGTTCGGGCCGACCACCGCCAGCCGCGCTCCGGGTTCGATCAGGAGATCGACGTTCTCGAACACCGTCAGCGTCGCGCCGTCTGCCGTGGTGAACCGCTGGGCCACGCCTTCCAGCTCGACGACCTGGTTGCCGAGCCGAGTCGTGCCGCCACCCAGCTGCAGGCCCTGATCGCGAACGCCGGCCGGCGCCGGCCCGCCAGCGACGATCTCGCGAGCGGAGCGCAGGCGGGCCTTCGGTTTGGTCGATCGTGCCGGAGCGCCCCGGCGCAGCCAGGCGAGCTCCTTGCGGGCGAGGATCTTGCGCGTCGACTCCTCCTGCGCCTCGCGCTCGATGCGCTCGGCGCGCGCCTCGAGGTACGTGGCGTAGGCACTCGACCCCGCCGCCGCCTGATGCACGAAGCACCGTCCGCCGTCGAGCTCGACCACCTTGCTCGGCCCGACAGCGCTCGTCAGCCGATCGAGCGCGTGGCGGTCGTGGGTGACGAGCACGAGCGCCGAGGTCATCACCACCAGGCGCGCCTCGAGCCACTCGATCGCCTCGAGGTCGAGGTGGTTGGTCGGCTCATCCAGCACGACCATGTCGTGATCGCCGTGCTCGTCCTCGGCCAGCACGCGGGCGAGCGCCACCCGCTTGGCCTGCCCGCCCGACAGCTCGTCGGTTCGTCGATCGAGGAGCGGCTGCACGCCGAGCCGCGTGGCCACCGCCGCCACCTCCCACGAGTCGCCGAGGAAGTCGCCCACCGTGCCGGGCGGCAGTACCGGGTCCTGTTCGAGCGACGCGATCCGCACACCCCGGCCGAAGCGCACGGCGCCGGCATCGGGCGCCAGCGCGCCGGTCATCAACCGAAGCAGCGTCGTCTTGCCAGAACCGTTGACCCCGACCACGGCCACGCGATCACCGCTGGCCACGGTCACCGAGAGATCGGCGAACAGCACCTTGTCCGGTTGCGTCACCGTCACATCGGCGAGGTCGACACAGATCACGCCACGACGCTACGGCCGCCGTCGTTGCCTGCTCACCTGCGGGCTTCGAGATGGGCGAGGTCTCGGTCGGCGTAGCCGAGGTGCCAGTACTCCTCCTCCAGCACGGTCGAGATGCAGTCGCGCACCAGGTGGGGACCGTTCTCGAGCACGTCGACGGTTCTCGTGAGATCGCCTTCGGTCAGGGACGAGAGGTAGTCACCGAGACGTGTCGTCTGATCGGCGCGTGCGGCGAGGACCTCGGCCAGCGACGGCGACGCGTCGTCGTCGAGGCCCGGCCAGGGGAAGTCCGCGGACCCGCTGTTGGGCAGGCCGAGCGGATGGAATCCCGCTTGGCCGAGGATCGGTACCGCGAACCACTTGTCCGTCCCGAACAGCAGGTGCCGCAGTGTCTGGACGAAGGACCACTCGCCGTCGACCGATGCGTGCAGGTCCTCGTCGGGGAGCCGTCGTGCCCGGTCGACCATGGCCGCCCGCGCCTCACGCAACGCGGCCCAACCGGCACGCATGCCATCGGGGTCTGGAGCGCTGAACACCGTCTCGGCGAGGTCACCCTCGGACTCTTCGGGCATCCCCCTCCATTCCGGCGTTCTGGAGCCCAGAGTGGGAATTGAACCCACGACCTACGCATTACGAGTGCGTTGCTCTGCCGACTGAGCTATCTGGGCGGCGAGTCGAAGATGGTAGCGGGCCGCCCTGCGCTCGGGGCAAGCACGAACGGGGTGCAGGCTCAGGCGAGCGACGGCAGGCTCAGCAGCAGGTGCTGCAGTTGGAGCACCTCGTTCGGGTTGCGGTCGAGGGCCTCGATCACCTGGTGCAGGTCGTGCACGGCATGCACGTACGCGTCGGGGCGGTGTCCGGGCTGCTCGACGAGCGCGTCGCGGTACGTGGCGGCGACGAGGGCGAGGCCGGACCTCAGCTCGTCGGTGCGGAACCGCCGGCGTTCGCGCTTGTGGCGCTCCTCCAGCTCCTTGCGGCCGCTGCCACGCTCACCGGCTGCCTTCACGCGCTCCTCCAGCCGCGCGGCCTCCTCGGCCTGGCTCTCGACGAGCGGGCCCATCGCCTCGTCGATCAAGCCGAGCACCTCGGCGGTGACGGCGTGCACCGTCGCCCCGGTGCCGTCGAGTCGGCGGGGCAGCTCGGCGAACGTACGCCGCCGGTGCACCAGGTGCGGGTCGGCGGCCAGCAGGCGGGCGCGGTCGAGGTCGCCGCCGCAGGAGCGGGCCGCGTCGGCCGCGGCCGCCGGTTCCACCCCCTCCCGCACGAGGGCGGCCTCGACCAGCGCGTCGGGGATCGCGCGGAAATCCACGCGGACACAGCGAGAGGCGATCGTGACCAGCTCGGGAGGCACGTCCTCGGCGAGCACGAGGAAGGTGGTCGACGGCGGCGGCTCCTCGACCGTCTTCAGCAGCACCGCCGCGGCCTCGGCCTGCAGCAGGTGGAACTCGTGCAGGATCAGCACCTTGCGCTCCGCCTCGACCGGGGAACGGTGCGCGAGCTTGACGATCTCGCGCGCCTGGTCGACGGAGATCGCCGCGCCCACGCGCTGCACCTCGGTCACGTCGGGGTGCTCGCCGCTGGCGGCGAGGCGCGCGTCGCGGTCGCCGGCGTCGTCGGCGTCTTCGACCCCCGTCTCGGGGTGCAGCAGCGACGCCGCGAAGGCTCTCGCCGCCTGGCTCTTCGTGCAGCCCGGTGGCCCGACGAACAGGTAGGCGTGTACCGGGCGGGTGAGCGCGCCGCGCAGCACGGCGACGGCATGTGCCTGACCGACGACGGCGTTCCACGCGGCGCTCATCGGGAAAGGCGCTCCCGCACCGCGAGGCGGAGCTCGGCGAACACCTCGTCGACGGTGCCGCCGGCCTCGACGACGATCCAGTGCTGCGGGTCGGCGGCGGCCAGAGCGTCGAAACCGCTCGCCACCCGCTGGAAGAACGCCGCGTCCTCGCGCTCGAAGCGGTCGAGGCTGCGCCCGGCGAGGCGCCGTTCGACGTCGTCGGGAGCGAGCCGGAGCAGCACCACGAGGTCCGGCCAGCGCCCGGCGAGCGCCCAGTCGTTCACCTCGCGCACCACGTCGACGGGCAGCTCACGCCCGTAGCCCTGGTAGGCGACGCTCGACCAGACGCTGCGGTCGCTGACCACGTCGCGCCCGGCGGCCAGGGCCGGCGCGACCACCTCGGCCCGGTGCTGGGCGCGGTCGCCCGCGATCAGCAGCGCCTCGGCGATCGGGTCGAGGTGCACGTTGCCGGGGTCGTGCAGCACCGAGCGGATGCGGTCGCCGATCGCCGTGCCGCCGGTCTCCCTGGTGAGCACCGCGCCGAGGTCGGCGGCGAGCAGTGCGGCCTGCGTGCTCTTGCCGCAGCCCTCGACCCCTTCCAGCGCGATGTACCGACCCGGCATCAGCTCTCGGGAGAGCGCTTCGCCGCGGAACGCTTGGCCGGCGAGCGCTTCGCCGCCGCCTTCCTCGCCGGTGACTTCTTCGCCGGCGACTTCTTCGCCGCGGCGCGGGCCGAGCCCGCCCGCTTCGCCGGCGCACCGCCTTTCGCGACGATCTGCTCGCGGCGGATGGCGAGCAACTCGAACGCCCGCTCCGGCGTCATCGCGTCGAGCCGGTCGCCCTTGCCGAGCGACGCGTTCGTCTCGCCGTCGGTGACGTAGATGCCGAACTTGCCGTCCTTCGCGACGACCGGGCGCTCGCTTGCCGGGTCGGTGCCGAACTCACGCAGCGGCCCCTTCGCCGCCATGTTCTTGCCGTCGCGGCGGTACACCTTGGGCTGAGCGAGGATGGCGACCGCCTCGTCGAGGGTGATCGTCAGCAGCCGCTCCTCGTTGTCGATCGAGCGGAAGTCCTTGCCCTTCACCACGTAAGGGCCGTAGCGGCCGTTGTTGGCGAGCACCTCTTCACCGTCGGCGGGATCGGCGCCGAGCGTCCGCGGCAGGCTGAGCAGTGCCTCGGCCTCGTCCATCGTCATGCGCTCGAGCACCATCGTCTTGAACAGGCTCGACATCTTCGGCTTGTCGAACCCGGGCGGCGGGGAATCGGCAGTGCCCCACTGGACGTAGGGCCCGTAGCGCCCGCTCTTCGCGAACACCGGCAGCCCGTCGAGCATGCCGATCGGCTCGTCGCTGCTCGGCTGGGCGAGCAGCGCCACGGCCTTGTCGACGGTGAGCTCGTCGGGGGCCATGTCGTCGGGCACGCTCGCCGTGTCGTCGCCGCGCTTCACGTAAGGCCCGAACTTGCCCGGCTTGACGACGATCTCGGCACCGGTCTCGGGGTCGAGCCCCAGCGGGAACGTGTTCACCTGAGCGGCGTCGATCTCGCCCAGGTTCTGCTCCACCAGGCGCTTCAGACCGGGCAGGTCGACGTCACCGAAGTAGAACTCGTGGAGCCAGCGCTCCTTGGCCTGCTCCTTGCGGGCGATGGCGTCGAGGTCTTCTTCGACCCGGGCGGTGAACTCGTAGTCGACGAGCTCGCCGAAGTGCTGCTCCATCAAGCCCACCACCGCGAACGCCGTCCACGTCGGCACCAGCGCCTGGCCCTTCTTCCACACGTAGCCGCGGTCCTGCACCGTCTGGATGATCGAGGCCCACGTCGAGGGTCGCCCGATGCCGAGCTCCTCCAGGCGCTTCACGATCGACGCCTCGGTGTAGCGCGCAGGTGGGCTGGTCGAGTGGCCGCTCGGCTCGATCGACTCGACGGGCACCGGATCGGCGACGGCGAGCGGCGGCAGCAGCGCCTCCCGCTCGGCTGCCTCCGCGGCGGTCCCGTCGACGGCGTCGTCGTCGCTCGACTCGACGTACGCCTGGCGGTAGCCGGCGAAGGTGATCGTCGTGCCGCTGGCCGCGAACTCGCAGTCGACCCCGGCTTCTGGCTGGCCGCAGGTCGCGCCGAGGCGCACGCTGACCGTCGTCCCCGTGGCGTCGACCATCTGCGAGGCGAGTGTGCGCTGCCAGACCAGCCGGTAGAGGGCGAGCTCCTGGCGGTTCAGCTCGGCAGCAACCGCGTCGGGGCTGCGCAGCGGCGTGGTCGGCCGGATGGCCTCGTGGGCCTCCTGCGCGTTCTTCACCTTGCTCGCATAGCGCCTTGGCGACCCGGGCAGGAACGACGCTCCGTACGCCCGCTGCACCTCGGCTCTGACCGCGGTGAGCGCTTCGTCGGACAGCTCCACCGAGTCGGTGCGCATGTACGTGATGTAGCCACGCTCGTACAGGCCCTGCGCGACGCGCATCACCTGGGCCGCGGACAGGCGCAGCCTGCGGCTGCCCTCCTGTTGGAGCGTGCTCGTCATGAACGGTGCCTTCGGCGACGAGCGGTAGGGCTTGTCCTCCACCGAGCGCACCGTGAACTCGGCGCCGGCGAGGCCGTCGGCCAGCCCTCGGGCGCGGCGCTCGTCGACCACGGTGACGCTCGAGCCGGCCCGGCCGTCGCTCGTGAAGTCCTTGCCGGTGGCGACGCGGGTGCCGTCGAGGGTGACGAGGTTGGCCGTGAACGGGGGAGCCGTGGCGGTGTGCAGCTCGAGGCCCCAGTAGCCGGCCACGACGAAGGCGATCCGCTCGCGCTCGCGCTCCACCACCAGGCGCACGGTCGGGCTCTGCACCCGCCCGGCGGACAAGCCACGGTTGACACGACGCCACAGCACCGGCGAGACCTCGTACCCGTATAGGCGGTCGAGGATGCGGCGGGTCTCGGCCGCGTCGACGAGGCCGTCGTCGAGGCCGCGCGGGTTGGCCACCGCGTGGTCGATCGCGGCCTTGTTGATCTCGTGGAACACCATCCGCTTGACCGGAACCTTCGGCTTCAGCGCTTCGAGCAGATGCCAGCTGATCGCCTCGCCCTCGCGGTCCTCGTCGGTCGCGAGGAACAGCTCGGTGGCGTCCTTCAGCAGCACCTTCAGCTCCTTGATCACCTGCTTGCCGCGGTCGGTGAGCTCGTAAGTGGGCTTGAAGTGGTTGTCGACGTCGACGGCGAGCCCCTTCGACGGCAGGTCGGCGACGTGACCCACCGACGCCCGCACGTCGTAGGCCCCTCCGAGGAACGCGCCGATGGTCTTCGCCTTCGCTGGCGACTCGACGATGACTAGGGGCTTGCCGGGCATACCCCTCCTTCGCTACGACACTCGCCGGGCTGTTGTCAAGGCACGCCCGGCCGCACGGTCCGGTGGCGGGTGCCTCGCCGACGTTGACGGTGCGTCGTCGCGTCCCTACCGTCGGAGCCGAAATGGAGCCAGGTCTGGTCGCGCTCGGATGGGACGAACACACCGACGCGGCCTGGCGCGCGGCGGGGTCTCCGGGTGCACCCGGGCGGATCGCCCGGCTGGACCGCGGCTGGAGCACGGTGTGGTTCGCCGCGCCCGACTCGGGCGAGCCGCGCGGCGCCGAGCCGGTCAGGTTGCGCAACATCGGCGCCGATGTCGCGGTGGGCGACTGGGTGGTGCCGTCCGGCGACGGCGAGCGCGTCGAGAGCGTGCTGCCCCGCCGCAGCGCGTTCGTCCGCCGGGCGTCCTTCGAAGGCCAGCGGGCCGAGGCGCACACCATCGCGGCCAACATCGACGTCGTGCTGCTCGTCCACGCGCTGGTGTCGCCCCCCAACGAGCGACGCCTGGAGCGCGAGCTCGTCCTCGCCTTCGACAGCGGGGCACGCCCGGCGGTCGTGCTGACCAAGCTCGACCTCGTCGACGACGCTGCTCTCGTCGCGCAGAGCGTCGCCGCGATCACGTCGGTGGCCGCGGGAGTGCCCGTGCACGTCGTCAGCGGCATGCGCGGCGACGGCCTCGAAGAGCTGCGTGCCTACGCGGCGGGCAACCGCACCATCGCGCTGCTGGGGGCGAGCGGGGTCGGCAAGAGCACCATCGTCAACAAGCTCGTCGGCGGCGAGGTGCAACTGGTCAGCGACGTGCGCGCCGGCGACCAGCGCGGCCGGCACACGACGACGGCGGTCCAGCTCGTGCGCTTGCCGGCGGCGGAGAGCGTGCAGCGAGGGTGGCTGATCGACACCCCCGGTCTGCGGGCGGTGAGCCTGTGGTCGAGCGGCCATGGCATCGAGCAGGCGTTCGCCGACGTGTTCGACCTCACCGACGACTGCCGCTTTCGCGACTGCAAGCACGACCAGGAGCCGGGTTGCGCGGTGCGTGGGGCGATCGAGCGGGGCGAGCTCGACGCGACACGCCTCGTCGCGATGGAGCGCCTGGTCGCCGAGGAGGCCGCGCTCGAGGACGAGCAGCGGGCCCGCCTGAAGGTGGAAGACCGCCGCGGCTTCCGCCGGCCGCGTCCGCGGCCGTGAACCCGAGCTCGCTCAGTCGGCCTGCAGCACGAGCCCGGTCAGGTACTCGGCCTCGGGAAAGTGGAGGGGCACCGGGTGGTCACCGGGCTGGCCGAGCCGCTCCACGATGCGCAGCTCGCGCCTGGCGTCGAGGGCGGCGCCGGCGACCACCTTCTGGAACAACTCGGCGGACACCGCGCCCGAGCACGAGAACGTCATCAGGATCCCGCCGGGGCTGAGCAGCTTGGCGGCGAGCAGGTTGAGGTCTTTGTAGGCGCGGGTGGCCTTGGAGACCTGAGCCGGCGACGGCGCGAGCTTGGGCGGGTCGAGCACGATCAGGTCGAAGCTCGACCCGCGGTCGCGCAGGCGCCGCAGCTCGGAGAACGCATCGGCCTCCACCAGCTCGCCCACCTCGACCCCGTTCAGCTCGGCGTTGCGGTGGGCCATCGCGAGGGCCGGCCCCGACGAGTCGACCGTGGTCACGCGTGTCGCGCCGCTGCCAGCCGCGACCACCGTGAACGCCCCGGTGTAGCCGAACACGTTCAGCACCGAGCGCCCGGCTGCCAAGCTGCCAAGGCACGACCTTGCTCGGCGCTGGTCGAGGTAGAAGCCGGTCTTGTGGCCGGTGGCGACGTTCACCGCGAAGCGCCAAGGGCCTTCGGAGATCATGATCTCGGCCGGCGGCGCGTCGCCGCGGCGGGGACCGTCACGGTCGAGCAGGCCCTCGCGGTGGCGTGACTCGGTGTCGCTGCGCTCGTGCACCCGCGCGACCCCGGGCAGGTCGGCGAGGGCGTCGAGGACGACGTCGCTCCACAGGTCGGCCGCGGCGGTGGTGAGCTGCACCACCACGGTGTCGGCGTAGCGGTCGGCGACGACACCTGGCACGCCGTCGGCCTCGCTGTACACGAGACGCACCGCGTCGGTGCCGGAGACGACGTGCCGGCGGCGCGCGACGGCACGTTCGATGCGCCCCCTGACGAAGTCCGCGTCGACGCGCTGGCCGGGATCGGTGGTCCACATCCGCGCCCGCAGCTTGGACGCGGCGTTGTACGCCGCTCGGCCGAGTGAGGTGCCGTCCGCCGCACGCACCACGACCGTCTCACCTGGTGCCGGCTCGCCGCCGACTGCGGCGATCGATCCGCTGAAGATCCACGGGTGTGCTCGGGAGACGCTGCGCTCGCGCCCGGTTCGCAGGGTGATCGAAGCCTCCACGGCGCCACCGTACGCCGCCGGACGCTTCGCAAAGTTTCCGCGAAGTTCTGCTCAAGTCCGCCGCGAATCCGGCCGATACCACCTTCGACGCAGCGGACGGTCTGGTGCCGGTCGAGGCGGAAGTCAAGTGGGACGAACAGGCGGAAGGAACACACACACATGGAAACCCACATCGAGATTGACGAGACCGGCATCGCGACCGAGGTCGAAACCAAGCGGGACAAGGGATTCACCCTGGTCGAGCTGCTGATCGTGATCGTGATCCTCGGCATCTTGTCGGCGGTCACCGTCTTCGCGGTCCGTGGTATCACCGACCGTGGCGACCAGAGCGCCTGCGAAGCAGAACATCAGACGGTCACGGCCGCTGCCCAGGCGTACTACGCGCAGAACGGCAGCTACCCGGGCAGCGTCGCCGCCATGGTGACGGCGGGCTTCCTCGCCAAGGACGCCGGCTATGTGACGGGCATCGACGCCAACGGCGTGGCGACTGGTAGTTGCCCCTGACGTAACGGCAGTTATCTCTGAACGACAGTGACAACGAAGAGGGGCCGGCCCATCGGGTCGGCCCCTCTTCGCGTTTTCGGATCGATCGAGGCACCAGACGGGGAAGTGCGACAACACCGAGCCGAGGCTCAGCGGACGAGCTCGGTGCGCAGGCCGTTCGAATCCCAGGTGGGGTCCATCGGCAGGCGGTTGATCGCCCGCCCGGCGCCGCGCCGCGCCGTCCACAGCAGCGCCGCGGCCTGCACGATGTGGATCTGGCCGGCGCCTTCTGGCGGTGAGGCGTTCAGCAGGTCCTCGATGCCGGGCACCTTGGCGCGGATCAACTCGATCCGCTCGACGATCCCCTCGCCGTGGAACGGCGAGCTCTTCAACGGCCGGTCGCCGTTCAGCATGTAGAAGCTCAGGTCCGGGTGAGCCGACACCCACATCCGTTGGTGGAACGGCTGGAACAGGTCCTCCACCTCGCGGTAGCGGGGGAAGCGCCGCAGGTCGTCGTTCGTCAGCCACGGCTCCAGCTCCCGTGCCGCGGCGTGGCTCGGCGCGTTCAGCGCGGCCCGGGACGGCACGGGGCGAATCCCGACGCTGCGCGGCCAGCCGAGAAGCTGGCGGGCCTCCTCGTCGCACGGACGGAACCGCGAGCAGGGCTGGTCGGCAAGGCCGATCGGGGCGTAGATCGCACCCGCGTCGAACTTCGGGCGGTGGTCGAGCACCTCGAGCAGGTTCGGCAGCACCATCGCCTCTTCGACGACCATCGTCACCCCGGCCAGGCGCCCCGATACCACCACCCAGCCTCCCGGACACGGGACGACACCACCGAGGTACTGGTACTGGCGGGGGGTCATTGCCACGGCAGGCTCCTTCGAAGGGCGGCGGTGCTAGCCCGCCGGCGTACCGGCGCCGGTCGTCGCCATCTGCCCGGCGTCGACGGTGGCCTGGGCCTGGCTCACGGCGCGCATCGTCGTCGCGTGCGCCAGGATCTCCTTCGGGTACGCGCTCACGCTGTAGGCCGCCTCGAGGTCGATCAGGCCCGCAGCCACCAGCCGCGCGAGATCCATCTCGATCGTCTGCATCCCGTCCTGCTGGCTCGTCGTGATCACGTTGCGCAGGTGGCGGCTCTTGCCTTCGCGAACGAGGTTGCGCACCGGGTCGGTGCCCATCAGCACCTCGTACGCCGCCACTCGCCCGCCGCCGTCGACCGGGATCAGCCGTTGGCTGATCACACCCTGCAGCGAGCTGGCGAGCTGGATCTGGATCTGGTCGCGCCGCTCCGAGGGGAACACGTCGATGATGCGGTCGAGCGCTTGGGACGCGTCGTTGGTGTGCAAGGTGGCGAACACCAGGTGACCGGTCTCGGCCAGCGTCAAAGCGATGGAGATCGACTCGAGGTCGCGCATCTCGCCGAGGAGGATGACGTCGGGGTCCTCACGAAGGGCGCTGCGCAGGCCGGCCTCGAAGGTGTGCACGTCGGTGCCGACCTCACGCTGGTTGACCATCGCCATCTTGTGGTTGTGCAAGAACTCCACCGGGTCTTCGATGGTGAGGATGTGGCACGGGTTGTTCGCGTTGATCTCGTCGATCATCGCGGCGAGGGTGGTGCTCTTGCCCGAGCCGGTCGGGCCGACGACGAGGACGAGACCGTAAGGCCGGTTCAGCAGGACCTCGCAGCCGGCGGGTGCGCCGAGCTCTTGCAGGGAACGGATGCGGAACGGCACGACGCGCAGAGCGAGCGCGAACGAGCCGCGCTGGCGGAACGCGTTCGCGCGGAAGCGCCCGATGCCCTCCAAGCCGAACGAGAAGTCCACCTGGTGCTGCTCGTGCAGTTCAGCCGTCTTGAACTCGTCGAGCAGGCTCATCACCATCCGCTCGATCTCGGTGCTCGTCAGGAGCCCGACGTTCTCGAAGTGCACCAGCACGCCGTCGCGCCGCGCCGTCGGTGGCCGCCCGACCGTCAGGTGAAGGTCGGATGCACCGCTCGCGACGGTGGCGCGCAGCAAGGTGACCAGGTTCCGGTCCGGTGACTTCATCGCTAGCTAACCTCCCGCTCGTGCCGGTGCTCGCCTTCGTCGCCGGGCTGTTCATCGGTTCGTTCCTGACGGTGGTCGTCGATCGGGTGCCCCGCGGTGCGTCGGTGGTGGCACCGGGTTCGACGTGCGGTGCTTGCGGCATGCGCCTCGGCCCGCTCGACCTGGTGCCCGTGCTGTCGTGGCTGGCACTGCGCGGCCGCTGCCGGCGCTGCCGGGCATCCATCGGCGTCGAGCCGCTGATCGTGGAGCTGTCCACCGCGGTCGTGTTCGCCGTCTTCGCGGCGAACTTCGAGCGCATCGTCACCATCGCCGCTCACTGCGTGCTCGGCGCGGGGCTCGTCGCGCTCACCTGGATCGACCTGCGCACCAGGCGCCTGCCCCGTGAGGTCACGTACACCACGATCGCGCTGGGCGCGCCGCTGCTCGCCGCCGCAGCACTCGTCGAGGGCGAACCGGAGCGCATCGCCACCGCCGCCGGCGGTGCGCTCCTCGCCGTCGTGCTGATGGGTGGGCTCTACCTGCTGAGCCGGGGAGGCCTCGGTGACGGCGACGTGCGGCTCAGCCCGTTGCTCGGCATGTACCTCGGCTGGACCGGCCTCGGCCACGTGCCGGTGGGGCTCTTCCTCGGGTTCCTGTTCGGCGCCGTCGCCGGGTTGGCGATGATCGTCGCCGGGCGCGCCGGACGCAAGACCGCTCTTCCGTTCGGCCCGTTCCTCGCTCTCGGTTGCATCGTCGGGATCCTGGTCGGCCAGGCCCTGATCGATTTCTTGCTCCGCCGCTGACCACCTCATCGGAGCTACTCCACCCGCCACGAGTTGACCGCCAGCGCGCCGGAGTCGGGGTTCATGTCGACCACGGTGCGCACGCGGGTGACCCCGCCCCTGCTGTCGGTGGCCGACGACACGAGCAGCAGCTTGAACGTCGTCGGGTCGGTCTCCACGCGGATGAGGAAGTTGCTCGCCGACGCCGAGGCCTGTACGTCGAGCACCGCGGAGACGACACCACCGAGCATCTGGCCGTTGGCCGAGTTGGTGATGTTGTTCAGCCTCACCTTGCCGTAGGGCGCGTAGACCTGGCCGTGGAGCACGAGGTCCTGGCCGTTGCCGGACTTCGAGTCGATCAGCCACTCGCTGCCGGTCGCCGTGTGCGTGCTCGGCAGGTAGCCACCCGTGGCGTTCTCGCTGTCGACGGCGATCACGCTCACCACGCCGTTGCCCTGCCGGCGCCGGAACAGCTCCATCTCGCCCTGGGTGTCGATGTAGATCTTGCTGCTGCCGCCGAGCACGAACGTCACCCCGAAGAAGCCGTTGGCGGCCTCGGCGTCGTAGACGTCGCGCGACGTCTGGGGAGCGTTGCTGCAGTCGGGCGAGTGGATGTACGGCGTGTCACCGTAAGCGGGTCCGCCGGACTGGCCCCCCACTATCTGGGCCTGCTTGACCTCGAAGTTGACGTTCTCGAAGTAGTAGTCGCCGGAGACGAAGTAGTTGTCCGAGGCGAGGTTGGGTGCGGTGGTGTACTTGCCGGGGAAGAACACCCGGCAGCCGGGTACGAACGTGTCGTTGAACGGCGGGTTGACCGCCGTCGGCATCGGCGGCAGCGGCGGCGACGTGGGGAACAGGTCCTTCCACGTGAGCGTCGTGCACAGCGGGCCGCGCAGGAAGGCCGGCGTGAAGCGGAGGTCGGAGTCGCTGACCACTGGGGTGGGGGTGCAGCTCCCCGCCTTGAACCACAGGTCTCCGTTCTTGATCTCGATCGGCGCGCTCAGGTCGAGGCCGGTGTGGGAGAACAGGTAGACGGGGCCGCCGAAGGTCTTCGGCGTGGCGTTGGAGCCGCGCGAGATCAGCCCCTTCCCGCCGGCACCGAGTCCGGCGCCGGTGACGACCGCTGCCCAGCCGCGGATGTCGGCCGCGCCGTTGCCCATCCGCCGGCAGGTGACGGTGACGTTCGCCCCGTTCAACACCGGCGGCACCGCAGTGGACAGGTCGCCGTCGGCGGCGCCGGTGGTGCAGAGCGTCTGGAACAGCTTCATCTTCTCGATCGCGTACCTCATCCCGCCCTCGGCCGCGGCCAGGCGGTCGGCGCGCTGGTCGACGACGACGGTGTAGCGCAGCGACACCGCGGCGTACCCGGCGACGGCCGAGGCGACGAGCGCGAGCGTGACGCTGAGCACGATCGCGCTCGGCAGCACGAACCCCTCGTCGCGCCGGCGAGATTCAGCGGAGCGCCGCCGGCGGTGAATCTGGGACCTGAGTGTCTTCATGGCGTCGCCCTCACTGCGTGATCTCGAACGCGTTGTAGGACCACAGCACGGTGAGCGTGCCCATCATCACCCGCAGCTCCTGGGGGCCGACGCCGTACCAGCGATCGGAGTTCTTCGGCAGGACTGCCGTCCAGGTGTTCGGGCCGCCGGACATGGTGATGTTCTTCAACGCCGGTGAGCCCGGTGTGTAGCGCAGCACCAGGCCGACGCACGGTCCGGTGGTGGTCACCGTCACGGTCGCGCTGTCCTTCAACTGGTCGTTCGACTTCTTCTGCACCGGATTGGGCACCACGACCAAGCTCGTCACGGCGCACGGGGGGATGGTGGTGGTGGTGGTCGGCGGCAGCGTCGTCGTCGGTGCCAATGTGGTCGTCGGCGGCAGCGTCGTTCCTTCGACGGTGGTCGTCGGGCCGCCATCGGTGGTCGTCGGGCCGCCGACGGTGGTCGTCGGGGCGATCGTCGTCGACGTCGTCGTGGTGGTGGGAGGGGTCGTGGTGCTCGTCGTCGCCGGGCCGGTGTGCGGGGGCGGGGGCAGCACCACCGGCGGCGGTGGCGGGGGCAGCGTCTCGGCGGGGTTGTACTGGTCTGCGCGCAGGCTCACGGTGTCGCCGTTGCGCTGGGTGAGCACGACGGTGACCGTCCGCGCGGCGGCGTCGTAGGAGATCTGGATCGGTGGTGACGTCGGTGTCCATCCTCCGCCCATCGCCGGCAGATCCGTGGCCAGGGTCGACGTCGTGGTCGTGCCCCCGGCGCACACGTGGCGCCGCACGTGCGTCTCGCCGTTGACGTCGACGGCCTGGTAGCTGACGCGGTACGTCGTCACCGAGCCGTCGACGTTCTCCGACCATTGCATGCCGAGCACCTGGGTGCCGCCCGATCCGCACACCGGGCTGCCGCCGACGGTGAGCCCACCGGGAGGGGTGGAGGCGACGTCGGCAGGCAACCAGGTGGCGAATCCCTGGATCGTGCGCTGCTCGGACAGCCTCGCCATCGTGCTCTTCTCGTTGCCGAGCACCGCGGAGACGCCGGCCATGATCGTGCCCGCGATCACACCCACGACAGAGATGACGAGGACGAGCTCGACGAGGGAGAAGCCGCGGTCACCCCGTGAGCCGGACGCGGCGGAGTCATGACGCTTACTCACCTTGGTCCACTCCCTTCACCATCTCGAGTTGCTTGATGATCTCGAAGGGGGGGTCGGGGCTCTTCACGGTGAGCGTCACCTTCTGCAGCTTGAGGCCGATCTCCTCGTAACAGATGGCTCCGTAGTCGTATCCGTTCCAGAACTCGATCGAGCGCTCGATGCTGATCTGCGACGTCGCCCAGTTGTTGGGCGGAGGTACGGCTCGTGCCACCCCCACGTAGAAGCTGCGCATCGCCGCCTCGCCGAACGTGCACGGCATCCGCGGGGTGGCGTTGACCGCGTCGCTCGCGTTCTGCAGCCATGCCTGAGCGGCGGCGTGCTGGCGGTGCCACTCCGAACCGCGCATCGCCATCGCCATGGTCGACAACGTCCCGGCCGCGGCGAAGCCGAGCAGCACGATGGCGACGAGCACCTCGACGAGCGAAATGCCCGCGTCGCGGCGATGGGTCTCCGTCACTGCACTTCTTTCATGTTGCCGAGCACGCCGTACATCGCGGAGACGAGAGCGACGGCGACGAAGCCGACGAGCACGCCGACGAAGACGATCATCAGCGGTTCGAACATCGTCGTGAAGCGCTTGATCCGCGACTCGAGCTCGCGGTTGAAGTACTCGCCAGCGACTGCGAGCTGGTCCTCCAAGGTGCCTGTCTCTTCGCCCACCTTGAACATCTGCCGGGCGGCGCCGGGGAACAGGTCGGTCTCGGCGAGCGGCTTGGCGAAGCCGCCGCCTTCGAGCATCGCCGCTTGGGCGATCTCGAGCCGTTCGCGGAACACGACGTTGCTCGTCGCCTCGGTGGTGGTCCGCATCCCGTCGGGCAGCGGCACACCGGCACGCACCATCGCGCCGAGGATCCGGCAGAAGCGTTCGAGGATCGCGTACTCGACGATGCCCTTGATCATCGGCAGCTTCAGGACAAGGCGGTCCTTCACCTGCCTGCCGCGCTGGAACTTGAACAGCCAGATGAGCGTGGCGAAGAACAACAGGGTGAAGATCACGGGGATGATCAGCAGGTCGCTGAACAGCGTCGCCACGGCGAGGAGCATCCGAGTGGGTAGCGGCAGGTCGGCGTTCAGCTCCTCGAACAGCGGCTTGAACTGGGGCAGCACATAGCCGGCGAGGATCACCACCGTCACCACCGCGAGGGCCATGACGATGCAGGGGTACGACAGGGCCGACACCACCTTGGAGCGCGTTTCGAGCTCACGGTCGATGTAGTCGGCGAGCTGGTCGAGCGTCTCGTCGAGACGTCCGGTCATCTCCGCGGACTGCAAGATGCCGACGTAATACGGAGGGAAGGCCTCCGGGTGAGCCGCAGCCGCCTTGGAGAGCGTCCCGCCGTTGCGCAGGCTCTCCACCATGTGGCTGATCGTGCGGCGCAGCGCCACGTCCGACACCTCGTCGCCGATCGTCTCTAGGGCGGTGGTGATCGGAATGCCGGCCTTCACGAACACGGCGAGCTGACGCGTGAAGTGCATCAGCTCCTTCTTCTTCACCTTCTCCTTGGTGAGCTCGAACTGCAGCGCGCCGCGGCGCTCTTCGATCTTCACCGGATACAAGTTGAGCCCCATCAACGCGGTGCGCGCTTCGCCGATGGTGTCGGCCTTGGTGATCCCCTCGATGGAGGCTCCACTCGGATCGATGGCGGCGTACGCGAACTTCGGCATTGGCGACTCCTACGCGGAGAACAGGGTTCGGATGACTTCGGGAATGGTCGTCACGTCGCTCTCGACGAGCGCCATCGCTTCGCGCAGCATCGTGCGCATGCCTTGGGCGACGGCCAGCCGGCGCAGCTCCTCGGTGGTCGCCCAACCGACGATCAGGCGGCGCAGCTCGGGCGTGATCCGCAGCAGCTCGTAGACGCCGATGCGGTCGCGGTAGCCGGTGCCGGCGCAGTAGGTGCACCCGGCGCCGCGGTAGAAGGTGGTCTTGTCGCTGCCGCCGGTGTGCTGGCGGAAGAAGGCGAGCTCGTCCGAGCTCGGCGTGTACGGCTCCTTGCAGGAGTCGCACACACGGCGCAGCAAGCGCTGGCCGATCACCCCGACCACGGACGAGGCGATCAGGAAGGCCTCGATGCCCATGTCCAAGAAGCGGTGCAGGGCCGCGACGGAGTCGGTGCCGTGCAGCGAGGACAGCACGAAGTGGCCGGTGAGCGCGGACTGGATGGCGATCCTCGCCGTGTCGGCGTCACGGATCTCGCCGACGAGGATCACGTCGGGGTCTTGGCGCAGGAGGGCCTTCAAGCCGGTGGCGAACGTCAGGCCGGCCTGGTCGTTCGTCTGCACCTGGTTGATGCCGGGGAAGACGTACTCGACCGGGTCTTCGACGGTGGTCACGTTCTTGCCGGTGGAGTTGATCTCGAGCAAGGTCGCGTAGAGCGTCGTCGTCTTGCCGGCGCCGGTCGGGCCGGCGCAGATGACCATCCCGAACGGGGCGTGGACCATCTTCGAATACATCTGGTAGGTGTCGCGGGGGAAGCCGAGCTCGGACAGACCGATCATCGACCGGTTCTTGTCGAGCAGTCGCATGACGATCTTCTCGCCGAACACCGTCGAGACGCTCGCGACGCGCACGTCGACGTCGCGGCCGTCGACCGACGTGGAGAACTGCCCGTCCTGGGGACGGCGCCGCTCGACGATGTTCATCCCGCTCATGATCTTCAGGCGGCTGATCAGCGAGGCGTGGACGCCGAGGGGGAGGGTGAACGACTCGACGAGATGGCCGTCGATGCGGTACCTGACGCGGAGCTTGTCGTCGAGGGGCTCGATGTGGATGTCCGATGCCCTGTCGCGCAGCGCCTGTCCGACCACCTGGTTGACGAGCTGCACGACCGGCGCCGCGTCGTCGAGCGCTGCCTCGGCCGCGGCGGTGGTCACGGTCTTCTGGTCGCCGACGCTTTCGAACGACTTGACCAGCCGCTCGATGTCGGCGTCTGCCCGCAGGTTGCGGTCGATCAGCGTGCGCACGGTCGCGGGGTCGGCGACCACCCACTTCACGGGGCGCTTGACGGCGGCTTCCACCGCTGCCCGCCGGGCAGGGGAAGGAGCCGGGCTCAGCACGACGAGGGCATCACCGTCGTCGTGGATCGGCAGCGCCATGTGGGAGCGGATCAGCTTCTCGTCGATCGCCCCCAGCACCTCGGCGTTGATCTGGAGGGTGCGGGTGTCGGCGACCGGCATCCCGAACGCGACGGCGACGGCCTGCGCCACTTCGGCGCGCCCGGCGCCGAAGCGGCCGAGCACGATGTCGACGAACTGGAGTAGGTCACCGTTGGCCGAGCGCAGCGCCGTAGCGAGCGTCTCGGCCGTCAGGCCGCCGACGTCGACGAGCGCCTGGCCGACCTTCATGCACTCGGCAGCATCTGCCTCGTTGCGCACAGCCTCGGACGCGGCGGCAGGTTCACTTGCCGCTTCGCTGTCGTCGGTCTTGGCTCGGAAGAGGGCCATGAAGGTCGGTCCTTCGTGCTCGGATGTGGGCGTGGGGAGGGGTCAGCGTTGGTCGGTCACCACGACGTGAGGCTGATCTCGCCGTCGGTGGAGTAGTAGCTGTTCGCCGCCTCGACCGAGGCCGCGTCGATCTCGGGCCGGGTGCTGTCGGGGGCGGGGAACTGGTGGTTGGTGCGGGCGTCGTGACCGGGCGGCGGCAGCAGCGGACCGCGCAGCGCACCAGGGTCCGGGCCACCGACGAGCCTCGACGGGTCGAGCTCGGCGACGGCGCGCTCGAGCTCTTCGAGTCGCTCGAGCTGCACGGCGGTGGACACGTCCATGCTGTCGGCCACCTTGGACTCGACCTCGGCCATGCGTACTTGCACGCGGTCGAAGCGCTCGTCGAGATTCTCTGTCAGGCGGTCCATCTCGATGCGCACGAGCGTGGCCTCGCCGATGGCGTTGGACAGCTTCTCCTTCAGTTGCTCGATCGCCTCTTCGTCGACCTTCTCGGCGATCGCGGTGACCTTGGCCAGCCGCTCCTCGAAATCGATCGCGGAGGCCTCGGCGTCGGCCAGACGCTGGGAGAGCGACACCATCGCCTCGTCGACGCTGCTCGACACCCGTCCGATGGTCGCCTCCAGCGCAGCGACGCGGGTACCGACCTCCTCGCCGACGCGCAGCTCCAGCGCGCTGAGGCGGTCGTCGTACGAGTTGCTCAGTCGCTCGAGCTCCTTCGCATGCACCTCGTCGGCCTGCTGGAGCTGGCGCTGCAGAGCAACGGTGTTCTCCTCGATCCGCTTCGACAGCGCCACGTTGCGCTCGTCCATGCGCGCCGCCAACGCGGTGAGCGACTCCTCGATGCGCTGGCCGATCGCCGAGGTCGCCTCGTCGAGGCGACGCTTCAACGCCACGTCCTGCTCGGCGGCCCGCGCGGCCGCAGCTTCGGTCTCCGCGACGCGGCTGGTCAGCGCAGAAGTCGCCTGGTCGAGCCGAAGCTGCAGCGCCTGCGCCGCCGACTCCACTCGGGCGTCGAGGCCGAGGGTCATGTCGTCTGCGAGACGCTCCAGCCGAGCTTCCAGCTCGGTTACGCGCCAGTCCTGGTGCGAGCCGTAATCGGCGAGACGTTGGTCGAGCGCGGTGCGCAGCGAACGCTGCTCGGCGTCGTGCTGGTCCGCCAGCCTGTCGAGCAGGTCACGCAGCTGCACGGAGAGCTGGTCCATGTCGGCCTTGCCGTCGTTGCGGGCGGTCTCGGCCGCGAGCCTGGCGGCATTCGCCTGCGCGGCCATCGCCGCGAAGTACGAGGTGAGCTGTTCCTCCATCGCCGCGAGCCGGGTGGCGACGAGCACGAGCTCGGCATGCGTAGCCGCCTGCACCGGCGGAGGCAGCGGGCTCGGCACCACGCGCTGGCGCCGTTCCGAGCCGTTCGACGAGGCGCGCAAGGCCGTGCCTCGGCCGTCGTCATCCGTCCGCATCCGTCCCACGGCTCTCATATCGGCGTCGCCGGGACGAATCTTGAAGGAATCCTGCCGACGCAGCCAGACTGCAGCGGGGGTCGTTCGGCGAACAGGAGTTGTCGTGGCACAGGGGTTGTCGTGAAGGTTCACCTCGTCGACGGCACCTACGAGCTGTTCCGCCAGCACTTCGGCGCGGTCAACAGGAACGCCGACCCGCCACCGTTCGCGGCGACCATCGGCGTGCTCGGCTCCACGCTGCAGCTCGTCGCCGACGGCGCCACTCACCTCGGCATCGCGAGCGACCACGTGATCGAGTCGTTCCGCAACCGTCTGTGGCCGGGATACAAGACGAGTGAGGGCATGGCGCCGGAGCTGCTGCACCAGATCCCGCTGATGGAAGAGGGTCTGGCAGCGCTCGGGGTCACGGTCTGGCCGATGGTCGAGTTCGAGGCCGACGACGCGCTCGGCGCGGCTGCCGAGGTGGCCGCGGCGGATGCCCGCGTGGAGCAGGTGCTGATCCTCACCCCGGACAAGGACCTCGGCCAGTGCGTGCGCGGCTCGCGGGTGGTGCAGTTCGACCGTCGCAAGGGAGAGCTGGTCGACCACGACGGGGTGATCGCCCGCCTCGGCGTGCCGCCGGCCTCGGTGCCGGACTACCTCGGGCTCGTCGGCGACTCGGCCGACGGGTTTCCCGGCCTGCCCGGGTGGGGCGCGAAGTCGGCGGCGGCGGTGCTCGCGCGGTACGGCCACGTGGAGGCGATCCCGCCCGACGCGGCCGACTGGGACGTCACCGTGCGTGGCGCGGCCAAGCTCGCCGACACCCTCCGGGGCCAGCGCGACGCGGCTCTCCTGTTCCGGCTCGTCGCCACCGTGGTCACGGACGTGTCGAGTGAGCTCGACATCGGCACGGTCGACGACTGGCGCTGGCGCGGGCCGACCCCGTCGTTCGCCGCCTTCGCCGACGACGTCGGCGCGCCGGGCCTGGCCGAGCGGGCGGCCGCGCTCGCCCGGTAGTGTGTCGCTGCCCTCGTTCGGCACCCGCCGGGTGAGGTGACGGCCGGGTCCCGTGCGACGGGCATCCGCGAACCAGGTCAGGACCGGGAGGTAGCAGCCTTCAGCGGCACCGTCCGTGCGCCGCGGGGAGCCTGGCCGTCACCTCAGCCGGCGGGGTCGCGTGTGGGCGACCAGGAGGGATGCGAGAGCGGCCGAATCGGCACGCTTGGAAAGCGTGTGTGGGGCAACCCACCGTGGGTTCGAATCCCACTCCCTCCGCCATGGCCGCCGACGGCACGACGATCGACGACACGATCGACGACACGATCGACGACACGGCCGCGATGCGCCTCGCCCTCGACGAGGCCCGCGCGGCCGGCGCCGCCGGCGACGTGCCCGTCGGTGCGGTCGTGTTGCACTCCGGGCAGGTGATCGCGGCCAGGCACAACGAGCGTGAGCTGCGCGCCGACCCGACGGCACACGCCGAGCTGCTGGCGTTGCGTGACGCGGCGGCGGCGCTCGGGCGCTGGCGGCTGGACGACTGCACGCTCGTCGTCACCCTGGAGCCGTGCGTGATGTGCGCCGGTGCCCTCGTCAACGCCCGCATCGGGCGGCTCGTCTACGGCACGCCCGACCCGAAGGCCGGCGCCACCGCGAGCCTCTACAACGTCAGCGCCGATCCCCGGCTGAACCACAACTTCGCCGTCGTGGACGGTTTGCTGGCCGGCGAGTGCGCCGCCGTGCTGGAAGCGTTCTTCGCCGAGCGCCGGTAATCTCGCGCCCGGAAGGATGCCCGAGCGGCCGAAGGGACACGCCTCGAAAGCGTGCGAGGTTCACGCCTCCGTGGGTTCAAATCCCACTCCTTCCGCTGCAGGGGTTCCCCCCCGGTTCACGAAACTCATTCCCGGCGTGCAACTCCCAGCAGGGGCTCGTGCGCCGGGACAGCCACGATGGCCACAGACCGCTTCACGATCAAGCCGCTGGACCCGACTACCTGGGACGCCTTCGCCGCGCTCGTCGAGGCGAACGGCGGGATCTTCGGCGGTTGCTGGTGCATGGGGATGCACCCCGACGACCGAACGCACCTCGACGCGGCGCAGCCGCATCGCGAGCAGAAGCACGACCGGGTCCGCGCAGGCACCGCGCACGCTGCGCTCGTCTTCGACGGCGACGCGTGTGTGGGCTGGTGCCAGTTCGGCTCACCCGCCGAGGTGGTACGGATCAAGAACCGCAAGGAGTACGAGAAGGAACTGGACGAGTTGCCCGCTTGGCGGATCGGGTGCTGCTACGTCGGCAAGGGGCACCGCCGCCAAGGCGTTGCCGCGGCGGCGCTCGCCGGCGCACTGGAGCTGATCGCCGAGCTCGGCGGCGGAAGGGTGGAGGGCTACCCGGAGCCAGCGGCTGACGTCCCGGCCGGCTTCCTCTACCACGGCGTGCTGTCGAGCTTCGAACAAGCAGGCTTTCGCAAGGACCGCAAGATCGGCAAGCACCGCTGGGTGGTCTCCACCCAGGTCACGCCCAAGCTGAAGTAGCTACAACGAGCTACAACAGCTAGGGTGGCGACGTGAACGCGAGCCTGCGGGAGTTGAACAGCGCCAGCAGCGCGCTCGCGCGCCGTGCTCAGGCCGGCGAGACGATCGTGATCACGGATCGTGGCGTTCCCATCGCCGACCTCGTCCCCCACCGATTCGATCGTCGTCCGGCGAACAAATCTGACGTGCTCGACACCTTCCGACGCCTCGGCGGCGATGACCACGAGCGGTTCCGGGAGCAGCTCGACGAGCTCGTCGATCCATGGCTGCACGCGACCGTGTGACCTATGGGAACCACGTCAGGGCTGCTCGACACGTGTGTCGTGATCGAGCTCGGTGGCGACCGGCTCGATCCGGACGACTTGCCGGAGCACCAGTGGATCTCGTCGGTCACCCTGGGTGAGCTGAGCGTCGGGCCGTTGGCCGCCTCGAACCCCGACGAGCGCGCGAAGCGTCAGCTTCGCCTCCAGATGGTCGAGGCCACCTTCGCCCAGTCGATCCTGCCGTACGACGCCGACTCGGCAAGAACGTTCGCACGGGTGGTGGCCGACGTGCTCGCCGCCGGACGGAAGTCGCGGACTCGAACGAGTGACCTGCAGATCGCAGCCATCGCGATCACGCACGACCTGGCCCTGCACACCGTCAGCGTCGAAGACTTCCGCGGGATCAAGGACCTTCGCGTCGTCCCGGTGCGGCTCTAGGCGTTCACCGGCACTGGGTCTCGTGTTCCGGGGCCTCGAGGTCGATCAGGTAGTCGTCGACGACGTCGTTCACGCAGTCGTTGACGTTGTAGCCCGTGTGCTGGTCGGCGGTGACGATCACCAGGCGCCCGTCCTCCAGCGCCTCTGCCATCCGGCGCGTGCTGTCGAGCGGCGTGGCCGGATCGCCTGTCGTGCCGATCACCACGATCGGGCCGGCACCCACGCCGGTGATCTCGATGCGCGGGTCGGCGGGCGCCTGCCAGAACGTGCACGTGTAGTCGCCGGTGGTGCCGGGGGAAAAGCGCGGCGCCGCCTCCTGCAGGCGCGGCACCTCGGCATCGGCCTCTTCCACCGTCGGTCGTTCGTCCGAATCGACGCACAGGATCGACATGAAGGCCTCGATCTCGTTGCCGTAGTCGCCGCTGAACGTGCGCTGGTAATAGGCGTCGAAGAGGCCGAGCAACGTCGCCCCGTCGCCCGCCTGGGCCTCGGCGAGCCCACCCGCCAACTGCGTCCACAACGACTCGTCGTACATGGCCTGGGCGACGGCCACGTTGGCCATGCCCCGGGTCAGGTCGGGTCGGCCCGCCTCGGTGGGTATCGGGTGCTCGTCGAGCTCGGACATCAGGTCGTCGTAGGCGCCTTCTGCGTCGCCATCGTTGTAGAACTCGCAGCTGCGGTCGGCCGAGCATTCGGCGAGGAACGTGGCGAGCGTCCCCTCGAAGCCGGCGAGCTGCTGCGCGAGACCCTCGGTGGAGTCTGCATTGGGGTCGGCCGCGCCGTCGAGCACGGCCGCCCTCACCGTGTCCGGGAACATCGTCGCCCATGTGCCGCCGAGCTCGCTGCCGTACGAGAAGCCGAAGTAGCTGATCTCGTCCTCGCCCAGGGCCTGGCGGATCATGTCCATGTCGCGCGCGGAGTTGTTCGTCCCGACGTGTGCGAGCAGCTCGCCGTTGCGCTCCTCGCAGGCCTCGGCGAAGCGCTTCGACTGCTCGACCAGCTCGTCGTGCTCGGCGTCGGTGTCCGGGGTGATGTCGCCGACGGCGAAGTAGTCGTCGTAGTCGTCGATGCAGTCGATCGCCGGCTCGCTCTCCCCGGTGCCGCGCGGGTCCCAGCCGACGACGTCGAAGTGGTCGAGGATCGCCTGGCTGTAGATGTTCGCGGCGTACTCGGCCAGGATCGTGCCGCCGAACCCCGGCCCGCCCGGGTTCACGAGGAGCGACCCGATGCGCTCTGCGGAGTTCCCCGCGAGGTGGCGCACCAGGGGCAGCTCGATCGTGCCCGCGTCCGGTTCGGCGTAGTCGAGCGGCACGGCCAGCGTTGCGCACTCGAGGTCTTCGCCGCACTCCTCCCAATCCAGATCCACGTCGTCGCGCGGTGCGACGGTGCTCTGCGGATCGTGGCTCTCCGCGCCGACGGTGCGGACCGCGTCGTCGCCGCCGCAGGCAGCGAGCGCCAGTGAACCCGCGACGACGATCGCGGGGAGGATGCGGGGATGCATGGCCGGGCATGGTACGACCGATGGCCAAGGGTCGGCGGTCGGGCTGGCGCCGTAGCCTTTGACAGCGTGCGGATGGGACCCCACCACATGATGCCCCGCGACGCGGAGGCCGTGAAGGGCAAACGGCTCGACCGCGGGATCGTCGGGCGCGTCTGGCAGTTCGCCCGGCCTTACCGGTGGAGCATCGCCGGGTTCCTGGCGGCGATCCTCGCGGCCTCCCTCCTAGGGCTGGTGCCGCCGTTCGTCTTCCGCGCGATCCTCGACGACGCCATTCCGAACAGTGACCGCGCCCTGGTGTGGTCGCTGGCGGCCGTCGCGGTCGTCGCCGCCCTTGCCGACGCCGGGCTCGCCATCGTCCAACGCTGGTTCTCGTCGCGCATCGGCGAAGGCCTGATCTACGACCTGCGCGTCGCGCTGTACGACAAGGTGCAGCGGATGCCGGTGGCGTTCTTCACGCGCACCCAGACCGGTTCGCTGATCAGCCGCCTGAACAACGACGTCGTCGGAGCCCAGAGCGCGGTCACGAGCACGCTCGGCAGCGTGGTCAGCAACATCGTCGTGCTGGCCACGACCCTGGCGGCGATGATCGCCCTCGAATGGCGGCTGACGCTGCTCGCCCTCGCCGTGCTGCCGCTCTTCGTCGTCCCGGCTCGGCGTGTCGGCAGACGGATGCAGCAGCTGTCGCGCGAGCAGATGGGTCTGAACGCCGAGATGCACACGCAGATGACCGAGCGTTTCAACGTGAGCGGTGCGCTGCTCGTGAAGCTGTTCGGCCGCCACGACGACGAGGTGGGCGCGTTCTCCAGCAGGGCCGGCCGGGTGCGCGACATCGGTGTGCGCTCGGCGATGTACGGCCGGGTGTTCTTCGTCGCGCTCGGGCTGGTCGGCGCCATCGGCGCGGCGGTCATCTACGGCATCGGCGCCCAGCTCGTGGTGTCGGGCGAGATCACGCCCGGCACGCTCGTCGCGCTGGCCGCGCTCGTCGCCCGCGTCTACCAGCCGCTCAACGGCCTGACGAACGCTCGGGTCGACCTGATGACCTCCTTCGTCAGCTTCGAGAGGGTGTTCGAGGTGCTCGACGCGCCGGTGGCGATCGTCGATCGGCCAGGAGCGGTCGACCTGGTCGACGCGAGGGGCGACGTCGTGTTCGACCACGTCACGTTCCGCTACCCGGCCGCGGCGTCGGTCTCCGTCCGCTCGCTCGAGGCCCCAGGTGCGCCGGCGGGCGATCCCGACGTCGACGTGCTGCACGACGTCTCGCTGCGCATCGCGCCGGGCGAGACGGTCGCGGTGGTCGGGCCCTCGGGCACTGGCAAGAGCACGCTCGCCTCCCTCATCCCCCGCCTGTACGACGTCGCCGGGGGAGCGGTGCGGATCGACGGTCGCGACGTGCGCGACCTCACGTCGTCGTCGCTGCGCCGGGCGATCGGCGTCGTCAGTCAGGACCCGCACCTGTTTCACGAGTCGATCGAGTCGAACCTGCGCTACGCGAAGCCCTCTGCCACTGATGCCGAGCTGCAGGCCGCATGCCGGGCGGCGCGCATCCACGAGACCATCGCCGAGCTCCCCGACGGATACGCGACGCTGGTCGGAGAGCGCGGTTACCGGCTGTCCGGCGGCGAGAAGCAACGTCTCGCGATCGCGCGGCTGCTGTTGAAGGACCCGGCGGTGATGGTGCTCGACGAGGCGACCAGCCACCTCGACAACGAGAACGAAGCCCTCGTGCAGGACGCGCTCGATGTCGCCATGCAGGGACGCAGCGCGCTCGTCATCGCCCACCGGCTCTCGACGATCAGAGACGCCGACCGCATCGTCGTGCTCGACGAGGGCCGGGTGGTGGAGCAGGGCACGCACGACGAGCTGATCGCGCTCGACGGTGCCTATGCGCGCCAGGTGCGGGCCGGCACGTTCGAAGCACCCGTCGAAGCGATGTAGCTCTCGGGTCGGACAGGCAGGTCAGAATTCGAACTGCGCGGGACGCAGCGGTGAACCTTCGCGGGCGAACAGCATGTCGATCTGTACCAGGGTTGTGCGGGGGCGACTGAAGCCGGAGACCTCGGTCGGCAGCCAGCCGTGCTCGGCCATCCACCCGACGACTTCTGGCAACAGCGGCGCGCCGTCGTTGTAGCGCAACATGGCCAGCTCGAGCTGAACCAGCGATGCACGTTCCAGCACCTCGCTCGCGCCGGCGAGAACCTGCAGCTCGGCACCCTGCACGTCGATCTTCAAGAAGATGTCCCGCACCTCACCCAACGTCTCCCGGAAGACCTCGTCGAGAGTGCGCGTCGTCATCTTCCGCTCGGTCCGTGGCGCATCGCTGGTCTCGGCGAAGAACGACGAACCGGTACCCATCTCGTAGAAGGTCACCGTTTGACCGCTGTCGGCGCCGAGCACCGCGTGGCTCAGATGAAGGTCGTCATGCTCCTTGCTGAACGCGGCCAGCTCGGAAAGGAGCGCCTCCTGGGCTTCCACCATCAGCGCAGGGCAGGCGCCGAAGACGGCTCTCGCCATCCGCGTCCAGTCGCCCTTGTACGCCCCGACGTCGATGATCGCCCCCGGCGCGTATCCCGTCGAACCGAGCCGGCGATAGGTGACCTCTTCGAAGCTGCGCGACACGAGGTCGGCTGTGTGCTGGCGGAGATCTGGGCCCATGCGGTAGAAGGCCGAGGAAACCACCCGTCGCCCCAATGACCCCCGCATGTGAGCAGGCTACTCACGATGGCGGTGCGTGCTCGGCGGCGACCCGACCACGCCCGCGACGTGGCAGCATCGCTCTCGTGAGCCAACCTTCGTTCGACTTCGGCGACGTGAGAGCGACGGCTCCCACGTACACCGTGGTCGAGCTCGCCGACCGGCTGAACAACGCGCTCGCCCTCACCTTCCGTGCCGGGGTATGGGTGACCGGCGAGATCACGGGGCTGAACGAGCGCAACGGCCACTACTACTTCCGTCTCGTCGCGAACGATGCCGGCCGGCGAGCGACGATCGACGCCAGCTTGTTCGCCCCTGCACGTGAGCGGCTCGCGCCGCTGTTCGAGCGGCACGGGTTCCAGCTGGCCGACGGCATGCAGGTGCGCGTGTTCGGCCGCGTCGACTTCTACGCGCCGAGCGGGCGCATCGGGGTGAAGGTCACCGACATCGACCCCCGCCACACCCTCGGCGAGCTGGCTCTGCGACGCGATGCCGTCGTCGGGCGCCTCGTCGCCGCCGGGCTCTACGACGCCAACCGCTCACGCCCCCTCGCCCCGGTGCCGCTGCGCGTCGGCGTCGTGACGAGCGTCGACAGCGCTGCATGGGCCGATTTCCGCCACGAGATCGAGCGCAGCGGCATCGGGTTCGTGCTGAGGTTGCTCGACGTGCGCGTGCAGGGCGAACGGGCTGTGGCCGAGGTGAGCGCCGCCGTCGCCAGGCTCGGGGCCGCGGTCGATCATCTCGACGTCGTCGCCGTGGTCCGTGGCGGGGGCTCCCGTACAGAGCTCGCCACGTTTGACGCCGAACCGATCGCGCGCGCCATCGCCGGGTCGTCGCTGCCGGTGTTCACCGGCCTCGGCCACGAGACCGACCGCAGCGTCGCCGACGAGGTGGCCCACACCTGCACCAAGACGCCGACCGCGTGTGCCGCCGCGCTGGTCGAGCGCGTGCAGGGTTTCAGCGCCTTCGCCGAAGAGGCGTGGGCCCGGATCTCGGCACGCGCAGGCGCCCGGCTCGACGGCGCGGCCCACGAACTGGCGCGCACCAGCCAGTCGCTGCGCCGCCAGACCGTCCACGCCGTCGACCGCTCCGACGAGCGGCTGAGCGCCCGCTCCACTCGCCTGGCCGGCGCCGCCGCGCGCGCCCTGGAGCGCGGCGAGCGCCGGCTGGAGCTGGCCGAGGCCCACGCCCGCCTGCTCGATCCGGTGCACACCCTGGCCCGCGGGTGGAGCATCACCCGCACCCTCGACGGTGGGGTGGTGCGATCGGTGCAGCAGCTCGCGCCGGGCACCGGCATCGTCACCAGCTTCGCCGACGGTTCGGCGCGCAGCACCGTGGAGGAGACCACGCCATGAGCACGAGTGACCACGGGGATCCGGCGCCCGACGGGGCGGCTGCGGGCGGCATCGGCTACGCCGCGGCACTGGCCGAGCTGGAGCGGATCCTGACCGAGCTCGAAGCCGCCGACGTCGACGTCGACGTGCTCGCCGAGAGGGTGCAGAGGGCGGCGGTGCTGATCCGGGCCTGCCGGGAGCGCATCTCCGAGGCTCGCCTGCAGATCGAACAGGTCGTCGGCGAGCTGGGGCCGTGACCGCCGAGCAGGGGCCTAGCCTCGCTCGGGTGGCCGCGGCGCCCCCCGACTCGCTCAATTGGATCGCGTCTCGCGTCGAGCAACGGCTGGCGGGCGTGCTCGACGCCGAGCAGCGACGCTGGGCGGCCTTCGACGCCGATCTCGACTCGCCGCTCGCCGAGATCGGGCGCCTGGTGCTGGCCGGGGGCAAGCGCCTGCGGCCGGCGTTCTGCCACTGGGGGTTCGTCGGCGCCGGTGGAGACCCGGACGACCCCGTCGTCGTCGACGCGGGGGCCGCGCTGGAGCTCCTGCACGCATTCGCCCTGTTGCACGACGACGTGATGGACGGTGGCGACACGAGGCGCGGCGAGCCGACCACCCACAAGGTGTTCGAGAGCCAGCACCTCGCCGGCGGTGGGCTCGGTGAGGCGCGCCGGTTCGGCGAAGGGGTGGCGATTCTCGTCGGCGACCTCGCGTTCGTCTACGCCGACCGGCTGCTGCTCGGTGCGCCCGCCCCGGCGTGGGAGGTCTGGAACGAGCTGCGGATCGAGCTGAACGTCGGCCAGGTGCTCGACCTGCTCGGGTCGGCGGGCAACGAGCGGCGTTGGGTGAAGGCAGAGCGCATCTGCCGGTACAAGAGCGGTAAGTACACGATCGAGCGCCCGCTCCATCTCGGTGCCCTCCTCGCCGCCCCCGAGCTCGCGGGCGAGCTCGTGCCGGCGCTCAGCGCATACGGCTTGCCTCTCGGCGACGCGTTCCAGATGCGCGACGACGTGATGGGGGCCTTCGGCGATCCCGAGCTGACCGGCAAGGCCGTCGGTGGCGATCTGCGTGAGGGCAAGCCGACTCCGTTGATGGCGCTCGCCACCGAGCGTGCCGACGCGTCGCAGCGCGCGGTGCTCGCCCGCGTCGGCGCAGCGGACATCGACGACGCGGACGTCGCCCGCATCCAGCAGGTGCTCGTCGACTCCGGCGCTCTCGCCGAACTCGAGCAGGTGATCGCCCGGCTCGCCGCCGAGGCGATCGGGGCGCTCGCCGGCCTACCGCTGACGCCGGCCGCGCGTGACGAGCTGGAGCAGCTCGCCCACTACGTGAGCTGGCGCGACGCGTAGATCTGGAGCGCTTCGGAGAGCGTTGCTTCGACCACACCCACCTCACGGGTGACGGCCTCGAGCCATGGCGGGCGCACCGTGGCGACGACACAGATCGGCTCGTCGAGACCGGAGCCCTCCACCGCGAGGCGCACGAACAGGGTCGCGTAGTCGGGAGGGCGCACGTCGCGCCCGAGCTCGACGAGGGCGTACGGGTCCGGTGTCGACGTCCGCGGGGCGAGCGTGAAGTAGCTCTGGGAGGTGGGTCCGACCGACCCTCCGTACAGACCCGGCCCGTCGGCCAGCACGGCGCCGTGCACCTGGCCGGCACGCGAGCCGGCGAGCTGCAGCGCCACGTAGGCGCCGAGCCCCCGCCCGACGACGGTGACCTCGCCGAGCTCGGCCAGCGCATGGTCTGCGTCGGCGAGCAGGATCTCGGCCGAGTACCCGCCGCCGCGGGGCATCGTCGACACCCCGTGCCCGGTGAAGTCGAGGGCCGCGACCGCGCCCGGCCATGGCTTCGCCCATTGCGGCACGGTCTCGGGAGAGCGCTCACCCAGACCGTGAAGCAGGAGCAGTGTCGGCGACGGCTCGGCCCCCGTCTGCCGCCCGCGCAGGACGTGCAGCGCGAGGTCGATGCGGTTGTGGCGCAGCCAGACGATCTCCTCGCTCATCGGGGTCTCCCGACGAACTCCAACACGGTCGCCGCCACCTCTACCGGCCGCTCGATGTGCACGAAGTGGCCGACGCCTTCGACCACCTCGCACCGGCCCCCGGTCGGCAGGAAGCGCTTCACGTGGTGGGGCAGCGTGCCCCAGCTCATCACGTCGGGCTCGGTGCCGAGCAGGCTGAGGAAGGGCATCGCCAGGCCGGGCAGGCGCATGATCGTCCACTCCGGGCGCCACGGACCGAAGCCGCCCATGCGCATCGTCGGGTCGATCTTCCACCGCCAACCGTCGGGGTCGTGGCGGGCGCCGACAGACACCAGGTAGCGCAGCCAGTCATGGCTGAGGCGGGGGTTCATCTGCGCCCTGCGCTCGGCGAGCTCGTCGAGTGTGCCCGGACGGCGTTGCGCGGCGACGGTGCGCCGGCGGTGGTCGAGCCAGCCGGCGACGTCGCTCGCGAGCATGCGCGTCCGCTCGTGCTCGGCGACGTCGGGCACCGGCCGCCGGTAAGGGATCCCGTCGAGGTTGACCATGTGGCTGAAGCGGAACGGCTGAGCGTCGGCGAGCTGGATGGCCATCGAGCCACCCTTGGAGTGCGCGACGACGACGCCCGGGCGGTCGGTAGTCGCGTCCATCACCGCCGTGGCGTCACGCAGATCGGCCTCGAACGAGTAGAGCTCGGCGTAGGCGCTGTCGCCGTGGCCACGCTGGTCCCAGGAGACCACGCGCCACCCCGCGTCGGCGAGCAGGGGGGCGAACACGTCGAAGGTGCGGGCGAAGTCGAAGCCACCGTGGATGCAGTAGAGGCACGGCGCCGAGGCGTCACCCCACTCGTGCACGGTGATCGCCGCCCCGCTCGAATCGACGGTGCGGGTGCGCTCCGGCGCCCGCGCCCCTGCGTAGCTGACCGCCTCGTCCCCCACGCGTTGCAGGATAGGTGGTGTCACCGACGGGCTGACCAGCCGGGACGCGCGTACCATGCGGGCTTCGAAGTAGTCGTCGGGAGGAGGGAATGATGCGGGCACTGGCTGTAGCGCTCCTCGCCTTGGGCGCCACCGCGGCTTGCGGGGGTGACGACTCTGCCGAGCCGGCCACCCTGCCGCCGCTCACCAGCACCCCGCCTTCGAGCACGACGACTCCTCCGACCTCGACGAGCGGACCGGCCAAGTTCTACGAGGTCCAGCCCGGCGACAGCCTGTCCTCCATCGCCGACCAGTTCGACGTGCGCATCGAGGACCTGATCGCCGTCAACGGGATCCTCGACCCGGATCACATCCAGGCCGGCCAGAAGCTGGAGATCCCGCCTCCGACGGTGCTCGTCACCGTCCCGAGCAGCTCCACGCCGTGACCCGGAGCGGGACCTTCAGCCCTGACAGCCCGGCACTGCGCTTCGTACAATCTCCGCCATGACTACCCCCTTCTGGCCGACCCCGGACCACTGGTCGGTGGCCGTGCCCCTCGACACGCCCCACTACCGCATGCCCGTGCTCGCCGACACCGGCTTCGTGGCGCTTGCACCGGCCTCCTTCGAGGTGCCGAGCAACGAATGGGAATCGCTCGAGTACCTCGACTGGAAGAGCGGCGGCGACACGAACTTCGCGCCGCTCGCCTCGGCCGACGGCCAGCTCGACTGCCGCGGCTTTTGGGACAAGGGCAAGACCGATAAGGACGCGATCTGGACCTCGAACGCCGACAAGGCGCCGACCCTGCGGAACTACGTCGATTCCGTCGGAGCCAACTTCGGCCGGGTGCGGATCATCAAGCTCGAGCCCCAGGACCGTGAAGTGGCGATGCGCTCGATCCATCGCGACGACAACAACCGCTTCAACCCCGATGCCGAGGGTTGGGTGGTGCGTTCGTGGGTGGAGCTCACCGACAACCCGGACAGCTACATGCTGCTCATGGACAACGACGCCGACGGCCTGCCCGACCCCTCCACCGAGCGGCGCGTCCCGCTGCCCCGCGGTGCACGCTTCGTCGTCGACACGCAGCGGCTGTGGCACGTCGTGGTGCACAACGGCACGTCCGCCCGCTATGCGCTGATCACCAGCTTCGAGAGCGGTCCGACGCTCGAGCGCTGGATCGACTCACAACGCCAGCCGGTTCCCGTCTGAGAAGACCGGGCCCGGGCCGGCTCAGCCGGCCCGCCGGTGGGCGGCGACCAGCTCGGCGATGTCCCGGATGATCTCGCCGAGCTGGAAGTCCTTCGGCGTATAGACCGCGGCCACCCCGGCCGCCCGCAGTCGTTCCCGGTCGCCTTCGGGGATGATTCCCCCGACCACCACCGGTGCGTCCACACCCGCCGCGCGCAGCCGGTCGACGATGGCCGGGACCAGCTCCAGGTGGGAGCCCGACAGGATGGAGAGCCCGACGACGTCTGGGTCCTCGTCGCGCGCGCTCGCCACGATCTGGTCAGGTGTCAGCCGGATCCCGGCGTACACCACCTCCATCCCCGCGTCGCGGGCGGCGACGGCGATCTGCTCGGCCCCGTTCGAATGGCCGTCGAGACCGGGCTTGGCGACGAGCAACTTGGGCGGCCCGCCCGGCACCGCCCGCACCGCCTCGGCGGCGCCGCCCAGCCCGCCGGCGGCGCGTCCGACTGCGGCGCCGACCCCCGTCGGGGCGCGGTACTCGCCGAACACCTCGCGCAGCGCGCCTGCCCACTCGCCGGTGGTGCCTCCGGCCTTTGCCAGCGCGATCGACGGGCCCATCACGTTCGTGCCGTCTTCGGCGGCGCGCCGCAGCGAGTCGAGTGCGGCGGCCACGGCGCTCTCGTCGCGCCCGGTGCGCCAGGCGGTGACGTCGGCGATCATCTCCGGCTCCACCGCCGGGTCGACGGTCAGAATGTTGCCCGGCGTGTCGAGCGGTGACTCGGCGGTCTCGGTGAAGCGGTTCACACCGACCACCACCTGGTCGCCGGACCCGATGCGCCTGGTGCGCTCGGCCATCGAACTGACGAGGCGCCCCTTCAGCTCGTCGACAGCCTCGAACGCGCCGCCGAGGGCCGTGACCTCGCCCAGCTCTGTCCACGCTGCTGCGGCCAGCGCGGTGGTCGCCGACTCGATCACGCGCGAGCCGTCGAAGATGTCGTCGTGCTCAAGCAGGTCCGTCTCGAACGCCAAGATCTGTTGCATCCGCAACGACCATTGCTGGTCCCACGGTCGCGGGAGACCGAGGGCCTCGTTCCACGCGGGTAGCTGCACCGAACGGGCCCTCGCCCGCTTGGAGAGCGTGACGCCGAGCATCTCGAGCACGATCCGCTGGATGTTGTTCTCCGGCTGCGATTCCGTGAGCCCGAGCGAGTTCACCTGCACGCCGTAGCGGAAGCGGCGCGCCTTCGCGTCTTCGACGCCGTAGCGCTCGAGGCCGATCCGGTCCCACAGCTCGGTGAAGGCGCGCATCTTGCAGATCTCTTCGACGAAGCGGATGCCGGCGTTGACGAAGAACGAGATCGAGCCGAACACCTGCCCGAACCGCTCGGGTTCGACCTGGCCCGAGTCCCGGACGGCGTCGAGCACGTCGATCGCGGTGGCCAGGGAGAACGCGATCTCCTGCACGGGCGTCGCGCCGGCTTCTTGCAGGTGATACGAGCACACGTTGATCGGGTTCCAGCGCGGCGCGTTGTGCGCGCACCATGCGACCATGTCGACGATCAGGCGCTTGGAGGGCGCCGGGGGGAAGATGTACGTCCCGCGGGACAAGTACTCCTTGACGATGTCGTTCTGCGTGGTGCCGCGCAGCGCGTCGGCGGCCACGCCCTGCTCCTGCGCATTCGCGACGTATAGGGCGAGCATCCATGCCGCCGTGGCGTTGATCGTCATCGAGGTGTTCATCTGCGCCGGCGGGATGCCGTCGAGCAGCGCACGCATGTGGCCGAGGTGGGACACGGGCACGCCGACCTTGCCGACCTCGCCGTGGGCCATCGGGGAGTCCGGGTCGTAGCCGGTCTGGGTCGGCAGGTCGAACGCGATCGACAGACCGGTCTGACCCTTCGCGAGGTTCGTGCGGTACAGCTCGTTCGACGCCTTGGCGGTGGAGTGCCCGGAGTACGTGCGCATCATCCACGGGTCGTCCCGGCGCGTTGGCGTTCGCGGGTGCTCGCTCATCTCCCCACTGTTGCCCGCGTGGCGCCACGAGCGCCAGCCACTCGGCAGAGCTTCGCCGACGCTCGCTCAAGTTGCCCGCGCGGCGCGCCGATGACTTGGCCGACAGATCGTCCAACCGGTGCGGCCGACACCCCCCCTGCGGCCGCACCGGATGGGGCGGTGGCCATCAGCTCTCCAGGCGGCGGCCAGGGGATGACGGCGAGATGGTGCAAATGCGACGGGCGCCGGCGGTGGGAGCTGGTGGTCGGAGCAGCACCATCTCGCCGCCTACCTTCTGGGTCACCGGGTGCGGGCAGCTACTCCCCGGTCGGCTGCTGCACTGCCGTGGCGGCCAGCGCGAGGTACTCCGCGCGAGGCACGGCGATTGCTCCGAGGGAGGAGAGGTGGGTGGTCGCCCACTGCACGTCGAGCAGGGTCATCGAAGCGGCGCGCATCGTCGCGACCAGAGCGACGAGGGCGACCTTCGAGGCATCGCGCCGGCGGTGGAACATGCTCTCCCCGGCGAACAGCCCGCCGACCCGTAAGCCGTAGAGGCCCCCGGCCAGGGCGCCCGCCTCGTCACGGACCTCCACCGAGTGAGCCCAGCCCAGCCGGTGCATTTCCTCGTAGGCAGCGACGATGTCCGCGTCGATCCAGCCGTGGTCACGCTCGACGGTCGCGCACGCCCGCACCACGTCGGCGAAGCCGGTGTCGACGTGGATCGTGAACCGGCGGCAACTCTGCCGCAGGGAGCGGGTCACCCTCAGCCCGTCGAGGGGAACGATGCCTCTCGGGTCGGGAGACCACCACCCGATCTCGCCACGACGGAGGTGCATCGGGAACAAGCCCACTCGGTACGCGGCGAGCAGCGTGCCCGGGGCGAGGTCTGCACCGACGGCGACGAGATCGTCGGCGGGCCAATCCTGCGGCTCGGGGAGCCGCCATCGTGACGGCGCCGGTTCCTCGGGCACACGGCTGAAGGCGTCGAGCGCCGCCGTGAGGTCCCAGGCGGGCTCGTCTGCCACAGGCCCGAGCCCGCAACCTCAGTAGGTGTAGAAGCCGCGCTTGGTCTTGCGGCCCAGGTGGCCGGCGGTGACCATGCGGCGCAGCGACGGCACGGCGGCGTAGTTGGGGTCGCGGAACTCCTCGTACAGCGCGTCGAGGATGGCGAGCGAGGTGTCGAGCCCGACGAGGTCGAGCAACGCGAACGGCCCCATCGGGAAGTTGCACCCTCCCTTCATCGCCGTGTCGATGTCTTCCAGGCTCGCCGTGCCCTGCTCCCACATGCGGACCGCGTTGTTGAGGTACGGGAACAGCAGCGCGTTGACGATGAACCCGGCGCGGTCCTTGACCTCGACGGCGTCCTTGTCGCACGCCCTGGCGAAGGCGGTGACAGCCGCGATCGTCTCGTCGCTCGCAGTCAGCGGCCGCACGATCTCGACCAGCTTCATCGCCGGCGCGGGGTTGAAGAAGTGCACGCCGCACACCTGGCTCGGGCGCTGGGTGACCATCGCCAGCTCGATCACGGGCAAGGTGGAGGTGTTGGTCGCGAGGATCGCTTCGGGCTTCACGATCTGCTCGAGCTCTTCGAACAGCTCCTTCTTCACCGCGAGATCCTCGACCACGCTCTCGATCACGAGATCGCATTCGGCGAGGCGACCGAGGTGGTCGGTGGGGGTGATCCGCCCGAGGATCGCCGTGCGCTCGGTCTCGGCGAGCTTGCCCCGCTCGACCTGCTTCGCGAGGCCCTTGTCGATCGACGTCATCATCGCGTCGGCAGCGGCCTGGGTGCGGGAGCGGACGACGACCGAGCAACCGGCTCGGGCGGCGACTTCGGCCAACCCGGCGCCCATGATCCCCGAGCCGAGCACGCCGACGGTGGTGATGTCTGACATGAGCCGCGAACGTACTTACCGCGCGGTAACCACGGCAAACACGCGCCGGTCCGGCGCGCCTACGCTCGGCCCCATGAGCGGGACGATCGGGTTGTGCGGTGGCGGGCCATTCACCGCGAACGACGAGCTGGACCGCCGGCTGCTCGACGCCGCCGGTGCCGACACCGCCCTCGTCATACCCACCGCCGACGCGTTCGAGCACCCCGAACGCCTCGTCGCGGAGGCGATGAACTGGGGCGAGCGCCTCGGTGTCACGGTCGAGGCGCTGATGGTGATGGGGCGCGCAGATGCCACCGATGCCGGGGTGGCGAGCGTGGTCGGCAGGTCGCGCGCGGTGTGGTTCGTCGGCGATTCCTCGCTGCACCTGCGCAGCGTGGTGAAGGACACCGCGTTGTGGGAGGCGGTCCGCGCGGTGCTCGCTGCCGGCGGCTCCGTGGTCGGGGTCGGGGCCAGCGCGGCTGCGTTGTGCGATCCGATGACCGATCCCCGCGGCGGGGCGTTCACGCTCGGGCTCGGCCTGATCGGCGGTCTGGCCCTGGTGACCGAAGCCGAGACCTGGTCCGAGGACCGGCTGCATCGCACGGCTCAGCTCGCCGCGGAACCGGGAGCCTCCGTACCGCTCGCCATCGTGGCCACCGGAGCCGCGCTGCTGCACACGCGGGCCGGGTGGGAGATGGTCGGTGACGTCGAGGTGCGCGGCGAGTTGCCCGCGTAGGGCGGGCCGCCGAGCGGACGTCGTCAGGCTTCGGTGATCGTCACCGACTCGATCACGATCAGACCGAGGGTCGGCACACCGTTTGCCGCTTGGTCCGGGTTGCCCAGCGCGTCGAGCGCGGTGACCGTGGTGTCGAGGCCTTCGGACACCTGGCCGAACAGCGAGTAGTTGGGTGGCAACCCGACACCGCCCACGCCGGTGATGACGAAGAACTGGCTGCCGTTGGTGTTGGCGCCGGCGTTCGCCATCGCGACCGAACCGATCTTGTACTCGCCGTCGGCGGGCAGCTCGTCGTCGAACTGGTAGCCGGGGAAGCCCTCCGCACCGCCGGTGCCGGTGCCGGAAGGATCGCCGCACTGCACGACGAACCCGGGCATCGCCCTGTGGCAGACGGTGTTGTCGAAGTAGTGGTACCTGGCCAGGACGACGAAGTTGTTGACCGTGTTCGGTGCCGCGGCTGCGTCGAGCTCGATGGTGAACGCGCCGTGGTTCGTGGTGATCTCGGCGGTGTAGCTCTTCGCCGGGTCGATGCACATCGGGGGCGCTTGCGCGAAGAGCACCGCGCGCTCTTCCGAGCCGTCGTCGGCAGGGCACGGCGTCTCACCGGTGATGGTGCGTCCGGGCACGGTCTCGGGCGGCGCCTCGGTGGTGGCCGGCGTGGTGGTGCTTGCCGAGGGGTCGGTTTCGGGCGGGGCGGTGAACGTCACCGACGTGTCGACCTCGGCGTCGTCGCCGTCGTCGTCGCCGCCGACCACGAACGCGAGGATGAAGAACAGCGCCAGCAACGCGGCGATGCCGCCGACGATCTGCAGTGTGCGCTTCTTCGTCTGCTTGCGCTGCGACTGCTTGGCCAGCTCTTCGAGCCGGGCTTGCCGGTTGGCCTTCTGGCGTTCACGCTTGGCGGTACCCACGAGCGCAGCAGGCTAGCGGCCGGGGACTCTTCGCGGCTGGCTACGGTGCGGGCCGTGAGCGCAGTGTCGGCGGGGGAGCCACATCCGGATCGAGTCGGCGGGAGGCCGGCGCCAAGGGTCGTGCTCACCGGTGGCCCCGGCGGGGGCAAGACCACGGCAGGCGACCTCTACCTGCGAGAACTGGGTGAGACGGCGATCATCGTGCCCGAGGCGGCCACCTTGTTGTTCGCCGGGGGTTTCCCGCGGGTGGACGAGCCCGACGCCGAGCGCAGCCTCCAGCAGGCGATCTTCGCCGTACAGCACCACCTGGAGGACGTCCAGGGTGCCCGCTTCCCAGAGCGCGTGCAGCTCTGCGACCGGGGCACCGTCGACGGGGCCGCGTTCTGGCCCGACGGGCAAGACGAGTTCTTCGCGATCGCCGGGACCGACCTGCGTCAAGAGCTGGCGAGGTACGACGCGGTGCTGTTCTTCGAGACGGCCGCCGTCGGCGGGCTGTCGATCGAGGGCGGCAACCGGTACCGGCTGGAGTCCGTCGACGAGGCGGTCGCGCTCGACGAGCGCCTGCGGGAGCTGTGGAGCCAGCACGAGCGCTTCTACTTCGTCCCGCACCAGCAGTCGTTCCTGGCCAAGATCACCGCCGGCCTGGCGATCTTGCGCAGCGTGATCGGGATGCATCCGAGGCACTGAAGGGGCGGACGGGCGCGGCGGGTGGGCCGGCCGCTAGCGTGGCGCCCTCGTGGCCCTGATCGTCCAGAAGTACGGCGGCACCTCGGTCGCCGACCCAGATCGCATCCGGGCGGTCGCCGAGAACATCGCCTTCACCAAGCGTCACGGCAACGACGTCGTGGTGGTCGTCTCGGCGATGGGCAAGGCCACCGACAACCTGATCGCTCTCGCCGACTCCGTGTCGCGCACGCAGCCGGGGCGCGAGATGGACATGTTGCTCACCACCGGCGAACGGGTGACGGCGGCCCTCACCACGATGGCCCTCGCCGACCTCGGCATCGAGGCGATCAGCCTCACCGGCAGCCAGGTGGGGATCATCACCGACACGGTGCATCGCAAGGCGAAGATCGTCGACGTGAAGGGCGACCGCGTGCGTGACGCGCTCGCCGCCGGGAAGGTGTGCGTCGTCGCCGGCTTCCAGGGCGTGTCGACGGCGAAGGAGATCACGACGATGGGGCGCGGTGCCTCCGACCTGACCGCCTCCGCGCTGGCGGCCGCGCTCGGCGCGGACGCGTGTGAGATCTACACCGACGTGACCGGCGTCTTCTCGGCCGACCCGCGCATCGTCCCCCAGGCCCGGAAGCTGGCCCGGGTGAGCTTCGACGAGATGCTGGAGATGGCCGGGGCCGGTTCCAAGGTGCTGGCCCTGCGCTCGGTCGAGTTCGCGAGGAACCACGATGTGGCGTTGCACGTGCGCTCCAGCTTCACGTGGGAGACGGGCACGTGGATCACGCCCGAGGCAGAAGAACCAGTTGATGGGGAGGGACCCTCAGTGGAAGATCCGATCATCTCCGGTGTGGTCACCGACACGAGCGAGGCGAAGGTGACCGTCATCGGTGTGCCCGACCGACCGGGCGTGTCGGCCGCGCTGTTCGAGCCGCTCGCCGAAGCGAACGTGAACGTAGACATGATCGTGCAGAACACCTCGACCGAGGGCACGACCGACATCAGCTTCACCGTCCCGGTGTCGGACATGCAGGTGTCCGAGGACATCGTCGCTCGGGTCGCGGGTGAGATCGGCGCTACCGGGGTCACCCATGACGCCCAGATCGCGAAGGTCTCGCTGGTCGGCGCGGGGATGAAGTCCAGCCCGGGGATCGCGGCGAAGATGTTCCGGGTGCTGGCCGACGAGCAGGTGAACATCGAGATGATCTCGACCTCGACGATCAGGATCAGCGTGGTCATCGCGGCGGGCGACCTGGAACGAGCAGCGCGGACGCTCCACACCGCCTTCGGCCTCGACAGCGGGCAGGCGTACTCGGCGCCGCTGCCCGTTCGGAAGTGATCGAGTGGCCCGTCGCAAGCAGCACGTTCCCTGGACGGCAGCGGGCCGGGCTTCTGAGCTGCAGCCCTCCGGCGACGCGGTCGTGCGCCGCACCGGCTGGGTGTTCAACAACGCCACCGGGAGGGGCCTGACGCTCGAGCAGTTCGTGCAGAGCGGCGAGGAGGAGGTCGGTGCGTACTTGCACCACTTCGGCCTCGACGACCCCGCGAACTCCGGGTCGACGCTCGTCGAGATCGGCGCCGGCATCGGGCGGATGACGGCCGGGTTCACGAAGCGGTTCGCGACGGTGGTGGCGTGCGACCTGGACGCCGCGTTCTTGGAGCGCTGCCGCGAGACGGTCGCCCGCTTCGGGGTGCCCGGCAGGCTGGCCACCTCGCACGTCGAGGACGGGCGCACGCTGGCCTTGCCCGACGCCTCGGCCGACGTCGTCTTCAGCTACATCACGCTCCAACACTGCGCTCGCGACGACGCCCTCACGCTCACCCGTGAGGCGGTGCGCGTGCTGCGCCCCGGCGGCAGGCTGGCGTTGAACTACCGCCAGTTCACCGCCGCCGACACCGTGCTGGTGCCCGCCGGAGCGGTGATGCGCACGCTGTGGCGGATCCCCGGGGTGGGTCCCTGGCTCGCGCGCCGCAGGCTCACCACCCGCCTCGGCTGGCAGGCGAGCCGGCTCGACCCCGAGACTGTGATCGCCGCCCTCCAGGAATCAGGCACGGTGTTCGACGAGCTCGTCGTGTTCACGTCGCCCTCGCGCAGGGCGCGAGACGTGCCCGGCGGTGTGACGCGGTCGTACGAGGGCGTCCACCGCAGCCACTGGTGGCTCGTCGGGCGCATATCTCCGGCGCACCGTGGAGACGGCCCGTTAGCCTGACACCCCATGCGCGTGGGTGTGGTCGGTGCAACAGGACAGGTCGGCGCGGTGATGAGGCTGCTCCTCGCCGAGCGCAGGTTCCCCGTCGAGGAGATCCGGTTCTTCGCTTCGCAGCGGTCGGCGGGCACCACCCTCGAGTGGCAGGGCCGTCAGATCGTCGTCGAAGATGCCGCCGTCGCCGACCCGAGCGGTCTCGACGTGGCGCTCTTCTCCTCCGGCGCGACGTCGTCGCGCTCGCTGGCCCCTCGCTTCGCGCAAGCAGGCGTGATCGTGATCGACAACTCGTCGGCCTGGCGAATGGACCCCGACGTGCCCCTCGTCGTCAGCGAGGTGAATCCCGGCGAGGTCGCAAACGCGCGCAAAGGGATCATCGCCAACCCGAACTGCACCACCATGGCGGCGATGCCGGTGCTGAAGCCGCTGCACGACGAGGCTGGCTTGGTGCGCCTCGTCGCCAGCACGTACCAGGCGGTGTCCGGTGGGGGCTTGGCCGGAGTCGACGAGCTCGACAAGCAGGCGCGTGAGGTCGTCGGCCAGGCACGTGAGCTGACCCACGACGGCAGCGCGGTCTCGTTCCCAGAGCCGGTGAAGTTCGTCAAGCCGATCGCGTTCAACGTGCTGCCATTCGCCGGCAAGCTCGTCGACGACGGGTCGGGCGAGACCGACGAGGAGCAGAAGCTCCGCGACGAGAGCCGCAAGATCCTCGGCATCGCCGGCCTGCGGGTGTCGGGCACCTGTGTACGGGTGCCCGTGTTCACGGGCCACTCGCTGAGTCTGAACTGCGAGTTCGAGCGGCCGATCTCGGTCGCGACCGCAACCGCGCTGCTGGCAGCCGCGCCGGGGGTGGAGCTCGTCGACGTGCCCACCCCGCTCGAGGCCGCCGGCCGAGACCCGAGCTACGTCGGGCGCATCCGCCAGGACGACTCGGTCGACGGCGGCCGTGGGCTGGCGCTCTTCGTCAGCAACGACAACCTGCGCAAGGGCGCGGCGCTGAACGCCGTGCAGATCGCGGAGTTGATCGCGGCTCGGTAGTCCACTCCCTCAGAGTGGGCAGGCGCAGGGCAGCTTGCCGCAGCGGGGACACCCGTTGGCGTAGCGCTCGACCGCCGTCGCGAGGTCGATGTCGAGCTGGTTCGCGAGCGACGCCACCCACGCCAGCACGTCGCTCAGCTCGTGCGCTTGTTCGGCTCGGCCGCCCTTGCGCACCGCTTGGGCCAGCTCACCGATCTCCTCGGCCAGCCAGGCCACGGTGGAGGGAATGCCCCGCTCGCGGTCGCGCTCGCCGTAGGTCTGCCCGATCACGTCCTGCAGGTGGGCGAGGTCCATTCGTCGAAGCGTAGGGGGCGGTGAACGCCGCAGTTCGGCGCTCCGTTCGTTGCTTCCTTGCCGCGAGCAATCTCTTCGCAGGGTGCAACGTTTTGGTGCCGTCGTACGACTATGTACTCGTGGGCGAGGTGAAGCGGGATGAGCGGAGTCTGGAGGGTGTATATCGCACGTCGCGTTTGAGCTTGACGCGGCTGGCGTATCTGCTCGTGGGTGACCGCAGCGACGCCGAAGATGTGGTGCAGGCGGTGTTCACCGCCGCCGCGGCCCACTGGGACACGATCGAGGAGCCGTTGGCGTATCTCCGCCGAGCAGTTGTCAATCGCGCCAACGAGGTTCATCGGCGGGCGTTCCGCGCGGCACCGGTGGTCGTGGCTCGTGAGTTGCCCGGCGAGCCTGCGGTGGATGAGACGTGGCTGTTCGTGCAGGCGTTGCCGATGGCGCAACGCACGGTCGTGGTGTTGCGCTTCTATGAGGATCTTCGTCTGAACGAGATCGCGTCGCTTGTCGGGCGTTCGGCGAGCACGGTGCGTTCGGATTTGCGGCGGGCGCTGAGGAAGTTGAAGGGGTTGTTGGCATGAACGAGTTCGATGACCTCGATCGACTGGAGCGGGAGTGCGGGCCGGTGCTACGCGTCGCCCTGCGCCGAGTTGCCGAGGAGATTCCAGTCGACACGTCAGCGTGGCAGCCTGGGCCAACCGTCCGGTTCCTCAACGGTGAGCACGCCCCCCTCGACGAGCGCGAGGCGCACACGACGTCGGCAGGTGATCCTCCCCGCGAGTGGTTTCCGCGACGGCGGTGGATGCAGGTGGCCGCGGCCACGATCGTCGCGTTCGCGATCGGGCTACTGGCGCTAATCCGCGACCAAGGCCCGGACAGCGTCCAACCCGGCGCGTTCAGCGAGTCAGTGTTCGCGATGACCAGCCCGTCCGCCGAGGAGGAGGCGCAGGCGACCAACGACGACCTGTACCGGGACGGCGACGTTGGGACGCAGGTCTCGGCGACGGGCAACTCCGTTTCGTTGCGCACGTGCCGGGACTCGGCTTCCGCCACGTGCGGCACCGACTGGGCGTACGTGACCGTGGTTGCCGGTGGTGGCGAGGTGCACGGCGGGCTGTTGGGTGAAGCGAGCCCGGTCAATCTGCATCTTCAGCTGCTCGATGATCGCTACTTCGTGGCGTCGGAGAGCTCACCCGACGCGCAGGCGCCGGCGAGGGCATGGCTCATTGATGCGGTTTCGGGACGAGCAGGGTCTCTCAGATGGCGCGACGTGCCGACGACCTTGAACTCGCCAGAGCAGCGGTTGCTGCTGTGCGGGGAGTCGTACAGCTCGCTCGCCACGCACTGCGCAGTCTTTCGCGGTCCCGACGCCGCCGACGGGGGATGGCAATTCGCGCCGAGCGACGCCGGCTTGGCGAAGGTGGTCAACATTCGTGACGGCACGATCCGGCCATTGGCGATGCCCGACAGTGCAGTCGCCGGTCTTCCCGTCGCCCAGCACGGCTCCGGGCGGATCTGGATCGGGACCGACCCCGACGACGACCGGCTCGGACTTGCGTACAGCGACGACGGGGGCGCGACCTGGAACGAGGTCGCACTCCCAGAACAGGTGAGCGCCACCAGCGAGGAGTTGACGACGAGCCTCCTTCCCTACGGAGACGATCTGTTGGAGATCGCAGCCGACGGCGACCGCGTCGCAGTGGCCGAGTCATGGGAAGGCGACGACAACACCGTCTACGTCTCGAACAACGCAGGAACCACCTGGACGACCGCAGCCTCCGAACCAACCGGCAACGGTGTACACCTGTACGTCCTCGCCGACCGACGCCTGGTTGTGATGGGATCGATGGATCCCTACCCAAGCCAAGTACTGGCGTCGACGGGCTCGGACTGGACCGAACTCGAGAGCGTCAGTGTCGAGTTCGCTGCCGAACCCGGCTCGCTCACGGATCTGCGCTTCAGCGTCAACCGCGCCGGCGTCGCCATGATCCACTCTTACATAGACGAGGCCGACAGCTCCACGCTCGACACGATCGACTTCAGCACCGACCTGACGAACTGGTCGACCATCCAGATCCGCAACCCCTGATCGCCCGGTCTGGGTAGACAGAACCCCTGGTCCGGGCTGCTGTCGCAGGTCCGTGACCAGGGGTTTTCTGGTCGGGGTGGGGAGATTTGAACTCCCGGCCTCCACGTCCCGAACGTGGCGCGCTAACCAAGCTGCGCTACACCCCGGTGGAACAGCCGAGGATGCTACCCGGCCGGGGCCGGTTCCTCCTCGACGGCGGGCGCACCGGATCCTTCCTCGCCGGATCCTTCCTGGCCGGATCTCTCACCGGATGCTTCCTGGTTGGGTCCGGCGAAGTGGGGTCCCTCGAAGAACGTGTCGCCGGCGGCGACGGTGAGTGCCGCCCGCTTCAGGCGTAGCGGGTCGAGTGGCTTGACCAGCCAGCCGTCGGCGTCGGAACGCCGGGCCAGGTTCACGTCGGCATGGCGGTCGAGCAGGATCAGCACCGGCACGTAGGGCGCCGTCCCGGCGCTCTCGTCGAGGCGCAACGACATCGTCACCGCCATGCCGCCCATCGAGCCGATCTGGAGATCGAGCACGGCGAGATCGGGTGTCCGCTCGGCCACGATCCCGGACACGAGACGGCCCTCCCGGCACACGACGAACGAGGTGTCGGGCCCGCTCAGGGCCGCGACGACCTCGTCGATCAGCCAGTCGGCGTCGGCGGCGAGAAGCACGTGCACCGCGGCGACGTTACCCGAACAGGTCTGCGGCGACGGAGGCGATGCCGTCGAGATCGTGCACGTCGTCAGCACGCAGGGGCACGCGCGCGATGGGCGCCTCGTCGGCGACCTCGAGCAGCTCGACGATCGTCGCCGCCTCCCGCTCTGCCTGCAGGCGCAGCTCGGCGAGGTTCGACCACAGCGCGGCCAGGTCGAGCTCACCTCGGGCGCCGGCCTCGGCCGCGGCCTCGGCGGCCGAGATCGAGGAACCTTCGCCGAACGAGGGCTGCAGGCGGTTCAGGACCACCGCCGACACCCCGGGGCCGTCGTCGGCGAGCTTGCGGGCGAAGAAGACGGCTTCTTCGACGGTGTCGTGGCGGGCCGAGGCGACGATCACGTACGCGGTCTCCTCCGAGTGGAGGAGCGCCATCACCTGGTCGGCCCGATCACGAAACCCGGCCTCCATCCCGTCGAACGCCTGGAAGAAGGCGATCGCGTCGGCGAGCACCTCGCCGCCAATGATCTTGCCGATCGTGCGCAGCACGGGCTGCGCGGCGACGTTCAACACCCTCATCCCCCCGCGGGCGGGTGCCATCAGCCAGCGGTAGAGCCGGTGGTCGAGGAACCGGGTGAGGCGGCCGGGGGCGTCGAGGAAGTCGAGCGCGTTCCTGGTCGGCGGGGTGTCGACGACGACGAGGTCGAAGCGCTCGTCGGCGTGCAGCTCGTACAGCTTCTCCGCCGCCATGTACTCCTGAGTGCCGCTCAGCGCGCCGGCGATGTTGCGGTAGAAGGGGTTGGCGAGGATGCGTTCGGCCTGCTCGTCGTCCGCGGCGTGGCGGCGCACGAGCGCGTCGAAGGTGGTGCGCGTGTCGAGCATCATCGCCCACAGCTCGCCGCCCGGCGACGAGACGGCATCGATCGGCGCGGGATCGTTGGTCAGGCCCCCGCCCAGCCCGAGCGCATCCGCGAGGCGCTTCGCGGGGTCGATCGTCACCACCACCGCCCGACGGCCGCGGAGGGCGGCATCGAAGCCGATCGCCGCCGCGGTGGTGGTCTTGCCGACGCCGCCCGAGCCGCAGCAGACGAGCACGGACGTGCGGTCGACGACGTCGACCAGGCGCGCGGGCCGGGCCGTCATGGCGCGAGCGACCCCACGGCGGCGCTCAATCGCATGGCCAGTGCCGCGACGTCGTCGGCGTCGAGGCCGGCCGTAGGGACGAGCGGCAGCTTGAGCTGCGCGAGCGGCAGCTCACGAGCGAGGCGGGCGATCTCCTCGGCGTGCATCGCCCGCCGCTGCGTGCGAAAGGACGCCGCCGCGGCCAGCGCCGCGCCGTCGTCGCCCTCGGGCAGGCCGTCAACGGTGCGCGGATCGGGGAGCAGGTCGCCCACATCTTGCGCGTTGACGACGACGGGGCCGAGCTGCACCCCGATGCGATCCTCCAGCGCGTAGGCGGTCTCGATCAGCTCGTTGACCGGCGTGGCCTCCGGCAAGGTCACGAGCAGCACCTGGCAGCGGGCGGGGTCGCTCAGCATCTCGAGCACGTCTCGGGCCTGGGTGCGGATGGGCCCGACGCGTACGGCGTCGAGCAGGCCCCGCGCCGACTGCAAGAAGGTGATCGCGTGACCGGCCGCCGGCCCGTCGACGACGACGAGGTCGAACAGGCCCTCGGTCTCGATCTCCCGTTCGAGCTGCTTCAGCTTGCCGAGCACCAAGATGTCGTCGATCCCGGGGGCCGCGGTGCTGACGACGTCGATCACCCCGCTCGTCACCAGGCGCTTCGACAGACGCTTCAGCCCGTGCGAGGTCAGGTAGTCGGCGAGGGCGTCGGAGGGGGTGATCGTGCGCCCGCTCACCCGCCCGCTGCCCGACGGGCCGAGACCCTCGGCGAGCACGACGTCCTCGTACGGCAGCAGGCCCTCTCCGCCGAGCAACGCGGCGATGCCGGGCTTGTCCTCCAGTTCCACGACGAGCACCCGCAATCCCGCATCGCCTGCTGCGCGCGCCAGCACGGCCGATACGGTTGTCTTGCCGACACCGCCCTTGCCGGCCACCACCACCACGCGCGAGGTGGTGAAGAACTGCTGTGGGTCCACGCGCCCTCCGGAGGCTCTCGTGCGCAGACTAGCGATCGCATCGTTCCTCGCCGCGGGAGGGTTCGTCCTGGCCGCGGGCGGTGCCTCGGCCGCGCCCGCCCCCGTCGCCCCGGTCGAGCCGACCGACGCGGCCGCGGCGCTCGACCCCGTCGACGTGCTCCAGGTGTCGGGCTTCCTCGACGAGATCGTCGTCGACGAGATCGGACGCGCCATCGACCGCGCCGCCGACGGCGACGCCCAGGCCTTGGTCCTACAGATGAACACCAAGGCCTCGATCGTCGATCGGGCGACGATGCGCGACCTGTACCAGCGCGTCGCCACGTCTGCCGTGCCCATCGCGATCTGGGTCGGCCCTTCGGGGGCGCGGCTCTACGGGCTGCCCGCGCAGCTCCTCGCCGCGGTCGACGCGAGCGGCATGGCCCCTGGCGCCCGCATCGGCCACACCGGGGTGCCCCTCGACGAATCCGTCACCTTCGGCGCGGCCACCGAGCGGATGCGCGGCGGCTCGCTCGGGTTCCAGGAGGCCCGCCAGCTCGGCGCGCTGCAGCTGGAGATCAGCGACGAGGGCGTGCCGACGATCCGCAACATGGTCTTCGCCCTCGACGGGCTGACCGTCGACGGCGTCACCCTCGACACCGCCGTCGAACGGATCGACGACGACGGGACCGTCGCCAACGACATCACCACGGTGCGGTTCTGGAAGCTCGGGCTCCTCGCGCAGCTCTTCCACACCGTGGCCAGCCCGGCCGTCGCCTACCTGTTGTTGACGATCGGTCTCGCGCTGATCGTGTTCGAGTTCTTCACCGCAGGCGTCGGCGTCGCCGGCCTCGTCGGAGCCGTGTGCCTGGTGCTGGCCGGATACGGCCTGGGGGCCCTACCGACGCGCGGGTGGGCCCTCGCGATGGTGCTCGGCGCGTTCTTGGCGCTCGCCGTCGACGTGCAGGTCGGCATCCCCCGGTTCTGGACTGCGGTCGGAATGGTGCTGTTCGCCGTCGGCTCGTGGTTCTTGTTCGAGCCCGCCGACGGCGCGGTGCTGAGGCCCTCGTGGCTGACCCTGCTCGTTGGCATCGGCGGGGTGGCCATCACGTTCGTCAGCGGCATGCCGAGCATGACCCGCACCCGCTTCGCCACGCCGACGATCGGACGGGAGTGGATGATCGGCCAGACGGCGACCGCGGCCGGTGACGTCGACCCGGAGGGCACCGTGCAGCTCGGTGCCGCCCGGTGGCAGGCCCGCACGAACCGGGCCACGCCGGTGAAGCAGGGCGAGCGGGTGCGGGTGGTGGCGATCGACGGGGTGACGCTCGAGGTCGAACCGCTGGAAGGCGCGGCCCGCGACTACCGCGAGCACTGAGTCAGGCGCTGCGCCGCCCGACGAGGGTGCGCAGACGCAAGGGTGAGCGTCGCTTGGCGGGCCGCTCTGCCTTCGCTCCGTCGTCAGGGCTCTCGGCCGGCGGCGATTCGTCGCTCAGCTTCTCGGCCAGGCGGGCGACGGCGAGGCTGTTGGTGATCACCTCACCGAGGCGGCCGGGGTCGGCGAGCAGCCACGAGTGGCTGCCCTCCAGCTCGGTGCCCTCGACACCGGCAGCCACGCAGAGCGCCTCGAAGCTCTCCCGCGGGATCACGCCGTCGCGCTTGCCCCACAAGATGGTGATCGGCAGGTCCCGATCGCGCAGCTCCTCGACCTGCTGGCGCAGGTCGGCCCGCCGGGCGAGGCCGGCCACACGCACGATCGCGCGCGGGTTGCGCATCAGGTTGGGAACGATCCCCTCTGCCAGGACCGGCAGCACCCTCGTCGCCTGGCGCACGGGGAACACGTCGGCCGGGAAGTGCAGGCCCCAGTCCCACAGCGGGCGCTCGGCGATGGAGCGCACGGTGCCGCCGCTGCCCCACGCAGAGCCGCCGACGGAGTTGACGAGCACCAGCGCCCGCACGTGGTCGGCCGCGCCGTGGGCGTAGCGGATGGCCACTCCACCACCGAAGCTGTGCCCGACGACGACGAGGGGTTCGTCGATCTCCAGGGCGGCGACGAAGCTCGCCACCCAGCGGGCGTAGCCCTCGATCGAGAACTGGGCGCGGGGCAGGTCACCGGTACCGCCGAAGCCGGGCAGAGCGGGGGCGTACACATGTGCCCCCTGCGTCGCGATGGCGTCGATCACCTCTCGGTAGGCGCGGTCGTTCAACGCCCAGCCGTGCAGCAGCAGCACGGGCGGCCCCGAGCCGGCGGTCGAGTACGCCGCGGGACGTCCTTCCACCCAAGTACGTCGGCTCACGATGGCCTCGCTCATGCCCCGACGATAGATATCTCGGCCGCCCGGTGACACGGCCGATGGTCACTCGCCCCGCTCGCCATCGTCCCAGGTGGAAAGGCGTGGGCCGGCCACCCGGCGGTCGTCGCGGCGGCGGGTCAGGCCGCGGGCGTCGAGCTCGGCGGCGAGGGGAAGGGCGTGCTTGCGGGTCACCCCGAGCGCCTCGCGCAGGTGCGACACCGTGAACCCGCTCGGGTGCTCGGCGAGCAGCCGGGCCGCGGTCTGCGCGGCGGTGTCGATCGCGTCGGGGTGGAACACCACTCCGTCACGATCGACGAGCAGGCCGCGCCGGACCAGTTGGCGCAACGTCGCCCGGTCGACGCCGGCGATCGCGTCGGCGTCGGGAGGGCTGCATCCGTACCTCGCGAGCAGCGCCAGGACGGGATGGTCGGCGAGGGGATCGACAGCTTCCGCCGGGCGGGCGAAGCCGCGGTCGACGGCCACGTCTGGCATCGTCGCGAGCACCGCCCGGGCGCGGTCCTCGAGCGTGGCGAGCTCCAGACCGAGCGGGCCGGCGTCGCGGATGCGGGTCGTCAACTTGCTCGTCTCGGCCGCGAGCGCTCCCGGAGCGGCGACCCAGCGGCCGACGTCGGGCGCGCGCCGCTCGCCGGTGAGCAGCTCGAGCTCGTCGGCTGCGATCCAGCCGCGCTCGGCCACCACGCGCTCCACGCGGCGGTCGGGGCTCGCCTTCGACGCCGCGAGGACCGGGGCCACGTCGAGCACCTCACCGCCGCCGACGGTCTCTTCCCGCCCGCTCTCGCGCAGCACGAACCGGTCGCCGGGCAGCAGTGGCAGAGGGTGAGCGAGGTGCAGCCGCACCAGCCCTTCGGTGCCGGGGGCGATCGCCGTCTCGGCGCCGAGCACGCGAAGGCGCACCGACAGCTCGCCCGAGCCGACGTATGCCGCGTACGCGCCTTTGCGGCTGACCTCGTGGCCGAGCGCGGCGAGCACGGTGAGCGAGGCATCGACCCGGGCGCTCTGGTGCCACCGGCCGGGGTGCACGACGGCATCGCCGCGGTGTATGTCGGCGAGCTCGACACCGGACAGGTTGAGCGCCACCCGGTTGCCGGGCCCGATCCGCTCGACGTCCACACCGAGCGTCTGGATCGCGCGGATGCGGGCGCGGCGCCGGCCGGGGCCGACGACGACCTGGTCGTCGGTGGTGAGCCCGCCGCGCGTCAAGGTGCCGGTGACGACGGTGCCGCTGCCTCGCGAGACGAACGCCCTGTCCACCCAGAGCCGGGCGCGGCCGAGGTCGACGGCGGCGGGCGTGGACGCGACCAGTGCGTCGAGGGCGCCGACCAGCTCGGTCAGGCCGGCACCGGTGGTGGCCGACACCGCCACGACCGGAGCCTCGGCGAGGAACGTGCCGGCCAGGTGGTCACGCACGTCGAGCTCGGCGAGCTGCAGCCACTCGTCGTCGACGAGGTCGGCCTTCGTGAGCGCGACCACCCCGTGGGTGATGCCGAGCAGCTCCAGGATGCGCAGGTGCTCCTCGGACTGGGGCTTCCACGCCTCGGTGGCGGCGACCACGAACAAGCACGCGTCCACCGCGCCGACCCCGGCCAACATGTTGCGCAGGAACCGGGTGTGGCCGGGTACGTCGACGAAGCTGATCCCGGCGCCCGAAGGCAGGGTCGTGTTGGCGAAGCCGAGGTCGATCGTCAAGCCGCGGCGCTTCTCCTCGGCCAGGCGGTCGGGGTCGGTGCCCGTCAGCGCGCGGACGAGCGACGACTTGCCGTGGTCGACGTGACCGGCGGTGGCGACGATCCTCACGGCGCGTTCGGTGCCGGCGCGACCGTGCGCAGCGCCTCGACCAGGAGTTCGTCGTCGGCGGGGTCGACGCTGCGCACGTCGAGCAGGGTGCGGTCGTCGTGGACCCGCGCGATGACCGGCACGGGACAGCAGCGGAGGGCACGGAGGTGGTCGCCAGCGAGGCAGACCCCGAAAGAGGCGAGGGTCGCGCCCGGTGCAGAACCGGCGCCAGGCAGGGCCTCGGTGGCGGTGACCTCACCCACCCCGGCCTGCGCGACGATGCGCTCGGCTCGTTCCCGCAGCTCGGCTTCGCCGGCGGTGACCATGCGCCAGAACGCGAGCTCCGACCCGGCGTCGCGCCGCAGGTACGACAGCGCCACCTCCTGGAGGCCGGCGAGCACGATGCCCCCCGGCCGCAACGCCCGCGCGAGAGGGTGGCGGGCGCACAGATCGACGAGGTCGGCCCGGCCGGCGATGACGCCGGCCTGAGGACCGCCGAACAGCTTGTCGCCGCTGAAGGTGACGAGCGCCGCGCCGTCGGCGAGCGTCTGGCGGGCAGCGGGCTCGCCGCGCAAGAACGCGGGCGGCCCGCCGTCGAGCCACGGGCAGGCGGCGTCGATCAGGCCCGAGCCGATGTCGGCCACGACGGCCACGGCGAGCGTGGCCAGCTCGGCCACGGTGACCGTCTCGACGAAGCCCTCGACGCGGTAGTTCGAGGGATGCACCTTCAGCACCAACGCGACGTCGTTGCCCGGCGAGGCGAGCGCGGCGCGGTAGTCCGCGAGGCGGGTGCGGTTGGTGGTGCCGACGTCGACGAGGCGGGCGCCGGACTGCTGCATCACCTCGGGCACCCGGAACCCTCCGCCGATCTCGACGCTCTCCCCGCGGCTGACCGGCACGTCACGACCGGCGGCGAGAGCACTGAGCACGAGCAGCACCGCGGCCGCGTTGTTGTTGACGACGAGCGCCGCCTCGGCCCCGACGAGGGTGGCGAGCAGCCTGCCGACACCACGCTGGCGGCTGCCGCGCTCACCCGTGTCCAGGTCGAGCTCCAGGTTGAGGGGACGATCAGGGCCGCCATCGCGCTTCGGTGCGAACGGCGCCCGGCCGAGGTTCGTGTGCAGCAGCACCCCCGTCGCGTTGACGACCGGGCCGAGGAGCGTGCGGGCGAACTCAGCCGCCAGCTCCGCCGCGTGGGCGTGCACGTCGGGCGCACCACGCGCGATCGCGTCGCGGGCGATCTCGACGAGGATCGGGTGGGGCAGCCCTGTGGGGGAGAGCGACCTGGCCAGGGCGTCGACCGACGGCGGGCGTCCGGTGCGTGCCGATCCCCCGTTCCCGGTCACGGGCGGGACGCTACCCGTGGGCCTGGCGGTAGCGTTCCCGAGCGATGGTGCTCGCGGTACTCGTGCTGATCCTGCTGCCGATGCTCGAGGTGTACGTGATCGTGCAGGTCGGCGCGCAGATCGGGTTCTGGAACACGCTCGGGGCGATGATCCTCGTCGGTCTCGTCGGGTCTTGGCTCGTCCGGCGCCAGGGCTCGCGCGCCTGGAGGCGCTTCAACGAGCAGGTCGCGAAGGGGGAGAAGCCCACCAGGGAGATCGCCGACGGGCTGTGCCTGATCCTGGCCGGCATCTTGTTGATCCTGCCCGGCTTCGTGAGCGACATCCTCGGACTCGCTCTGCTGCTCCCGCCCACCCGAGCGCTGCTGCGGGGAGTGATCGTTCGCCGGGCCGAGGGTGCGGTGGCGGCCGGCAGGATGCAGGTGGTCACCGCGCGCTACGACCGCGACGGGGTGCAAGAGACGACTGCGCGAGAAGTGCGCGGCGAGCTAGAGCCCTAGACCCCGGCCTGCAGCTCTTCTCCGGCAGCGGTCCAGGCGACGACACCGCCGATCAGGTCGCTCACGTCGGTGAAGCCGTTGGCGCGCAGCGTGCTCGCGGCGATCGAGGAGCGGTACCCGCCGGCGCAGTAGACCACCGTAGGTGCATCGCGGTCGAGCTCGTCGAGGCGCCCGAGCAACGACGCCAGCTCTACGCGGCGTGCCCCGGGAAGGACGCCGAGCGCCGTCTCGCCCGGGCCGCGCACGTCGACGAGTTGCACCGAGCCGAGCTCGACAAGCCGCCGGCGCAGGTCGTCGGCGGTCAGCCGCGAGGCCCGCTCGACGGCGTCGGGGCGCGAGACGAATGCATCGAGGGGACGGTCGAGCACGCCGAGCACCTGGTCGAACCCGATCCGCGCGAGGCGGATCTTGGCCTCGTGCTCGTGACCGGGTTCGGCGACGAGCACGATCGGCGTGTCGGGGGCCACGACCTCGCCGGTGTACTCGGCGAAACGTCCGCCGAGGCCGACGTTGACCGATCCCCGCAGGTGCGCGGCCGCGAACTCGGGTTCGTCGCGGCAGTCGACGACGACGGCCCCTGCGCCCTGCGCGGACAGCACCGCGTCGACGTCGAGCGAGGGCAGCTCGTCGTCTTCGTGCAGCGTGTCGTGGGCGCGGCGGTTCTTCGTCGCCGCGAACAGGAAGTACATCGGGGCCGCGGCCTGGCCCTGCGTGACCGCCGCGACGAACTCGGCCTCGCTCATCGGCGCCAGGGCGTAGTTGGACACCCGCTGCTCGCCGATGGTCGACACGGTCTCGGTGGACAGGTTCTTGCCGCACGCCGAACCCGCGCCGTGCGCCGGGTACACCAGCGTCTCGTCGGGCAGCGTCATCAGCTTCTCGTGGAGCGACGCGTACAAGGCGCGCGCGAGTCCTTCGGCGGAGTGGCCGACCGCCGACAACAGGTCGGGCCGGCCGACGTCGCCGATGAACAGCGTGTCGCCGGTGAGCACGCCGTAGGGCACCTCTGCCGGGCTCTCCCGCACGACGACGCAGATCGACTCGGGCGTGTGGCCCGGCGTCTCCAGGATCTCTAGCTCGACGCCCTCGCCCGGGCGCCCGAGCGCGATGCGCTGCCCGTCGGCCATGGCGACGATCGGGAACTCGGTGCGGCCCTCGGCGTCACGGCCGTACACGACGACGGCGCCGGTCTCCTCGACGAGCCCGAGATGCCCGGACAAGAAGTCGGCGTGGAAGTGGGTCTCGATCACGTACTCGATGCGCAGCCCGTTGGCCGCGGCGTCGGCCAAGTACTGCGACACGTCTCGTTGGGGGTCGACCACGGCCGCGGTGCCGGTCTCGGTGTCGCCGACGAGGTACGACGCGTGTGACAGGCAGCCGAGGTAGTACTGGCGGAAGAAGAGGCTCACCGTTTCGTCCCCTTTGGTGGCGGTCCTGGAAGCGTGACAGCTCAGGCGAGCTTGAGGAAGAGGCGTTCGAGCTCGTCGAGCGAGAAGCCGCTGGCCTCGGCCGCGGCGGGATCGGCGAGGCAGCTGCTGAGGCCGCTCGCGAGCATCTTGAACCCCACCTGGTCGAGCGCCTTGGAGGCCGCCGAGACCTGCGCGACGACGTCACGGCACTCGCGCCCGTCGGCGAGCATCTGCTGGATACCGCGCACCTGGCCCTCGATGCGCCGCAGGCGCCGGGTGAGATCGTCGTTCACTTCGTCGGGCAGCTGCATGTTGTCAACTATACCGGGTGGGGTATAGCGTCGCCACCTGTGACACGCCCCCAGCACTCGCTCCCTGTCCGCCTCGCGCTCGGCACCGTCGCGGTGACGCTCGTCCTCTCGGCATGCGGCGGCGACGACGGTGACGGAGGCGACGGGGCCACGACGGCGGAGAGCGACACGTCCTCGGAATCCGCGCCGACCCCTGCCCCGTTCTCGACGCTGAGCGCGGCGGACGGCATCGCCCTCGTCGAGGCGCGCGGCGACTCGCTGACGATCGTCGACGTCCGCACGCCCGCCGAGTACGACAGCGGTCACCTGCCCGACGCCGTGCTCGTCGACTTCGAGGACCCGGCGTTCGCGTCGAACCTGGAGGAGCTCGACAAGGACGGCGCGTACGCCGTCTACTGCCGCTCGGGCAGGCGCAGCGCCTTGGCCCTCGAAGCGATGCGTCAGGCGGGTTTCACCGAGGTGTACGACCTCGGCGGCATCGGCGTACTGCAGGCCGCCGGCATGGAAGTGGTCACCGGCTGAGTCAGGTCCGCTCGGGCGCAGGCCCGAGCGCGGCCAGCGCGGCGTCGAGCATCCGCGCCGAGCAACCGGCCATCTGCACCGGCGGGACCGTGGTGGTGACCAACTTGTCCGCGATCGCCCGGAACGCGTCGGCCGCCGGCCCGTGGCCGGAGAGCGCGACCGGTTGGCCGGTGTCTCCTCCGGCGGCCACACCGGGCTCGATCGGCACCTGGCCGAGCAACTCCACGCCGATCTCGTCGGCCAGCGTCTGGCCCCCTCCCGTGCCGAACAGGGCGTAGGTGGTGTCGTGGTCACAGGTGAACGTGCTCATGTTCTCGATCACGCCGGCCACGCGCAGGAAGGAGCGCCGTGCCATGTCGGCGGCGCGGATGGCGACCTTCTGCGCGCTGACGGCGGGTGTGGTGACGATGATCAGATCGGTTCGCGGCAGCATCCGGGCGAGGCCCATCTGCACGTCGCCGGTGCCGGGGGGCATGTCGATCAGCAGGTAGTCGAGCTCGCCCCAGCTCACGTCGCGCAGGAACTGCTCGACCGCCTTCGTCAGCATCAGCCCTCGCCACATGAGCGCGGTGCCCTCGTCGTCGACGAGGAAGCCGGTGGAGACGACCTTCAGCAGCCCGTCGCCGATCCGGCGCTCGTTCGGACGGATCTTCGCCGGCCCGCCGTTCGCGCCTGGCTCGGCTTCGAGGCGCTCGCTCATCCCGAGCATGCGCGGCACGGAGAAGCCCCAGATGTCGGCGTCGAGGACGCCCACCTTGTAGCCCCTCGCGGCGATGGCCACGGCGAGGTTGACCGTGACCGAGCTCTTGCCGACCCCGCCCTTGCCCGAGGCGATGGCGAGCACCCGCGTGGTCGGGCCGACCTCGGTCTCGGGGGCCTGCTCTCGCGCGTTCCACCGAGCCTTCGTCATCACCTCGGTGCGCTCCTCGGGCGTCATCTCGCCCCACTCGACGTGCACGCTGCGCACGCCGGGGTGGCTCTCCACCCGGGCTTCGACGTCGGCCTTGATCTGCGCGCGCAGGGGGCAGCCGACGACGGTCAGCTTGACGGCGATGCCGACGTCGCCCTCGGGCGTGACGCCGGTGCAGCGGGCCATGCCGAGATCGACGACGTTGCCCCCGAGCTCGGGGTCGATCACGCCGCGCAGCAGGCCGGTGACCTCTGCCGGTGTGGGCGGAGCAGTCGGGCGGGCCATTCGCGCATTGTACCGGTTCTAACCGTGTAAATTGGCCGGCATGTTGCCGGGTTTCCCTCGCCTCGACGTGATGAAGGCGCTCGGCGACGACACGCGCTACGCGATCTACCTCGAGATCGCCCGCTCGTCACGCCCACTCGCCACCGCGGAGATCGCCGAGGTGCTCGACCTGCACCCGAACACGGTGCGGCCCCATCTCGAGCGCATGCGGGAGGTCGGCCTGCTCGACGTGGCGATCGATTCGCGCGGCGGCGTCGGGCGGCCCCAGCACCGTTACTCCATCGCGCCGGACGCGCCTTCGCTCGGGACCGAGTCGGCATCGATGCCGATGCTCGCGGGGATGGTGCTCTCCCTCGCGAAGGCGATGGGGGCCGGCAGCGAAGACGCGGCCGCAGTGGGCAGGCGTCAGGGACGGATCGATGCCGGCCGCTACGAGCACGCCCCTTCCAGCCTGGAAGCCCTGGTCGCCGAGTTGGACCGGCTCGGCTTCGACCCCGCCGTCACCGACGGCCCCGACGAGGACACCGCCGTCGTCGGGTTCGCGCATTGCCCGTTCCGAGCGCTCGCCGAGGAGAACCCCGAGATCGTCTGCGCCCTGCACCGAGGACTCGTCGAGGGTTTCGTCGAGACCACCGACGACGCCGAGGTGCGGGAGTTCTGCACGCTCGTGCACCGCACCTCGTGCCAAGTCTCGATCGCCACCCGTTAACCTTTCCCGACATCAGCCAAGAGGAGGACCTCCCGTGATCACCCTCACCGACACCGCCGCGACCAAGGTCAGCGAGCTGCTAGTTGCCGAAGGCGCCACCGATCTGGCGCTGCGCGTGGCGGTTCGCCCCGGCGGATGCAGCGGCTTTTCCTACGAGATGTTCTTCGACGGCGACATCGCCGAGGAAGACCAGCAGGCGACGTTCGGCGAACCCGCAGTACGCGTGGTCGTCGACCCTGCCTCTGCCCAACTGCTCGAGGGCGCCACGCTCGACTACAAGGACGGCTTGAACCAGGCCGGGTTCTCGATCACGAACCCGAACGCGTCGCGCAGCTGCGGCTGCGGCCAGAGCTTCAGCTGAGCCCCAGGGCGGCCAGCACCTCACGCGCCGCCCACACGCTGTCGAAGCGGGCCACGATCGTGCCGTCCGTGTCGGTCACCCACAGCACGGGTTCGTAATCCATCTGGTAGGCCTGCACCGCGGGCGCCACCTCCGTCGCCGTGTCGTCGGTGTAGACGTCGGCATGGACGACGACGACGTCGTCGCCGAACTGCTCACTCGCGGTGATCAGCTCTTCGAGCACCGGGCCGCAGGTGCCCGTCTGGCAGTGCGCCGGGGTGCCGATCAGGTAGACGACGGGCTTGCCCGACGCGAGGGCCTCGGTGAGCGTCACGTCGTGGAAGGGGCAGGGACCGTCGAGGCGTGAGCAGATCGGGTCCACCCCACGCGGGTCGTCGAGCGTCGGCGTGTCGAACGGGGGGAGGGGCTCGCCGGGCTTCGGCACGATCACCTGATCGGCGGTGAGCACCTGCACCGAGGCCCCGTCGGGGTCGCCGCCGAGCACCTGCAGCCGGTAGACGCCGGGCTCGTCGAGGGTGACGTTGGCCACCCAGAACGGCGGCGTCTCGGCGTCGAACTTCTCGATCGGCACCGCGAATGGTTCGACCAGCACGTCGCCGGTGTCGAAGTCGACGATGCGCACCTCGAGCTCGTCGGGACCGCTCAGCAGCAGTCCCGCTCCGTCGCCGATCGAGAACGGCAGCCGCACCTCACCGGGGGTGTTCGCCGTGGGCACCCAACGCTGCACGACGCTGAACCCCGCGGGCGCGGTGTCGACCGCGCCACCGCCGGTGTCGTCGTTGTCGTCGCCGCCGGTGCCGGTGCCGTTGTCGTCGTCGTCGTCGTTGTCGCCGCCGCAGGCGACGGTGAGCACGGCCGTGCCGGAGGCCAGCGAAACGAGCGACACCTGCAGGAACCGGCGACGGCCGAACGTGGTGCCAGGACGCGCGCGCGAAGTCACGGCGCCCGACGGTATCGGGCTCGGGCTTGGCGCCGGGTGCGCGCGGCGTGTGGCATGGGCACCCATGGACGACTCGGCTGGTGTTCGACCCGCGACGATCACGCTCACGGTGAACGGCCGCCCGGCGACGGTGCCCGCCGACGGGGCCTCGCTGCTCGAGGTGCTGCGCGACCGGCTCGGGTTGCGCGCGGCCAAGGACGGCTGCAGCCCGCAGGGCCAGTGCGGCTGTTGCACGGTGCTCGTCGACGGCCAGCCACGCGTCGCCTGCGTGACGCCGGCCGCGCGGGTCGCCGGGCGGTCGGTGACCACGCTCGAGGGCCTTGCCGGCGAGGTGCGCGACGAATGGGCCGCCGCGCTCGCGGCAACGGGGGGCAGCCAGTGCGGGTTCTGCACCCCGGGGATCGTCACCCGGCTGGCCGGGCTGGGCGCAGCGGCCGCGGTGAAGGGACCTCTCGACGATGCCGCCGTCGGCCAGGCGCTCCTGGCCCACGTCTGCCGTTGCACGGGGTGGCAGACGATCGAGGAGGCGGCGCGGCTCGTGGCCGGCGGTGGCGCCGGACATCACGCGCCGTCACGTGACCGTGCTGGCGCCGAGCGGCGGGCAGCCCTCGAAGGCCGCACCGGCCAACGCGTCGATCCCTCCGTCGCCCTCGGCGCGGGCGGCTTCGCCGATGACACCGCGCCCGCCGGGGCACTCGTCGCCGTGCCCTCCGCAGACGGGGGCTGGGCGGTGGCCGAGACTCTGGTCGAGGCCCGCGCCGCAGCCCGCAAGGTGCAGGGCCGGCGGAGCACCGTCGCCCTCGGTTGGCCGCTCGACCTGCCGGCAGGGGAGTGGGCGCGCACGCTGCGTACGACGTGGGTGGAGCCCGCCTACCTGGAGCCCGACGCGACGTGGTGTGCACCGGGAGGTGTGCCGGCTTCGCCGCTCGGCAACGGCGGCGCGTTCGGGGGCAAGGTGACCGCCGAGTTGGGACGCGTCGCGCGTGAGCTCGCCGACATCCACGGCCGCACGACGCGGGTGCTGTGGTCGCGCGAAGACGTCGTGCGCCACGGCCCCAAGCGCCCACCCATCGCCGCGGGGGTGCGAGCCGACGGCAGCGGAATCGTGCGCGTGGTCGCCACGCCCGGCATCGCCGCTGCGATTCACGCCGTGGCGCCGTCGCTCTTGGTGGAGGAGTGCGCGGTGAACGGCCCGTCGACGTCGGGCGACCTGCGCGCGGCCGGGTGGGCCGAGGCCGCGGTGCTGCTCGCCTCGCTGGCACCTGGCGGTCCGGATCGGGTGAGATCGCCGGAGGGGGCGACGGCCGAGGCCGTGGTCGACGCCGACGGCGTGCACGTCAGGGTGCGCTGCGGCCAGCCGCTCGATGCTGTGGTGCTGCGCAGCTACTGCATCGGCGCCGCCCACATGGCTCTCGGCTGGGTGCGCTCGGAGGGGATCGCCGTCGACGGCGAGGGCCAGGTGCACGACCTGACGATGCGCTCGTTCGGCATCTTGCGCGCCGTCGACACCCCGGCGGTGCACGTCGAGATCGAGCCCGACGACGCTCCCGCCGTCAACGGCTCCGACGCCGTGTTCGCCGCCGTCGCAGCTGCGGCATGGCGCCACGCGGGCCACCCCCCGCAGTGGCCCTACCAGCGGGCGCCGGGCGCGCGGTAGCGTCCGCGCGATGCAAGCACCTCTCGGTCCGTACACCCCTGCCGTGCGCGCCGGCGATTGGATCATCGTGTCGGGCCAGCTCGGCATGGCCGACGGCGTGCTCGCCACCGGCGTCGCCGCCCAGACCGCGCAGGCCATCGCCAACCTGTCCGAGCGCCTCGGCGAGCTCGGCGCCGAGCTGGGCGACGTGGCGAAGACGCTGTGCTTCCTCACCGACATGGACGCGTTCACCACGTTCAACGAGGCCTACGTCGCCGGTTTCGTCGGTCACCGCCCGGCACGTTCCACGATCGGCGTCGCCGCGCTGCCGGCGAACGCGGCGGTCGAGATCGAGGCCTGGGCCTACAAGCCGCTCGGCGAGTAGGGTCGGCGTCGTGGCTGGAGCGATCGTTCTCGTCGTCGTGCTGCTGGCGTTCCCGGTGCTGGTCGCCATCGGCAGCACGCTCCTCGCCGTCGGTCTCGGCGAGCTGCTCGCCCGCGACGGCGAGGCGCGCAACGAGGGCAGTGAGCTGCTCGACCTGAACGTCTGAAAGCGCTGGCGGTCCCCGCGTGCACCGCCACGACCAGTCCACCGAGGTCCTCACCGAGGCGATCGTGCGCTACGCGATCGACCGCGTGCGGATGCACCCTCCGCCGCTCGACCACGGCCGCACGCTCGACGAGCTGAACCAGATGGCCGGGCGCACGATCACCGCCGACGGGCTCGGTGGTCTCCAGGCGCTCCGGGTGTTCAGCGACGTGCTCGCGCCCGCGTGCATCTCGGTCGACCATCCCCGGTTCTTGTCGTTCGTCCCGGCCGCGCCGACCGAGTCCTCGATCCTGTTCGACCTCGTGGTCGGGGCGTCGAGCATCTACGGCGGGTCGTGGATGGAGGGCTCGGGTGCCGTCTTCGCGGAGAACGAGGCGCTGCGGTGGATCGCCGACCTGGCCGGCTTCCCGGCTGGATCGGGGGGCGTCTTCGTGGCCGGCGGCACGGCCGGCAACCTGAGCGCGCTGATCGCCGCCCGCTTCCGGTGGCGCCACCGCGCCGATCCCCGCCACGACCGCACGAGGGGCCTGATGGTGGCCTCCGGCGGAGCACACTCGTCGGTGGCGCAGGCCGCGCGGGTGATGGATGCCGACGTGGTGACGGTGCCCCCCGACGCCGAGGGCCGCCTGCGCGCCGACGCCTTGGGGGCCACGCTCGCGGCGCTGGACGTGGCCGACCGCGAGCGCGTCTTCGCCATCGTCGCCACGGGCGGGACGACCAACGCCGGCGTGATCGACGACCTCGCTGCCGCGGCCGACGCCGCCGAGGCGCTCGACACCTGGCTGCACGTCGACGGGGCCTACGGCGGGGCGGCGCTGTCCGCGCCGAGCGTGCGCCAACGCTTCGACGGCATCGAACGGGCCGACAGCCTCATCGTCGACCCCCACAAGTGGCTCTTCGGGCCGTTCGACTCGTGCGCGTTGGTGTACCGCGAGCCGTCGGTGGCGCGCGCTGCGCACACCCAGCACGCCGAGTACCTCGAGGTGCTCCACACCGCCGACGAGCGTGGGGTTCCGGAGTGGAACCCGAGCGACTACGCGCATCACCTCTCGCGCCGCGCGCGGGGGCTGCCGCTGTGGTTCAGCCTGGCCGCGCACGGCACCGATGCCTACACCGAGGCGGTGGAGACGACGCTGCGGGTGACCCGCGCCGGCGCCGATCTGCTGCGCCAGGCCCCGCACACCGAGCTGCTGCTCGAGCCCGAGCTCAGCGTGCTGCTGCTGCGCCGCGTCGGCTGGCGCCACGACGACTACCAGGAGTGGAGCGACCGCATGCTCGCGGCCGGGGAGAGCTTCGTCGTACCGACGGTGTGGCAGGGCGAAACCGTGCTGCGGATGTGCATCGTCAACCCGCTGACCACCGTCGACGACCTGCGGGCGATCATCGAGTCCCTTCGATGAACGCGCTCGACCCGGTCGATCTCGCCGTGGTCAACGCGCGCCTGCTCGTGACGATGGACGGCGACAGCAGGGAGCTGGCCGGGGGCTGGCTGACCATCGACGGTGGCCTGGTGAGCGCCGTCGGCGGCCCGGGCGCGCCGGTGCCGAAGGCGCGAGAGACGCTGGACGCCACCGACTGCCTCGTCACACCGGGGCTGGTCAACACGCACCACCACTTGTTCCAGAACCTCACCAGGGCCTACCCCCCGATGACCGGGCAGCCGCTCTTCGGATGGCTCCAGACGCTCTACCCCCTCTGGCGGGCGCTCGACGAGGAGTCGGTCCACGTCAGCGCGTTCGTCGGCCTCGCCGAACTCGCGCTGGCGGGCTGCACCACCTCGACCGATCACCTCTACCTGCACCCGCACGGCGCCGGGGATCTGCTGGCGGCCGAGATCGAGGCGGCGCGAGAGCTGGGCATGCGGTTCCACCCGACGCGGGGTTCGATGTCGCTGTCGGTGAAGGACGGCGGTCTGCCACCCGACGACGTGGTCTCCGACGACGACGAGATCCTCGCCGCGTGTGAGGCGGCCGTGCAGGCTCACCACGATCCTTCCCACGGGGCGATGGTGAGGGTGGCCCTGGCGCCGTGCTCGCCGTTCACCGTCACCGAGGCGCTGATGGTCCGCTCGGCCGAGCTCGCCCAGCGCCTCGACGTGCGTCTCCACACCCACTTCGCCGAGAACGAGGAGGACGACGAGTACTCCCTCGCGCGCTTTGGCTGCCGCCCGACCGAGTACCTGGAGCGCGTCGGCTGGTGTACGGAGCGCACCTGGGTGGCCCACTGCGTGCGACCCGACGAGGACGAGGTGCGCCGCCTCGGCGCGGCGCGCATCGGTGCCGCCCATTGCCCGTCGAGCAACCTGATCCTCGCCTCCGGCATCGCCCCGATCGTCCAGCTGCGCGCCGCCGGGGTGCACGTCGGGCTCGGGGTCGACGGCTCGTCCTCGGCCGATTCGGCCTCGCTGTGGCTCGAGGCCCGCCAGGCGATGTTGCTCGCCAAGCTGCGCAGCGGTCCCGCTGCCTTCACGGCGCGCATGGCACTCGAGTGCGCGACGACGGGCGGCGCCGCCTGCCTCGGGCGGGAGGGCGAGATCGGCGTCCTCGCCCCCGGTGCCGTCGGTGACGTCGCCGTGTGGCCGCTCACCGGGCCGGCGTTCTCCGGAGCCGCCGCCGACGCCGTCGAGGCCTGGCTGCGCTGCGGCCCGGTGTCGGCCCGGCACACCGTCGTGCACGGTCGGGTGCTGGTGCGCGACGGTGTGCTCGTGCACCCCGGCATCGACGACGCGCTACGCCGCCACCAGGCGGCGGCCCGACGGATCCAGCGTCTCGACCCGACGAACTGAGTGCCGAAGCGATGATCGGACATGTGCTGACCGCGTTCGCGGCCGTCTTCCTGGCCGAGCTGCCGGACAAGACGATGGTCGCCACGCTGGTTCTCTCCGCGCGCTTTCGCCGTCCGTTGCCCGTCTGGCTCGGCGTGATCGCGGCGTTCGCGGTGCACGTCACCGCTGCCGTGCTGCTCGGGTCGCTGCTGCGCCGGTTGCCGGAGCGCCCCGTCGACGTCGCTGTCGGGCTCGTGTTCCTCGTCGGCGCGGTGCTGCTCTGGCGCGACCAGGGCGAGGCGGTGGGCGAGGCTTCCGGCACCGGCGAGCAGCCGATCGTCTCGCCGTGGCGGATCGCGCTCGCTTCGGGATCGGTGGTGCTGCTGGCCGAGATCGGCGATCTCACCCAGCTCGCCACCGCCGGCCTCGCGAGCCGCACCGGCGACCCGGTGGCCGTCTGGCTCGGCGCCTGGCTGGCCCTCGCTTCGGTCGCCGGCCTGGCGGTCACGGCGGGCCGGGCCATCGAACGGCGGGTCCCGCTCGCCCTCGTGCGCAAGGTGGCCGCCGGGGTGTTCTTGGTGCTCGCGCTCGTGTCGTTCGTGTCGGCGGCGACCTAGGCGACCAATGCGCCTAGGCGGCCCAGCGCGACTGGCCGAAGCGGTAGCCGACGCTGCGCACCGTCTGGATCAGCCCGGCGTGCTCCTCGCCGAGCTTGGCCCGCAGGCGGCGGATGTGGACGTCGACGGTCCGTGCTCCGCCGTAGTACTCGTAACCCCACACGCGCGACAGCAGCACCTCGCGGGTGAACACCTTGCCTGGGTTCTGGGCGAGGAACTTGAGCAGCTCGTACTCCATGTACGTGAGGTCGAGCGGCCGACCCTCGATCGTGGCCTGATAGGTCTCGAGGTTCAGCACGAGCTGGGCGTACTCGACGAGGTCGGGCCGTGCCGTACCGCCGCGCTGCCACAGCAGGTGGCGCAGCCTGGCTTCCAGCTCGCGCGGGTGGAACGGGGTGATGCAGAAGTCGTCGAACAGCTCGTCACGCAGGTCGAGCTCGTCAAGCTGGGCGCCACCGACGAGCAGCAGCAGCGGATGGGCCGAGCCGTCGCGCTTGCGCACCGCGCGCACGAACGCCCACGCGCCCTCGGGATCGGCGTCGGCGACGACCACCGCGCCGAGCCAGCCCTCGCCCGGCTCCGCCCGAGCGGCCTCGTCGGCCGAGGCGACCCCGCGCCAGCGGTAGCCGGCGAGGTCGAGGGTGCGCACCAGGTCGGCAGGGGGCGGATCGGGGTAGACGGCGATCAGCTCCACCGTGGCCTCACAGTGACTTCAGGTATCGGCGCAACTCGAACGGTGTCACCTGAGTCTTGTAGCCGCGCCACTCCGAGCGCTTGTTGCGCAGGAACCACTCGAAGATGTGTTCGCCGAGCGCGTTGCGCACCAGCTCCGAGCCCTCCATCGCGGTCAACGCGTCGGCGAGGGATTGGGGCAGGTTGGCGACGCCGATGTTGCGGAGCTGGGCCTCGTCGAGCTCGAACAGGTTCGCGTCTGCCTCGGGGGGCAGCTCGTATCCCTCGGCGACGCCTTGGAGCCCGGCGGCGAGCAACACCGCGAACGCGAGGTACGGGTTGCACGCCGGGTCGGGCGAGCGGTACTCGATCCGGGTGGCGAGCGGGTTCGAGCGCTTGGCGATCGGCACGCGGACGAGGCCGCTGCGGTTGTTGCGTGCCCACGAGATGTGCACCGGCGCCTCGAAGCCGGGCACGAGACGCTTGTAGCTGTTGACGGTCTGGTTGGTGAGCGCGGTGATCTCGCCCGCATGGCGCAGCAGACCGGCCATGAAGGACTTCGCGACCTTGGACAGGTCGTATGCGTCGGAAGCGTCGTAGAACGCGTTCTCGGCGCCGTCGAAGAGCGACAGGTGCACGTGCATCCCGCTGCCCTGGACACCCTCGAGCGGCTTGGGCATGAAGGTGGCGTGCACCCCCTGCTGGGCGGCGACCTCCTTCACGACCAGCCGGAAGGTCATCACGCTGTCTGCCATCGTCAGCGCGTCGGTGTGGCGCAGGTCGATCTCGTGCTGGCTCGGCGCGTCCTCGTGGAACGAGTACTCGACCGGGATGCTCATCGTCTCGAGCGTGCGGATGGTCTGCTTGCGCAGCGTCCCCGCCACGTCGCTCGCGGTGAGGTCGAAGAACCCGGCCTCGTCGAGGGGCACCGGGGCCAGCCCGGGCTCGGGCGGGGCGAAGTAGAAGAACTCGATGTCGGGCGCGACGTAGAACGTGAACCCGAGCTCGTGGGCGCGCTCGAGGTTGCGGCGCAGCACCTGGCGGGGGTCGCCGTCGAAGGGGGTGCCGTCGAGGTTCCAGATGTCGCAGAAGACCCGGGCCTCGGGAGCCTTCGGGTCACCCCACGGCAGCAGCTCGAACGTGTTCGGATCGGGGATCGCGAGCACGTCGCTCTCCTGCACCCGCGAGAAGCCGTCGATCGACGAGCCGTCGAAGGTCATCCCGTCGTCGAGGGCGTTCTCCAGTTCGGCGGGACTGATCGCAAAGCTCTTCAGGTTCCCGAGGACGTCGGTGAACCAAAGCCGGATGAGCCGCACACCGCGTTCTTCCACGGTGTGCAGCACGTAGTCGCGCTGCTGCTCGAGCATGCCGGACATCTCCTCATTCTGGCCGATGCCGGCCGCGAGGTAGGTGGCGAACTTCGTCACCCACCCCGCGGGCGGCAGCGACCTCGGGAACGCCAGGTCAGTCGAGCGTCTCGTTGGAGCAGACGGTGTCGACGATCAGGCGGGTGACGGTGTACGGATCGCAGTTCGCGTTCGGTCGGCGATCCTCGGCGTAGCCCTTGCCGTCTCGTTCCACCTGCCACGGGATGCGGATCGAAGCGCCGCGGTTGGAGACGCCGTAGGAGAAGTGGTTCCACGGCGCCGTCTCGTGCTGTCCGGTGAGGCGGCTCTGGATGTCGTGGCCGTAGTTGGACACGTGCTGGTCGATCTTCTTGCCGATCGCCTCACACGCCTGCTCGATCGCCTGGTAGCTCTCGCGCATCTTCCAGGTGGAGAAGTTCGTGTGGGCGCCGGCGCCGTTCCAGTCGCCCTTCTGCGGCTTGGCGGCGAGGGTGATGACCACGTCGTAGTCCTCGGCGATGCGGTGCAGCAGCCAACGGGCGACGGTCAGGTGATCGCTGACCTTCAACGCGTCGGCAGGCCCGATCTGGAACTCCCACTGGCCGGGCATGACCTCGGCGTTCGTGCCCGAGATCATCAAGCCGGCCTCCAGGCAGGCTGCCGTGTGGGCCTCGATGATGTCGCGCCCGACGACGCGTCCGGCGCCGACGCCGCAGTAGTACGGCCCCTGGGGGGCCGGGAAGCCACCACCGGTCGGGAAGCCGAGCGGCGTCCCGTCGTCGCGCATCATCGTGTATTCCTGCTCGATGCCGAACCACATCTCGTGGCGCTCGTACTGCTTGGCCGTCGCCTCACACGCCGCGCGGGTGTTCGTCGGGTGGGGCTCCATGTCACGGGCGTTCAGCACGTCGCAGAGCACGAGGATGTTGCGTCCTCCACGGATCGGGTCATGACACTGGAAGACCGGACGCAGGACGCAGTCCGAGTGCTCTCCGTCGGCCTGGTTCGTGGACGAGCCGTCGAAACCCCAGATCGGGGGCACTTCGGTGTCGTGGGTCAGGATCTTCGTCTTGTTGCGTAGCAACGGCGTCGGCTCGGTGCCGTCCAGCCAGATGTACTCGGCCTGAAAAGCCACGGGATGTCGTCCTTCCGGTTGCGGGGTGAGGGGCACGAGAGACCTTGCCAAGGCGCGGTTTCCCAGCCGTTGCCCCCCTGTGAACGCTGTGTGAACCGCCCACCGCCGATCGGCGGTGCTCGCCCTCACGGGGAGGGTTGTGGCACTCTTCGAGCGATGAGCAACCGCTCCTTTCGCTCGCTGACCGTCACCGCGCTCGCGCTCAGTGCGTTCGTCGTCGGGTGCGGGGGCGACGACGGTGGCGGCGGGGACGGCCCCGGCGGCGGTGGCGACAGCGATTTCGACGCCGCGCACAGCTGGTCCACCGGCGCGAACGACGTGGTCGTACGCCTCGACCGGGTGGGGGAGGTGATGCCGGAGCAGTTCGACTTCTTGCACCTGCCGGCGGTGCTGATCGCCGGCGACGGCGCCCTCTACACCCCGGCCCCTGTGGTCGCGCCCTACCCCGGTCCGCTGGTGCCGCTCATGGATGTGCGCACGGTCACTCCCCAAGGCATCGACGCCACGCTCGCCCTCGCCGACGCGAACGGTCTGCTCACAGACCCGCCCGAGTACACGATCCCGGAGGGTTTCTCCGAGGTGGACGAATGGGTGGTGACGATCAACGCCGACGGGGGGTCGTTCGTGCACGAGGCGGTCGCGATCGGTTTCGACGGCAGGGCGGAGTCCGATCCCGACCGTCGGCGGCTGCAGCAGTTCACCGATGCTCTTCCCCAGCTCGACGTGGTGATCGGCGCGGCCCACTTCGGGCTCCCCGCCGCGTTCGTGCCCGAGGAGTACCGGATCCGCGCGGTGGCCGTCGACCCGGCCGACTTCGGGCGCAACGGGCAGGAGGCGACCGTACGGCCATGGCCGGGAGCCCTGCTCGGCGTGGCTCTCGCCGACGCCGGCGACTGCGCCCGCGTCGCGTACGAGGACGCGAGCGAGATCCTCGATCCCGTCGACCAGCTCACCTTGTTCGAAGACGGCGGCGAGGCCTACCAGCTGTTCGTCGCCCCCGTGCTCCCCGGCGACGGGCTGTGCTGAGCCATTAGCCTCCTGCGCGTGCCACGGCTGCGCATCGCTCTCGCCCAGATCGATCCGGCGGTAGGCGACCTCGACGCCAACCTCCACCTGATCACGCGCTTCTACGACGAGGCAGACGCCGCGGGGTGCGACATCGTCGCCTTCCCCGAGCTCGCGATCACCGGCTACCCCCCAGAAGACCTGGTGCTGAAGCCCGGCTTCGTCTCCGCCAACCAAGCGGCTCTGGCCGAGTTCGCCGCGCGCACCCGCGAATGCGTGGCCGTGGTCGGCTTCGTCGACGCCGACCGCGACCTGTACAACGCGGCGGCGGTGTGCACGGCGGGAACGGTGGTCGGCACCTACCGCAAGCGGCTGCTGCCGAACTACGGCGTGTTCGACGAGGCGCGCTACTTCACCCCCGGTGCGCCGAGCGATCCGCCGGAGCTCTACGTGATCGGCGGGGTCAAGGTGGGCGTGACGATCTGCGAGGACATCTGGAGCCCGAGCGGTCCCCTGGCCACCCAGGCCGCAGGCGGAGCCGAGCTGAACGTGAACCTGAACGGCTCGCCGTTCCAGCGCGGCAAGCTCGCCGACCGGGAGCGCATGCTCGCCACCCGCGCCGCCGACGCGAGCTGCGCCGTCGTCTACGTCAACCAGGTCGGCGGCCAGGACGAGCTCGTGTTCGACGGCGGATCCCTGGCCTTCGACGCGGACGGGCGCCTCCTCGCCCGAGCGGCGCAGTTCGCCGAGGAGTTGCTGATCGTCGACGTCGACATCCCGCCCGTGTACCGCAAGCGGCTCCTCGATCCGCGTGGGCGCGCCACCGAGGCCCCGCTGCCGACCGTGGTGGCCGGCGCGGCCGTGCCCCGGTCGGCGAACGGGCCCGCCAGGGGAACGGTCGCGCCTGCGCTCCCGCCCGTCGAGGAGCTCTACGGCGCGCTGGTGCTCGGCACTCGCGACTACGTGCGCAAGAACGGCTTCGAAGACGTGGTCATCGGCCTGTCCGGTGGCGTCGACTCCTCGCTCGTCGCGTGCATCGCCGTCGACGCGCTCGGCGCCGGGCACGTGCACGGGGTGTCGATGCCGTCGCGCTACTCGTCGGAGGGTTCGCGCACCGACGCCGAGGCGCTGGCCGAGGCGCTCGGCATCGACCTGCGCACGATCCCGATCGAGCCGGCCTTCGCCGCCTACCTGCAGATGCTCGAGCCGAGCTTCGCCGGCCTCGCGCCGGACCTGACCGAGGAGAACCTGCAGAGCCGCTGTCGCGCCCAGATCCTGATGGCGCTCTCGAACAAGTTCGGCTACATGGTGCTGACCACCGGCAACAAGAGCGAGATGGCCGTCGGGTACTTCACCATCTACGGCGACTCGGCCGGAGGGTTCGCGGTGTTGAAGGACGTGCGCAAGCTCGACGTGTACGAGCTGTGCGAGCTCGTCAACGCCAGCGCGGGCCGCCAGGTGGTGCCCGAGTCCGTGCTCACCAAGGCGCCCTCGGCAGAGCTGCGCCCCGACCAGCGCGACGACCAGAGCCTGCCGCCCTACGAGGTGCTCGACCCGATCCTCGAGCTCTACGTCGAGGACGACCGCACCGTCGCCGAGATCGTCGCCCTCGGCCACGACGCGGCGCTGGTCGCGCGCATCGCCCGACTCGTCGACCTCGCCGAGTACAAGCGCCGCCAGTCCCCGCCCGGGGTGCGCGTCACCGGGAAGGCGTTCGGCAAGGACCGTCGCCTGCCGATCACGCACCGCTTCCGCGGCTGAAGCGGACGGCGCCGAGGGGGTGCCGAGAGGGAACGGTCCATACGGCCCATCCAACGTCTGGAGGATCGTCCCTAACGTGTGCTCTCGTGCGGCGACGGACGGCTCGGATCGTGGTGACGGCGGTGGTCGCCGGGGTGCTGCTGGTCGGCGCCGCCGCGCAGGCCGCTCGTGGCGCCGACGAGCCGATCCCGGCCATGCCCGGCGCTGTGCATCCCTAGCGCCGCTCAGCCGACCGGCTACTCGACGACGCTGTCCTCACGCGGTGCCAGTGGCAAGAAGACCGCGCCGCCACGCACCTCGGCCTCGCCCGCCCCGACCGGTCGACCGACGTGGAACCATGCCCCGGCCAGGTTCGGGAACTTGACATCGGGCGCGCCGACGAGTCGCCGCGCGGCGCGCAGGACCCCGCTGTGGCTGACGACCAGCACGTGGGCGCCGGGCAGCGCTGCCGAGGCGTCGCGCAGGGCCGCGAGGAAGCGCTCGCCAGCGGCCGCGTGGGGCTCGGCCCCAGGTGGGCGGCGGCCTGCTTCGAGCCACCCCGGCCACAGCCGGGCGATCTCTTCGGGGGTGAGGCCCTGCCACTCGCCGGCGCCGGCCTCACGCAGCCGCGCGTCGAGGCGGACCGCGCCGAGGCCGAGGGCCGCCGCGAGCAGCTCGGCCGTGTGGCTGGCCCGGCACAGGTCGCTCGCCAGTACGGCGTCGAACGGCGGGCAGTCGTCGCGGAGGGCGTCGGCCGCCGCCACCGCCTGCTCCACGCCGAGCTCGCTGAGTGGTGAGTCGGCGTGGCCCTGCCAACGGCGTTCGCGGTTCCACTCGCTCTGCCCGTGGCGAACCACGAGGATGTTGGTGGTCCCCGCCGGCACGGCGGCGAGGGTAGCGCCGGTACCATCGGAGCCGATGGCGATCCTGCGCCTGTTCGCATCGGCTCGCGAAGCCGCGGGCACGGCCCGCGACGAGGTGCCCGGCAGCAGCGTCGACGAGGTGCTCGCGACAGCCGTCACTCGCTACGGCGAGCCCTTCGCCACGGTGCTCGCCACCTGTCGGGTGTGGCTGAACGGCGAAGCGGTCCCCGGCACGGCCGCTGTGGCGGACCAAGATGAGCTGGCGGTGCTGCCACCGGTCTCTGGAGGATGCTGAATGGGTGCCACGGATCCCACCGAGCTCGCGCTCGACGACCTGAAGGCCGAACGCGCCGCGCTCCAGGCCGAGGAGGACGCGGTGTCCTTCGTGCGCCGTGTCGCCCAGGGCCGCCTCGACCTCGTCCGCGCCGAGTCGAGGCGCCGTGACGGCGAGGGAGATGCCGAGCTCTCCGGCGAGCTGACCGCGATCCTCGGCAGGCAGGTGGCGGCGGGATCCGCCCGACCGCCGCGCCCGACCGTGCTGCCCGCCGACGACCATCTGCTGCGTGAGCTCGACTCGCTGTGTGCAGAGCTCGGGTTCGAAGACCTCGCCGCGCTCGACGACGCCGGCCTCGCCCGCCTCGCCGACGGCATCTCCGGGTTCGAGCGCGACCGTTCCGGGGAGCGTCACGACCTGTTCGAGCGGATCGACGCCCTCACCGCCGAGCTGGTGCGCCGCTACCGCGACGGCGCCGCGCCGCTCCCGCTCGCCGGCGATTCGCCGGCCGAGGACTGACCGAGGGTGCCGAACGAGGCCGACTCGCGCCTGCCCGACCTCGGCGCCTTCATCCGTTCCCAGCGTGAGGCCGCGCGCCAGAGCATCCGCGACCTCGCGAAGCTCGCCGGCGTCTCCAACCCCTACCTGTCGCAGATCGAACGCGGCCTGCGCCGGCCGTCGGCCGAGATCCTCCAGCAGCTCGCGAAGGCACTGCAGATCTCGGCCGAGAGCCTGTACGTGCGCGCCGGCATCCTCGACCATGAGCACGAGCATCGTTGGGGTGTACTCGACGCGATCTCCCACGACGACCGTCTGACGGCCGACCAGAAGCGCAGCCTGGTGACGGTGTACAAGGGGTTCCTCGCCGCCAACAGCGCCGAGTGACGGTAGGTTTCAACGCTCGTGCAGCGCGTGGCAGTGCTCTCGTTCCACACGTCGCCGCTCGCCCAGCCAGGCGTCGGCGACTCCGGGGGGATGAACGTCTACGTGCGCGAGCTGGTGTCCGCCCTCGCCCATGCCGGGCTCGACTGCACCACGTACACCCGTGCCTGGCGCGCCGGGCTCGCGCCCTCGGTTCAGGTCGAGCCGAACCACCGCGTCGTCCATGTGCCCGCCGGCCGTTACGAGCTGGACAAGGAAGCACTCGGTGGTGTCGTCGACGAGTTCACCGACGGTGTGCTCGACGACTTGCACCGTCGTGGCGGAGCCGACGTGGTGCACGCGAACTACTGGCTCTCCGGTGTCGCCGGACACCGCGTGAAGCACGAGCTGGATCTTCCGCTCGTCACCACCTTCCACACGCTGGCACGGGTGAAGGCCGAGGGCGGCGACACCGAATCGGCGCGCCGGGAGCGCGCCGAGGCCGACGTCATCGGCTGTGCCGACGCCATCTGCGTGTCTTGCCCCCAGGAGGAGCAGCAGTTCCGCCGGCTGTACGGCGACCCACCCGGCGTGCTCGAGATCGTCGCTCCCGGCGTGGAGCACGCGTTCTTCGCGCCCGGTGATCGTCGCGGTGCTCGGAACGCGCTCGGGCTCGGCTCGGGGCCGGTCTTGGTCTTCGTCGGGCGGATCCAGCCGCTGAAGGGACTCGACGTCGCCGTCAAGGCGCTGCACTCGCTCGGGCGCCGCGATGCGACGTTGCTCGTCGTCGGCGGGGCGAGCGGCGCCGAGGGCGGGGCCGAGGTCAGCCGCATCGAGGCCCTGGTCGAAGCGCTCGGTCTCTCCGCGCAGGTGCGCTTCGTGGCGCCGCAACCGCACCACATCTTGTCCACCTACTACCGCGCCGCCGACGTGGTGTGGGTGCCCAGCCGCTCGGAGAGCTTCGGGCTGGTCGCGCTCGAGGCGGCTGCTTGCGGCGTGCCGGTCATCGCGAGCGCCGTCGGTGGGCTGCTGTCGCTCGTCGACCACGGCCGCACCGGCTTCCTGGTCCGCGGGCGCGATCCCGAGCTGTTCGCGCGGCACACCGCCGAGCTGCTCGACGCGCCGGAGCTGGCGGCGGCGATGGGCGCGGAGGCTGCCGAGCGCGGCCGCCACTACACCTGGAGCCTGGCCGCCGCCAGGTTGCGCCGCGTCTACGCCGACGTCGCCGCTCGCCAGCCGGTGACCTGCTCGTGAGCGAGTTGTTCGGCGTCTCCTCGCTCGACGCGACGGAGCGCCTGATCGACGAGTGGCTGAGCTCGGCGGCGGCGGCGAACCCGGCAATCGAAGCGGTGGACCGCGATCCCGGCGACGCGAGGCGCTGGTACGTGCGCATGCGCGGTGAGGCGAAGGACTACACCACGGCCTGGCTCGCCCTCGGCCAGAGGACGTTGCGCTACGAGACGTACGTCATGCCCGCGCCCGAGGAGAACGCGCAGCAGCTCTACGAGCACCTGCTGCGGCGCAACGACACGCTCGTCGGGGCGCACTTCTCGATCGGGGCCGAAGATGCCGTCTACCTCCGCGGCGAGCTGGCGCTCCCGGCCCTCACCGAGGACGAGCTCGATCGGGTGCTCGGGTCACTGCACGAATACGTCGAGCGTTGCTTCACGACGATGGTCCGCATCGGTTTCGCCGGCCGCTTCGCCCCCTAGCGCGCCCACATACCAGGTGGCGTCCGGGCGGGCCGGCACTTGGGGAAGTCGTCGGAACACCCGGGCGCAGCCGCAGCGGGGGCGGCCGACGCCGGGTGCTCACTAGCGTGCGATGCCATGACACAGGCGCTGGTGGTGGTCGGAGGCGGCAACATGGGGGCGGCCCTCGTCGCCGGGCTGCTCGCCGCCGGCCGCGAGGTCGGCGAGCTCGGTGTGGTGGAGGTGGTTGGCTCCCGCCGGGACGAGCTCACCGGGCGCTTCCCGGGATTGCTCGTCGCCGAATCGACACCGCCGTGCACCGGCGCGGTGATCGCCGTCAAGCCTCCCGACGCGCCGGGCGCTGCCGGCGCCGCCGTGGCGGCCGGCGCGACGCGGGTGCTCTCGATCGCGGCCGGGGTGACGCTTGCCCAACTGGAGAGCGCATGCGGACCGGGAGTGGCGGTGATCCGCGCGATGCCGAACACCCCGGCGCTCATCGGCCAGGGCGCCGCGGCGATCAGCCCCGGCCGAGGTTGTGACGACCGGGACGTGGACTGGGCCGAGCAGGTGCTCTCCGCCGTAGGGACGGTGGTGCGGGTGCCGGAGTCGAGCCTCGATGCCGTGACCGGTCTGTCGGGGAGCGGGCCGGCCTACCTGTTCCTCGTCGCCGAGGCGATGATGGACGCCGGTGTCGCCGTCGGGCTTCCCCGGGCGACGTCGGAGGCGCTCGTGCGCCAGTTGTTCGTCGGCTCGGCAGCTCTGCTCGCCGGCGGTGACCCGCCGGCCGTACTGCGGGCGGGCGTCACCTCGCCGGCGGGGACCACCGTCGCCGGGCTCCACGCGCTCGAGTCACACGCCGTCCGGGCGGCGTTTCTCGACGCCGTCGCCGCCGCCGCGGCGCGCAGCAGGCAGCTCGGCGAATAGGCGCCAACAATTCGGGACGTGACTCTTTTCTCACCGACTAGCAGCGTCTAAAGTCGGCGCTGGTCGAGCGACCGCCGGTCGAGCGACTCGACCGGGAGACGCGCCCACATGGGCTGCGCCGACGGAAGCCGGTGCCATCGGGGGGTTGGCACCGGCTTCTGTCGCGTCTGCGCCCGTTGTCCAGGTCCTAGCCTGCCATGGCGTGCGCTACGACACGGTGACCTTGCTCTCCGATCTGGGCACCGACGACGAGGCGGCGGGAGTGGTCCGCGCGGTGCTGCAGGATCTCGCCCCGGGTGTGCGCGTGATCGACCTCACCCACGGTGTGGCACCGTTCGACGTGCGTGCCGGCGCCCTCGCGCTCGCCCGGGCGATCCCGTACGTGCCGGCCGGCGTCGTGATCGCGGCCGTCGACCCGGGTGCCGGCTCGTCGAGGATGGTCGCGGTCGAGGTGGCGGGCGGGCGCGGCGTTCTGCTCGGCCCGGACAACGGCCTGCTTGCGCCCGCCGTGGCCGTCGTCGGTGGCGGCGAGCGGGCCGTGGTGCTCGACGACCAGTCGTTCCACCTCAGCGGTCCGGGCGGTGGGCCCACCACGTTCGCGATGCGTGACGTGCTCGCACCCGTCGCCGCCGAGCTCTGCAACGGCGCCGCACTCGACACCCTGGGGACCACCGTCGACCCCGCCGACCTGCTGCCCGGCGTGGTGCCGCTGCCCCACGAGGAACCGGGCGCCGAGGGCCGAGTGCTCGTCGGCGAGGTGCTGTCCGTCGACCGGTTCGGGAACTGCGAGCTGAACATCTCCCCCGACGACGTGCGTGACGCGTTCGGCACACTGGTCGGGGATCGGCTCCAGATCTCCTTCGCCGGCAACGTCCGCAGCGTGCTCGTGGTCGCGGGCTACGACGCCATCGCCGCCGGGTCGCTCGCGCTGGTCGCGGACGCGGCCGGGATGCTCGCCGTGGCCGCCTCCCGCGGCTCGGCCGCTGCAGAAGGGCCGCTCGGCATCGGTGACCAGGTGGTGGTCGGTCCGGCTCGTGACGATGCCACCGGGGCGACGACGACCGCCGTGCACCTTCGCCAGGGCCGCTCCGCGCCGGTATCGTCTCCGGCGTGCGCCCCGCGATCTCCTTGACGCTCGCCCTGCTGATGATCGCGATCCTCGCCGCCGGCATCATCTCGCTGTTGCGTCTCTGACCGCCTACCGACGACCGGCTAATGACGATCCACTACTGACGATCCACTACTGACGATCACGCCCGTCGGCGTACTACCATCTGGCACCCAGGTGGTCACTCGACGACGAGAGGCCCCTCGGGTGGTTCTAGGGGGCGACTGATGAACCTGGCGGAGATCATCGAGGGGCACGATGCCCAGCGCGTGGCCCTGATCAGCCGCCGCCAGCCGACCACGTACGGAGAGCTGCGCGACCAGGTCGCGTCGCTGCGCGGTGGGCTCCTCGCGCTCGGCATCGAGGCCGGTGACCGCGTGGCGCTGCTGTGCGGCAACGCGCGCTGGTTCGTCGATGCGTACCTCGCCACGATCGGCATCGGGGCAGTGGCGGTGCCGCTCAACCCGTCCAGCCCCGCACCTGAGCTCGAGGGTGAGATCGCCGTTGTCGGCGCGGTGGCGGTGGTCGTCGAACCTTCGGCCCAGCCTGCCTGGGACGATGTCGATCGCGCCCGCGTGCCCACGGTCCGCTTCGTGATCGCCGCCGATTCGTCGCAGTCGATGAGCGCCGACACCTCCCTCGACGTGCTCGCCGGCCACGAGCCGATGCCTCTCGTCGACGTCGACCCGGACCACCTCGGCGTGCTGATCTTCACGAGCGGCACCGCGGGGTCGCCGAGGGCGGCGATGCTCAGCCACGGCAACCTGCGCTCGAACATCGACCAGTCGCTCAGCTCGCCGGGGCGGCTGAACGCCGACGACATCGTCTACGGGTTGCTGCCCGTGTACCACATCATGGGCTTGAACGTGGTCCTCAACGCCACGCTTGCCGCGGGGGGCACCGTGGTGCTCGTCCAGCGTTTCGACCCTTCGACGATGGTCGAGTCGATCCGCGAGCGCGGCATCACCGTGGTCCCCGGCGCACCTCCGATGTGGACCGCTCTCGCGCAACTCGAAGGCGTCGGCCGCGACGATCTGGCCTCCGTGCGCCTGGCGCTGACCGGCGCCGCCAGGATGCCCGAGGACGCGATGCGTGACCTGCGCGATCGCCTGGGGGTGACCCTGCGCGAGGGCTATGGGCTGACCGAGGCGTCGCCCGTCGTCACCTCGTCGGTCGGGGTCTCCCATCGCTTCGGCTCGGTCGGGCGAGTGCTCCACGGCATCGAGATCCGCCTCGTCGACGAGTCCGGTGCCGACGCGCTCGAGGGTGACGCCGGCGAGGTGTGGGTGCGGGGGCCGAACGTGTTCCTCGGCTACTGGAACGACCCCGAGGCGACGGCCAAGGTGCTCACCCCTGACGGCTGGCTGCGCACCGGCGACGTGGCCGTCACCGACAGCGACGGCTACGTGTACCTGGTCGACAGGATCAAAGACCTGATCATCGTGTCCGGCTTCAACGTGTTCCCCGCCGAGGTGGAGCACGTGCTGCGCAGTCATCCGGCGGTGGCCGAGGCCGCGGTGGTCGGCGTCGCCCACCCGCACACGGGCGAAGCAGTGAAGGCCTACGTCGTGGCCCGACCGGGCACCGAGGTCGACGAGGACACCCTCGTCGACTACTGCCACGAGCACCTGGCTCGCTACAAGTGCCCTTCCAAGGTGCTGCCGGTCGACGTGCTGCCGCGCAGCGTCGCGGGCAAGCTGTTGCGCAGAGAGCTCGTCTGAGCCGTCGGCGTCCGACTCGACGCCACGAGGAAACCGGCGAAGAGCAACACGACGCCGACGAGGAGGGTGACGGCGAACGCGCGGGTCTCGCCCAACCGGCCCGCCAAGCTGCCGCTCGCGGACAGCACGATCGTGCCGGCGGCGATCGCGACGTTGCCGAGCGCCAGTCGGCGAGGCGCGCCGACCTGACGTGACGCCGCTCCCTTCAGTGCGGGAGATCGACCGCGCAGCACCCTCGCCGCCGACCACACCGCCCCCGCGATGATCACGACCGCCGCGGCGCCCGAGCCGACCGCGGCGAACAACCGCGGTGCGGGCCCGAACACCTCACTGCCCTTCGGCAGCGCGTCGGGGGATACCGCGGCCCGCAGCGGGGCGACGAGCACCACACCCGCGGCGGCTCCGGAGAGGCCGATCAGCCAGGTGCGGACGCGGTCACCGGTGTGCACCCCGGCGAGCAGGTAGACGGTGCCGAGAGCGAGCCAAGGCACGTTCAGCACCGCGCCGGCCAGGTAGAAGACGCGAAAGCTGGCTGCGCTCCAGCCCCGCGCCGCCCCCCACCACAGCGCCCCGGCGCCGAGCGCGAAGAGGGCGAGCGAGACCGTCCAGGCCAGCTCGTGCGCGCGACCGCCCCTCAGCCAGCGGTCAAGGGTGCTCAACCCGAACGCCACCGCGACGAGGGTGGCCGCGGCAGCGAGGGCGGCGTCCGTCGTCACGGTCGCCGAGGCTAGAGGGACGGCCGCCGGAGGTGACTTCGTGAATCCATGCACGAGCGCGTAGCGTGGTACCCGCCATGCCGGAGCGCTCTCGACGCCGCATCCCCGAGGCCACGGTCGCCCGCCTGCCGGAATACCTGCGCATCCTCGGCGATCTCGCCGGCGACGACGTGGAGCACGTGTCGTCGGAACGTCTGGCCGAGCTCGCCGGCGTCAACGCCGCCAAGGTGCGCAAGGACCTGAGCTACCTCGGCAGCTACGGCACCCGTGGCGTCGGCTACGAGGTGGCTTACCTCGTCTACCAGGTGCGCCGCGAGCTCGGGCTGACCCATGACTGGCCCGTCGTGATCGTCGGTGCCGGCCATCTCGGCCAGGCGCTCGCGGGCTACGACGGGTTCACGCAGCGGGGGTTCCCCGTGGTCGGCATCGTCGACGTCGATCCGGCCAAGGTGGGCCTCGTCGTCGGCAGCGTGCGCGTGCGCCATCTGCAGGAGCTCGCCGAGGTCGTCCAGGGTCACAAGGTGTCGATCGGTGTCGTCGCCACGCCCCCGGGCGACGCCCAGGGCGCGGCCGACCGTCTCGTCACCGCCGGAGTGACCAGCATCCTGAACTTCGCCCCGGTCGTGCTCTCCGTGCCGCTCGGCGTCGACGTGCGCAAGGTCGACCTCGCCGTCGAGCTGCAGATCCTCAGCTACTACGAACAGCGCCGCAGCGACGGCCTCGGCGCAGTGGGTGCGGCTGGCCGGTCGCGGAGCGCGAGCGCGTAGGGTGGCACCGTGAGCATCGTCGTCATCGGCGTGAACCATCGCACCGGGCCGCTCTCGCTGCTCGAGCGGGTGTCCCTCGCCGACCAATCACTGCCCAAGGCGATCCACTCGCTCATCTCCCGACCAGACGTGCGCGAGGCCGTGGTGCTCTCCACGTGCAACCGCACCGAGGTGTACGCGGTCACCGAGCGCTTCCACGCGGCCTTCGGCGACATCCGCGACTTCTTCTGCGAGCTCGGCGGGCTCACCCCCGACCAGCTCGCCGCGCACCTCTACAGCCAGCACGATGACGCCGCGGTCAGCCACCTGTTCGAGGTCGCCGCCGGACTCGACTCGGCCGTGCTCGGCGAGACCGAGATCCTCGGCCAGGTGCGCACCGCCTGGGAACGGGCACAGCACGAGGGAGGCGCGCGCAGCACCCTCAACCTGCTCTTCCGCCATGCGCTCGAGACCGGCAAGCGGGCGCGCACCGAGACCGACATCAGCCGCCACACGACGAGCGTCAGCCATGCCGCGGTGGAGATGGCGCAAGAGCGCCTCGGCACCCTCGACGGCCGCAACGTGCTCGTCGTCGGCGCCGGAGAGATGGGTGAGGGGATCGCGGTGGCGCTCGCCTCTTCGGGCGCGGCCAAGGTCACCGTCACCAACCGCACCATCGACAGAGCGCGCTCGCTGGCGCGCCGGGTGGAGGGCGACGTCGTGCCGCTGTCCGCGCTCGACGCGGCCCTCGCCGAGGCCGACATGGTGCTCACCTGCACCGGGTCGGGGACGACCTTGATCGACCACGAAGCCGTCGAACGGGCTCTGCTCGGTCGTCGCGAGCGGCCGTTGCTGATCGTCGACATCGCCGTGCCGCGCGACGTCGACGGCTCGGTGGCCGCCCTCGACGGGGTGACCCTGCTCGACCTCGACAACCTGCGCGACTGGGCGGCGCGTGGGCGCGACCAGCGTGCCGGTGAGGCCGCGGCCGTGCGCGAGATCGTCGCCGAAGAGCTCGAGCGGTTCCTCACCGAGGCCACCGCTCGTCAGGCGGCGCCGCTGGTCGCCCAGATGCACGAACGGGCCGACGCGGTCCGCCGGGCCGAGATCGACCGCTTCGCCCGCCGGCTCGAGCACCTCGACCCGGCGCAGGCCGCGGCCGTCGAGGCCCTGACGAAGGGCATCGTCGCCAAGCTGTTGCACGATGCCTCGGTGCGGTTGAAGGACGACGCGGGGACACCGCGCGGCGAGCGCAACGCCGCGGCGCTGCGCGACCTGTTCGACCTGCTCTGAGCCACAGTGCGCACGCTGCGGATCGCGACGCGAGGCAGCAACCAGGCCCGCACCCAGGCCGAGCACGTGGCGCGCCAGCTTCGCCGGAGCGGGGTGGCCACCGAGCTCGTGTTCGTCACCACCACCGGCGACGTGCGCACGGATGTCCCTTTGCACTCGATCGGCGGGCAAGGGGTGTTCGTGAAAGAAGTCCAGCTCGCGGTGCTCGACGGACGCGCCGATGTCGCCGTGCACAGTGCTAAGGACCTGCCGTCGACGCCGGCGCAAGGTTTGGAGCTGGCCGCGTTCTGCGCGAGGCGCGACCCGCGTGACGCCCTGGTCGGTCGCGCGCTCGACGACCTCGACCACGGGGCCACGGTGGCGACGGGTTCGGTGCGTCGCCGCGCCCAGCTCGCGCTCACCCGGCCCGACCTGAGCTTCGTGGAGCTGCGCGGCAACATCGCCACCAGGCTGTCGAGCGTCCCCGACGGCGGCTCGATACTGATCGCAGTCGCGGCGCTCGAGATCCTCGGGATGACGGACCGGCTGGCCCAGGTGCTGGCGGTGGACGAGATGGTGCCCGCCGTCGGCCAGGGTTGCGTCGCGGTGGAGTGCCGTACGGACGACTTCGACACCGCCGAGCTCGTCGCCCGCGTCGACGACCCGGTGGCGCGCCGTGAGGTCGAACTGGAGCGGGCCTACCTCGCCGAGCTCGGCTCGGGCTGCACGCTGCCCGTCGGAGCCCATGTCGCCGGCGAGCGCTGGTGGCGGTTCCTGGCCGGTCCGCAGGGCTGGACCAGGCGCGCCGAGGCCCTGCCGGGCGGGCTCGACGCGGTGCGCCTCGCCGCCCGCGCCGATCAGCAGGCCGTCGGGAACGGCCCCGCGGGGTGAGCGACGAACCGCTGCGCGGTGCCCGGGTGGTCGTCACCCGCGCCGCCGCCCAGGCGACTGCGCTGGTCGAGCGGCTGGAGCAAGCTGGTGCCGACGTCCTCACGCTGGCCCTGATCGAGATCGTCGAGCCGGCCGACGGCGGCGCCGCGCTGAGCGCAGCTCTGGCAGACGTGTCGCGCTACGACTGGGTCGTCGTCACCTCGCCCAACGGCGCCACGCGCGTGTCCGGCGCGCTCGCCGGGGCGCCTCCTGGGCGACCTCGGGTGGCCGCCGTCGGTGCTGCCACCGCAGCCGCCCTCGGCAGGCCGGTCGATCTCGTGCCGGCGCGTCAGATCGCGGAGGGCCTGCTCGACGCGATGCCCGCCGGCCCAGGTCGGGTTCTGCTCGCCCAGGCGGAAGGCGCCCGCGCGGTGCTCGCCGACGGGCTGCGCGACCGCGGCTACACGGTCGATGCGGTGGCCGCGTACCGCACTCGCCCGGTCGATCCCGGCGCGGCGGCTGCCGGACGGGCGCTCGCGGCAGACGCCGTGTTGTTCATGTCGGGATCCGCGGCGCGGGCATGGGCGAGGTCGCTCGGCACGGCGACGCCGCCTGTGGTCGTGGCGCTCGGCCCGGCGACTGCGGCCGTTGCCACTGAGGTCGGCCTCAAGGTGAGCGCCGTCGCGGCCGATCACTCCGTCGCGGGACTCGTGGCGGCACTTCTCGGCGCGTTGCGATCTGCCCGGTAGGGTCGGGTTGGGCAAATCAGGGATCTCTCACGGATGACGGGTCATACAGGGCACGCGTGTTCCACCAGCCGGCTCCTGAGAGGAGCCCTGATCGTCGCGGTCGGCATCGGGGCCGTGGCCGTCGCCACCGTCGAGGCCCAGCTCCCCGCATCGGCGGCCCGCACCGCGATCACCGGGATCACCGTCGACTCCGCTCGCGGCGCGACGGCCTCCACCGCCATCGGGGGCGATGAGCCGTCCGTCTCGGGCGACGGTCGGTCCGTCGTGTTCAGCAGTGCACCGGCTGGGTCCGACGCCGCCAGCACCGTCTATCTGAGAGACCGAGCGGCGAGCGCCCTGCGTGAGCTCACCGTGGCGTCCGAGGGGATCCGCCCGGGCGAGAGCCGCGCGCCGACGATCAGCTCCGACGGCTGCACGGTGACCGTCGTCACCGAGATGGCGTTCGACCTGTTCCGCGACGACGACACCGGCCAGCGTTGGGACGTCTACCAGATCGAGCTCGTCGCCTGCGGAGGCCGCGAGGAGTGGCAGCTCGTCTCCACCTCGCTCACCGGAGACGCCCTGAACCGCGTCGACCCGGCGGCGGGCGTGTCCGTGTCGTCGAACGGCACCGTCGTCGCGTTCAGCGCGGCGGCCGATCCCTACGACCCGTCGCCGTGGCCCACCGCAATATCGGTGGTCGACCTCACCGTGCCTTCCGGAGATCTCGGTCGCATCCGCCAGGTGCCGGGGTTGCCGACCGAGCGGCCGACCGCTGGGTCGCGCTACCTCGGCCAGGGCGAACCCGCCGTTTCCGGCAACGGGCGCTTCGTCGCGTTCACCTCCGACGCCACGGCGGCCGAGCCGGCGCCGGCGTGGGCCGAGTCGGTCGGTGGTCGGGCACCGGCCACCCAGGTCTTCGTCTGGGACCGCGTCCTCGACGCGACCTCGATCGTCTCGGCGCTGCCCGGCGCCTCGCCGACGGGCACCGCCGGGCAGCCCTCGGTCTCCGACGACGGCAGCGTGATCGCGTTCGCCAGCACGTCGACCCTGCTCGTCGCCGCCCGCTACCCGGCGTGCTCCCAGCAGGCCTGCCGCGCCACCCAGGTGTTCGCCGCGATCTACGAGATCGACGCAGACGGCGCGGCCTCACCCGACGGGTTCCAGCTCGTCTCCGCCGCGCCGGCAGAATCGAGCGACGCGCCGCTGGTCGCCGGAGATGCGGCTTCCGGCCAACCGGCGGTCACCGGGCTCAGCACGGGGGTGGCCTTCGTCACTCGGGCCCGCAACCTGGTGTCCACGTCGACGACGTTCTCCAGTGACGCCTCCACCGGTGACCTGTTGTTCGCCGACCTCCAGACACGTGCCGTGCGTCGCCTGAGCGTGCGCCCGGACGGCGCGAGCCCCGCTGTCGGTGCCCACTCCGCGCCTGTCGTCTCGGAGAACGGCCGGGTGGTCACCTTCGAGTCGGCGAGCCCGACCGAGCTGGCGCCGGGCGCACCGGCGGGCTCCACCTCCGAGGTGCTGTCGGCGTCCTTGCCCGTCGAGCTCTCCATGCCGTCGCTCGACATCGGCTCGGTGCCCGTCAACTGGCCCTCCACCGAGTGGTACGTGTCGGTCGCGAACCGCGGCCTCACCCCGTTCGTACCCGCCACTGTCGTGTCGTCAAGCCCGGCGTTCATGATCACGGGCGGTACCTGTGCTCCGAACACCGTCGTCGCCCCCGGCGAGTCGTGCTCGGTGAACGTCGTCTTCTACCCCCGCACACCCGGGCCGGCGTCGGCCAGCATCACGGTCGCGGAGCAGGGCTTCGGATCCGCGGCGATCACCACCTCGGTCGTCGCGTCCGGCGGCGAGCCGATGCTGTCGGCGGACCCCGCCGGCGCCGACCTCGGCACCCTAGACGTCGGGTCGGCGTCGAGCCCGACGAAGGTGACGGTCACCAACAGCGGTTTCTTCGACACGATCGTCGCCACCGTGGCCCTGTCGGGGTTGAACCCCGGTGACTTCCGGCTCGTGTCGGACACCTGCACCGCGCGTGCGCTTCCTCTCGGCGCGGCATGCGAGATCGATGTGCTGTTCAGCCCGACTGCGGCCGGGCCCCGTACGGCACTCGTCACGGTGACGACCCTCGAGGGCAGCCGCACCAGCGCGATCGTCGCCGGCGAAGGTCACCTGACGGGCATGATGATGGCCGAGCCCGTGGCCCGTGTCGGGCAGGCCTTCGACGTCGTCGGCGCCGGGTTCGCCCCCGACAGCACGGTCGTTCTCTCCTTCGCGGACGGCTCCGGGCGAGGCCTCGTCGTGGCCACCGACTCCGTCGGCGCGTTCGTCGCGCAGATCAGGTTGCCGGTGAACGAACGCGTCGGCGCACGCGTGCTCGTGGCCTCGGACCCGACCGGTGACGTGACACCGGCGACGGCCCCGGTGCTGGTGCTGCCGCGCGGCGCCGTGTCGCCGGCGCTGCCTCTCTACCCCGGCCGCTGAGGTAACGCCTCGCGGGCCAGGCCGCGGCGGCTCACGGGGTGGCTAGTCGGCCCGCGAACGACGCGCTCGGCGTGCACGCCGCGAGCGTCGGATTGCCCACCGCCGAACAAGTCACGGTGAGCACCACCGAGTCGCCCGGAGCGGCTGCGATCGGGGTGATGAACTGCTTCACGTCGTCACCGAGCACGTTGATCAGGTTCCACGCCAGCAGCACCTCGCCGTTGCGGCTGAGCGTCACCGCGCCCTGGTCTCCCTCGGGGTTCTGGAGCACGATGTCGGTGATCTCCAACTGGTTGCCGGCGGGCACCACGTACTCCTGCGTCGCGGTCTCTCCCAGCGCGGTCGTCGGCGCCAGGCGGAACGACACGGGGGCGCCCGTCTCGGGGGGGCTGGTCGGCGGCGCGGACCCGTCGTCGGGAAGGCTGACGATCGTCTCGTCCGGCCCGGGTGTGGGGAGCGTCACGTCGACGATCTCGTCGATGCGGTCGTCGACGGCGCGCTCGGCGGCGTCTTCCATCGCGGGGCGGACGAGCCCGAACCAGGCGGCGGCGAGTGCGCCGAGCGCGAGCGCCGCGCCGAGCAGTCGCGCACCGAGTTGCGGCGTCAGCAGCGGCGTCTGCAGCAACGTCGCCGGTGCCATGGCGCTCGGCTTGCCCTCCTGGGTGGCCTCGACCCTGAACGGCAGCGTCGCGGTGCCGCCTCGCCACCGTCGCCGCCGGGTTCGCACGCGCACCTGGGCCGAGGAGTTCATGCCCGGCTCGATCCCGACCGACGGCGGCTCGAAGCGCCCGCTGACGCGCCGGCTCTCGTCGTCGAGATGCAGGCGGCAGGTGGCCTGCTCGTTGCCCAGGTTCTCGACGACCACGTCGAACACCGCCGCCCGTCTGGAGCGGAGCACCGGTTGCAGCACGCTGAGGCGCCGCTCGTGGAACGCGAGCACGCGCACCGCAGCTTCGACCGTGGCCGTCTCGTCCGGAGTGGAGTACGGCACGACCCGGACGGTGAGTCCGGTGACGCCGGCGGTGACGTTCGCGGAACGCGGCGGGCGAAGCGTGATCCGCAGCCCCTGCTCTTCGCCCGCGAATAGCACGACGTTCGGTGGATCGATCAACGTCCAGCCCGAGCACAACCCGAGGGGCACGACGACGAACGACTCGGTCGTGTCACCGAGGTTGCGCACGGTGAGCACGAGGTGCTCCTCGCCGCCGGGTGCGACCACGATCTCGTTGGCCGACAGCTCCGCGTAGACCGGCATCAGAGGGCAACGCTAGCGGCGGGCACGGCCGGACCGTGGTCACTGCGACCACCCCTCGACCGTAGGATCGTGACGATGGTCGCTCCCTTCCCCACGGCCCGCCCGCGCCGATTGCGCACCACTGCTGCGCTGCGCGAGCTGGTCGCCGAGACTCGGGTGAGCGTCGACGACCTCGTCGCCCCCCTGTTCGTGCGCGAAGACCTCGACGAAGCGCGCCCGATCTCAGCCCTGCCAGGCGTCGTGCAGCACACGCGCGCGAGCCTGCGCCGCGAGGTGGCAGAGCTGGCCGGGCTCGGGGTGCGGGCGGTGATCTTGTTCGGAGTTCCGAAGTCGAAGGACGACGTCGGGTCCGGTGCCTTCGACCCGGACGGGATCGTGCAGTTGGCGCTGGCAGACCTGCGGGGCGATCTCGGCGACGACATGGTGCTGATCGCCGACCTGTGCGTCGACGAGTACACGAGCCACGGTCATTGCGGCGTGCTCGACGCCCGCGGCTCGGTCGACAACGACGCCACGCTCGACGTGTACTGCCGAGCGGCGCTCGCCCAGGCAGATGCGGGGGCCCACGTGGTCGCGCCGTCGGGGATGATGGACGGCCAGGTCGGGGCCATACGGGCCGCGCTGGACGGCGCTTCGCACGCCGACGTCGCGATCCTCGCCTACTCCGCGAAGTACGCGTCGGGTCTGTACGGGCCGTTCCGCGACGCGGTCGAGGTCGAGATCACCGGCGGTGGCGACCGTAAGGGCTACCAGCAGGACTGGCGCAACGCCCGCGAGGCCGTGCTCGAGGTGTTGGCCGACGTGGAACAGGGAGCGGACATGGTGATGGTGAAGCCTGCGCTCGCCTATCTCGACGTGATCCGCGCCGTGCGCGAACGCGTCGACGTACCTGTCGCCGCGTACCACGTGAGCGGGGAGTACTCGATGGTCAAGGCGGCGGCGGCGAACGGCTGGATCGACCACGACGCCGTCGCCTTGGAGCACCTCACGGCGATCAAGCGTGCCGGCGCCGACATCGTGCTCACCTACTTCGCCCGCTGGTTCGCCGAGCGTGAGGCTCGGCTGTGACGTCGCCGCAGGGCCTGATCCCCTACTGCGATCCGCGCTGTCCCGACGCGGGCTGCGATCCCGTGCTCTGCCAGGGGGCCGGGGTCCGGTCGAACACGGAGATGTTCGAACGATCGCGGCGGGCGATCCCCGGCGGGGTGAACTCGTCGATCCGGGCGTTTCGAGCCGTCGGCGGCACGCCGTACGTCGTCGCCCGCGGTGAGGGGCCCTACGTCGTCGACGTCGAGGGCCGCCGCTACGTCGACCTGGTGCAGAGCTACGGCGCGGTCATCCTCGGCCACGCCCATCCGGCGGTCACCGCCGCCGTGCGGGCCGCCGCCGGCGACGGGACCTCCTTCGGCGCGCCGACACCGCGAGAGATGAAGCTCGCCGAGGCGATCACCGAGCGGGTGCCGTCGTGTGAGCGCGTGCGTCTCATGAACTCCGGCACCGAGGCGACATCGACCGCGGTGCGCCTGGCCCGCGGAGCCACCGGCCGCTCCCGCATCGTCACCTTCCACGGCAACTTCCACGGTGCCACCGACGCCCTTCTCGCGGCCGGCGGCAGCGGCGTGGCGACGCTCGGCCTGCCGGGGACGGCCGGTGTGCCGCAAGAAGCTGTGGCGAACACCGTCGTCGCCCCCTACAACCAGGTTCCGGTGCTCGACGACCAGGTGGCCGCGGTGATCGTCGAGCCGGTTGCCGCGAACATGGGCGTGGTGGCGCCGGTGGCGGGCTTCCTCGAAGGCCTGCGGGCCGAGTGCGACCGCGTCGGCGCCCTGCTGGTGTTCGACGAGGTGATCACCGGCTTTCGCCTCGGCCCGGGGGGCGCGCAGGCGAAGTACGACGTCCGTCCCGACCTCACCTGCTTCGCGAAGGTGATCGGCGGCGGGCTGCCGATCGGAGCGGTCGGCGGGCGTGCCGACGTGATGGAGCAGCTGTCGCCGCTCGGGCCGGTGTTCCACGCCGGGACCCTTGCGGGCAACCCGCTCGCCACCGCCGCCGGTCTCGCCGTGCTCGGCGAGCTCACCGGCGACGTGTACATCGAGCTAGCGGCCAGGGCGCGCCACCTCGCGGCGTTGTTGCGCGACGCCTGCGCGGCCGGCGGCATCGACGCTCAGTTCCCCGTGGTCGGGACGCTCGTCGGCATCCATCTGTCTCCCGAGCTCCCCGTCGACTTCGCTGGGGCCAAGCGCACCGACGAGGCGATGTTCGCGCGCCTGTTCCACGCGCTGTTGGCCGAGGCGGTGGCGATCGCCCCCGGAGCGTACGAGGCGTTGTTCGTCGGCCTCGGTCACGACGACGCCGTCCTGGCCGACATCGCCGAACGAGCCCACCGCGCCGCGCTCGTCGCGACCGCAACCTCGTGACGGATGCGCCAGTTCTTCACCGTCCGGTTCTGGGCAGCACTCGGCGCGCTCGCCGGGCTCGCTCTCGCACTCTTCGCCCTCGTCAGACCGAGCGAGCAGCTCGTCGTCGACGATTCTCCACCTACGCGGCGGATGGACGTGATCGCGCTGGCCGCGGGAGTGATCCCCGACGAAGGCTTCGCGATCGATGGCGGTCGCGTGCAGGGCACGGCGACCGTCGTCCTGCTCGGTGGACGCGAGCTGCGCCTGGTCGACGGCGTGCCGGGAGAGACGACGTGTGAGGCGATCGCCGAGCTCGGCGGCTGCGTGTTCGCGGCCGACCTGCTCGGCGACGCGGTGGTGTGGTTCAGCCTGCTTCCCGCCTCCGCCGCCTCGGGGGCCGAATACCCACTGCCCCCGATCGTCGAACTGCTCGACGGTGTCACCTGGGCTCGCCTCGACAACGGGTGGGAGGTACCGCTGCTCGCGGTCGTCTCCCGCCGCTGCGACGAGGAGACGACATCGCTCGGCGACTTCGTCGAGCGCTTCGGCAGGGATCACGTGACGGTCTTCGACCTCGACGAGGGCGAGGTCTCCGCCGTGCGCTGCGGGGTGGCCTAGTCGCGTGGAGCGAGGCGAGCGATCGCCGCCGCAGTGCGGTACGCCATCTCGGCCGGGCCGCGCTCGCCGGGGCGCATCAGGTTGGCCATGATCCGCACCATCCACTCGGTCAGTGGGCGGCTGTGCATCGCGACGCGTGACAGCTCACGCATCGCGATCGGCCTGCCGATGATGCGCGTGAACAGCCGGGCGACGGCGAAGTACTGGCCGTACTCGGCGTCGAGCATCGCCGGATAGCGCTGCAGCACGGAGGGATCGTTCGTGGTCAGCGCCTCGTGGAGCACCTCGGCGGCCATGCGCCCGGTCTCCAGGGCGTAGTCGATGCCGTCGCCGTTGAACGGGTTGACGCTGCCGGCGGCGTCACCGGCGACGAGATACGTGGGCCCGGCCTTCGGGTCGACGGAACCGCCCATCGGCACCCTCCCCGACACCGCGCGCTCGATCGGGCGATCGGGGTCGATCTGCCACCGATCGGCGATCGAACGGGCGAACGCGTCGAGCAGATGGGTGGTGTTGACGCTCTTCCAGTCGCGGAAGGTGGACAGCAGGCCGACGCCGACGTTCACCGTGCCGTCGCCGACGGGGAACACCCAGCCGTAGCCGGGGACGGAGGTGCCGTTGCGGTCGACGAGGTCGAGCACGGACTCGATGCGGGTCTCGTCGCTGCGCGGCGTCTCCCAGTAGGCCCGGATCGCGGTGCCGTACGGCCACTCCCTGGCGCGGAACGTCCCGAGCTCGCGCCCGAACCGGCTGTTCGCGCCGTCGGCGACGAGCACGTATCGGGCCCGCAGCTCCAGCGGATCGTCGTGGCCGTCGGCCTGTACCACCGCGCCTCGGACGAACCCGCGATCGAGCAGGGGAGCGGTGGCCTCGTGGCGGTGCAACAGCGCCGCCCCTTCTCCAACGGCGCTCGCGGCGACGAGCGAGTCGAGTGTGCTCCGGCGCACGACGTACGAGTGCGAGGGGTGCACCGGGTGGCTCGGCCAGGGGATCTCGATCGCGCGGTCGTGCGCGACGAGCCTCAGGCCGACGCAGCGGTGGAACTGAGCGAGTGCGCCCGACAAGCCCATCGCCTCGAGCTGGGTCACGGCACGCGGAGTCAGCGCGTCGCCGCACGTCTTCTCCCGCGGGAACGAGCACTTCTCGACGATCACCACGTCGTGGCCGTGGCCGGCGAGCCAGTGACCCGCGGCGGCCCCTGCCGGGCCGGCCCCGACGATCAGGACGTCGTGTTCGTGGCTTCGCGCCAGCTCACTACTCGCCGACGGGCTCCCCGGCGGGAGTGCCGGGGCGAGGCTCGGTGCCGAGGCCTTCGATGGAGTCGAACGTGAGCGAGCCGTCGTTCAGGCCGGCGAAGACCTCGGACTCCGGCGAGCACCATTCCTCGAACTCGCTCGCGAAGTCGCCACCCGAATCGGCGCCCGCGAGGTCGTAGCGGATGTGGCAGACCACGCCGAGGATCTCGGCCTCGGTCAGCGCACCACCGAAGTTGGCCCCCTGTGACGGCATCGGGGCGCCGTTGAACGAGCGCGGCACACGTGCTCCGCCCTCACGCTCGGGATCGCCGTACGTCGTCATCCCGGCGGCCTCGTAACCCTCAGTGCCGGCGTACACGAAGTTGAGCTGGTCCTCGATGTGGGGGAACGTCAACAGCACCTCGCCGTTGACGAACGGCCGCCCTGCACCGCCTTGGCCGTCGGCGCCGTGGCAGCTCGAACACGAGCCGTAGGTCTCGACGCCGATCGCGATCGGGCCGGCGGGTTCGGCTTCCTGTGGTGTCAGGCCGCGGACGTACATGAAGAGGAAGACGGGCAGGAGGGCGAGGGTTCCCATCGCCCAGTACGGGATGCGCGGGCGCGCCTTCGCGGCGGCGATGTGCGCAGGATCGGGCTTCGGCGGCGCTGGTGCCGGGGGTGCGGTGGGCGCCGGTACTGCCGGAGCCGCAGAGGTGGTGACCGCCGGGGCCGAAGCGGACGCCGCGGGTGCCGACGAGCCGGCGTCTCCGCCTTCGTCCGGGGCGCCACCCGTCGCCGAACGCCGCTCTCGCGAGCGCTTCAGGAGATGCTCGGGGATCTCGGTCACGAACGCGTCCTTTCCAGGCCTTCGCGCGGTCGAACCGACAGGCCCGACACGAGCGCCACCTTAGAGCGGAGAGCGGTTGGCGTCCCAACGCCGCCTGGTCACGTGCACGAACGCACAACCGGAATGCTCTCGCGGGCCGCGCATGATAGACCCGATGCACACCGTGTCTGCCAACGGACTGGTTGGGCCGCGAAGCGACACAGGCGACTACAGTTCGTGAGCAGTTTCACGAGGAAAGGCCCTCCGGCGACGATGCTGGCAATCGACATCCTCAAGTGGCCAGGGATGAACCAGGCGTTCCTGTTCTCCCTCCTGCTCGCCCTCCTCCTCACCTCGCTCGCGATCCCGTACGGGCGAAGGCGCCGCCCAGGCGCGCCGATCACCTGGGGTGAGGCGATGGCGGGAGCCGTCTACGCGTTCTTCGTGATGTTCCTCGCGTACGGGGTGGTCCCCCACCAGTGGCTGACCCATGTGCAGAACGAGCTCGGTTGGCAGAGCGACAAGATGCTCTTCGGCCCCGGAGACATCTTCAAGTCGCAGGCCAAGGGCGGCAACTTCCCGTTCGACATCAGCTACCTGCAGGTGGGCGACGTGCTCGTCACCGTCATCTACGGGTTCTTCCTCGGCCTGCAGATCTGGATCTGGAGCTGGTGGCAAAAGCGTGGGGCGGCGGCTGCGGCCCCGGCCGCGATCGAGCAGTCCACGTACGGTCGTCCCCTCGTGAGGAAGGCCTGAGCTCATGGCTCGCACCGACGCGAACCCGCCGATGATGCCGTACACCGACGACTACCAGCTCGTCGAGGTCGATGCCGACTACCTCTCGAAGGCCGTCAAGCCGAAGCAGTTCATCCACATCGACCAGTCCGAGTGCATCATGTGCGAAGGCTGCGTCGACATCTGCCCGTGGAAGTGCATCCACATGGTGCGCCCCGACGCGGTCGCCGAGTCGACGGGCACCGAGCAGCCCGGCCTCGACCCGAGCGACCATGTGATCTTCATCATCGACGACGACATCTGCACCCGCTGCGCGCTGTGCGTCGATCGCTGCCCGACCGGTGTCATCATCCTCGGCAAGGCGGGGACCCCGAGCGTGACCGGCGACGCGCACGTGCGCACCAACAACCACGGCTACGGCTACGGCATGAGGCTCTAGGAGACGACTGTTAAATGGCCAAGATCCTCGACGACCAGCCTCGCCCGACGGCGAAGGACCGCCTGAACAAGGTGGTCGACCAGGTGCAGGGAAGCCAGGCCTGGAACTCGATCTTCCGTCCGGGCTCGATCTTCCGCAAGGGCTACACCGACAGCCCCCGCAACCGCTCCTACGTCATCATGAACTCGGTGCTCTACCACCTGCACCCGGTGAAGGTGAAGCGCCACGCGGTGAAGGTCAGCTACACGCTGTGCCTCGGCGGGTTGAGCTTCTTCTTGTTCATCCTGCTCACCGTCACCGGCATCTTCTTGATGTTCTTCTACCGCCCCGACGCCACGGCGGCCTGGAACGACATCAAGAACCTGCAGACCTCGGTGGCGTTCGGGCTGCTCGTGCGCAACATGCACCGCTGGGGCGCCCACCTCATGGTGCTGTCGGTGTTCTTGCACATGGCGCGGGTCTTCTACCACGGCGCCTACAAGCCACCTCGTGAGTTCAACTGGGTGATCGGCGTCGTGCTGCTCACCCTCACCTTGCTGCTGTCGTTCACCGGCTACCTGCTGCCGTGGGACCAGCTCGCGATGTGGGCCGTGGCCGTCGGCACGAACATGATGGGGTACACGCCCGTGTTCGGCACCCAGGTGCGCTTCGTGCTGCTCGGTGGCGTCGAGATCGGGCCCGAGACGCTGCTGCGGTGGTATGTGCTCCACGTCTTGATGCTGCCGTTCGTGATCGTGATCTTCATGGCCATCCACTTCTGGCGAGTCCGCAAGGACGGCGGCATCTCCGGGCCGCTCTGACGGTGAGCGAGAGGACGCAGACGACATGACCGAGATCCCCGAACACCTCTTGAAGCGAGCCCAGGCGGCGCGGGAGAAGGCCGCGGCCGAGGCCACCGCAGGCGAGGGCGCCCCGGCGGCCGACGTCTCGGCGGCAGGCGCCGACGCACCCGCGGCCGACCCGCGCATCCCTGCACACCTGCTGGAGCGCAGCCGTGCCGCGCGCGACAAGGCCGAGGGCGGCGCCGAGGCGCCGGCTGGCGGTGGTGGCGTCGCGGTGGCCGAGCGGGTCGGCTCGGCCGTGGCCTCCGCACCCGCTGCAGCCGGGGGGTTGCCCGTCGGCGCCGGCCCGGGCGGACACACCCAGCGGCTGCTGACGGTCGTCAAGTCGGGCTCGATCCAGGACGTGAAGGCGACCCCGGTCGACAAGGTGCACACCTGGCCCCATCTGCTGGCGATCGAGTTCGTCGCCGCGCTCGCCTGCACCGCGTTCACGTTCGTGTTCTCGGTGTTCGTCAACGCCCCGCTGCTGCAGCTCGCGAACCCCAACCAGACGCCGAACCCCTCGAAGGCGCCGTGGTACTTCCTCGGCCTGCAGGAACTGCTCACGATGTTCCACCCGATGGTCGCCGGTGTGACCATCCCGGGCATCGCCCTCTTCGCGCTGATCCTCGCGCCGTACATCGACAAGAACCCGTCCAACAAGCCCGAGGACCGCAAGTTCGCCACCTCCCTCATGACCGTGCACCTCATGTTCTGGTCCGTGCTCGTCATGATCGGCTCCTTCTTCAGGGGCCCGGGCTTCAACTTCACCTTCCCTTGGCGGGACGGGCTGTTCTTCGAGCTGTGAGGACTGATCCGACGTGAGCACTGCTGCCACCATCGCCATCGCCATCGCCGCCGTAGTCGTACTCGGCGCGATCGTGCTCGTCACCGCCGCGCGGCGCAGCGACGTGCGCGGTGCCGGCGCGCTCTCCCGCGAGACGCTCCGCCGAGACCGCGCGAGTGACGTCTCGCTGCCCGAACCCCCTTCGGGGACCGAGGTCGAGGCCGCGGCCGCGGCTGCACGGTCTGGAGAGCTGGAGAAGGCCGAGCCGAGCGCGCTGATGCCCTTCGTGCGCCCCGACGAGGACGCCGTCGGCGTCACCCGTCGGCAGTTCTTCAACCGGGCGCAGGTGACGCTCATGACCGCCGGGCTCGGCGCCTTCGGACTAGCGGTGATCGCGTTCTTGTGGCCACGTGCCGGCGGCGGCTTCGGCGGCAAGTTCAACGTCGGCAAGCTCGACGAGCTGCTCGTGCAGATCCGCCAGGAAGGCGGCTTCGTCTACAAGCCCGAGGCGCGCACCTGGTTGACGGCCTACCCCGCAGGCGCCTTGCCCAAGGCGAAGGCGGTCTACTCCGGGCCGGTGCTGACCGGCATGGAGGCAGGGATCAACGCGTTGTACCAGAAGTGCCCGCACCTCGGTTGCCGGGTGCCGGAGTGCATGACGTCGCAGTGGTTCGAGTGCCCCTGCCACGGCTCGTCGTACAACCGCGTCGGCGAGAAGAAGGCCGGCCCGGCGCCGCGTGGCATGGATCGCTTCGGCGTGTCCATCTCCAACGGCAACGTGATCGTCGACACCGGTCTCGTCGTCAACGGCCCGCCGATCGGCACCAACACCACCGGCCAAGAGGCCGAGGGTCCGCACTGCATCACCGGTGGAGAGGGTGGTCACTGAGCCATGCTGGGTGCATCCGTTCCGACGAGCATCGCCATCGTCATCGCGTTGACGGTGACGATCGGTTGGGTCGTCTACTTCTTCTTCAACCGGGCGGCCGGGCGAGCCGAGATCGGCTCGGAGATCGAGCTGGCGCCGAACCGCAAGCCGTTCCTGTCCGACGAGGAGCTCGAGGGCAAGCACCTCGAGCGCACTCAGCTGCTCGGTGTGCTGCTGCTCGCGATCATCGTCGTCGGCCTGCCCCTCTACTGGGTGTTCGAGCCCAGCCGCCAGGCGGGTGCCGAAGCCAGCTATCAGCGCAAGTTCGTCGGCTGGGGCGCGGGGTTGTTCGAGACCACCGCCAACGGCGGGTTCAACTGCGCCGGTTGTCACGGTGGCATGAACGCCACCGGCGGTTCGGCCGACTTCACCGTCACCAACCCGATGACCGGTCAGGTGCGTGCGGTCAGCTGGAAGGCGCCGGCGCTGAACAACGTCTTCTACCGCTACAGCGAGGAAGAGGTGCGCTTCATCCTCGTCTACGGCCGGCCCTTCTCACCGATGTCGCCTTGGGGGGTAGCGGGTGGCGGGCCGATGAACTCCCAGCAGATCCAGACGCTGATCGAGTACCTGAAGAGCATCCAGGTAGCTCCGGAGGGCTGTGCCGAAGGCGACGCCGAGTTCTCCGCGGACAACGATCCGGCGGTGTGCTCGGGCGGTTCGTTGCCGGTGGCCACTACAGACGAAGTGCAGGCCGCCGCCGAGCGGGCGGTCGAGGAAGGCACCTACGGCTCCGTCGGCGAGGCGCTGTTCAACCTCGAGCTCGGCAGCGGCGCGTACTCCTGCGCCCGGTGCCACACCCAAGGGTGGAGCTACGGCGATCCGGGCGTGCCCGGGCTCGGAGCGTTCGGCTGGAACCTGCGCGCCGGCTCGACGAACGCGCACTTCGGCAGCGAGCAGGCGATGATCGACTTCATCAAGTCCGGTTCGGAGAACGGCAAGCAGTACGGCCAGCAGGGTCAGGGCACCGGGCGCATGCCGGGGTTCGACGGCATGCTGTCCGACGACCAGATCAAGCAGATCGTCGACTACGTGCGGAGTGAGCTGTGAGCGCGCTGGTGGCCATTGCCTGGGATCCCGAGCTGCGCGGCATCCTCACCGTCATCATCGGCGCCGTGGTCTTGTGCGGCAGCGTGTACCTGCTGCTCGCGACGAACGTCGGCATCCGGCTCGGCCTGCTCGTCGCGCTGGCCGGGTTGTTCGGCTGGATGGCCTCGATGGGCTCCATCTGGTGGGCCTACGGCATCGGCTTGAAGGGCCGTGAGCCCACTTGGGAGCCGGCCGAGCCCTTCGCGATCATCCGTGACGCGAACAAGCTGTACGAGGCCGAGGTCCTCACCGACCCGCTGCAGGTCGACGGCGAGGTGTCGTTCACCGAGCTCGCCGCCACCGCCAGCGAGGCGATCGTCGACGAGGGCTGGGTGAAGCTGCCCGAGGACGACCAGGGCCGCGGTCAGGCCATCGCCTCCGCCGACGAGATCATCCAGATCGAAGCCGAGCTGTTCGCCGCCGGCGAGTACCAGGCCGTCGAGGTCTTCGACCGCGGTGGGGAGCGCTGGCCGAAGATCGGCGAGTCGCTGGACTTCTTCGCGTTCTTCCACGAGCCGCACTACGCGCTGGTCGAGATCCAGCCGCTGGTGCCCCAACGCACCGAGCCCGGGCGCGCGCCGGCGCGTCCCGTGGTCGACGAGAGCCAGCCTCACGAGTACGTGCTGATGCTGCGTGACCTCGGCACGAAGCGCCAGCCGTCGGCGTTCATCACCATCGGCTCGACGCTGATCTTCGGCGTCTGCGTGTGGTTGCTGCACCGCAGGGACCGCTTCGTCGCTGCCCACCTCGCCGACGCGAAGTCTCTGCCAGCCAAGGTGTAGCGACCCATGGGCCAGTACCTCCCCGTCGTGGTCCTGCTTGTGCTCGCCGTGCTCTTCGCCGCGCTCAGCCTGCTGGCGTCGCGTCTCTTGGCGCCACGTCGGCCGTCCGCGGCAAAGGAGGCGCCCTACGAGTGCGGCATCGTGCCGAGCCGCGAGCCGCCGGAACGCTTCCCGGTCAGCTTCTTCCTCGTGGCGATGTTGTTCGTGGTGTTCGACATCGAGATCGTCTTCATCTACCCCTACGCGGTGTCCCACGGCGAGCTCGGTGCCTTCGGCTTCTGGGCGATGCTCGGGTTCTCGGCGATGATCTTCTTGCCCTTCGTCTACGAGGTCGCGCGCGGTGGACTCGACTGGGGCCCGGTCCATCGCCAGCGACGCCTCGGTGTCGATGCCGAGCGGACCAGCTCGTCCACCATCCGTCGCGTCGGTCTCGAGGGCCGCGACGCGAAGGAGCACGCGGCATGAGCCCGGGCTCGTCGACGCGATGACCTCGCTCGTTCGCAACGTCTTGGACGACGGCCTCGCTGGGCTCGAGCACAACGCGCTCACGTCGAAGCTGGAGAGCCTCGTCAACTGGGCGCGCAGCCGATCGAGCTGGCCGGCCACCTTCGGGCTCGCCTGCTGCGCGATCGAGATGATGGCCGCCGGTGGCGCGCACTACGACATCTCGCGTTTTGGGATGGAGGTGTTCCGCGCGTCGCCGCGCCAGGCCGACATCATGATCGTCTCCGGGCGGGTGAGCCAGAAGATGGCTCCCGTGCTGCGTCAGGTCTACGACCAGATGATGGAGCCGAAGTGGGTCATCTCGATGGGCGTCTGCGCGTCGAGTGGGGGGATGTTCAACAACTACGCGATCGTGCAAGGAGTCGACCAGGTGGTGCCTGTCGACGTCTACGCCCCTGGTTGCCCGCCGACCCCCGAGACGCTGATCCACGCGATCGAGACGCTGCACCAGAAGATCGAGGACGGCGAGGTGATGCGGCGGAGGGCCGCGAGCGGGGCCGGGGCCAACCTGCACATCACCGAGATCCCGGCCGCCGCGCATCCGGCGCCGGTCATGCTGACGCCGCGGTCGAGAGCGTGAGCGACGTGGCCGAGGACACCGAGGCCGCCCAGCCCGAGCCGCCTGCCGTGCGTCACGGGTGCGCGGTGACGGATTCACGTGGCCAGACCGTCGTCCACCCGACGCGTGAGCAGTACATCGGTCTGCTGAAGGCTCTCCTCGACGAGGGGTTCACGATGTGCGTCGACCTGACTTGCACCGACTACCTCACCCACGCGGGTGAACGTGCGTTGCCGGAAGGGATCGCGCCCGAGCGCTTCGAGGTCGTGGTGTCGCTGCTCTCCATGGGCCAGCGCGAGCGGATCCGGGTGAGGGTGCAGCTGCCCGAGAACGATCCGGTGCTGCCGACGCTGTTCGACCTGTGGCCGGGCTCCGAGGTGATGGAGCGTGAGGTGTTCGACATGTTCGGGGTGACCTTCGACGGTCACCCCGACCCCAGCCGCATCCTCATGCCCGAGGACTGGGAGGGTCACCCGCTGCGCAAGGACTACGAGCCCGGACGCATTCCGGTGCAGTTCTCGACCGACTTCGCGGCGCGCGGCGGTGATGCCCGATGACCCTCGACGAGTTCGTCCGCCAGACGAGCGAGGGCGCGCAGGAGATGCGCCCGCGCAGCGAGTGCACCGCCGCGGAGCTGCTGCGCGAGGTGGGCGCGGTGCTGCGGATGAGCGAGGCCGACGCAGCCGCTCTCGGCGAGCTCCCGGCAGACCCCGACGAAGACCAGACGATGATCATCAACATGGGGCCCCAGCACCCGAGCACCCACGGGGTGCTGCGCCTCATGCTCGAGCTGCGCGGCGAGACGGTGCTGCGCTGCAAGCCGATCGTCGGCTACCTGCACACCGGCATGGAGAAGACCGGTGAGGAGCTGACGTTCATGCAGGGCGGCACGAACGTGACGCGCATGGACTACGCCAGCCCGCTGAACAACGAGCTCGTGTTCTCTCTGGCCACCGAGAAGCTGCTCGGCATCGAGCACGACATCCCCGAGCGGGCGGTGTGGATCCGGATGCTGATGAGCGAGCTGAATCGGATCAGCAGCCATCTGCTGTTCATGGCGACGAACGGCATGGACCTCGGCGCGGTGTCGATGATGATCTACGGGTGGCGCGAGCGCGAAGAGGTGTTGCGCTTCTTCCAGAAGGTCACCGGACTGCGGATGAACCACAACTACATCCGCCCCGGTGGCGTCGCCGCCGATCTGCCGCCGGGTTGGCGCGACGACGTGCTGAGGCTGCTCGAGCTCATCCCGCCGCGCCTCGACGAGTACGACACGCTGATGACCGAGCAACCCATCTGGCGTGAGCGCTTGCAAGGGGTCGGGGTGATCACCGTCGACGAGGCGTTGGCGCTCGGCACGACGGGGCCGATCCTTCGTTCCACCGGTGTGCCGTGGGATCTGCGCCGCGAGATGCCCTATCTGCGTTACCCGGAGGTCGAGTTCGACGTCATCGTCGGCACTTACGGCGACTGCTTCGACCGCTACGCCATCCGGCTGAACGAGATCCGGGAGTCGATGAGGATCGTGCGCCAGGTGCTCGACAAGCTGCCCCCCGGCGACTACCGCATCCAGGACAAGAAGGTGACGCCACCGCCGCGGGCGCGCATCGACGAGTCCATGGAGGCCTTGATCCACCACTTCAAGATCTTCACCGAGGGTTTCAAGGTGCCAGAGGGCGAGGTGTACGTGGCGATCGAGAGCCCGCGGGGTGAGATCGGGTGCTACCTGGTCAGTGACGGTTCGGCCAAGCCGTACAGGATTCACATCCGCGCGCCATCGTTCGTGAACATCCAGACCCTGCCGCACATGTTGCGCGGGGGCCTGGTGGCCGACGCGGTCGCGGTGATCTCCTCCGTCGACCCGATTCTCGGCGAGGTCGACCGCTGATGGGCAGGCTGTCGGAGGACAACGTGCACGTGGCGAAGGAGATCATCGCCAGGTACCCGCGCCCGCGCTCGGCGACCATCCCGTTGCTGCACCTCGCGCAGAGCCAGGACGGCTACGTGTCACACGACGCGATCCGCCACATCGCCGAGCTCGTCGGGGCGACGCCGGCTGAGGTGCTCGGCACCTGCACGTTCTACGAGATGTTCAAGATGGAGCCCGTCGGCAGGTACGTGGTGAACATCTGCGGCACCTTGTCGTGCGCGCTGATGGGCGCGGACGACCTGATGCACCATGCCGAACAGCGACTCGGGGTGAAGGCCGGCGGTACCACCCCCGACGGGTTGTTCACGCTGCAACATGCCGAGTGCCAGGCGGCGTGCACCGAGGCACCGTGCGTGCAGGTGAACTACCGGTATCGCTACCGGGTGACCACTCCCGAGCTCGACGCGCTGCTCGACGACCTCGCTGCTGGCCGGCTGCACGACGAGGTGCCGCCCCACGGCACGCTCGCCCGCGTCCGCCAACGGATTCGCGCCGACCGCTTCGTCGGTCCGCACCCGCCCGAAGAGGTCACCACGCCCCCGGCCTGGGTCCCCGTCGTCCAGGAGGGATCGTCGTGAGCGGCGACACCTACCCCCACGCCGCCGGCTTCGTCGCCGGCGACCGGCCGCGCATCGTCACCGCTCGCTTCGAGTACGCCGACTCGTACACGCTGGAGCGCTTCCAAGCCACCGACGGCTACGAGGGGCTGCGTCGCGCGCTCGCTCGCCCCCCGGCCGACGTGCACGAAGAGGTGAGGTCGGCGACCCTGCTCGGACGCGGCGGGGCCGGCTTCCCGGCGGGCGTCAAGTGGGGCCTCACCCCGCAGGGGGTCTGGCCGCGCTATCTGGTGGTGAACGGCGACGAGAGCGAGCCGGGCACCTACAAGGACCGCCTGCTCATGGAGCGCGACCCGCACCAGCTCATCGAGGGGTCGCTGATCGCGTGCTACGCGGCGGGGTTGTCGCAGTGCTTCTTGTACGTGCGCGGCGAGATGGCCGAGGCGCAGGAGCGTCTCGCCACGGCGCTGAACGAGGCCTACGAGGCCGGGTTCGTCGGTAGGAACGTCCTCGGCACCGACTTCTCCGTCGACATCGTCTTGCACTGGGGCGCGGGCGCGTACGTGGTCGGCGAGGAGACGGCACTGATCGAGAGCCTCGAGGGCAACCGCGGCATGCCCCGCCTGAAGCCGCCGTACTTCCCTGCCGCGATTGGCTTGTACGGCCAGCCGACCATCGTCAACAACGTCGAGACGATCGCCAACCTGCCGTGGCTGATGCGCCACGGCGCCGAGGCGTACACCGCGATCGGCACGCCGACGTCGCCGGGTACGCGGATGGTCGCGGTCTCCGGGCATGTGCGCCGTCCGGGCGTGTTCGAGATCGTCAACGGGACGACGACGTTCCGTGACCTCATCTACGGCGACGAGTTCGCCGGCGGGATTCGCGACGGCAATGAGCTGAAGGCGTTCGTGCCCGGCGGCGGCTCGGCGCCGTGGTTCCTGCCCGACCAGCTCGACCTGCCGTTCGAGGGACGCCTCGTCGGCGCCGCGGGGTCGATGCTCGGGTCTGGCGCGGTGATGGTGATGGACGACACCACCGACATCCCCCGGGCGGCGCTGAGCCTCACCCGCTTCTACGCCCACGAGTCGTGCGGCAAGTGCGTGCCCTGCCGTGAAGGCGGTACGTGGTTGGAGCGGATCCTGCAGCGCATCGTCGACGGCGCGGGCACCGCAGAGGATCTCGACCAGTTGTACGAGGTGGGCCAGTCGATCTGCCCCGGCGAGTTCCCCCACCCGTCGAGTGAGCGCCTCGGGCTGGAGGCGTACCCGTTCCCGTACAAGATGACCACGATCTGCTTCGTCGGCCCCTCGGCGTACGCGCCGGTGCACGGCGCGCTGAGCAACTTCCGTGACGAGTTCGAGGCGAAGCTCGTGCGGCACCGCACGATCCCGGTGGCCGCTGCCGGAGGTGGAGCATGACCGCCACCGAGCCGACGCCGGCCGCGACGCCGGACCCGAACGCCGTCCCGATCACGATCGACGGCCGGGCGGTGGTCGCCGAGCACGGTGAGCTGCTGATCGCCGCGGCCGAGCGTCACGGGGTCTACATCCCGCGCTTCTGCTACCACGAGCGGATGAACCCGGTCGGCATGTGCCGGATGTGCTTGGTCGAGGTGGATACCGGCCGCGGGCCCCAGATCGTGCCGTCGTGCATGGTTCCGGTCTCCCCGGGGATGGTCGTCGACACCGAGTCGCCGACCACCAAGCGTGCTCAGGAGGGGGTGCTGGAGCTGCTGCTCATCAACCACCCCCTCGACTGCCCGGTCTGCGACAAGGGCGGCGAGTGCCCGCTGCAGGACCAGGCGTTCAGCCACGGCCCCGGCGAGAGTCGCTTCGTCGAGGAGAAGCGCCACTACGCGAAGCCGATCCCGATCAGCTCCCTGGTGCTGCTCGACCGGGAGCGCTGCATCCTCTGCGACCGGTGCACCCGCTTCGCCGACGAGGTGGCCGGTGACGCGTTGATCCACTTCGTCCAGCGTGGCAACCAGACGCAGGTCATGACGTTCCCCGACGAGCCGTTCAGCTCGTACTTCTCCGGCAACACCGTGCAGATCTGCCCAGTCGGCGCGCTGACCGCGACGCCGTACCGGTTCAAGGCACGGCCATGGGACCTTGCCCAGGTGGAGAGCACCTGCACCACGTGTGCAGTCGGCTGCCGGGTGGCGGTGCAGTCCAGCAGGGACGACGTGCTGCGCGTGCAAGGCGTCGACAGCGACGCCGTCAACTGGGGCTGGCTGTGCGACCGCGGCCGGTTCGACTTCGAGGCGGGTCGGTCCCCGCAGCGAGTCGTCGCGCCGATGGTGCGCGACGCGAGCGGTGAGCTGGTCGAGACCACGTGGGCGGGAGCCCTGTCCGCGGCGGCGGCACTGATCCGCGAGGCGCTCGCAGCCGGGCCGTCACGGGTGGGCATCCTCGGCGGAGCGCGGGGCACGAACGAGGACGCGCTGGCCTGGGCGAGGCTGGCCGGCTCGATCGGCGTCGACGGGGTAGACGCGCAACTCGGCGACGGCCTGCCGGCCGAGGTGCTCGGCCTGCCGCCGGCGACGATCGACGAGGCCTGCCAGGCGGCCACGATCGTGTTGTTGGCGCCGGATCTGAAAGAAGAGCTGCCGGTGCTCTACCTGCGCGTGCGAGACGCGGTGCAGAAGCGTCGCAGCCGCCTCGTCGAGTTCACCCCGCGAGCCACGGGGCTGACCGCTCAGGCGTGGCGCAGCGTCGGCTACGAGCCCGGCGCTCAGGCCGCGGCGGTGCGCCGCACGCTCACCGAGGTCGATGTCGCCGAGCAGCTCGGCCGCGGCGCGGTGGTGGTCGTCGTCGGCCGGGCGAACCTGGCCGAGGACCCGCGCTACACCGTCGACGCCCTCGCCGAGGTGTTCGCCGCCGTGCCCACCGCGCGAGTGCTGCCGGTGCTGCGCCGCGGCAACGTGCGGGGCGCCCTCGCCGCCGGCATGGGCATGGGCGACGCGCATCAGGTGCTGCGCGCCGGCGCCGAGGGCAAGCTGGACTGCCTGGTGCTGCTCGGCGCCGATCCGCTCGCCGACGTACCCGACACCGACCTCGCCCGCCGGGCACTCGCGGGTGTGGGGCGGATCATCGCCGTCGACACGTTCTTGAACTCCTCCTCCAAACGAGCCGACGTGGTCCTGCCCGCAGCCGGATACGCGGAGAAGGCGGGCACGACGACGAACATCGAGGGCAGGGTCTCGGCCGTCGGCCAGTTGATCTCGCCGGTGGGCGCGGCCCGCCCCGACTGGATGATCGCGATCGAGCTCGCTTCGGCGCTCGGCCACGACCTCGGCTTCGGCGCGCTCGCCGACGTCCAAGATGCGCTGTCACGCGCCGGCGGCGCGCCGGCGGTGGCTGTGCCCACTCCGTCGGGGCTCCCCACGCCGGAGCGCAACAGCTACGACTTCCGTCTGGTGGTCGGGCGCCGCCTGTACGACCAGGCCGTCGGGACCGCGCACTCGCCCTCGCTGGCCCCGCTCGCGCGGCCGGCCGCCCTGCACGTGCACCCCCTCGACCTCGACCGCCTCGGAGCGTCCGACGGCGCGTCGGTGAAGGTGTCCTCGCCGCGCACCAGCGTGATCATGCCGGTGCAGTCAGACCCGGCAGTGCTGCGCGGCACGGTGTGGGCGGCATGGAACCAGGCCGGCCCGAACGTCGGCGAGCTGATCGATTCCGCGTCGCCGGTGATCGACGTCCGCGTGGAGAACATGTAGATGTTCGCTCTCGACCCGCTCCTCGTCGGTGACCTCACCTGGACACCGCTGCTCATCGTCTTGTTGAAGGCCGTGTTCATCTTCGTGCTCGGTCTCGTCGTGACGATGTTCATGGTGTGGTTCGAGCGCAAGGCCGTCGCCGGGCTGCAGAACCGCATCGGGCCCAACAAGGCCGGGCCGTTCGGCATCCTGCAGACGCTCGCCGACGGCGTGAAGCTGTTCTTCAAGGAGGACCTGGTCCCCGACCGCGCCGACCGGCTCGTGTTCAAGCTCGCCCCGTTCCTCGCGCTGGTGCCCGCGTTCCTCGTCTGGAGCGTGATCCCCCTCGGCGGTGACTGGAGCGACGGCAAGCAGGGCACCGTGGTGTGGTTCGGGCAGGTCACGAGGGTGCAGCTGGCGGACCCGCCGATCGGCATCCTGCTGGTGCTCGCGCTGTCGTCGATCGCCGTGTACGGGGTGATGCTCGCCGGATGGTCGAGCGGCTCCAAGTATCCGCTCCTCGGGGCAGTGCGCGCCTCCGCGCAGATGATCTCGTACGAGGCCGCGCTCGGTCTGAGCGTCGGCTCGGTGTTGCTCGTCGCCGGCACCCTGTCGACGAGCGGCATCGTCGACGTGCAGGACACGATCGCCGACTGGCACGTGGTGGCCACGGGTGTGGTGCCGTTCGTGATCTTCCTCATCGCCGCCACGGCCGAGCTCAACCGCCCGCCCTTCGACCTCGTCGAGGCGGAGCAGGAGCTCGTCGGGGGCTTCAACACCGAGTACTCGAGCATCCGGTTCGCGCTGTTCTTCCTGGCCGAGTTCATGAACACCGTCACGATGAGCGCGGTCATCGTCACCTTGTTCTTCGGCGGCCCGCAGGGGCTGTTCGACATCCCCCTCATCCCGGGCTCGTGGGAGGGCACGCTCTGGTTCGTCGCCAAGGTGCTCGTGTTCTTGTACGTGTACGTGTGGTTCCGGGCGACGCTGCCGAGGTTCCGTTACGACCAGCTGATGGACCTCGGATGGAAGATCCTGATCCCGTTGGCGCTCGGCTGGTTCATGCTGCTGGCCGCGCTGCGCCTCGCCGACGACGAGGGCTGGAACCGGTTCGTCGTGGCCGGCATCGCCGGGGTGGTGCTGCTCGGCGGCTTCGCTCTGATGAGCGCGGCGGTCAGGTCCGGGCACCGACACCGGTCCGAGGGGGTGAACCTCTGATGGGCTATCTCGGAGGGTTCCTCGTCACGTTGCGCCAGGTCGGCTACCGCAACAAGGTCACCACCCAGTACTCGGGTGGGCGAGCTGCGCGCCGCGGCAAGACGCACCAGGACACGAAGATCCCGAAGCCCGCCCGGCTTCACGGCCGCCACGTGCTCAACCGGTACGAGGACGGGATGGAGAAGTGCATCGGATGCCAGCTCTGCGCCGGCGTGTGCCCGGCGCAGTGCATCTACGTGCGCGGCGCCGACAACGACCCGGACCAGCCGACCTCGCCGGGCGAGCGATTCGGCTTCGTCTACGAGATCAACTACCTGCGCTGCATCCACTGCGACCTGTGTGTCGAGGCGTGTCCGACCGAGGCGATCACCGAGACCAAGCTGTTCGAGTTCTCGTTCACGAACCGCCGCGACGCCGTGTACACGAAGACCGAGCTGCTCGTCGACGACGAGGGCAAGCCGCGCCAGATGCCGTGGGAGGACTGGCGCGAGGGTGACGACCTGGCCACGTCGGGGTGGGTGCGGGCCACCGCACCGAGCGGAGACGCGCGCTTCCGGGGTGTCGTCGGCTGGAGCGGCGAGCTCGGCTACGGCGTGCGCGCCCCGGAGCCGCTCGACGACGAACACCACGCCGAGGGGGTCGATCCCAGATGATGGAGCTTGCCGTCTTCCTCGTCGCCGCGACGATGATCCTGCTCGGCGCGATCGGAGTCGTCACCCGCAGCCATCCGGTGCATGCCGCCCTCAGCTTGGTGCTGACGCTGTTCGGCGTCGCGGTGATGTTCGTCGCCCAGGACGCCCACTTCCTCGCCGCCGTCCAGGTCATCGTCTACGCGGGCGCGATCGTCGTGCTGTTCCTGTTCGTGATCATGCTGCTCGGCGTCGATACGGTCGAAGACGTCCGGACGGAGCCCATCGCCGTGCAGCGGTGGCTGGCCGGCATCGTCGGTGTCGGTCTGGTCGTGTTCCTCTGCGCCGCGATCGTCGGCGGACGCGACTCGGTCACCGCCCGGGGCACGGGCATCGCCGTGCCGGGCAGCGATCCGGCCACCGCGCCGTACGGCGACGACAACGTGAAGCAGGTGGCGACGAACCTGTTCTCGGACTACGTCGTCGCGTTCGAGGTGACGTCCGTGCTGCTCGTCGTCGCCGTGATCGGCACAGTGGTGCTGACCAGACGAGGGCGCCGCACGCCGGACGCGGGCGCGACGCCCGGCGAGGGGAGCCGGCGATGAGCCTCGTCGCCGCAGCTACCCCCACCGCCACCTGGTACCTGCTCGTCGCCGCGGTGCTGTTCACGATCGGCACGGTCGGCGTGCTCGTGCGCCGCAATCCGCTGATCATGTTGATGTGTGTCGAGTTGATGCTGAACGCGGTGAACCTGAGCTTCGTCGCGCTCGCTCGCCGGCTCGGCGACATCGCGGGGCAAACGACGGTGTTCTTCGTGATGGTGGTCGCCGCGGCCGAGGTGGTCGTCGGGCTCGGGATCATCGTCGCCATCATGCGCCGCCGGCCCGGCGCTACAGCCGACGACGTGGCGACGCTGAAGGGTTGAGGAGACACCCGTGCTCGATGTGATCTGGCTGATCCCGGCCCTGCCCCTCGCCGGGTTCGTCGTCCTCTTGCTGTTCGGCCGCCGCCTCGGCGAGCCGCTCGCCGGCTGGGTCGCAACGCTCGCCACGGCGGCGGCGTTCCTCGTCAGCGTCGGCGTGTTCTTCGACCTGCTCGGCGACGAACCCGAGGACCGACTCCACGTGGAGCGCATCTTCGCCTGGATGCCGATCGGCAGCCTGCGCGTCGATCTCGCCTTCCTGGCCGACCCGCTCAGCATCTCGATGGCGCTGTTCGTCACCGGCATCGGTGCGCTGATCCACCTGTACTCGATCGGGTACATGCACGGCGACCGCGACTTCCCCAAGTTCTTCTTGTACCTCAACCTCTTCGTCTTCTCCATGCTGATGCTGGTGATGGGCGAGAACCTGCTCGTCACGTTCCTCGGGTGGGAGGGCGTCGGGACGTGCTCGTACCTGCTGATCAGCTTCTGGCACACCCGGCAGAGCGCGGCGACGGCGGGCAAGAAGGCGTTCGTCACCAACCGCGTCGGCGACTGGGGCGTGATGATCGCGATGTTCCTCGCCTTCGGTGCGGTCGGGACGCTCTCCTACGCAGGCATCAACGAAGCCGCCGAGTCGGGAGCACTCGCTCCGGTCACGGCGACTGCGATCGCGCTGATGCTGTTCGTCGGCGCCGCCGGCAAGAGCGCGCAGCTCCCGCTGTACTTGTGGCTACCCGACGCGATGGAGGGCCCCACCCCGGTTTCGGCGCTGATCCACGCGGCGACGATGGTCACTGCCGGTGTGTTCTTGATGACGAGGATCAGTCCGGTGCTGACCGCGGCCTACGACTGGGCGCCGACCATCATCGCCGTCGTCGGCGTCGCCACCGCCCTCTTCGCCGCGACGATCGCCGTAGCCCAGAACGACGTGAAGAAGGTGCTCGCCTACTCGACGGTGAGCCAGCTCGGGTTCATGTTCCTCGCCGTCGGATCCGGTGCCTACATCGCCGCGGTGTTCCACATGGTCACCCACGCCTTCTTCAAGGCGCTGCTCTTCCTCGGCGCGGGTTCGGTGATCCACGGCATGCATCACGAGCAGGACATGCGCAAGATGGGTGCGCTGCGCGTGCTGATGCCCGTCACCGCGGTCACGTTCATCGTCGGCTGGCTGGCGATCGCGGGGGTGCCGCCGTTCTCCGGCTTCTGGTCGAAGGACGAGATCATCGTCTACGCGTGGGACAAGAGCCCGGTGCTGGCCGTTTTCGCGCTGGTCGCCGCGCTGCTCACCGCGTATTACATGACCCGCCAGGTGATCATGGTGTTCTTCGGCGAGGCGCGTTGGCGTGACCGCAGCGAGGAACACGGCGCCCACGGTGACTTCGAGCCCCACGAGAGCCCGTGGACGATGCTCACCCCGCTGGTGGTGCTGGCCTTGCTGTCCATCGGCGGGGGAGTGCTGAACCTGCCGCTCACCCCGCGGCTGCAGTTCTTCGAGCACTGGCTGGAGCCGGTGGTCGAGTTCGGCGAGCGCCACCTGAAGGATGGCACCGAAGACCTGAAGGTGACGATCGCGGTGGTTTCGATCCTCGTCGGAATCGCGGGAGTGATCGGTGCCTACCTGGTGTACGCCCGCCATCGGGTGCGCCCTGTCGAGCCAGAGGTGCTGGCCAACGCGTGGTACTACGACCAGGCCGTGTCCGCGTTCATGGGCGGGCCCGGGCGCCAAGGGTTCGAGGCCGTCGCCGCGTTCGACACCGCCGTCATCGACGGTGCCGTCGAGGGCAGCGGGCGCGCCGTGCAGGGCGTCGGTGGCTTGCTGCGCAAGGGCCAGACGGGGTTCGTGCGAACCTACGCAGCTGCGATCGGCCTCGCGGTCGTCGCGCTGCTCGCCTGGTTCTTCTTGCGGGGAGTGTTGCTGTGAGCGCGCTGATCGCCGCAGAGGGCGCGGCCGCGGTCCGCTTCCCGATCCTCAGCGCGATCGTGCTTCTGCCGGCGATCGGCGCTCTCGCGACGGTGCTCGTGTCGCGGCGTCGACCCGAGATCGTCAAGCTCCTTGCCATCGTCGTATCGGTGCTCACCGCCGGGCTCGCGCTGTGGCTGCTCGCCGCGTTCGAGAGCGGCGAAGCGGGGTTCCAGTTCACGTCGCAGCACGAGTGGATCCGCACGTGGGGCATCTCGTGGCACCTCGGTGTGGACGGCATCTCGTTGTTCCTCGTCGTGTTGACCGCGGTGCTGTTCCCGCTCGCCATCCTCGGGTGCGATCCGCACCACGACGACAAGCCGTACCTCGCCTGGCTGTTGCTGCTCGAGACCGGGGTGCTCGGGTCGTTCCTCAGCCTCGACCTGTTCTTGTTCTTCGTGTTCTTCGAGATCGTCCTCGTGCCGATGTACTTCCTGATCGGCGGCTGGGGTTACGAAGGGCGCGTCCACGCGGCGACGAAGTTCTTCCTCTACACGATGATCGGCTCCGCGTTCATGCTCGTCGGGATCATCGCCACCGCGCTGCTTGCCCGCGACGACGTCGGGCGGATCACCTTCGACCTCGTCACCCTTGCCGAAAGCGCGAACTTCTCGGCCACCACGGGTCGTTGGCTGTTCTTCGCGTTCGCGATCGCGTTCGCGGTGAAGGTGCCGCTCGTGCCGCTGCACACGTGGTTGCCCGACGCTCACACGCAGGCGCCGACGGCCGGGTCGGTGATCCTTGCCGGTGTGCTGCTGAAGCTGGGCACGTACGGCCTGCTGCGCTTCGGGGTGTACCTGTTCCCGGCGGCCGCGTACTGGAGCCGACCGCTCTTCCTGACGCTCGCCGTGGTGGGCATCGTGTACGGGGCGATCGTGGCGACGATGCAGGCCGACCTGAAGCGGCTCGTCGCCTACTCCTCCGTCGCCCACCTCGGGTTCATCGTGCTCGGCACGTTCGCGATCACCACCGAGGCGGTGTCGGGCGGCGTGATGCAGATGATCAATCACGGCGTGTCGACAGGGGCGCTGTTCTTGCTGGTCGGGATGATCTACGAGCGCCGCCACACGCGCCAGATCTCCGAACTGAACGGCATCCAGAAGGTGGCGCCGATCTTCGCCGGCGTGTTCATGGTGGTGATGCTCTCCAGCATCGGCGTGCCGGGTCTGAACGGCTTCGTCGGCGAGTTCTTGATCCTCGTCGGCAGCTTCGCCACCGCGCGGTGGTGGGTCGTCGTCGCGGCCACCGGCGTGATCCTCGCCGCCTTGTACCTGCTGTGGGCGTACCAGCGGGTGTTCCACGGTGAACCCGACGAGGAGAACTCACGCTTTCCCGAGCTCAAGCTGCGCGAGGGGCTGGTGCTCTTGCCCTTCGTCGGGCTGATCGTGTTCTGCGGCGTGTATCCGAAGCCGATGCTCGACCGCATCGGCCCCAGCGTGGAAGCCCTGATCTCCCACGTCGAGGAGCGCACCGACTACCGGGCTCCCGAGCCGGTGGTGCTGGAGGAGTCCGGCGACACGGAGGGAGAGGGCTGATGGCCTCGCTCGTGGCCCAGGCGAACGTCGCGCTACCGGAGATCGACTGGTTCGCGCTGAGCCCCGTGCTCGTCCTCATCGGTACCGCCGTCGCGATGCTCGTCGTCGCCGGCCTGACGAGGCCGTGGGCGCGGGGCATGTACGCGCTGGTGACCGTCGTCGGCGCCTGCACCGCTGGGGCACTGGCGATGGTGCTGTGGGTCGAGGTCAGCAACGACGGGCCGCGCACGATCGTCAACGGCAGCCTCGCCGTCGACCACCTCGCGCTCTGGGGCACCATCACCATCTGCGTCGCGATCGTTCTCGCCGCGCTCGTCACCGAGGGCTACCTGCGGCGTGAGTCGATGGACGGGCCCGAGGTGTACGCGCTCTACCTGAGCGCAGCCGTCGGCGGGGTGGTGATGCTCGCGGCGAACGACCTGGTCGTCACGTTCCTCGGCCTCGAGACGCTCAGCCTGTCGCTGTACGTGCTCGCCTCCAGCCACCGCCGGCGGGCGGAGAGCACCGAGAGCGGCTTCAAGTACTTCATCCTCGGCGGCTTCGCGTCGGCGTTCTTCCTGTACGGGATCGCCCTCGTGTACGGCGCCACCGGCAGCACCAACATCTCCGGCGTCGCGGGGGTGCTCGACGCAGAGGTGCTGCTCCAGGGCGACGACGTGATGCTCCTTGCCGGGGTCGGGTTGCTGCTCGTCGGGCTGGCGTTCAAGGTGGCCGCCGTGCCCTTCCACTTCTGGGCTCCCGACGTTTACCAGGGCGCGCCCACGCCGGTGACGGCATTCATGGCGTCGGCCGGCAAGGCTGCGGCGTTCCTCGCCATGCTGCGGGTGCTCGTCGTCGCCCTGCCCTCACTGGCCGACGACTGGCGACCGGTGATCTGGGTGCTCGCCGTCGCCTCGCTCGTGCTCGGATCGATCCTCGCCGTGGTGCAGACCGACGTGAAGCGGATGCTCGCGTACTCCTCGATCAGCCATGCCGGCTTCATCCTCGTCGGTGTCGAAGCCGCCGGGCACGTCGGCCGGGTGAACGACGGCACGGCCTCTTCAGCGCTCTACCTGCTGTTCTACGCAGTGCTGGTCATCGGGACGTTCGGTGTTGTCACACTCGTCACCCGCACCGGCGACGGCGCCACCGACATCGGCGCGTTCAGGGGTTTGGCGAGCGAGCGTCCCCTGCTCGCCCTCGGCCTGACGGTGTTCCTCGTCGCCCAGGCGGGAGTGCCGCTGACGTCGGGGTTCATCGCCAAGTTCGGGGTGATCGAGGCCGCGGTCGACGTCGAGAGCTATGCGATCGCGATCATCGCGATGGTCTCGGCCGTCGTCGCTGCGTACTTGTACCTCAGGATCATGGTCAGCATGTGGCTCACCGGCACCGAGGAGGGCGACACCGAGCGTGAGCCGGTGCGCGTTCCGCTGTCGGCGGGCATCGCGATAGCCGCTGCGGCCGCCTTCACCCTCGTGTTCGGCATCTTCCCCGGCTGGCTGATCGAGGCGTCCGAGCAGGTGGCCGCGCTCGCCCGTTGAGCGCTGACCTAGTCCTGCGGCCAGATCTCGGCGACGGCTTGCAGTTCGTCGCGGAAGTCCGGATGGCCGATCTGGGCGAGCGCCGTCGCCCGCTCGCGGATCGTCTTGCCCTGCAGCTCGGCGGCACCGAACTCGGTGACGATGATGTCCACCTGGTGCCGCGGGGTGCTGACGACGCTGCCCATCGGCAGCTCGGGGACGATGCGCGTGACCAGCTCGCCGTTGATCGAGCTCGTCGACGGCAGGCAGATCAGGCTGCGCCCGTCGGCGGAGAGCCCAGGCCCGGACACGAAGTCTTCGTGGCCGCCGACACCGCTCCACTGCTTGCCGAAGATCGTGTCGGCCACCACCTGACCGGACAGATCGACGGCCATCCCACCGTTGATCGTCACCATGTGACGGTTGCGGGCGATGCGTTCGGGCGAGTTGACGAGACGCACCGGCAGGAAGCGCACCTGGTCGTTGTCCTGGAGCCATTCGTACAGCTCGGGGATGCCGGCCGCGAACGTCGTCGGCGTGAACCCGTCGAACTCCGAGCCCTTGCGGTTGGTGACCTTTCCCGATTGGTGCAGACGCATCAACCCGGTGGTGAACATCTCGGAGTGGACGCCGAGATCCTCGAGGTCGCTCGCGGCGAGGATCGTCGCGATCTGGCTGGGGATGCCTCCGATGCCGGTCTGCACCGTGCTGCCGTTCTGGAAGTACGCCATCGCGTGCTCGGCGATGGCGATCTCCTCTGCCGTCGGCGGTGCATCGGCGAGGTCGAGCGGCGCACGATCCGACTCCACGAGGATGTCGATCTCGTCGAGGCTCAGCCTGTGCATGTGATCGGGCGGGAGACCGTGTGTGCGGGGGTACTTCTCGCTGACCTCCACCAGCAGCACGCGGTCGGGGTCGGCGCCGGCGCGGTGAAGCTCGTCGATGCCGGCGCCGGCGTGCACGGAGAGGCTGACCCAGCCGTCGACGGGCGGCGCGGCTGCGGTCGCCATCACCCGCGGCGCCAGGTGCTGGAGGATCGGCTCGAACCGGCGGAAGTCCGCGGGCACGAAGTCGATCGACGCACCGGCGTCGCGCAGGAACCGCTCCGCCGGCCCGAAGAACCCGCTGCGGTAGTGCACGCCCTTGCGCATGAACAGTTGGTAGAGGTCGGGCAGGAGGGCGCCGAACACCTCTAGCCGGGTGAAGTCGTCACGCTCGCCGAGCGCGTGCATGAACCCGCCCGGCACCCCCGGCCCGAGCGGGACGGCGAGGCTGTCGTCGGGCCGGATCGCGCCGACCGCGGTTGCCATTTCCATTCTTGCCATGAGGTCACGGTGCATCAGACGACCGGGCGCGGCAAGGGTCATCAGTCCTGGCAGTTAGGGACCCGTCAGCCGAAGCGACGGGTCAGGTCGGCGCCGATCTCGAGCAGCCGGTCGGGTGGAAAGGCGGGTAGGACCGCCTGATCGACGCCGAGCTCGGCAAGCGCCTCGATGCGGCGGTCGAGTGCTTCGCCGGGGGCTCCCGCTCCGCCCGCGATCAACTGGATCTCCCCTGGGTCACGGCCGGCCTGCTCGGCGGTCGAACGTACGGTGGCGAACAGACCGGAGAGGTCCTCCAACGACGCGCTGCCGGGGAAGAACCCGTCGCCGAGCAGCCCGGCGCGGCGTGCCGCGCGCTGGGTGTGCCCGCCGACGACGATCGGCACGGTGCCATTCACCGGGCGGGGACGCACGATGCAGTCCTCGAACTGGTGGTAGGCGCCATGGAAGGTGGCCCGCTCCTGCGTCCAGAGCGCTCGCATCAACTCGATGTACTCGTCGAGGCGGGCGCCGCGGCCTTCGAAGGGCACGCCGAGCGCGGCGAACTCCTCGGCCAGCCAACCGACGCCGACCCCGAGCACCATCCGGCCACCGGAGAGGTGGTCGATCGTGGCCACCTCCTTCGCGGTGATCACCGGGTTGCGCTGGGGCAGGATCAAGATGCCGGTGGCGAGCTTGATGCGCTCGGTGTGTGCGGCGACCCAGGTGAGCCACACGAGCGGGTCCGGCAGGTCGAAGTCCTCGGCCCCTCCGGCCATCTTGCCGCTGCGGTCGTACGGGTACTTCGACTCGTAGCCGGAGGGCACGACGACGTGCTCGACCGTCCACAGCGCCTCGAACCCCGCCGCCTCGGCGGCCTGGGCCAGCCGTACCGCGCCCGGCGGCGACGAGCCATGACCGGTGTTCGCGAACATCACTCCAAAACGCATCACTTCTCCCTCGTCGGCCCCCGGTCGCGAGTGTGCCAGGAGCGGCGCGAGACTGAAGAGGTGAGCGTCCAAGGTGGTTCCGCTGCTTCGTACGAACACCTGCTCGTGGAGCGCTCCGGCAACATCGTCAGCATCACCTTGAACCGTCCGGACAAGCGCAACGCCCTCTCGTCGGAGCTGATGCTCGAGCTCACCGCCGCGCTGCGGGCGGTCGGCGCGAGCGATGCCGACGGCGTGGTGCTCGCGGCCCGGGGACCGGTGTTCTCCGCGGGTCACAACTTCGCCGACATGGCCGGTGCCGATCTTGCCGCGGCGCAGCGGCTGTTCCAGGTGTGCACGGTGATGATGGACACCCTCCAGGCGATCCCCCAGCCCGTCGTCGCCCGCGTCCATGCCCTCGCCACCGCGGCGGGTTGCCAGCTCGTCGCGACGTGCGACCTCGCCGTCGCCGCGGAGAGCGCCGCCTTCGCCCTCCCGGGGGGCAAGGGCGGCCTGTTCTGCCACACGCCTCTCGTCGCGGTGGCGCGCAACATCGGGCGCAAGCGGGCCCTCGAGATGGCGATGACCGGTGACCCGATCGACGCCGCGACGGCTGCCGAGTGGGGACTCGTCAACCGGGTGGTCGCTGACGACCAGCTCGACGCCGCGGTCGACGATCTGATCTCGCGCGCGAGCCGCGGCTCGGTGCTCTCCAAGGCGCTCGGCAAGCAGGGGTTCTACGCCCAGGTCGACCTGCCCCAACATCAGGCCTACCAGTACGCGATCGGAGTGATGGCCGCGGCCGCGCTCACCGGCGACGCTCGCGAAGGCATCGACGCCTTCCTCGGCAAGCGCCCGCCGAAGTTCTCCGAGCGCCCCTGAGGGGGTTTGTTCGGATACCCCACCGGGGTATACTCGTCAGCGATGCGTGAGACCCCCGGATACCACGACGACAAGCAGGCCGTGCTCACCCGGCTGCGCCGCGTCGAGGGCCAGATCCGCGGGCTCCAGCGCCAGGTCGAGGCCGACACGTACTGCATCGACGTGTTGACCCAGGTGGCTGCGGCCACCAAGGCGCTGCAGTCGATCGGGCTCCTGCTGCTCGACGACCACCTTCGCCACTGCGTCGCGAACGCCGCCGAGCACGGCGATCGCGCTCGTGCCGACGAGCTTGTCGCCGAGGCAACCCGCGCCGTCGAGCGCTTGCTGCGCTCTTAGAGAGGAGACAACCGACATGGAGACGATGGAGCTGAAGGTGCCGGGCATGACCTGTGGCCACTGCGTGGCGGCGGTCAAGGAGGAGCTTGTAAGACTCGCCGGGGTGGCGTCGGTGGACGTCGATCTCGCGACGAAGGTCGTCCTCGTCACCGGCGACGAGCTGTCCTGGCCCGCGATCACCGCCGCCGTCGACGAGGCTGGATACGAAGCCGTGCGCTGATGGCCGGTTCACCTACCAGCGCTTCGCGCCAAGTCGATCTGTCCGTCACGGGCATGACCTGTGCGGCCTGCGCGGCGCGGATCGAGAAGCGGTTGAGCCGCCTCGACGGTGTCGAGGTTGCGTCGGTGAACTACGCCACCGAGCAGGCAGCGGTGCGGTACGACCCGGACACCCTGTCGCCGTCCGACCTCGTCGCCGCCGTCGAGGCGATCGGGTACGGGGCACTGCCTGCCGAGAACGGATCGCCAGGTGGCGCCCCGGGCACGGTTGGTGGCGACGGGAACGCCGGCGAGCAGCTCACTCCGGCCGAGCTCGCGGGTGAGGCCCGCGCCGCCGACCTGCGCCAGCGCCTAGTGGTCAGCGCGCTCCTGAGCGCACCTGTGCTCCTCATGTCGATGGTCAGGCCCTTGCAGTTCGACAACTGGCAATGGCTGGCCCTGACGCTGACCGCGCCGGTGGCGGTGTGGGGCGCGTGGCCGTTCCACCGTGCCGCCTGGATGAACCTGCGGCACCGCTCGACGACGATGGACACCCTCGTCTCGCTCGGCGTCATCGCCGCCTTCGGGTGGAGCGTGTGGGCGTTGTTCTTCGGCGACGCCGGTATGCCGGGGATGACGATGGACATGAACCTGGTGCCCGAGCGCGGCCACGGGGGATCGGGGAGCGACGAGATCTATCTCGAGGTGGCGGCGACGCTCGTCACCTTCTTGCTCGCCGGGCGCTACTTCGAGGCGCGAGCCCGGCGCCGCGCGGGGGCGGCGTTGCGTGCGCTGCTCCACCTCGGGGCGAAGGACGCGGCGGTGTTGCGCGACGGCATCGAGGTACGGGTGCCGATCGGCCAGCTCGCAGTCGGCGACCGGTTCGTCGTGAGGCCGGGGGAGAAGATCGCGAGCGACGGCGAGGTCGTCGACGGGGCGAGTGCCGTCGACGTCAGCATGCTCACCGGCGAGAGCGTTCCCGTCGAGGTCGCCGCCGGGTCGGCCGTGACCGGCGGCACCGTCAACGTCGGCGGTCGACTGGTCGTGAGGACGACGAGGGTCGGCAGCGACACCGTGCTCGCGCAGATGGCTCGCCTGGTGGCCGAGGCACAGTCGGGGAAGGCACAGGTGCAGCGCCTCGCCGACCGGGTCAGCGCGGTGTTCGTGCCGATCGTCATCGGGCTCAGCATTCTCACGCTCGTGGTCTGGCTCGCCGTCGACGGCGACGTGACCGCGGCCTTCACCGCTGCCGTCGCCGTGCTGATCATCGCCTGCCCGTGCGCGCTCGGCCTCGCGACACCGACGGCGCTGCTCGTCGGCACCGGGCGCGGCGCTCAGCTCGGCATCGTCATCAAGGGCCCCGAGGTGCTCGAGGCGACGCGTCGCATCGACGTCGTCGTGCTGGACAAGACGGGCACGGTCACCACCGGTGACATGCGGCTGGTCGAGGTCGTGGCGGCCCCGGGAGTCGACCGTGGCGAGCTGCTGGGCGCCGTCGCCGGGGTGGAAGCGGCTAGCGAGCATCCGATCGGGCGGGCGATCGCCGCCGCGGGAAGCGCAGAGCTGGCCGGCCGCGGTCTGCCACCGGTCGAGAACTTCGCGAGCCGCGCCGGCTTCGGCGTCGAGGGGAGCGTCGCCGGCCGTTTCGTCACGGTGGGGCGTCCGGGGGCCATCGCCGACCGGGGGCTGGTGCTGCCCGAGGAGCTGGCCGAGGCGGTCGACGCCGCCGAGCGCGCGGGGCGCACCGTGGTGGTCGCCGACTGGGACGCCGAGGTGCGCGGCGTGTTGGTCGTCGCCGACATGCCCAAGCCCACGTCGAGGTCCGCGGTCGAGATGCTGCGCTCCCTCGGGTTGCGGGTGGTGCTGCTCACCGGAGACAACGCACGCACGGCCGCGGCGGTCGCCGCCGACGTGGGCATCGCCGCGGCGGACGTGATCTCCGAGGTGTTGCCTGCCGACAAGGTGAACCTGGTGCGCGCCCTCCAGTCGGAGGGTTCCGTCGTGGCGATGGTCGGTGACGGCGTCAACGACGCCGCGGCGCTCGCCCAGGCCGATCTCGGGGTGGCGATGGGGACCGGCGCCGACGCAGCCATCGAGGCCAGCGACCTGACCATCGTGAGCGGCGACTTGCGCAGCGCGGCCGATGCCATCCGCCTCGCCCGGCGCACCTTGGCCACGATCAAGGGCAACCTGTTCTGGGCCTTCGCCTACAACGTGGCCGCGCTGCCCCTGGCCGCCTTCGGGCTGCTCAACCCGGTGATCGCCGGCCTGGCGATGGCGCTGTCGAGCGTCTTCGTCGTCTCCAACAGCCTCCGCCTACGTCGGTTCCGCAGCGCCGTCGCCGGCTGACTCCTCGACCAGCCGGCGCAGCCTCGCTGCAGAAGCGACGCGCCAGGTTCTCCAGGACCGCTCGGAGATGCCGAGCCGTCGGCTCGACGCCCGCGGCGACTCCGACGACACCGCCTCGCACAGCACCGACTGGTCCTGCGCTGACAGCCCAGCTCGCACACCCTCCGCGAGCAGCGCCACGAGCTCGACGAAGGGCTCGGCGCAGGGCTGCTCCGCGACGTCGGGCAGGCGGTGGCACTCGGTCGGTTGCTCACGCTGGTGGATGACGAGGCGCGGCTCGCGGACGAAGGCCCGGTACTCGATGTCGCGCAGCAGGTTCGCGGCGACACGCGCCGGCCGTCGATCGATCGGGTAGGTGCGGATGACGAGCCAGGCCGTGCCGGCCAGCTCGTCGAAGGCCCGGCGGACGCCGCCTGCCACGGGTCCGCGGCGGTGGGCGATGTTCACCAGGCCGGGCAGGATCCGCTGCAGCACGACCCGAGCGGCCAGCTCGTCTTCGGCGGCGGCGGCGACTAGCGCGGCCAGGCACCGATCTGCTTGCTCGTCGTCGCGGCGGCCTTCGAAACCGGCCGACGCGAGGACCGCGTCGAGTCCCGCGCGGCCCTCGGCCACGTGCGGCGGGCCAAGGGGTAGCTGCCAGCTGCTCACGCGGGAGGCCAGATCCGGACGGGTCCGCAGGTGTCCCCACTCGTCGCGCAACTTGTCGGTGAGGGTGGGTGCAATTCCATCGGCACGAGGTGTCACGGTCATGGCGCGCATCGTGGGAGGCGGGTCTCACCCACCGCCTCACCGGCTGGCTCACAGCACCTCTCCCCGCGCGTAATCCCTGGCAGATCCGCTGCCCGATCCTGCCGGGCGGTGCGATTCGGCGCCCACACACCGCACGTATGGGTGATCTCGCGCACGACGCGGTGCGGCTCAACCTGCGCGTCTCCGGTCACGGTGACACGACGGTCGTCGGCCTGCACCCCACGCACACGGTGGCCGACCTCGCGCACGCGCTCGGCTGGCCGACGGCAGAGCTGAGCATCGACGGCGACGTCGCCCCGGCGAGCGCCGCGCTCTCCCGTTGCGGGTTGCGTGAGGGCAGCGTGGTGGAGCGGTCGTCGGCTGCTCGGGAATCCGAGGTCGGTGCTGCTCTGGTGCTCGAGGTGGAGGCCGGGCCCGATGCCGGGCACCGCATCCCCCTGCTGCCGGGTCGGCACGTGGTCGGGCGCTCGCCCACCGCCGACGTGAAGCTGGCCGATTCCGAGCTCGAACCTCACCACCTGCTGGTAGAGGTCACCGCCGAACCCCGTGGGGCGGCGGTGCTCCAGCTCGCGGGCCGGGGGCGGGCAGGCAACGACGATGCCGGCACCACCGACGCCGTCTTCCTTACGCCGGGCCGCCGGCGCAGCGTCGCCGCCGGAGATTCGCTGTCGGTCGGGGGGAGCCTGCTCGTCTTTCGCGCCGCCGGAAGCGGAAGCGGGTGCCCGGCGCAGGTGGAGCCCCGGTGTCCGGACGAGGCCGGCCCGTGGCGGCGCACCGTCCACCGCGGCGGCGTCGAACAGCCGAATGTCCCGGCTCCGGTGGAAGTGCCCGCGGAGGAGGCTGCGCCTACCGGTGCGCCTCCGGCGGTGCTCGGCCCGGCGCTGACCGGGCTCGTCGCGGCGGGGGTGATCGCGGCCGTCACCGGCCAGAGGCTGATCCTGCTCATCGGTGCAGTCGGAGCACTCGTCGCGGCCGCGGCTTGGGGCGCGCATCACGTCGGCCGCTGGCGGGCAGAGCGGCGCCGCCGGCGCAGCTGGCAGCACGCCCTGGAGCGCTTCGAGAGCGCCCTCGCCGCGCAGCAGCAGCTCCGCGCCGGCGCCCGCCGCAAGCGGCTGCCCGCGCTGCCCGCCGTCGTGGCCCGGGCCGAGTCCGGGCAGGTGTGGTCGTGGAGGGCCGAGAACGACGACGCGTGGTGGGTTTCGATCGGCCCCGGCCGGATCGAAGCCGAACCCGAGCTCGCCGGCGAGCCTGCCGACACCGCGGTGTGGGCGATCGCGCAGCGCCACGGACACCTCGGCGACGTCCCCGTCGAGCTCGACCTCGCGCCCGGGACCGTCACCGGCATCGCCGGACCCAATGCTCGTGCCCTCGCGCGGTCGATGCTGGTCCAGCTCGCAACCGCGGTCGGTCCGAGCGACTGGCGCTTGATCGTCGAGAGCCGCGACACGAGGTCGTGGGCGTGGACGCGGTGGCTTCCCCAACTAGGCGCGGTCGAGCCGGAAGGCTCGTCGCCGGACGGCATGGTCGTCGCCCTCGTCGACGATCCGGCTCTCGTCAGCGCCCGCACGGCGCCGCTGCGTCGGCTGCTCGTCTCCGGTCGCCCCGCCGCTGTGGTCGTCCTCGCGACGACGGTGCAGGAGCTGCCCGCCTGGTGCACCTGCACGGTGGAGCTCACGAGAGACGGTCGCGCGAAGCGCCGCGGGCACGGTCGGCCCCCGGCCGTGGCGCGTCTCGCGGGGCTATCCGCAGCGCTGGCCGAGCATGCCGCCGCCGCCCTCGCGCAGTGGCGTGACCCCGAGCTGGACGACCCCCACCGGCAGATTCCCGAGGTCGTGTCTGCGGCGGCGATCCTCGGCGCGGATCTGCCCGAAGCGATACTCGCCCGCTGGAGCCTGGGTGGCGCGGACCCCTCGCCTTCGGCGCCGCTCGGGATCGCCGCCGACGGCGTGGTGGAGGTCGACCTCGTCCGTGACGGCCCGCATGCGCTGGTTGCGGGCACCACCGGATCCGGCAAGAGCGAGCTGTTGCGCACGCTCGTCCTCGGGCTCGCCCTCAGCGCTCCGCCGGATTTCTGCAGTCTGGTGCTGGTCGACTACAAGGGCGGGGCCGCGTTCGACGCCTGCGCCAGGCTTCCCCACGTGGTCGGCGTGGTCACCGATCTCGACGACCGCCTGGCCGAGCGGGTGCTGCGCAGCCTGGAGGCCGAACTGCGCCGGAGGGAGGCCGTGCTGCGCCGCCACGGGGTCCACGACCTGTCCGGGCTGCGGAGCTTGCCCGATGCCGAGCCGTTGGCCCGGCTCGTCGTCGTGGTCGACGAGTTCGCGACGCTGGCCGCCGAGCTCCCCGGCTTCCTCGGCGCTCTGGTGTCGGTGGCCCAGCGCGGGCGCAGCCTCGGCGTGCACCTCGTGCTCGCCACCCAGCGGCCAGGTGGCGTCGTCAGTGACGACGTGCGCGCGAACACGAACCTGCGGATCGCCCTTCGCGTGCAGGACGCCTCCGACTCCACCGAGGTGATCGGCGACGCCGTCGCCGCCACCTTGCCGCGCGCCTTTCCCGGCCGGGCCGTCCTGCGCCTCGGCGCCGGCGAGCTGATCGTGTTCCAGGCGGCGTGCACGGCCGTCGGCCGCGCGCCCGGAGGCGCGATGCCGCGCGTCGAGGGTCGGCGGCCGGTGCCCGAGGGCGACGGCGGGTCGCTCGGGTCGATGGTGCGCGCGGTCGAGGAAGCGGCGCTGGCGTGGCCCGGCGGGTCGGCTACTGCGCCGTGGCTGCCGGCGCTTCCCCGGAAGATCACGCCGACCGATCTCGCCGACCTGCTCGCCGACCTGCACGTCGACCTGCACGACGGTGACGCCCGCGACGAGGTGGTCGTCGGGTGTGCCGACGATCCCGACCGGCAGCGACGGGTGGCCGTTTCGTGGTCCGCGACCGGCCACCTGCTCGTCGCCGGCGCCCACGGATCGGGGGTCACCTCGACGCTCGTCGGCATCGCGCGGGCGCTGGCCGCGCGTCACACGCCGGACGAGATCCACCTGTACGCGATCGACGGGCGTGCCGACCTGCGCCTGCGCGAGCTTGCCGATCTCGACCACGTCGGCGCGGTGGTGGGCGTTGCCGAGGCAGAGCGTCTCGCCCGTCTGGTGGAGCTGCTGCATGCACGGTCGACGTCGGGGGATTCTGCCGTGCGCACCGTCGTGCTCGTCGACGGTCTCGACGTGGTGCGCCGCGCGCTGGACGACGGACGAAGCGGCGAGTGGCTCGACCGCTTCGACCAGGTGCTCGCGCAGGGTCCGGCACGGGGCGTCGTCGCCGTGATCGCGGTCGAGCACGTGGCCGCGGTGCCCGCCGCGATCATGTCGATGTGTCCGCAGCGCTGGGTGATGAAGGTGAGCGACCCTGCAGACGCGACGCTGTGCGGTGTTCCGGCTGGACGGGTTCCGGCGCCCGGTGCGGCTCCGGGCCGCGCGGTGCTGTGGCCCGAGCTGATCGAGGCCCAGCTCGCCACCCCCGACGGCTGGCCGCCGCCGCGGCGCCGAGCGGGACGGCGAACGGCGGGCGCGCCGCGCTGCCTTCCCGCGGCGATCGGGCTGTTGCCTGCGGACGTGGGCGCCGATGTCGTCGCCGGGCAGTCCCGGTGGTCGGACACCGGTGCAGTGCTGGCGGTGGGGCTCGGTGCCGCGAGCCGTGCGGTCGTCTGCGTGGACGTGCCGCTCGGCGAGCACCTGCTGGTCGTCGGGCCGTCCCGCTCGGGACGGACGTCGGTCCTCACCCGCTTCGCCGAGAGCTGGGTCGACGCGATGGGCGCGGCACCGGCGGCCTCGACCGGGGCAGGTGCCGAAGTGCTGTGGTGCTCGGGTCGGCGTCGGGAGCGGGCCGCGGTGACGCTCGGGGAGCTGGGGAGGCTGAGCGTGATCGACCGGCGCACGCTGGTGGTCGTCGACGACGCCGACATGTTCGACGATCCTGACGGCCGGCTGGTCCGGGCGATGAGCGCCCACCCCGGACTGACCGTGGTCGCCGCGGGTCGGCCGGGGCCGTTGCGCGCCGCGTACGGGCACTGGACCCAGGTGGTGCGTCGCAGCCGGCACGGCCTGCTGCTCGACGGGGTCGATGCGCTCGACGCCGACCTGCTCGGCGCGGTGATCCCGCGGGGGCGCCGGGAGCCGGCTGCGCCCGGGCGGGGATGGCTCGTCGTCGACGGCGACGCGAAGGAGGTGGTGCAGATCTCCCGACCGTCGAAGCCGCCGGGGCCGATCCTCGGTCAGCACCTCGGTGGGTAGGGTCGCGCCGTGATCGAGCTGGACCGCGTGACGAAGCGGTTCCGGAGCGGCGTCGTGGCGGTAGACGAGCTCAGCCTGACGGTGCCGACCGGTTCGATCACCGTGCTCGTCGGGTCGTCGGGCTCGGGCAAGACCACCGTGCTGCGGATGATCAACCGCCTCGTCGAGCCCACCTCGGGAACGATCAGGCTCGGTGGACGTGACGTGCGTGAGGTGCCCGTGCACGAACTGCGCCGCGGCATCGGCTACGTCATCCAGCAGATCGGGCTGTTCCCCCACCGGAGCGTGCTCGAGAACGTCACCACCGTGCCGAGGCTGCTCGGATGGGACCGCGAGCGTTGTCGACGCCGTGCGTTGGAGCTGCTCGAGCTGGTCGGCATCGACGCCGCCCTCGCGCCGCGCTACCCGAGGCAGCTGAGCGGCGGCCAGCAGCAGCGCGTCGGCGTGGCCCGCGCGTTGGCCGCCGATCCGCCGGTGCTGCTGATGGACGAGCCCTTCGGCGCCGTCGATCCCGTCGTGCGCACACAGCTCCAGCTCGACCTCGTGGCCTTGCAGCGTGAGCTGCGCAAGACCGTCGTGTTCGTCACCCACGACGTCCACGAGGCGCTGCTCGTCGGTGACCGCATCGCCGTACTGGCCCCCGGAGGCGTCCTGCAGCAGGACGCCACGCCCGCGTCACTGCTCGCCGACCCGGCGAACGAGTTCGTGGCCGGCTTCCTCGGCAACGAGCGCCGCATCGCCTTGCTCGGGCTCGTCGAGGCGGGGGAGGTTGCCGTCGATCCGCTCGCCAGCCTGCCCGCCGGCGTCGACCCCGCGTCGCTGCCGCGCGTCGGCCCGCGGGCGACGGCCAGGAACCTGCTCGACTCGGCGCTCGGCTCGCCAGGCGGTGCGGTCGTCGTCCTCGACGAAGCGGGGTCCCCGAGCGGGGTGGTCCGGTTCGACGCGCTCACCGACGCGATCGCGCGTCTGCACGCCGGTTCGGCCGCGGCCGGAGGTGGGCCGAGGTGATGCTGTCCGCGCCGACGTGGAGCGGTCACTCGCTCGTCGGCAACTGGGACGTGATCTGGTTCTACACGGCTCAGCACCTGCGCTTCACCGCCCTCGCGCTGGCGCTCGGATGCGCGCTGGCGTTCCCGCTCTCCTACGTCGCGCACCGCTGGCCGCGTACATACCCGCCGCTGCTCGGAGCGGTGAACGTCGTCTACGCCATCCCGTCGATCACGATGTTCGTCCTGCTCGCCCCCGCCTTCGGGTTCACGAACGATCGGCCGGTGGTGATCGCGATGGCCCTCTACTCACTCGTCATCCTGCTCCGCAACGTCGTCGAGGGTCTGCGCGCCGTCCCGGTGAACGTCGTGGACGCGTCCACGGCGATGGGCTACGCGCCGCTCCGCCGGTTCTTCGCGGTGGAACTGCCGCTCGCCGTGCCCGGCATCGTCGCGGGGCTGAGGGTGGCTGCGGTGAGCACGATCTCGCTGATCTCGGTCGCCGGGGCGATCGGGCGCGGCGGACTGGGACGGCTGTTCGACGACGGCCGCCAGCGGGACATCACCATCGAGATCTGGGCGGGGATCGCGGCGGTGATGGTGCTCGCCCTCGTGGTCGACGCCGCGATCTTCCTCTCCGGCAGGCTGCTCACACCGTGGGCACGTGCCGAGCGCGCCGAGCGGGGTGGACGATGAGCGACCTTTTCGACGGCCTGGCGTGGCTGACGACGGCCGACAACTGGTGGGGCGACCGTGGCATCGCCGCCCGCGTGTTGGAGCATCTCCGCTACTCCCTCTTCGCCACGCTCGCCGCGGTGGTGATCGGGCTCCCGATCGGCCTCGCGATCGGGCACACCGGGCGCGGGCGGTTCGTCGCCGCGAGCCTTGCCGGGCTGTTGCGCGCCGTCCCCACGTTCGGGGTGGTGAGCCTGCTGTTCGTGTGGCGTCCGCTCAGCGTGTGGCCGGTGCTCGTCGCCCTCGCCCTGCTCGCCATCCCTCCCGTGCTGGTGAACGCGGCCGCCGGGATCGAGAGTGTCGACGCCGAGGTGAGCGACTCGGCCCGCGGCATGGGCCTGACGTCGTGGCAGGTGCTGTGGCAGGCCGAGCTGCCGAACGCGGTGCCGCTGGTGTTGGCCGGGATCCGCTCGGCGGCGAACCAGGTGCTCGCCACGGCGACGGTCGCCGGGTTCGTAGGCGTTGGTGGCCTCGGCGCGTTCATCTTCTCCGGCTACGGAACCCAGCGCTACGACATCGTCTATGGTGCGACCATCGCTGTAGTGGCGCTCGTGTTGCTGGTCGAGGGCGTCTTCGCCGTGGCCCAGCGCTCTGCGCAGAGGAACCGAAGGGGGCTCAAGTGAGGTCGAGGCGAGTCTTGGTGGCGGTCGGCGTTGCCGCAGCACTGGTGCTCGGAGCGTGTGGCGGCGACGACGGTGGCGGTGGCGAGGGCGCCGAGGCGGTCACGGTCGGCTCCGCGAACTTCCCGGAGAGCCAGCTGTTGGCCGAGATCTACGCGCAGGCACTCGAGGCGGCCGACGTCTCGGTGGAGCGCAACCTGAACACCGGCAGCCGCGAGGCGTACTTCGGCGCGATCGAGGCCGGCGAGATCGACCTGCTGCCGGAGTACACCAACTCGCTGCTGTCCTTCGTGCTGCGCATCGCCGACCCGGAGGCGACCCCGTCGGCGACGTCGGTGGACGAGCAGGTCACGGCGCTCGGCGAGGCGTTGCCCGAGTCGCTGAAGGTGCTCACCCCTTCGACCGCGGAAGACAAGGACGTGATCGTCTGCCGCGCCGACATCGCGGAAGGGCTCGGCATCACCAACCTGTCCGAGCTGGCCGCTGTCGCCGACCAGATCACGCTCGGTGCACCGCCGGAGTTCGAGCAGCGCTCCCCGTTCGGACTGGCCGGCTTCCGCGATCTGCTCGACGCCGAGTTCGCCGAGTTCGTCCCGCTTGCCCCCGGCGAGGTAGCCGATGCGCTGAAGGGTGAAGCCATCGACTGCGGCAACCTGTTCTCGACGATGTCGGTGATCACCACGGAGGGCTTCGTCGCCCTCGAGGACGACCAGACGCTCGTGCCGAACGAGGCTGTGCTCCCGTTGATCCGCGTCGATGCCGCCTCCGACGAGGTGGTCGAAGCGCTCGACGCGGTCAGCGCCTCGCTGACCACCGACAAGCTGAAGGCGATGATGGTCGAGGTCGAGGTCGAAGCTGCCGACCCCGCAGACGTCGCGGCCGACTACCTCGCCGCCGAGGGTCTCGGTTGATGACAGGACTTCCATGCCGCCGGTGATCACCGTCGCCGGCCTGCGCAAGCGGTTCGGCTCCATCGTCGCCGTCGACTCACTCGGGTTCGAGGTGCAACCCGGCCGGGTGACCGGCTTTCTCGGTCCGAACGGTTCGGGCAAGAGCACCACGTTGCGCTGCATGCTCGGCCTCGACCGACCCGAGGCCGGCACGGCGCTGTTCTCCGGCCGTCCGTACCAGTCGATCAAGCGCCCGCTGCACGAGATCGGAGCCCTGCTCGACGCCGGCTACGTGCACCCCGGGCGCAGCGCCCGCAACCACCTGCGGTGGATCGCGGCGTCGAACGGGATCTCCTCCAGCCGCGCCGACGAGGTGCTGGAGTGGTCCGGACTGGCCTCCGTGGGCGCCACGCGGGTGAAGGGCTACTCGCTCGGCATGCGCCAGCGGCTCGGTCTCGCCGCGGTGTTGCTCGGCAACCCGTCGACGGTGATCCTCGACGAGCCCGCGAACGGGCTCGACCCGGAAGGCATGAGGTGGATCCGCGACGTGCTCGTCCACCTCGCCGGGGAGGGCCGCACGGTGTTCGTCAGCAGCCACCTGCTCTCGGAGATGGCCCAGATGGCCGAGGACCTGGTGGTCATCGGGCGCGGCAGGCTGATCGAGCAAGGCACCGTCGCCGATTTCGTCGACCGTCACGCCGAACGCTGGGTGCACGTGCGCAGCCCGGAGGCAGCGCGGCTGCAGGCGCTGCTCGCGCAGCACGGCGCCGTCGTGCGCGAGGGAAGCAGCACCGACACGCTGCTCCTCGACGGCACCACCTGCGAGCGGGTTGGCGAGACGGCTGCGGCCGCGGGCATCGTCTTGCACGAGCTCGTCGCGCGCACCGGCTCGCTGGAAGAGGCCTTCCTCCGCGCGACGTCCAGTGAGGTCGAGTACCACGGACAAGGCGCGCCACGATGACGGACGTCCTGCGCGCCGAATGGATCAAGCTGCGTACCGTGCGCTCGCACTGGGTGCTGGCGTACATCGCGGTGGCCTTCCCGTTCGTGGTGGCGACGCTCACGGCGGTGTTCGCGGATCTCGACGGCTTCGACGACGAGTCCATCGCCTCTGTCGTCTCCGGCACCACGATCGTCAGCGCCTTGCTGTTCGGGGTGATCGGAGTGCTCTCCGTCGCCCAGGAAGCCGCGCACGGCACGCTGCGCGTGACCTTCGCCGCGGTGCCTCAGCGCCGTCAGGTGCTGTTGGCCAAGGTCATCGTCGTCGCGGTCACGGCCGCGGTCGTGATCGGTGTAGCGGTGGCGGCTTCCGTCCTCAGCGCGACCTCCATCGCCTCTGCCCGTGATGCCGACTTGGAGATGGCAGGCACCTCCAACGGCCGTGCCGCTCTCCTCGGGTCGGTGCTCCTGGCGGTGCTGCTCGCGCTGCTCGGGCTGGCCCTAGGGATGCTGATCCGCAACGTCCCGACCGCGGTGGCGCTGCTCGTTCTCTGGCCGATGGTCGCCGAGAACATCGTCGGTGGGCTGCTCAGTCTGGCCTTCGGCGAATCGGCGTTCCGCTGGATGCCCTACGCAGCCGGATTCCAGCTCGCGATCGTCGAGGAGTTCGAAGATGGTTGGGGCTCGCGGTGGCTCGCCGGCGCGTACTTCGCCGCGTGGGTGGCGGCCTTGCTCGCGATCGGGTTCGCGGTCAACGAACGCCGCGACGCCTGAGTGGCAGGATTCCCCCGTGCGCATCACACTTCCCTCGGGTACACCAGCATCGCTCGCGCGCTGTCCGGGCGATCCTGAGATGGGTCTCGTCGTCTCGCCCGACCTGTTCGGGCTGCGGCCGCTCTTCGACGACATCGTCGCCCGCTTCGCGAGCGAGTGGTCGATGGTCGTGTGTGCCGTCGAGCCCTTCCCCGGTCGTGACCTCGGCCCCGACCCGGAGCCACGCTTCGCGGCGGTCCACCTGCTCGACGACGACATGCACTTGCGTGACCTGCTCGAGGCCGCCGACGCCACCGGCTGCGCGAGGGTGGGCCTGATCGGGTTCTGCATGGGCGGCATGTACAGCCTGAAGGCAGCACGCCACCACCGCTTCGAGCGCATCGCGAGCTTCTACGGCATGGTCCACGTGCCCGACGATTGGCGAGGAGCGGGCCAGCACGAGCCGCTCGACCACCTGCGCGCCGGCCACCCCGAGCGCGTGCTCGCGATAATCGGCGAGCAAGACCCCTACACGCCACCCGTCGAGGTCGCCGAGCTCGAGGCCGCCGGAGTGAAGGTGGTGCGCTACCACGACGCCGAGCACGGTTTCGCCCACGATCCCGCTCGGCCGGCACACCGCGCCGACGACGCCGCCGACGCGTTCGCGAGGGCGCACTACTGGCTGCTCGGAGCCTGACTGCCTCGCTTGACTGCGTCGCCTGACTGCCTCAGCGGGCGCGTTGCTCGAGGCGGTCGCGCTGGACCACGCGATAGCGCCGTTCGTGCTGCTCCAGCCAGCCGAGGCGGATGAAGCTGCTGATCGCCTTGTTGACGCGCTCGCGCGACGCGCCGACCATTCCGGCGAGCTCTTCTTGGGTGACGGGCAGGATGAACTCGTCGGCTCCGTCGGCCAGCTCGAGCAGCCGCTTCGCGGTGCGCCCGGTGACGTCGAGGAACACGGAGTCGGCGAGGGCCTCGTCCATCGCGCGTAGGCGTTTGGCGAGCAGGCGCGTCACGCCCCACAGCAAGCTCGGGTCGGAGCGCAGCATCGCCAGCACCGGCTGGTAGGGGATCTCCAACACGGTGCTCGTCTCGAGCGCTCGCGCCATCGCGGACCGCGCACCGTCGTCGAGCATGCCCATCTCGCCGAACAGGTCGCCGGGCTCCATCAGGGCGACCATGCTCTCGCGGTTGTCGAGCTCGTTGCCGATGGCGATGGCCACCCGCCCGGAGAGCACCACGTAGAGGGCCTCGGGAGCGTCGCCTTCGGCGAACAGGAGGTCGCCGCGAACGAGGTGCCGCTCGGCACCGGCGGCGGCGACGGAGGCCAGCACATCGGGGCCGGCGTCGGCGAAGAAGTCCGTCTTGGCGAGGACGTCGTCGTGAGACATGCGGCACAGACGGTACTACCCTCCCGCACCGTGTCCCCTGCCGAAGCCGAGACCGTGTGGACGATCGTCGTCGCCGGTGGGACGGGTATGCGGTTCGGCCGTGCGAAGCAGTACGAACCGATCGGCGGGCGGCGCGTGATCGACCGCTCGGCCGACGTCGCGAGGGCCGTCAGCGAGGGTGTGGTGCTGGTCGTGCCACCCGGCGACGTCGCCGAAGAGCGCGGTGTCGCGGGCGGGGCGACGCGTAGTGCCAGCGTGCGGGCCGGGTTGGCCGCGGTGCCGGCGGAGGCCACCATCGTGTGCGTGCACGACGCGGCCCGTCCGTTTGCCACCGAGGGGCTTTACCACGCGGTCATCGAAGCGGTTCGCGCCGGCGCCGACGGCGCCGTGCCGGGACTGGCGGTGACCGACACGATCAAGGTGATCGCCGGCGACATCGCGCACGGCGCGCGGGTGGTCTCGACGCCGGATCGCGCGACGCTCGTCGGGGTGCAGACGCCGCAGGCCTTCCGCGCCGACGTGCTGCGTCGTGCCCACGCGGCCGGCGGCGAGCAGACCGACGACGCCGCATTGGTGGAAGCGGCGGGGGGCACGGTGGTGGTGGTCCCCGGCGACCCCGACAACCGCAAGCTCACCCACCCCGAGGACCTCGCCTGGGCGCGCCAGCGAGCTCAGGCCCAGCTGGAGGAGCGGGCGTGACCGCGAGCGAGGTTCGGGTCGGACAGGGCTTCGACGTCCACCGCTTCTCCGACGACCCCGCCCGCCCGCTGGTGCTCGGAGGGTGCACGTTCGAGGGGATCGCCGGTCTGGCCGGCCACTCCGACGCCGACGCCGTGGCCCATGCCGTGGCCGACGCGCTGCTCGGCGCGGCAGGCCTCGGCGACATCGGCGAGCACTTCCCCGACACCGATCCGCAATGGGCAGGAGCGGACTCTGTCGTGCTCCTCACGCGCGTCGCCGGGCTCGTGCGCGACGCAGGCTGGGTGGTCGGCAATGTGGACTGCAGCGTCGTCGCCGAGCAGCCGAAGATCGCGCCACGTCGCGCCGAGATGCAGCGCGCGCTGACCGAGGCAGTCGGCGCTCCGGTGACGGTGAAGGGGCGAAGGGCAGAAGGCCTCGGCGCACTCGGCCGGGGCGAAGGCATCGCCTGCTGGGCGGTGGCCGTGATCGTGCGCGACAGCGCAGGAGGTACGTGACCGTGGCCAACCGCCGGGGCAAGGGCCCGCCGCCAGGTGGCCGGGTGCGCAGAGCACCGGGCGGGATGGCGCCGCGCGCTCCCGAGCCGCGACGCACGCGCTCTGGTGACGACCACGATCTCGGGGGCACCCAGGTGGAGGGCCGTCAGGCGGTGCGGGAGTTGCTCGTCGCCGGCCGCCGCAAGACGCACGAGGTATGGGTGGCGACCGATCTCGGCGAGAGCGAGGTGTTGTCCGACATCGTGGCGCTCGCCCGAGCGAACAGGGTGCCGGTGGTCGAGGTGAGCCGCAAGAAGTTGGAGGCGAAGGCGCGCAGCGAAGCGCCCCAAGGTGTGCTCGCTCTGGCTGCGCCGCTACAGCCCGTGGAGCTCGACGCGATCACGCGCCGGCGACCCGGTCGCGTTCCGTTCCTCGTCGCGCTCGACGGCGTCACCGATCCCGGCAACCTCGGCGCGCTCTTGCGGGTGTGCGACGGGGCCGGCGTCGGCGCCGTGGTGCTACCGCGGCACCGAGCCGTGCACGTCACCCCCACCGTCGCGAAGGCGGCCGTCGGGGCAGTCGAGCACGTGCCGATGGCCGTCGTCGGCGGTCTGCCGGCCGCGCTCGCGCGGATCCGCGACGCAGGCATCTGGGTGGTCGGCCTCGACGACTCTGCCGATCGCTCGCTGTTCGATCTCGGCGATCTCGCCGCCGAGGCGGTCTGCCTGGTGGTCGGAGCGGAGGGCAGCGGGCTGTCACGTCTCGTGCGCGAGCGCTGCGACCTCGTGGTCAGCATCCCGATGCGCGGGCGCCTGTCGTCGCTGAACGTCTCCACCGCTGCGGCTCTTGCCTGTTACGAGGTGGCGAGGCACCGCTGAGCCCTGTCGTTTTGTGGCACGATTCCCGCCACGGCAGCGACGTTTTCGAGGAGGACCGTGTGGCGCGTGATCGGTACGTAGAGCATCTGAAGGATGTCCCCCTCCTCGCTGGCTGCACCCGCAAGCAGCTTCAGCACGTGGCGTCGATCACCACCGAGCTGACCGTCCCGTCAGGGACGACGCTGATGACCGAGGGCTCGATGGCCCACGAGTTCATCATGGTCGTGAGGGGCAACGCCGCAGTTCGCCGGAATGGGCGCAAGGTGGCCGACGTCGGCCCGGGCGATGTCCTCGGCGAGCTCGCGTTGATCCTGCATCGCCCACGGAACGCGACTGTGGTGGCGACGACCGACATGGACGTGCTCGTCGTCGACAGTCGATCGTTCGCCCCGCTCCTCGACGAGGTTCCCGGCCTCGCCCGCCAGATGCTGCGCACCGTGGCCGAGCGCCTTTCCGACAACTCGAAGACGACTGCCCTGCTTCACTAGCCGGCCGCTTCGCCGTCTGGTGGGTCCTCGTCGTTCGGGTCCGCGTCGCCTTGTTCGCGGCGGAGTTGCCATATCAGCCGGGCGCGCCGGCATTCGAGGTAGTCGATCGGTCTTGTGGGGTAGGGGTTGACGCAGTTGTGGTCGCTGACGTCGCGGTGGCGGTTGTGGTAGCTGCACAGCAGTCGTCCGTTGAACTGGCTGGTGGGGCCGCCGTCGCGGTAGGGCACGATGTGGTCGACGTCGCAGCGGTCGACCGTTACGTCGCAGCCCGAGCTGTGTTGGCAGCGGCGGTCACGCACCTCGATCGCGCGGCGCAGCACCCCGGTGAAGCGGCGCTTCTTGCTGATCGAGAGCACGGTGGACGGTCCGTCGAACAGCACCGATTCGAACAACGCGTCGTTCAACAGCCCGGCTGCTTGGCCGGGGGTGATCACGGTGCCGTTGGACAGCTCGCACATGTGGCGCAGCGAGTCCTCGCCGACGAGCACGGTCACCAGTGGCCGCTGCCGGCCGGTCTTGGACGCGGCTGAGCGCTTGGCCATCTCCACCAAGGCCGCGGCCCGCCGCTGGGTGGGGGTGCGCACCGTCAACGAAGCCTTGTCGGCCAGCAGTAGCTGGCGTTCCAGGCGTTGCAGCTCGTTGGTGAACACCGCGCCCGACATCGCGTCGAGCTGGCCGTTGATCACCACCGTGCCGTTGATCGTCGTCGACGCGTGCAGCGAGTTGGCGCTGTGCTGGCGATCGGCTTCTTCTTCCGCGGCGGCCGCGTCGGCGCGTTGGCGCCAGTAGAGGACGAGCCGCTCGGCGTCGTGGTACCGCAATCGGGCGCATTGGTCGACGAGCCACTGCTCGCTCTGCGCGAACGCCGCCTCGCACGGTTCCTTGCGTGCCTTGGAGAACAAGTAGACGTGGTCCAACGACAGCCGACCGGCTTCGATCGCGTCTGCGGTATAGGGCATCACCGCCAGATCACGCGCCCGGGCGAGCTCCACCCTGGCCGAACGCGTCGACGTGTTCGTCTCCCGAGCCAGGCGGTGAGCCGGGCTGCGTGAACCGTCGTCGGTCCACACGCCACGGGCGTCCCAGCGGCGTAGCAGGGCGGCCCTTGCCACACCGATGCGCGCACACTGACGCTGCATGGCAACCACCAATTCGTGCAGCTCGACGTCGCTGAGGGCGTCTGGGTCCACGGTCGCCATCGCGTCGATACCGGCGGTGAAGGCTTGGAACTCGGGTCTCAGGACCTCGGTGGCGTGTCCCATGAAGACATGTTAGCGAACTGGTGTTCGCCTGACAACCTGTGATGTCATGACCAGAGCCTCTTTCCGTCCAGCTGCGTAAGTGACATCGTGAACTTGTGAAACCCGGGTTCGAGCTGCGTCACGTCCCCATCCATCGCCACGAGGTGGGATACCGCCGCGCCGGCGAGGGCGAGGCTGTAGTGCTCATCCACGGGCTGGCCGGCGACTCGCGCACCTGGCAGGCGGTCATGCCGGAGCTGTCGAAGTCGTACGACGTGATCGCTCCCGATCTGCTCGGTCACGGCGAGTCGGCCAAGCCGATGGGCGACTACTCCCTCGGAGCTCATGCCAGCGGGCTGCGTGACCTGCTCTCCGTGCTCGAGGTGCCGTCGGCGACCATCATCGGCCAGTCGTTCGGTGGCGGGGTGGCGATGCAGCTCGCGTACCAGCACCCCGAGCTGTGCAACCGGCTCGTTCTCGTGGGCAGCGGTGGCCTCGGCCGTGAGGTCAGCTGGATGCTGCGCTTGCTCACGCTGCCCTTCGCCGAGCAGTTGATGCCCGTGCTGTTCTCGAAGCAACTGGCCGACAAGGGCAGCGACGCCAGTCGATACCTGAAGCGAAAGGGCCTGGTGAAGCCCCGCCTCGGCGAGATGTGGCGTGCTTACAGCTCCTTGGCCGGTTCCGAGAACCGCAAGGCCTTTGTACGCACCATCAGGACGGTCATCGACCCCGGTGGCCAGACCGTTTGCGCCCTCGATCGGCTGTACCTCGCCGCCCACCTGCCCACCCTCATCGTGTGGGGTGAGCGTGACGACATCATCCCGGTCGCCCATGCGCGCATCGCCCACGAAGCCATCCCGGGCAGCCGGCTGGTGATCCTCCCCGACGCCGGCCACTTCCCCCACATCGAAGCCCCGGAGGAGTTCTTGGACGTGCTCCTCGACTTCCTCCGCACCACCAAGTCGGGCGCCGACGGCCACTCGCTGCACGACGTGCTCCGCGCCGGTCGCTAGCGGCGATCACGACGTCGTGTCGAAGTCCTCAGTCGGTGTGTCGACGACTTGGGGCGGGCCGGAATCGGTCATGCGGTCGCCGCGTACGAGCCATTCGGCGACCTTGGCCGTGACGACGGCGAACGTCGAGATCCCGACCACCATGGTGAAGCCGCCGATGATCCGACCCGCAGCGCTCACCGGGTACACGTCGCCGTAGCCAACGGTCGTGATCGTCGCTGTTGACCACCACAATGCGTCGAAGAACGAGTGGACTCGGCCACCGTCGCCCACGTCTTCGGCCAGCGTGAAAGCGGCTGCCGAGGTGAGCCAGGTCATCCCCGCTGCGCCGAGCGCGATGTTGCCGGCGCTGCGTCGGAAGTACGCACGGCTCTCGGCAGCGGCGGCCCCGCCGATCGCCACCAGCCGGGCGAGGGCGGCCGCAGCCCGCACGCCCCGAACTCCGCGCAGGGCGCGCAGCAGGCCGAGTGGACCGAGGTACGGCAGGATGGCGATTGCCTGGGTGGCAACGATGAGCAACGAGGGCCACTCGTGCCGAAAGTAGGAACGACGGTTCGAGGCGAGAGCTAGCTCCACGAAGTAGTCGATGGCGAACGCCACCAGCACCAGAAGGTTGACGGCATCGATGAAATGCCGGTCCGGGGTGGGCAACTCCTCGCGCTTGATCTCGACCAACAGGATCGGCAGCGTGCCGATCGCCAACACGAGCAAGAAACCGTCGGTCCGCTCTCGCCAGCGCGTGAGACTAGGTGTCAGGTAGTTGCGATCCCGCCCGGCCACGGTGAGGACGCTATGGCCAGGGCGGTAATCGCCGGGGGATGGTCGTCGGGCCGAAGCACTACGGGCGCCGTCGCCAAAGGCGCAACGTCGTTGCAGGTCCCTTGGCGCGAAACGCGCCCAACAGGCTGGAGGAGTTGAGGTGTCACCGCTGGTGACGAGCAACTAGAATTAGGCGATCTACCAGGGCTGATATCGTGTGAGGTCAAGCGCCGGGTTAGCTCAGTTGGCAGAGCACTTGACTTGTAATCATGTGGTCGTGGGTTCGATTCCCACACCCGGCTCCACACCAAACCCGGCTCCCAACCGCGGCCCCGAACGATCACCCTCTTGGGGGCCGCTCGGCACGTTGCAGCATCACCGTCAATCCCGGCTTGTCGGGTCGATCCGGATGTACGCGGACCTCGATCGCAGCCGCGGTCAGAGTGTCGCCACGATCCAGCATCGGAGCGAGGATGCTGGCCAACTCGGCGGGCACGAAACCGACGTGGCCAGCCGCGCCAGGCACGTGGACTTCGATGGCATTCTCGTCGTAGCGGTTCCCTGGGTCGCGTCGGAGAACGCAGGAGAGCCGTTCGCCGCCTTGCATGGACACCAAGACGTCCGCGAGGCGGTACAAGTTCTCGGGATAGCCCTCGCGAAAAGACTCCCCTGCACAGTCGAAGTCCAGGCCTGTCGCGAGAGCCTCCCGAATCGCGTCAGGCGTCAGGTCCGCGGAGAACCGGTCGGCGTGGGTGATCGTGCTGTGGGAGCCAAACCGGCCGCCGTCCTCGACCCGCTTGGCATCATCAGCCTCCGAAGGTACGCAGGCACTGCACCACCAGGGCGAGCGGTCGTCGGCCAGGGTGTCGTCAGCGTGGACTCGTCCGACCCACGGCTTCGTCCGATAGATGACCTCGCCGTCTCGCGGGGTGATCTGTTGGCCGCACTTCGTGATCCATGAACCGTCAGAGTCCGATTCCAGCTTGTGGGCAACCCGGGTGCTGAACTCGTACACGAACTCCGCCGTCCTATCGATCTTCAGCCCTCCAATGCTGTTCGTGCCGCGCCACATCGGCACTGCGTTGAGGGCTATTCCCACCTTGCCACCGCTCTCGCCTGATCCGCCTACGACCCAGGCCTTGGCCGTCAGTGGTCGGCCCTCGGCTGCTGCGCTATCGGCGAACGGCATGTAGCGGGCAGTCATGGCCGTGGTCAGAAACCCGACTGTGCTCCCGCCGACGCGCACTTCCAGGATCGGGCCGCCCGGCTTCTTCGACCAAGGGTTGCCGTCGTCGTTCACAACGAGGGTAGAGAGCACCTCGATCTCGCGCTCGTTGCCTCCCAGTGCTGCTCTCAGAGCGTCTTGGTATTGCTCCTCGTTCGAGACGCTGACGCTTCCCCCTTCGGCGAGCTGGGCACCCGTCGCGATGCTGGCGGATCGGTGCTGCTGGTCGCCCGCGCCCTTGTCTCGGCGGAACGGGTCACGCAGGGCCATGTCTCGACGGTAGCTCGACGGCAAATGGAGGGACCTGCTGCGTCGGGAGGCGAATCTGCCGCCACACCCGCGTTCTCGGTCGGATCAGTCGCGCTATGTGTCACAAATCCGACCGAGAACGCGGGGGCGGCGGCGCGGAAGCCGGCGTCAGGCGGGGGAGAAGAAGAGCTGCAGTTCGACGATGCCGTGGTCGTCCGCGGAGAGGACCACCGGCGCCGAGGGCACTTCGACCCCGTAGTCCGCGAAGACGATCTCGAGCTGGCCGACGACGACGATCGTGCCGTCGATGAACTGCGCCTGGAGGGGCAGCGTCACCGGCTGCGAGACCCCCTTGATGGTGAGCTCGCCCGTCGCGTCGACGCTCAGCTGCTCACCGCTCGTAGCTCCGTCACCGAGCTCGATCGGCGCGGTCAGCGTGAACGTGGCCGTCGGGAACTGGTCGGTGCCGAGGGCCTCCTGTACCCGGCGGTCACGGCGACTCTCGTCGGTGACGAGCCCTGTCATGTCGGCCTCGATCGTCACCTCGGTCACGGTGGTGCCTTCGACCACGAGTGTGCCGCTCACGCCGGGTGTGCGCCCGACGGCGGTGTTAGAGCCGATGCCCTGCAGCTCCTCTTCCACCCGGAAGCCGACGAACGAGCCGGTGGTGTCTTCGAAGCTGAACTCGCCGATCGAGGTGTCGACCGCCCACGTGCCTTCGACCTCCGACCCGCTCGGGGCGGCCGTATCGGGTGCCGACGTGGTCGCCTCGGTATCAGCGGTCGTGTCGATGGTCGTGTCGAGGGTCGTGTCGATGGTCGTGTCGTCGGAACCGGCGACCGTCGTCGAGGGATCGGTGAGCTGCGACACGGCGTCGCCGAGCTCCACGTCGTCGGGGGCATCGTCCTTGAAGAACCACCACAGGAAGATCCCAGCGGCGACGGCGATCAAGAGCACGACGGCGAGGATCGTCCAGCGCAGCCGATGGCGGGAGGGGGCCTGTCGCGGTGTCGGCGAAACGGTGCTCACGTGAGCCTCCAGGGGTGGGCGGGCATGCCGGGGCGGGGTCGGAGCCGAGTGTGACGAGCGAAGGTAAGAGCCCGCTGTGAACTTTCGCAGTGGTTGGCGGGGGTCGACGGGTGGGCGTCAGCGGGCGTCGCGCTTGGCCTGCTTCCGAGCCCCCTTGGCGCGGGTGGAGGCGACGGCCTTTCGCTCGGCCGGACGTGCGGCGCGGCTCTTGGTCGACGGAGTCGACGCGGGTTCCGCCGCCGCTCCACGGCGTGCGCTAACGGCTGCAGGCGTGGTGCCACGGGCCTCGGCGAGGCGTTCGGCCTTGAGCTCGGCGGCGCTGTGGCGCGCCGCCTTGGCCAGGGCGTAGCTGACGCGGGCGAGGGCGTCCTCGAAGATCTCTGCCTTCGACGCACTGCGGCGTGTGCCGAGCCCGGCCGAACCGCGCGCCCGCTTGGCCTCCACCTGCTCGGCCACCTCGCGGCGGTGCAGGCCGACGCTCTTGTCACGCGCGCGCCGTACCCGTATGAGCAGGTCGGCGAGTGCGTCCTCGTCGAGCTCGCGCAAGCGCGGTGGGCGTGTCTCGGCCACGAGGGCCTGTTCCTTCTGGGTCAGTGAGTGCACCGTTGCCTTCGCCATGGGCTCGCACGCTACCCAGCGCGCATGCGCGACGTGGCAGGCGTCACGGACCCGCCCGGAGCAGCTCACGCACCCGGGCGAGCAGCACCTCGAGCGCGGGCTCGTTGCGACCTCCCTCGGGGAAGATCACGTCGGCGAAGCGCTTGCTCGGCTCGATGAACTGGATGTGGCTCGGTCGCACCGTCTCCATGTACTGGTCGAGAACGCTCTCGACGGTGCGGCCCCGTTCGGCGACATCGCGGCGCAGCCTCCGGATGAGGCGCAGGTCCGAGTCGGCGTCGACGAACACCTTCAGATCGAAGCGCTCACGCAGCTCGGGCTCGTTCAGCACGAGGATTCCCTCGATCACGACGATCCGGGTCCCGCCGATCACCTCGGACTCACCCGTGCGGCAGTAGTTCGCGTAGTCGTAGACGGGAACGTGCACCTCGCCGCCCGCCTGCAGCACCTTCACGTGCTCGTTCAACAAGGCCCAGTCGAAGGCGTCGGGGTGGTCGTAGTTCGCGAGGACCCGCGACGCCATCGGCTCGCCGGGTTCGTCCCGGTAGTAGGAGTCGAGCTTGACGAGCGCCACCTGTTGGCGCCCGACCACGCCGGTCAGCCGCTCGGCGACCGTGGTCTTGCCCGAACACGTGCCACCGGCGACGCCGATCAGGAACGGGCGGGTCGGCGCGACGCTCACGGGCACAGGACACTATTCGTGCCTCACCGGCCACTGCACCCCGAGGGTGCTTGTGCCTGGCGATGCGACCAGGCAGGCTGTACGCCGATGGCCCTGACCGAACGCGAGATGGCGCTGCTCGACTTCGAGCGCACATGGTGGAACCACGACGGTCCGAAGGAGTCGATGGTCCGTGAGCGCTTCGGCTGCTCGGGTGAGGAGTACTACGCCGAGTTGAACCGCTTGCTCGACCAGCCCGACTCGATCGAGTACGACCCGCTCGGCGTCCGGCGCTTGCGCCGCGCCCGTGACCGCCGACGTCGGCTGCGCCTCGACGGTTCGGCCGATCCCGCGAGCGGAGGTCTCCACGCATGAGCAACGATCAGCCAGCCGCCCGCGGCCGCCGTCCGGGGGGGATGAGCGTCTCGGCCACGCTCAGCATCATCGTCGCCGCGATAGCGGTGCTGCTCGGGTTCCTCGTGCTGCGCGACATCAACCGCGAGAGCGGTGATTCGAGCGGTCCGGACACGACCGATGCCCCCGACTCCACGACGGCGAGCACTACCGCTCAGTCCACCTCGTCGTCGTCTTCGGTGCCGATGGCGGCATTCAAACTGATGGTCGCCAACGCTTCCGGTGTCGGGGGCAGTGCCCGCCAGATGTCGACTGCGCTGCAGAGCCGTGGGTTCGTGGTGGTCGATCCGACCGACGCCGCCGATTCCTACGGAGTCATCGCCGCGTCGGTGGTGTACACGCTTGCGGGCTACGAGGCCCAGGGCGAAGCCGTTGCGACCGTGCTCGGTGGGGTCGAGGTGCTCGCGATGCCGTCGTCGCCTCCGATCCAGACCGAGCTCGGAGAAGCCACGGTGCTCGTGATGCTCGGCTCCGACCTCGCCGGCAAGCCCCTGCCCACCCCGGCCACCGATACCGGCACCACCGATACCGGCACCACCGATACCGGTACCGCCGACAGCACCGCGACGACGGGCTGACGCTCACCGGGTCGAAGTGCCCGGGCTTTCTTCGCGGCGGAGCTTCATTCACGGAGCAGCTTCAGCGCGGCCTGTTCGATGCACCACAGCGGCTCACGGGTCGCGCGGTCGATGCCGTACAGCTCCACCAGCGACACCGTGCGGGTGAAGGCACGACTGCCCGCCAGGTCACTGTCCACCTCGCCGGCGATCGCCGCGGCGGCCACACCGTGGTGCACCGCCAGGTCGAGCACGCCGCCGACCACCTTGCCCTCGAAGCTCTGCGCGTCGATGTGGCCTTCGCCGGTGATCACGAGGTCGGCCGCAGCCACCCGCTCGAAGAGGCCCACCTCTTCGGCGACGAGGTCGAAGCCCGGGACCAGCTCGGCTCCGAGCGCGGCGAGCCCACCTGCCAGACCACCGGCGGCGCCGGCGCCGGGGAGCTCGCTGACATCGACGCCGTAGGTCTCGCGGTACATCTGGACAAGGCGTTCCAGCCGATTGGTCAGCATGCGGACCTGCGCCGGGCCGGCGCCCTTCTGGGGAGCGAAGACGAGGGCGGCATCGGTGAACCGGGTGCGGACGTCGCATGCCACGACCAGCTCCACCGCGCGCAGGCGGGCAGGGGCGTGAATCGCGCGCACGGCTCCGAGCCCGCCATCGGTGGTCGCCGAGCCACCCAGGCAGACGATGATCCGCTCCGCCCCAAGGTCAAGCGCCCGGTCGATCAGCTCACCCGTGCCGGTCGTGCTCGCGGCCACCGCGTCGTTCCCTCCGACGCCGCCGACCAGCGCGAGGCCAGACGCCCGGGCCATCTCGATCACCGCGGTGCCACGATGGAACCTCCACGGCGCATCGACGGGATCGCCGAGGGGTCCGGTGACGATGCTCGACCGGTTGGGCCCCCCGAGCACGTCGAGCGTGCCCTCGCCGCCGTCGGCGACGGGCGCCTCGTCGCAGTCGTGGCCGAGCTCCCAGCATGCATGGCCGACCGCTCGCGCGACCTCCGCGGCCGTGGCCGTGCCACGGAACTTGTCGACGGCGGCCAGTACTCGCACGCGACGTAGTGTGCCCGCTCATGGGGACAGCAGAGGACGTGGTCAGGCTCGACGCGACGGCTCAGGCTGAGCTCGTACGCCGCGGCGAGGTGTCGGCGGTCGACTTGGTCGAGGCGGCGATCGCCGCGGCGGGCAAGGTCGACGGGTTGGTCAACTCGATCATCTCGCCGCGCTTCGAGGCGGCGCTCGACGAGGCGCGCAGGTCGGACTTCGGCGACGGCCCCTTCGCCGGTGTGCCGATGGTGGTGAAGGACCTCTCCTGCCCGATGGCGGGCGAGCCGTACCATGCCGGCACGAGGGCATTGCGCGCCGCGGGTTACGTCGCCCCGCGCGACGCGGCGCTGTACCGCAGGTTCCGCGCCGCCGGCTTCGTGGCCATCGGGCGCACGAACACCCCGGAGTGGGGCAGCACGATCACGACGGAGCCGATCTCGTACGGGCCTACGCGCAACCCGTGGAACCTCGATCACTCCACCGGCGGGTCGTCGGGAGGCTCGGCGGCCGCCGTCGCCGCCCGCATCGTGCCCGTCGGCCACGGGGGAGACGGTGGTGGCTCCATCCGGATCCCCGCCAGCGCCTGCGGGCTCGTCGGGTTGAAGCCGTCGCGGGCCAGGGTGAGCCTCGCCCCCGACGCCGGGGAGACCTGGGCGGGCTGCACCATCGACGGCGCGCTGACGCGCAGCGTGCGCGACGCCGCCGGTGTCCTCGACGCCGTGGCCGGTTACGAGTACGGCGATCCCTACGTGGCCCCGCCGTTCGCGAAGCCGCTCACCGCGGTCGTCGGCGACGACCCTGGCCGGCTGCGCGTCGGCGTGCTCGACCACCCGCTGTGGGACGACGCTCCGGCCGACCCGGAGTGCGCAGCTGCGGTCGCGTCGGCAGCCGCGCTGTTGGCCGAGCTCGGCCACCACGTCGAGCCGGCGTGGCCCGCGGCTCTCGCCGAAGATATGCGCGGCCCGTTCACAACGGTCGTCGCCGCGTGGACGGCGCACGACCTGGCCGAGATCGAGAAGCTCCTCGGCCGGGAGATGACCGATGCCGACATGGAGCACGACAACCTCGTGCTCGGCCAGATCGGCCGCTCGGTCTCCGCGGCCGACTACCTGCTCACCGTCGACCAGCTGCACGCGTGGAGCCGCAAAGTGGTGGCGTGGTGGTTCGGCGACGACTGCTACGACCTGCTGCTGACGCCGACGATCGCCAAGCCCCCCGCGCCGATCGGCTACCTGTCCGGCCCCGGCGGCGGTGATCGCCTGCGCGAGTACATGCACTACACCGCGCAGTTCAACATCACCGGCCAGCCGGCGATCAGCCTGCCGCTGCACTGGAGCGCGGCGGGCCTGCCGATCGGGGTGCAGCTCGTCGGTGCGCCGTATCGCGAGGACGTGCTGGTGGCGATCGCGGCACAGCTCGAAGCGGCCCGTCCCTGGGAGTCCCGGGTACCGCCCGTCGCCGGCTGATCACCTGCCGGCGGTTGGGAGAATCCCGAGCACATCGGTAGGGTTTTCACCCATGCCTGTGACCGTTCGCATCCCCACCACGCTGCGCCCTTTGTCGGGTGGCGAGTCGACCGTCCAGGTGGAGGGTGCCACCCTCGTCGAGGTGCTGCGCAACCTCGAGGCGGCCCATCCCGGCTTCGCCGACCGCCTGATCGACGACGAAGGCGCGCTGCGCCGGTTCGTGAACGTGTTCGTCGCCGACGACGACGTCCGCTACCTCCAGGGTCTCGACACGCCCGTGCCCGACGGCGAGACGGTCAGCATCATCCCCGCCGTCGCCGGAGGCTGATCTTCCCCCTCGCGTTCTCGGTCGGATGAGTCGCGCTATGTGTCACAAATCCGACCGAGAACGCGAGGAGGGGCGGGGTCTTGGCTTCGCTCAGACGGTGGTGAGGGACGCCAGGAACTCGGCGCGGGTCGACGGGCCGAGCGGGTCCGGCGGTGGGCGGCGGTCGCGGTCTTGCCACACGGCGAGCACCCTCGCCCCCACCTCGGGATCGTTCGCCATCGCGTCGGGTGGGCTCAACAGGTTGAGGTTCCGCACGAACGCGCGCAGTACGACGGCGTCGGTGCGCAATGCCGGCAGCAGCCCGTCGCGGAACACGGCGCGCATCGTCGTGCGCGGGTCGGAGCTGTCGGCGTCGGGATCCTCGCCGGCGAGCAGCGCGGCTGCCACCCGGCGCGCCTCGGCGTCTTGCTGCACGCCGGCGCGGTACCAGGGCAGGATCTCGGAGCGCATCGCCGCGTCGTAGTCGAGGACGATCGAGGACTCGTCGCCACCTCGAGTGACGACGTCGGCGAGCAGGTGTGCAGCCCAGTACGCGATGGCGCAGCCGCGCCCGTACAGCGGGTTCGTGCAGATGGCCGCGTCGCCGAGGGGCACCACGCCGAGGGCGAGCGGCTTCCCGTCGACCACGGCCTCACGCAGTCGGTTCAAGAGCCCGGCCATAACGTGGACGCCGTCGGTGATCGGCTCGGCGCGCCCGTCCAGCCAGGGCGCGGTCGCGACGAGGGACCGCGCCGCGTCGTCGAACGTGCGGGCGTCGGCCAGGCGGCGGCGGAGCTCGTCGTCGTCGGTCGGGGTGGCGAGCGTCACCGAGAAGGTGCGGTTGTCGCCGACGAACACGCCGTACTTCACGTAGCCGAGATCGCCGCCGATCGTGCCCGCCCGCGGTGGGTACTCGGTCCCTTCACGAAGGCGGTAGAAGCGCGAGAGGTAGACGATGCCGGTGTCCTCGGTCTCCTCGGGCATCTCGCCGGCGCCGATGTCGCGCAGCCACTCGGGCAGCGCGGAGCGGCGCCCGGCAGCGACCACGACTAGATCGGCGGGCAGCTCGCTGCCGTCTTCGAGGCGCACGCCGGTGACGCGCGGTGGCGAGCCGGGTTCGGCGATGAGCCCGGTGACTGCGGCGCCGACGCGCAGCTCGACGTTGCCCTCGCGCAGCGCGATGTCGCGCAACACCCATTCGAACGTCGTTCGCCGGCACGCGAGCATCACCAGCTCTTCGTCGCCGGGCTCCGGGGCGAAACCGGTCAAGGTGTCGGGCAGGTCCTGACCGAAGCGCAGCTCGGTCGCGCCGGCCTGCAACAAGGCCTCCAGCACGTCGGGCTCGTGCTCACGCAGCAGGCTGTGGAGGCGGCCGAGGAAGGCGTGGCTGTGACGCACCTGCGGAGCCCCGCGCCGGTCCCAGTCGAAGGCCTCGTCGGGGGTGGTCGGCATCGGTGTCGGGTCCCGCTCGACCACCGTCACCTGGTGGCCGAGGCGGCCCAGCTTCATCGCCGCGGCGAGCCCACCCACCCCACCGCCGACGACCACGATTCGCATGGCGGGGGACCCTACGGCAAGGGTCTTCCCGGCCCGGTACCGAGTGTTGTGCGTTTAGCACTCCTCGCTCTAGAGTGCTAGCACTCGAACCAGGTGAGTGCGAAAGCACCCCTTCGAACCGTCCAATGGAGGACCGAACCGATGCCGAAGATGATCGCCTTCGACGAGCAGGCCCGCAGGTCGCTCGAGGCGGGCATGAACAAGCTTGCCGACGCCGTGCGCGTCACACTCGGGCCGAAGGGCCGCAACGTCGTGCTGGAGAAGAAGTGGGGAGCGCCCACCATCACCAACGACGGTGTCTCGATCGCGAAGGAGATCGATCTCGAGGATCCCTACGAAAAGATCGGTGCTGAGCTCGTCAAGGAAGTCGCGAAGAAGACCGACGACGTGGCCGGTGACGGCACCACCACGGCCACCGTGCTGGCGTGGGCGATGGTCCGTGAGGGACTGCGCAACGTGGCTGCCGGCGCCAACCCGATGAGCCTGAAGAAGGGCATCGAGACTGCCGTTCAGGTCGCCGTCGACAGCATCAAGGAGCTGTCCGCCGAGGTCGACTCCAAGTCCCAGATCGCCCAGGTGGCCTCCATCTCGGCCGCCGACGAGGAGATCGGCAACATGATCTCCGAGGCCATCGACAAGGTCGGCAAGGACGGCGTGATCACCGTCGAGGAGAGCCAGACCTTCGGTATGGAGATGGATCTCGTCGAGGGCATGCGCTTCGACAAGGGCTACATCTCGCCGTACTTCGTGACCGATCCCGAGCGCATGGAGGCGGTCCTCGAAGACCCGTACATCCTGCTCGTCTCGTCGAAGATCTCGACCGTGCGCGACATGCTGCCGGTGCTCGAAAAGGTGATGCAGTCCGGCAAGCCGCTCGTGATCATCGCCGAAGACGTCGACGGCGAGGCCCTCGCCACGCTCGTCGTCAACAAGATCCGGGGCACGTTCAAGTCGACCGCGGTCAAGGCGCCCGGCTTCGGCGAGCGCCGCAAGGCGATGCTGCAGGACATGGCGATCCTCGCCGGTGGCCAGGTCATCTCCGAAGAGGTCGGCCTGAAGCTCGAGAACACCACGCTCGACCTGCTCGGCCGGGCGAAGAAGGTGATCATCACCAAGGACGAGACCACGATCGTCGAGGGCGCCGGATCCGAGGACGACATCAAGGGGCGCATCGCGCAGATCAAGACCGAGATCGACAACACCGACTCCGACTACGACCGCGAGAAGCTGCAAGAGCGCCTCGCCAAGCTGTCCGGCGGCGTCGCCGTGCTGAAGGTCGGCGCGGCCACCGAGGTGGAGCTGAAGGAGAAGAAGCACCGCATCGAAGACGCGGTGTCCACCACCAAGGCCGCCATCGAAGAGGGTGTCGTGCCCGGCGGTGGCGTGGCGTTGCTGCGCTCGCAGGCCAAGGTGCTCGCTGCCGCCGACTCGCTGAGCGGCGACGAGGCCACCGGCGCAAAGTTGGTGGCCAAGGCGCTCGAGGCCCCGCTCAAGCAGATCGCGGTCAACGCCGGCATGGAGGGCGGTGTCGTGGTGGAGCGCGTCCGCGGCCTGTCGGGCGCCGAAGGCCTGAACGCGGCCACGGGCGAGTACACCGACCTCGTCAAGCTCGGCGTCATCGACGCTGCCAAGGTCACCCGCTCGGCGCTGCAGAACGCGGCGTCGATCGCGGCCTTGTTCCTCACCACCGAGGCTGTCGTCGCCGACAAGCCCGAAGAGAAGTCTCCCGCCATGCCCGGTGGCGGCATGGAGGACTTCTAGTACCGACCTACCCGCCTCCTGCTGGCGTCAGCCGATGCCAGCAGGAGGCAGGCCCGGGGTTACCCGCGCTCAGTCGACGGTGGCGAAGCCGCGCCGCGCGAGCGGGGTCAGTGAGCCGTCGTTGCCGACGAGCACCGGCTCGAGTGCCTCGAATGACGCGCCGAACGGATTGACCACCGCCGAGCCGGACGCGAGCTGGATCGAGTCGATCGAGCCCGCGGTCGGCCCTCCGAGCGGGATCTCCGCGATGCGTGCACCCGCGGCCAGGTCGTACACGACCAGGTTCCTGCCTTCGACCCAGCCGATCAGCTCGCCGCCGGCGTTGACGCTGAAGCGGTGCGGGCACCCCGCGCAGTCGTCGTAGCTGTCTTGCAGCCCGAGCGTCGCCGGGTCGATGGCCGGGTTGCCGTCGAAGTCGACGAAGAGCGGCCCGCTCTGCACCTCGGCACTCCACTCGCCGACGATCAGACCGTCGGCAAGGTGCAGGCGCGACGTGCCCGACTCCCAGGCGCCGATCTCCATCACCGGTGTCGACGTACCGCCGGCGAGGTCGTACAGGTGGAGCTGCTCGGTCGCGTCGTCGGGAGTGGTGCCGGTCGCCGTGCTGATCAACGCCAACGGCCGCCCGGAGACGATCTCCACGTCGTGCAGCGTGTGCCAGGCATCGCTGGTGCCGGCAACGACGACGGCCTCGACCGAGCCGACGCGGCTGATCTCGGTGTCGGTCCCGTTGACCGCGCCGCGCCCGCTGCGCCGCTGCACCACGAAGCTGCCGTCACCGACGGCGAACGCGATCTCGTACTGGCCGCCGGCCACCGCCACGTCGCCGTCACCGCTGACGGCGTGCACTCCGTCGGCGGCGGCTTGGGTGAGCACGAGCCCGGGAGGCCACGCGGGCACGGGAGGCATCGTCGTCGCATCGGTCGGTGGCGGACCGCTGGTCGTCGTTTCCGGTGCGGCGGTCGACGTCGTGGTGGTGGCATCGGTGGCCGCGGTGGTGTCCTCGGGCGCTTCGCTCGGTTCCACGCCACCCGCGGTGGTGCTCGGGGCGAGGGTGGAGGCACCGGTCGTCGCGGTGGTGATCGCCGGCGAAGAGTCCTCGCTCAGCTCGTCGTCACCGTCGTCTCGCGCGGCGAGCGCGACGATCACCGCGGCGACCAGCACGGCGGCTCCAGCCGCGACGAGGGGGAGCAGCCACTTCGGCCGCGTCGGCCGTGACGGCGGTTCCGGTGGCAGCGGTCCCGAGGTGTCGATGGGCGGCGGCGGTGGCCCTTCGGGCGGCAGCGGACCGCCGGGCGGCAGCGGACCGCCGGGCAGGGGGCCGCCGGGCAGCGGACCGATTGGTTCCTCCGGCTTCGTCGCCGCCCACAGGTCGTCGTCGCTCATGTACGCGAGTGTGCGCGCGTCGCTTGCCGTCTGTCAGTGCATGCCGGGAGCATCGGGGCTGTCCGTGTGCTCCTCCACCTCGTCGACCACTTCGTCCACCACCTTGTCGGCCATGTCGCGGGCGGCCGCGAGGCCGGGCATGAACAGCTCGGTCTCCTCGAGGCGGGTCTCGGAGAGCATCAGCCACACGAAGACCCCGAGGATCGCTCCGACGAGTGGGAACAGGATGAACGCCCAGAGCTGCTCCAGCGCGTCGCTGTCGAGCGTGGCGTAGATCGCGGTGCCGAACGAACGGGCCGGGTTGACCGAGGTGTTCGTGACCGGGATCGAGATCATGTGGATGAGGGCGAGCGTGATCCCGAGCGTGAGCCCGCCGAAGTTCACCTTCAGCTCCTCGTTGGTGGTGGTCAGCACGACGACGACGAGCAGCGCCGTGAGCACCACCTCGATCACGATGGCCGAACCGAGGTTGTAGCCCCCGGGCGACAGGTTCGCCCACCCGTTGGCCGCGAAGCTGCCCCGTTCGAACCCCTCGACGCCGTTCGCGATGCCGAGGATGATCGCCCCGCCGAGCGCGGCGCCGACGATCTGTCCGATCCACGCCATGATCGCGTGGCCCATCGGGATCTTGCGCGCGAGGAGCATGGCAAGCGTGACGGCGGGGTTGATGTGACATCCCGAGATCGGTCCGACCACGTAGGCCATCACGAGCAGTGAGAAGCCGAATGCCAGCGAGACACCGAGGACGCCGATGCGGTCTCCGGCCAGGATCGCTGATCCCGGGCCTCCGATCAACAGGACGGCGGTGCCGACGAGCTCGGCCCCCAGCACCCGTGCGTCGTTGTTCTTCATGAGCGAACGGTAACCCGCCGCGCGAGTGTGAGGGCGTGATCTCACTCGTCACCGCCGCCGAGGCGCAGGGCCTCGACAGCGACATGCCGATACTGGTCGAGGCCCTCGCCGCCATCGGCGAGGCCCGCCGCGTGGACGTGTGGGACGACCCGTCGGTCGACTGGGCGTCATGTGACCTCGTCGTCGTGCGTTCTACGTGGGACTACTTCCGCGACCGGGATCGGTTCTTGCGCTGGGTCGACGACGTGGCATCGGTGACGCTGATCGCCAACCGGCCCGCGGTGCTGCGCTGGAACACCGACAAGCGCTACCTGGCCGAGCTCACCGCGGCCGGCTTCGATGTGGTGCCGACACGCTTCGTCGAGCCAGGCGTCGAGGTGGTGGCTGCCCTGCTCGGCTGCGGTCCCGTCGTCGTCAAGCCCGCCGTCAGCGCAGGGTCAAACGACACCGCCCGTTACGCCACCGGTGAGCACGATCTTGCGCTCGCCCACCTGCGTCGCCTGGTCGACTCGGGCCGGGTCGCCATGGTGCAGCCTTACCAGAGCTCGGTCGACGTGGCCGGCGAGACCGGGCTCGTCTACCTCGGCGGCTCGTTCAGCCATGCGTTCGCCAAGGCGCCGCTGCTCACCGATTCGTTGGACATGGCCGGCGGCCTGTTCGCGCGTGAGCAGATCGCCGCCCGGTCGGCATCCGCGGCCGAACGCGACCTGGCCGACCGGGCGATGGCCCTCGCATCGCAACGGTTCGGGCCGCTGCTATACGGCCGCGTCGACGTCGTGCCCGGCCCGAACGGTCCGCTGTTGCTGGAGCTCGAGCTCGCCGAGCCTTCGCTCTTCTTGCACACCGATCCCGGCGCGCCGGCGCGAGCTGCCGCAGCGCTGAGAGCGGCACGTCCCCGTCTGTAGCCTCGGGCGGGAATGGCCCGCCGGCGCACCGAGACCCTGCTCGTCACGAAGGTCGATACCGCCGGCGCACGCCGCGGACCCGACCAGCTGATCGTCGAAGAACCGATGTCGATCCAGCTCGACGGCACGCTCGTCACCACCACGATGCGCACCCCCGGCGACGACTTCGAGCTCGCCGCAGGCTTCTGCTTCACCGAGGGCCTGCTCGGAGGCGCCCGCGTCACCGGCGCTCGCTACTGCGCCACCGGCTCGGCCGTGGAGTCCCGGTTCAACGTCGTCACCGTGGAGACCGCCAACCTGGCGCCAGTACCCACCCCACGGTTGCGGGCCACGTCTTCGAGCTGCGGGGTGTGCGGCACCGAGAGCGTCGAGGCACTGCTCGCGTGGCTGGCACCGTTGCCGGCGGGCTCGCTCGCGTCCTTCGCTCTCGACGTGCTCGCGCAGGCCCCGCGACGCGTGTTGGACGGCCAGGTGCTCTTCGCCTCCACCGGCGCCGTCCACGCGGCGGCGGCGCTCACCACCGACGGCGAGGTGCTGGTGGTGCGCGAAGACGTCGGGCGCCACAACGCCGTCGACAAGGTGATCGGGCACCTGTTGCTGTCCGACCGCCTGCCGGCAAGGGACCTGGCCCTCTACGTGTCCGGCCGGGCCAGCTTCGAGATGGTGCAGAAGGCCTGGGCGGGGGGATTCGCGGCGCTGGTGTCGGTCAGCGCTCCCACCGCGCTCGCCGTGCACACCGCTCGCACCGCCGGGCTGCTCCTCGCCGGATTCGTGCGTGACGGCTCGCTCAACGTGTACGCCCCCGAGCGCCTCGAGGCCCCCGAGCGCCTCGAGGGCCTCGAGGGTGGGCACGAGCCCCGCCGGTAGCCTGGCGCGATGGCCGATCACTCCGACGCCCACGACCGCGCACCGGCCGATGGCGCGGTGGCCCCCAGTGTGGGCCTGGCCGTCGTTCACCTGTTCGTCAAGCCCACCGGGTCGTTCGACGCCGCCGCGCTGCAGGCAGCGGTGAAGGACGCGATCGAAGCCGGGACGCAGGTGGTGTGCGCCTCGATGCTCGGACACAAGGCCGATGCTGCGCTGATGGCGCTGGCTCCGGATTGGCGCGACTTGCGACGCTTCCAGTCCGCGGTGCAGGCTTGCGGCCTCGACGTGGTCGACAGCTACGTCTCGTTGACCGAGGTCAGCGAGTACGCGAAGGGCATGCCCGAGCAGATGCTGCAGGCCCGGCTGTATCCCCAGCTTCCCCCTGCGGGGAAGCCGGCGTTCTGCTTCTACCCGATGAGCAAGCGGCGCGAGGCCCACGCCAACTGGTTCACGTTGCCCTTCGACGAGCGCAACGAGCTGATGCACGAGCACGGTCGTTCTGGTCGGACGTTCGCCGGCAGGGTGCTGCAGGTGGTCACCGGATCCACCGGAATCGACGACTTCGAATGGGGCGTGACCCTCTTCGCGCAGCGTCCCGACGACCTGAAAGAGGTCGTGTACACGATGCGCTTCGACGAGGCCTCGGCGCGCTTCGCCGATTTCGGCACGTTCTACGTCGGTTCGGTCGTCACCGCCGACGAGCTTGCCGAGCTGCTCTAGCGCCGGTTCAAGGTGCGGGGATTCGGAAGCTGCTTCGCCTCGGCTCCCCGCCGGATATCGCAATCCGCACGAACCACGCCGCGCGCTGGTCGCCGCTGGCGTCGAGCTCTGCCAGCCCGGTCGAGCCGTTGAAGTCGAAGTTGCTCTCCTTGCCGATCTGGACCAGGCATTGGGCGAAGTCTGCGCACTCGGTGCCGCCCCGGCTGATCGATGCGAGTTGCGCGGCGATCTCGGCCGGATCGTCGGATCCGGCCTGAACTGCGCCGAGCGCGATCAGGTCGACGCAGTCCGTCGCGGCCGCAGCGAACGGCGGCACGTCGGGCTCGGGGATGCCGAAGCGCTCGCCGAGCCGCGCGCTGCCGTCGTAGGCGTTGACCGCGACCCTCATGAATTGCCCGCTGAGGTCGCCGTGGGTCTCCACAAGCGACGCCAGGTCGACGTTGACGAGCTGGTCGTTGACGACGACCTCGATCTGCGCCGGGGTCGAGAGCAAGGCGCTCAGCACCCGGCTTCCGCTATCGACATCACCGACCAGAGCGACCACCGGTTCGGGCGATCCTTGCTCCAACGCCTCGACCACCACCGGTTCGGCCATCAACGCCTCGACCTCGGCGGTGAAGTCCTCGTCGGCGGGGTCGTAGGCGAGCTCCGCGACGAGCGTCAGGCCGTTACCGGGTCGGGCGAGGTCTTCGCGCAGCGCCCGGGCGAAGCGTCGCCCGTACGCGTCGTCGGGGTAGACGAGCAGGACGAGCGGCTTCCCGGTTCCGGTCACGGCTGCAGCCATCGCCAGGGCCTGGAGGTTGTCGCTCGCCACCGTGCGCACGAACAGACCCTGGTCGGGGAGATCGGTGAGCGACGCCGCAGTGGCGGTGGGCGAGCAGGTGAGCACGCCGGCCGAGACGAGACCGGGCACCACGTTGAGCGCTACTCGTGACGACGCCGGGCCGATCACGGCGTCGACCCCATCGTCTTCGACGAGCGCGGTGGCCGCGGCGTCGGCAGCGGCGAGGTCTGGACCTTCGTCGCGCACCACGTACTGCACGTCACTGCCCAGTACACCACCTGCCGCGTTGACCTGGCCGACGGCCTTCTCGACCATGTCGACGAGCGGCGTACCGAGGGTGGCGCCGACGCCGGTGAGAGGTAGTAGCACGCCGATCCGCAACACGCCGTCGGACAGCCGCGGCTGAGTCGTGGTCGTGGACAGCGGCTCGGTCGATGTCGGTGCGGACTCGTCGTCGCCGCTGCATCCGGCGGCGGCGACGGAGAGTACGGCGGCAGCCGCGAGCGCCGCCTGGCGGGCACGGCGGGTCCAGAACCTCGGTAGAGCCTGCCCGCTCATCGCAGTGGACTCTAAGGCGGCGCGCGACGAAGTGCGGCGCGTCAGAGCAGACGGGTGTCGCGAGATATCGCACTTCGGCGGTAGCAGACTCCTCGGATGGACGCGACCGAGACCGAGCTGCTGTACCTCCGTGATGCCTATCTCCAGCGCTTCGACGCGATCGTGGTCGACCGCCGCGACGGCGCGCTGGCCCTCGACCGGACCGCCTTCTACCCGACGGGGGGAGGACAGCCCCACGACACCGGCATGCTCGCCGGCCACACGGTTGCTTCGGTGACCAAGGAGGGCGGTGTCGTCTGGCATGCCCTCGGCGTCGAAGCCGGAGCGGACCTGCCGGCGATCGGCGAGGCGGTCGTCGGGGAGCTCGACTGGGAGCGCCGCCACGCGCTGATGCGTACGCACTCCGCCCTGCACGTGCTGTGCGGGGTGATCTGGAACGAGTGGCACGTGCCGGTCACCGGCGGCAACATGGAGCCGCTCAGCGCGCGCATGGACTTCGAGTTCGACCCGCTCCCGGAAGGCTTCGCCGCGCGGGTGGAGACACTGGTCAACGCGGAGCTGGCGGCCGACCGGGCGATCGAAGTCGCGTTCCTTCCCCGCGCAAGCGCGCTCGACGACGAGGACCTCATCCGCACGAAGGTGAACATGATCCCCGAGTCGGTGCGTGAGATCCGCGTGGTCGACATCGTCGGCCTCGACAAGCAGGCCGACGGCGGGACCCACGTGCGTTCCACCGCGGAGGTGGGCCGGATCCGCGTCGTCAAGACGGAGTCGAAGGGCAAGGGCAACAAGCGGATCCGCTTGGAGGTGGTCAACGCCGAAGCGATTCGATGACGTCCTCTCGCGGGGTCGCTTGCCCGAACAAGAAGCCCTGCAGGAAGTCACAGCCGAGGCCTTCCAGCAGGTTCGCCTGGGTCTCCGTCTCGACGCCTTCCGCGACCACCAACATCCCGAGCACCTGACCGAGCACGACCATCGAGCGGACGATGCCGGTATCGGCCGAACTGGTGGCGAGCTCGGTGACGAAGGAGCGGTCGATCTTCAACACGTTCGCCGGCAATCGGCGGAGGTGGATCAACGACGCGTAGCCGGTACCGAAGTCGTCGACGGCGATCTGCACGCCGGACGCTTCGAGCGCACGTACTGCGACCTCGGTCGACGCCACGATTGCGTCACCGCCCTGGTCCAGCGCCGCGGACTCCGTGATCTCGACCCACATCCGCTCCGCGGGGACGCCCGCCTCTTGGAGCTTCCGCGCGATCCACTCGGGAAGGTGGGGGTCGTGCAGCTGACCCGACGACAGGTTCGAGCTGACGAACAACTGCGGCATGGAGTCGTTCGTCGCCCGCAGCAGGTCGATCGCGTCGGCAAGGACGAGCTCGCCGAGCGCGGTGGCGAGCCCCGCGTCCTCGGCGACCGCCACGAAGCCGTGCGGAGGGATCAGGCCGCGGTCGGGATGTCGCCAGCGTACGAGCGCCTCGAAGCCGGCGAGGGCGCGGGTGGAGGCCCTGATCACCGGCTGATAGTGCACGACCAGCTCCCGGCGCTCGATGGCACGGGGCAGCTCGTCGGCGATCCACCGTCTCGCGGCGGGCAGCAGCTCGGGGGCGCGCCCACCTCGGCGGGCGGACTTGACGACGTTCATCGACGCGTCGGCATCCGCGAGCACCTGTTCTGCAGTTCGGCCGCGGGTAAGCGCGAAGCCGACCGAGATCCGTACGGGGACGTTCGATCGCCCGAGTTGCGCAGGTCCGCTCACCATGCGCTCCACGCGGGCGGCCAGGGAGGCGACGGCTCCGTAGGAGCCGACCCCGCTCAGCGCGACGACGAACTCGTCGGCGCCAAAGCGCGCCACCAGAGCGTCCTGGGGGACGGCGCGCCTGATGCGCGCGGCGACCTCGACGAGCAGCGCGTCACCGGTCTCGTGGCCGTACAGCTCGTTCACGGGGCGGAAGCGGTCGAGGTCGCAGAACAGCACCGCCGACTCGTCGGCCACCGTCGGGTCGGCGAGCATCTGCTCCAGCCGCCTGGCCAAGGCCTCGCGGTTGGCGAGTCCGGTCAGCGTGTCGCGGTTGGCGAGGTCTTCCAGCGTGCGGCGAACCTCGACGAGCTGGGTGACGTCGTGGCCGGAGAGGATCACCCCGCGGACGACGGGGTCGTCGAGCAGGTTCACGGAATGGAACTCGACGTGCACGAGGTGGCCATCGGGCCCTGGGAACGCGGTCTCGATCACCGCCCGCGGGGCGAGCAGCGCCCGGGCGAGATCGAGCCCGAACGTGGGCGAGGCCGAGTCGTCGGCGAGTTCGGTCAACAGCCGTCCGCCGACCAGCTCGGGGTCGAGGCCGAGCAAGCGGGTGATCGCGCCGTTCGCGGTGATCACGTGCCCGGTGCCGTCCACCAAGATGGTGAGTGCGGCCGAGTAGTGCACCATCGCCCGGAACCGGGCGTCGTCGTCGCCGGAGAGCTCCAGCGAGCGGCGGTCGGTGACGTCACGGGCGACGATCGTGATGCGGCCTCCCGGCGCCGGCGCGCCACGGAGCTCGTAGTGATGCCACCCGCCTTGCGCGTCGGCGACGCGCACGTCGATCAGCAGACCGGTGTCGGCGCGTTGCGTCATGGACTCGAGCGACACCAGCACGAGAGGTACGTCGTCGGGGTGCACGAGGTCGAGCGCGCTGCGACCGAGCCACTCCGCCCGGCTCCATCCGGTGCGTTGCTCCGCGCGCTCGTTGGCCCACGCGATGGTGCCGTCGGGATCGACGACGAGGACGAGGTCGCTCAGCTGCTCGAGCACGCCGAGCATCTCGGCATCGTTCAGAGGTTGGGGCGCGCGGGCAGAGCCATGCCGCGCCGCGTCGGGCGTGGCGGCGCCCAGGATGCCTTCTCCCACCATGCAAGGTGAACTTTACGTCACTCTCTGTGGTCGCAACAAGGCTTCCCGACCGCCACCTGCGAGACTCGGCAGTCGTGGCCCAGCAGCCGATCCTCCATGGCTTCTCCCGGCGCGAAGCGGTGCTCGGCGATCATCGCCTGCGCGGCGTCGGGCTGTGCCGGGAGTTGTCGGCGGCCACGGACGCATGGTTGGCGGGTGTGTTCGAGTCCGCGGTGCACGACGTCGCCCCGTCGAAGGCGGTGGCGCTCGTCGCTCTCGGCGGTTACGGCCGGGCCGAGCTGGCCCCGTTCAGCGACCTCGACCTGCTGCTGCTGCATGCCGGCGAGCGCAGCATCGACGAGCTGGCGAGGCGCATCTGGTACCCCGTGTGGGATGCGGGGATCAAGCTCGGGCACTCCGTAGCCACGCCGAAACAGGTGCTGCAGCTCGCGTCGTCTGAGCTCGACACGGCGACCGCGCTGCTGCACATGCGCCGCATCGCCGGCGACGCCCAGCTCGTGGAGCGGCTTCACGATTCGGCCACGAGCACGTGGCGAACACGGGGCAGGGCCCGCCTGCGTGAGCTCCATCGTCGGGTCGTCGAGCGACAGCAGGCGAACGGTGAGGTCGCGTTCTTGCTCGAACCGAACCTGAAGGAGGGCTACGGCGGGCTGCGTGACGTCCACTCGATCGCGTGGGCCGAAGCCGCCGGGCTGCAGGTGTCGAAGGAGGACCGCGCGGCGCTCGACGCAGGGCAGGACGTGTTGGTGTCGGTGCGGGTCGCCCTGCACCGTCACACCCGCCGCGCCGGCGAGGTGCTGCACCTGGAGGACCAGGATGCCGTCGCCCGCGCCTGCGGGTACCGCACGGCCGACGCGTTGATGGCGGCGATCTCGGCGGCGGGGCGCACGATCGCCTGGGTGACCGACGAGGTGTGGGGCCGGGTCGAGGTGGAGCAGGCGCCGCACCCGCCGCCGCGGCTGGTGGCGCCCGGCGTCGAGCTACGCCGCGGCGAGGTGCACCTGACCGATTCCGCCGACCCCGCGGCGGACCCGACACTCGTTCTCCGCGTCGGCGCGGCGGCGGCCCGGCTGGGCGTGCGGATCGACCGGGAGGCGCTCGATCGCCTCGCGGAGCTCGGGGCGTCGTTCCCCACCCCCTGGCCCGCGGGTGCGGTCGACGAGTTGGTCGCCCTGCTGCTCACCGGTCACCAGGCGATCCCTGTGCTCGAAGCACTCGACCAGCGCGGGCTGATGGTGAAGCTGTTGCCGGAGTGGGCGCCGGTGCGCAGCCGGCCCCAGCGCAACGCGTACCACCGGTTCACCGTGGACCGGCACCTTTGGGAAGCGACCGCGAACGCAGCAGAGCTCGCCGAACGAGTCCGCCGCCCAGATCTCCTCGTGCTCGGCGCGCTGCTGCACGACCTCGGCAAGGGCTACCCGGGAGACCACACCGACGCGGGCATGGCGCTGGTGCGCCGCATCGGCCCGCGCCTCGGCCTGCCCCCCGAAGACGTCGAGGTGCTGGTCGCTCTCGTCCAGCACCACCTGCTGCTGCCCGACGTCGCGACGCGCCGTGACCTGTCCGACCGGTCGACGATCTCTGCCGTCGCGGCGGCGGTCGGCTCGGCGGGCGTGCTCGACCTGCTGCACGCGCTGACCGAGGCCGACAGCCTGGCCACGGGCCCCTCCGCATGGGGCAGCTGGAAGGCCGAGCTGGTGGAGGACCTCGTCGACCGGGTGCGGGTGGTGGTCGGCGGCGGTGACGTGCGCGATGCGGTCTGGCGGCTCTTCCCCTCGCCCGAGGTGCTGGCAACGATGGCCGAGGGGCGCACCGAGGTGAGCGTCACCGACGACCGGATCACCGTCGTCACCCCAGACCGGCCGGGCACGTTCAGCAGGATCGCCGGCGTACTGACGCTGCACGGGCTCGGTGTGCTCGACGCGCAGGCGCATTCCGACGAGGGCGGGATGGCGGCGTCGCAATTCCGCGTCGCCGTTCCTGCCCACGGCATCGACTGGCAGCCGATCGAGACCAACATGCGTCGCGCCCTTGGCGGTGAGCTCGCGATCGAGGCCCGCCTGGCCGAGCGGGCGGCGACGTACCGCGGCGGCCGGCGCAGCTCGGCCGGCGACCTCGCCCCACCTCGCGTCGTCGTCGACGACGAGGCGTCGTCGAACGCGAGCGTTGTAGAGGTGCGCGCACCCGACCGGGTCGGCGTCTTGTACCGGGTGACGAAAGCCCTCGCCGAGCTGGGGCTCGACATCCGCCATGCCAAGGTGCAGACGCTCGGCGACGAGGTGGTCGACTCCTTCTACGTGCGGACTTGGGCCGGGGATAAGTTGACCGATCCCTTCCACCGGGCAGAGCTGGAGCGGGCCCTGCTCCACGCGCTGAGCGACCAGATCGGCCCGTGACCGCGCCGGGGTAGGTTCGCGGTCGTGAGCGACGCATCGCCGCAGGACTTCACCCGCGACCTGATCCGGTGGAGCGAGACGCTGGCCGGCATCGCCCGCACCGGGCTCGGCTTCACGCAGAGCCTCTACGAGCGGGAACGGTTCGAAGAGGTGCTCCACGTCGCCGCCGACCTGAAGGCGGCTGCCGACGAGGCCCTAGAGGTGCGCCGCGAGAAGGACCACTTCGTGCAGGAGTGGATGGAGTCCGTCGGCGAGGGTGTGCCCGGCTACGTCACCCCCAAGGTGGCCGTCGGCGCGATCGTCGGCGACGACGAGGGACAGATCCTGCTCGTGCAGCGCGCCGACTCGGGGGTGTGGTTGTACCCGACCGGCTGGGCCGACATCGGCTACTCACCCGCGGAGGTGGCGCTGAAGGAGGTGTTCGAGGAGACCGGCATCGAGTGCGAGCCAGTGCAGCTTCTCGGCGTCATCGACGGGTTGCGGATGGGCTTCACCCGGTTCGGCATGTACATGCTGCTCTTCCACTGCCGGGCCACGGGGGGCGAGCTGCGCCATCACCCGCTCGAGACGAGCAACGTCGGATGGTTCGGACGTGACGAGCTGCCCTGGCCCACCGCCGGCGCCCAGTGGTGGGGGCCGCTCGCGTTCGCCGCGATCGACGGCGAGTGTGTGCCCGCGTCGTTCGACCCGCCGCGTGACCCGATCTGGCGCGCTGCTCAGTCGCCGTGACCGTCGCGCTGGTCGCGCAGGAAGCCCTCGATCTCGTCCATCAGCGACCGCTCGTCGCCTGAGTCTTCGTCCGCGTCGAGGTCGTCGTCGTCGACCGCGTAATCGGCGTTGTAGTCGGCGAGTTCACGGTCGTCGTCATCGTCGTCGTCGGACATCGTCTCCAGCCTGCGCACGTAGCCGGCGAGGTCTTCGTCGTCGTCGACGAGGGAGTCGACGCGCGTTTCGTACTCGTCGACCTCGGCGAGCAGCTCGGCGAGCGGTGCGGGGGAACCGACGAGGGTGGCCGCCCGCTCGATCAGGGCTGCGGCGGCCTTCGGCGAGGGCACCTGCGACGCATAGGCCGGCACCGCGGCCCACAGGCTTGCCGAGGCGAGACCGGCGCTCGTGCACGCTTGGTGCAGGACGCCGACGATGCCGGTGGGGCCTTCGTAGCGGCTGCGCTGCAGGTCGTAGCGGTCGATCATCGCCTGGTCGCTGGCGGTACCGATGACCTGCACGTGGCTGCGGTGGGGGACGTCGGCGAGCAGGGCGCCGAGGGTGAGCACCATCGACGCGCGGTACGCCTCGGCGACGCCGACGATCTGGTCGGTGAACAGACGCCAACGCAGGGCGGGCTCGGGCCCGAGCACCAGGATCACGTCGGCCCCCGGTGTGCTCACGCTCCACAAACCGACGGTCGGCCACACGATGTGGCGCGTCCGGTCCTCGGTGAGGCGCACGTGGGGGCGGACCGTGGCGAAATCGGTGAACTCCTCCGGGTCGATCTCGGCCAGGGCGCGGGCGCCCCAGCGTTCGACGAGGTGCTGCACGGCACCGCTGGCGGCCTCGCCGGCGTCGTTCCAGCCGGTGAACGCGGCGACCACGGCCGGATGGCGCAGCTCGGGCCGATCGATCCAGCGAACGTGCTCCGTAGAGGGCATCGGGGCGAGGCTATCGCCAGGGGGAGTCAGGGTCTGCGGCGCGCCGCTTCGGCGAGGTCCTGCGGTCCGGCAGCCGGATAGCCGTGGGCGGCGCGGACCGCGTCTGCCCACGGCGCGAGGATCGCGAACAGCTCGTCGCAGTCGTCGCCGAGCGCCTCGACGGCCGCCCGCATCTGCAGGTCGGTAGCCAGCTCGATCTCTTCGCGCACGCGCCGTCCCTCGTCGGTCAACGCCGCGTCGCCCACCAGGCCCCGCGCGGCGAGACGCTCGGCGGCGGCGTCGAACTGCTCGTTGGTCCACCCGCGGGTGCGTGAGTACGAGCGCATCGGCAGTCCCCAGTACAGCTCGGACAGCAGCCCGATCTCGGTGGCCTCGAACCCGGCCGAGGTCCAACTTGCGGTGTGGGCGTCGCCGCGGTACTCGCGCAGCATGTCGCCGAGACGCCATGTGGCTCCGAGCTCGGTCGCCGGCGTCGACTGCGACAGCAGCCCGGCGTACAGCGGCCGGCCCTCCGGGCGCAGCGCGCCCGCCGTGCGTTGCAGCAGCTCGCGCGCCCGCTGCACGCCGTCGGGGCTCGGACCGAGGATCCGTTCGAGTTGGCCGATCGCGCCGGCGTCACGCGCGGCACAGATGCTGCGGGCGTCGGTCAGCTTCCAGCCGCGGGTCACGGCGGGCACGACGATGTCGGGGTTGAACACCGCGAAGGTCGCCGCGACGACCTCGCCGGGCACCTGGCCCATCACCGAGCCGCGGCTCGTGAAGTACGAGTCCATCTCCGGCATCGCCACACCTGCGGACGACGATCCCGGGCTCGGCGCGAAGCCGAGGCCGACGTAGTTCGCGTGACATTCGGGCGAGAAGTAGACCTGTCCGGCGATCGGTTCGATCACCTGGCCGAGGGTGCGTGACAGGCGGGACAACGCCGCGAGATCGGTCATTGCTCGGTCGGCCTTCCCCAGACTTCGTGCACCTTGTCCTCCACACCTTGTTGGAACGAGAACTCCACCAAGTTGGCGTCCGGGTCGAGAGCGCTGCACACGTAGCCGACAGGGGGCGGCCACCAAGCGGGCTCCCACTCGAGGCAACCCGCGGCACGGGCCCGCTCAGCCACCGCGTCGACCTCGGCCTTCGTGGGCAGCTCGATGCCCAGGTGGCCGAATGGGCCGAGCTGACGCTGCGGCGTCCCCTTCGTGGCGTCGAAGCTGACGAGCACGAGGATGAACGGAGTGTCGGTCGGTTCCGGATGGCCGAGCCAGGCGGCGTCTCCGTCTCCGTCGCGACGGACGTCCAGCGCGCGGAGGGGCGTGAACGACTCGTACCACGCGACGGAGGCCGAGATGTCGTTCACCGGCAGCGCGACATGGGTCCAGCGCGGGGTCGTGGGCACGACGTGACTCTAGGTACCCTCGGCGCCCGTGAGCGACGTGCGCATCGAGGTGGCAGACGCAGCCGGTCCCGAGCTCGTCGAGGCCTTCGGACGCCTCGTTCGCCAGCTCTCCCGGTCGAGTGCCCCGCCGACGCCGGACGAACTGTCCGAGATGGTCGACTCTGCGGCGTCGGACGTGCTCGTCGCGTACGACGGCGACAGCATCTGCGGCACGCTCACGCTCGTCACGTTCCGTATCCCCACGGGAGTGAGGGCGTGGATCGAAGACGTAGTTGTCGACGAGGCGGTGCGCGGCAAGGGAGTGGGCGAAGCACTGAACCGCTTCGCGATCGAGCTCGCCCGGCAGAAGGGCGCGAAGACGGTCGATCTCACCTCGCGTCCCTCACGCGAGGCCGCCAACCGCCTGTACCGGCGTCTCGGGTTCGTCCAGCGCGACACCAACGTGTATCGCTTCGATTTGTGACAGCCGAAGAGCTGCTCCTGCTGCCCCGTCCGCGCTCGCTCGACCTCTCGGGCGGCGAGTGGGCGGGTGAGGACGTCCGCTATCACCGTGCCGACTCGGTGCCGCGGGAGGGTTACCGGGTGGAGGCCGGTCCGGCTGGCGTGGATGTGGTCCACGCCGACGCCGCCGGCCGTCGCCACGCCGACGCGTTGCTCGACCAGGTGCGGTCCCAGTGCGGCGGACGGCTGCCGTGCCTGCTGGCCGAGGACCACCCGAGCCTCGCCGTGCGGGGGTACATGCTGGACGTCAGTCGCGATCGGGTGCCGACCCGGGCCACGCTCGAACGGCTGGTGGCGCTGCTCGCCCTGGCCCGCTTCAACCACCTCGAGCTGTACGTCGAGCACACCTTCGCCTACCAGGGTGAGGACGCGGTGTGGGGCGAGGCGTCGCCGCTCGACGCCGACGACCTGCGGTGGCTGGACGCCATCTGCGCGGCGGCGGGCATCGAGCTGGTCGCCAACCAGAACACGTTCGGGCACATGGAGCGGTGGTTGAAGTCGCCGGGCCACGCCGGCCGTGCCGAGTGTCCGGGCGGTGTCGAGCTGGTGCCCGGTCTGACCCTGCCGCCGATGATGCTGGCGCCTACGCCGGCCAACGCCGAGTTCGCCGTGCGGCTGGTGCGTGAGCAGGCCGCGTGCCTCACGAGCCGCACCGTGAACATCGGCTGTGACGAAGTCTTCGAGCTCGGGCGGGGCGCCAGTGCCGCGGCGGTCACCTCGCGGGGCAAGGGCGCCGTGTACGCCGAGCACCTCTCCCGCATCGTCGCTCCGCTGGTCGCCGAGGGCCGTCCCGTGCTGTTCTGGGGCGACATCCTTCGCTCGCACCCCGATCTGGTGGCCACACTGCCTGCCGGCGATCTCACGGCGCTGGCCTGGACCTACGAGGCGCCCGGCTCACTCGACCGGATGCCGGAGCTACCGGCCGCGGTGGCGTCGATCGTCGACGCGCTCGGCGTCGACCTCGGCGGCCACAACGGGTTCGAGGCCAACGTCGCTCCGTTCGTCGATGCCGGCTTCCCGTACTGGGTGTGCCCGGGCACGTCGTCGTGGAACTCGCTGGTCGGGCGGATCGACAACGCCGTCGCCAACATCCTCGACGCCGCCCGCGTCGGGGTGGCCCGAGGTGCGACGGGACTTCTGCTCACTGACTGGGGCGACAACGGCCACCTCCAGCCGCCGGCGATCAGCTTCGGCCCGATCGTCTATGCCGGTGCCGTTGCCTGGTGTCCGGAGTCGAACGCCGACCTCGACCTGGCGGCCGTCCTCGACACCTACGTGTTCGCCGACGACGAACGCGTGCTCGGCGGCGCCCTCGACCGGCTGGGCACCCTCTGGGGGAAGACAGGGAAGCGCAGCTTCAACGGCAGCCCGCTGCAGGCCGCCCTTTGCCCGTTCCAGTTCCACTTCGTCTCGGGCGATTCAGACCCCGACGCCGTTGCCGCCGTCGTGGCCGAGATCGACGCTGTGATCGGCGAGCTGCCCCGGGCGCGGCCCGGTTGCGTCGACGGCGAGCAGGTGGTTGCCGAGCTGACCACCGCCGCCGGCCTTGCCCGTCACGGTGCCTGGCGGCTCCTCGGCGCCGCCGGCCGGCCCGTCTGCGACAACACCGCGCTCGACGCCGACCTGACCGGCCTGATCGAGGCCCAGGAAGCGGCGTGGCTGGCGCGCAGCCGGCCCGGTGGCTTGTCCGACAGCCTCGACCACCTTCGGCGTACCCTCCGCAGCTACGGCAGCTGACCGCAGCTGACGCCAGCCGGCGGCCGCGCGCGGGTTAGGGGTCGGCCCGCCAGCCGAGCAGGTCCTCGGCTGCCTGGCGCACCTGCCAGTCGCGGTCGTGCAGCGCTCTCTGCAACACGTCCTCGACCTCGTCTCCGTCGAAGGAGGCGAGCGCAAGCACGGCGCGCCGGCGCACGGCCGGCTTGTCGGCACAGGCGGAGAGGATCGCCGCCCGCCCGGCCTGGTCGCCGATCGCACCGAGCGCGGCCACGGCGGCCTCCCGCACGAGCGCGTCTGGGTGCCCTGTGGCGAGATCGACGAGCCGGGTGAGCACCTCGACGCTCACGCGCTCGTGTTCGCCGCAGGCCCACGCCGCGACTTCGACCACCGTCGGGTCGTCGTCGTGCAGGACGCCGAGCAGGTCGGCGTCGGGGTGGGTCGCGGCGATCTCGGCCGCGCGCCGGCGAACCGCAGCGTCTCCGTCGGCGAGTCCGGCTTGCAGGTCGACGGGGAGCAGCGCCCCCATTCGCGCGATGGCGCCGAGCGCCGTGGCACGGACGTCGCCATCGGGGTCGTCGAGGGCAGCACGTGCGGCGGGCTCGTCGCCGAGATGGCCGGCGAGTGCGGCGGCCCGGCGCCGGGTGGAGGCGTCCGGCCGCGGATTCTCGGCGCCGGTCGGGCCGGGCTCGGTCACGACAGCATGCCGGTCAGCGTCGTCACCATCCAGGCCACGCCCGCGGAGATGACGAGCGCCGCGAGTGCTCCCCCGGCGACCGCGATCACGGCGAGCGCGGCGACGTCGAACACCCGCCGGAAGATCCCGGCCTGACGGTGCAACGACGTCGGCGCGTGCTCGACCGGGATGGCGGGCATCTGGCGCCGGGGGCTGCGTGGTGCGCGACGCCAAGCTCTGACAGGCTTGCGGCGGCCGGCGAGCAGCAGTGCCAGCACCGCCAGTGCGGCCAGCCAACCGACGCGGATGGAGAGATCGGTGATCGACACGACACCCGAGAGCGTACTTCCGCCCCCCGACCCGGGGCGGGCGGTCGGTGCATCGATGCCCGAACCTGGTGGCGACGACTCGTTGTCGACGACGGTCTTGCCCGGGACTTGGGCGAACATCGTCGGGGCGTGCCTGGTGACCATCGCCGCACTGGTGGTGCTGTTCGTCGTTGCCGCCAGCCTGTGGCCGCTCCAGCGCTACCAGTCCGCCCCCGGTTCGGCCGAGGAGGTGTCGCCTCGGCTCGACGTGGCCGAGATCGACACGTTCGAGCCGGCAGAGGGCGTGTTCTTCGTGACGGCGTCGGGCGCGCGGATCACCGGCCTGCAGGCGATCATGGGGTGGATCGACCCGGTGGTCGACGTCTTGACCTGCGAGCAGCGCTTCGGCGACTGCAACCCCGAGCAGCAGCGCGAGATCAGCCTCGGCGCGATGACGACTTCGAAGCAGATCGCCGAGTACGTCGCGTTCTCCACCGTCGGGATGGATGCCGAGCTCTTGCCAGGCCCGGCGCAGGTCGGCTCGTTCGGGTCCGACACCTGTCCCGACGACGCGCCGCCGCTGCGGGCGTGCCGCGTGCTCGAGGTGGGTGACACCATCGTCGCCGTGGAAGGCGTCGACACGCCGTTGCTCGACGACTTGGCCGCCGCGCTGGAGGGGCGTGAGCCCGGCGAGCTGCTCTCGCTCACCGTGACCTCGGCCGACGGCGGGGCCGAGCGCGAGGTGGAGGTGGAGCTGATCGCAGCTCCCGACGACGCCGAGCGCACGATCATCGGGTTCATGCCCCGCGACACGCGTACGGTCGAGGTGCCTGCCGACGTGAACATCGACACCGACCGGATCGGCGGGCCGTCGGCGGGGCTGGCGTTCACGCTCGCCCTGATCGACGAGCTCACGCCGGGGGAGCTGACCGGCGACGTCCGTGTGGTGGCCACCGGCACGATCGACGAGGAAGGCGCCGTGGGCGCGATCGGCGCGTTGGTGCAGAAGGCCGACGCTGTGCGGCGTGCTGGCGCGACTCTGTTCCTCGTGCCGTCTGGGCAGGACGAGGCCGAGATCGAGCGCGCCCGAGAGGTAGCCGGCCCCGACGTCGAGATCGTCACCGTCGCGAACATCGACGAGGCCCTCGCCGCGCTGGCCGACCATGGTGGCGACCCGCTGCCGGAGGACGCGGCCTCGCCCCAGACCTGATTGCCACCAATTCCGCGCCCCGCGAACCTACGCTGGCGCGAATGGCGATTTCGTTCTCACGCCCCGACCCGTCGTCGCCTGCGGCGATTGCGTCGGCAACGTTCGCGACGTCGCGTCGCGGATTCGACCCGACCGAGGTGCGTGACTTCCTGCGAGCGGTATCGGCCGAGCTCGGTCGGCTCGTCGAGCGGGAGAAGTTCTTGGAGCGCGAGCTGCAGGCGGTGCGCGATCGCGGCGCGATGGCGCCGGCTCAGCTCGACGAGGACACCGTGCTCACGATGCTCGGCGAGGAGACCGCCCGCATCGTGCAGACTGCCCGCGAGGCCGCCTTGCAGATCCGCTCACGCGCAGAAGACGCTGCCGCGCGGCTGCTGCGCGAAGCCACCGACGAAGCCGCCCGCGTACGTGAGGAGGCCGAGCTCGACGCGGCTCGCCGCCGCCAGGACACCTCCGCCGACGCGGAGGTGGAGCTGGAGAGCGCGAAGCAGCATGGCCGGGAGATGGTCAACGAGGCACGCGAGTACAGGGAGAAGGTGCTGGCCGACGTCGCCCGCCGGCGCGAGCTCGCCCGCCAGCAGATCGAGCAGCTCGTCCACGGCCGCGATCGGCTGCTGCAAGCGTTCGAGCGTGCACGGTTGGCGGCCGTCGACGTGGTCGGAGAGCTCGGAGCGCTCGGTGACGAGCCCCCCGAGTTCGTGAACCTGTCACCGACGACTGGCCCGGTGCCGATCTACGTTCCGAATGCCGCGAGCCCATCGCCGAACGAGCATGGCCCCGCGGAGGTTGTCGTCGACGTCGAGCTGTTCGACGGCGCGGCCTCGCTGGACGACATCGTTGCGCCGGAACCAGAGATCGAGGCGGAGCCAACCGACGCGGTGGCCGGCGATGCCGAACCGGATTCCGAACCGGAGGCTGGGGCCGAAGCCGACTCGCCGGTCGAATCGGCGGTCGAACCCGACGCCGACGCCGACGCCGACGCCGAGCTCGGCCAGGTGGTGGAACTGCGCCGTCCGGAGCAGCACCTGGGCGGAGCCGCGGACCGCCACAACGACGACGATCTCGCGATCGACGAGGACGACGACGACGAGATCCTCGACGACGAGCTGTCCGACGATGATGACGAGCGCACGCCGGCGACGGTGGTCGCCCTCTTCGCGGGAGAGGTCGAAGAGCACAAGCCGCGGGTGGACGACCTGTTCGCCAAGCTCCGCGCAGCGAGCGAGCAGCTCGCCGCCCGCGATGCCGAGTCGCGCAGCGACGCGCCTACCGGCGCCGAACACATCTCCGAGGCACAGCCAGAAGTAGCCGACACACCGTTCGCGCGGCGCGACGAGGCGCTCGTGCCGTTGATCCTCGCCATCGGGCGCAAGCTGAAGCGTGCGCTCGCCGACGAGCAGAACGACGTGCTCGACGTGCTGCGGCGCAAGGAACCGGTCACCACCCTCGACGCCATCGTGCCCGCCGAGGCCGAACACGGCGAGCGCTACCGGGCGGTGATCGACGCGGAGATCGTCGACGCGGCGATGGCCGGCGCGGCGTCGCTGTCCGACGAGCCGACGCGTGACCTGCGCAAGGCGATCGGCCGCGACGGAGCGCTGGGCGGGGTCACCGAGGCGATCATCTCCGATGTCGTGCGGCCGCTGCGTGAGCGTCTCGCCGAGTGTGCAGAGCAGGCGGCGGGCTCCAACGACGTGCTGGTCGGGTTGGTGCGCGCGGTCTACCGCGAGTGGAAGACGCAGCGCATCGACGAACAGGTCGACGACATCGCCCGGATGGCGTATGGACGCGGCGCCTACGCGGCGCTTGCCCCGGAAGCCCGAGTGTGCTGGCTCGTCGACCCGAACGGGCCGGCGTGCCCTGACGCCGAGGACAACGCGCTGGGCGGCGTGGTGGGCGCGGGCGACGCCTTCCCGACCGGGCACGTGCATCCGCCAGCGCACCCGGGGTGCCGCTGCGTGCTCGCTCGCGTCGACAGCTAGCCTCCGCGACGTGCGGACCCCCTCCGACCTGCCGCCGCGCCGTCGCTCCCCGCGCGCCCGGCGCCGCTGGTTCGCAGGTAGGGGCCGCCTGGTCGTCATCGTCCTGCTCGGCCTGGTCGTGCTCGTCTTCTTGTCGGCGCGAAGCCTGTCGGGGTTCTACGTCGACTATCTCTGGTTCGACTCGCTCGGTCGTGCCGACGTGTTCTGGACGACGCTCGGCGCCAAGGCCACCCTCGTCGCCATGTTCAGCGTCGGCTTCGCGGTCGCCGCGTTCATCAGCCTGCTGATCGCCGACCGGCTGCGCCCGATGCGGCTGATCGAAGGCCCCGAAGAGCAGTTCGTGATGCGCTACCGCGAGCTCGTCGGGCGGCGTACGGGGCTGGTGAGGATCGCGGTCGCGGTGCTGCTCGGCCTGCTGATGGGCCTGCCCGCGATGAGCCAGTGGCAGCCCTGGCTGCTATTCCGCAACGCACAGCAGTTCGGGATCGACGACCCGTTGTTCGGCGCCGATGTCGGCTTCTATGTGTTCCGCCTGCCATTCCTTTCGTATCTCGTCGACTGGCTGTTCGCCGCGATGATCCTCATCGCGATCGTCACGGCCGCCGCGCACTACGTGAACGGGGCGATCCGGTTCCAGACGACGGGCGAGCGCATCAACCGCCCGGCCCGCGTGCACCTCACCATCTTGTTCGCGCTGATCGCGCTCTTGAAGGCCGCCGACTACTGGCTGCAGCGCTTCGAGCTCACCGTGTCGACCCGCGGCGTGGTGCACGGCGCCACCTACACCGATGTCAAGGCCGAGCTGCCCGCGCTGAACCTGCTGATCCTCGTCAGCCTGCTCGTCGTGGTGCTGTTCCTGGTGGGGATCCGCTACGGCGGATGGCGTCTGCCGGCGCTCGCCGTGGCGCTGTGGGCGGTGGTCGCCATCGTGGCCGGCGCCGTCTATCCGGCGATCATCCAACGCTTCGTGGTGCAGCCGAACGTGACCACGAGGGAGCGGCCGTACATCGAAGACCACCTCGTCGCCACCAAGGCCGCGATGGGCATCGACGACGTGGACGTGGTTCCGTTGCAGCTCGGTCCGGTGGCGGCGTCCGACGTCGAGGCAGATCCGTCGCCGCTGCGCGACGTCCGCCTGCTCGAGCCGACCCAGATGCGGGATCGCTTCTCACTGGATCAGGGGCTGTTCGCGTTCTACGCGATCAACGACCTCGACGTCGACCGCTACCAGATCAACGGACGCGAGCAGCAGGCGATGCTGGCAGCTCGCGAACTCAACGCCGCCGGGATCCCCAACCGCACGTGGGTGTCTCAGCACCTCATCTACACGCACGGATGCGGGCTGGTCACCGCACCCGCCAGCCAGGTCACCTCCGACGGGCGTCCGGTGTACTACGACCTCGACATCACGCGCCCCGAGCTGTACATGGGCCAAGGGCTCGGCGCGTATGCGATCGTCAACACCGAGCAGGCCGAGCAATCCTGCCCCGGCGTCGAGATCGGTCCATACACCGGTGATGCAGGCGTGCGCCTCGACTCCACACTGCGCCGCATCGCGTTCGCGGTGCACTTCGGCGAGTACAACCTGTTCGGCTCGCGCCTCGTCGGTGACAACTCGCGACTCATCCATGTGCGGGACATCCGCGATCGGGTGCACAAGGTGGCACCGTTCCTCCACCTCGACGCCGACCCGTATCCGGTCGCGATCGACGGCGAGATCGTGTGGATCGTCGACGGCTTCACGACGACCAGCCGATACCCGTACTCCCAACGCGCGAACACCGATCAGCTGCCGGCCGGCTCTGGGCTCGACCACACCTTCAACTACGTGCGCAACAGCGTGAAGGCTGTCGTCGACGCGTACGACGGCTCGGTGACGCTCTATCTCGTCGACCCCAACGATCCGATCGCGGTGGCGTGGTCCAAGGCGTACCCCGACCTCTTCTCCGGCGCGGAGGAGGTGCCCGACGAGTTGCGTGAGCACTTCCGGTATCCGGAGGACCTCTTCCGGGTGCAGACCAACCTCTACGGCCGCTACCAGTTCGACGACGCCGACCAGTTCTTCAACCGCGACGCGGCGTGGAGCGTCGCGCAGGCGCCGCCGGTGGAGCCCGAGGGGGCCAACAACCCGACCGACGACACGACCACCAGCGATGGCGGAGCGTCAACCGACCGGGCGACGCAGGCCGACACCGGTGACGTCGCCGAGGCCAACGTGGAGCGGTTCGAGCCCTACTACACCCTCTTCCACGCACCTGGGGAGAGCGGTGTCGAGCCGACGTTCTCGTTGCTGCGACCGTTCGTACCGTTCTCGTCGGACGACACCCGCAAGGAGCTGCGCGGGTTCATGGTGGTGTCGAGCGAGCCCGACTCCTACGGCGAGCTGGTCGTCTACGAGCTGAGCGAGCCGCTTCCGCCGGGGCCGGCGACCGTGGCCGCGGAGCTGGAATCGAACCCGACGATTTCGCCGGTGATCACCCAGCTCGACCTGCGCGGCTCGCGGGTGATCTTCGGCGATCTGCAGGTGGTGCCCGTGGCGGACGGTCTCGTCTACGTGCGGCCGCTGTTCGTGCGGCCCGACGACGAGGGGTCGCGGCAGGTGTTCGTGCGCCGGGTGATGGCGCTGTACGGCAACCGCTCGGCGATCGACGAATCGCTGTCGGGCGCGGTCTCGCTGCTGTTCCCGGGATTCGACGAAGACCTCGGCGACATCGTCGACACCGGAGCGAACCCCGAGGACCCCGACGAGCCCGACGAGCCCGACCAGCCGAGCGAGGACCCCGCCGAGCTGCTGCTCCAGGCCGACGCTCTGTTCGACGAAGCCGACCTGGCGCTGCGCCAAGGTGACCTCGGGACCTACCAGCAGAAGATGAACGAGGCCCAGGCGCTGGTGGAGAGGGCGATCGGGCTGCTGGCCCCACAGCCGTCCGACACGACGGCCCCGACCGACACGACGGACACGACGGACACGACCGCTGCCGAGGAGTGACGGTTCAGGTCTTCGGGGCGCTAGGTCTTGCGGCGCATCAGGTCGGCCAGTTCGGCCAGATCCTGACGGAACGCGATCTCGTAGCGGGCCTGTTCGTGGGCGAGGCGCTCCTGGCTGGCACGTAGCTCGTCGACGGCCTCGGTGGGCATGGCAGGGATGCCGGTGCCGGCGCCCGCGTCGGACTGGCGGCGTACCTCGTCCACCTCGCTCGCCAGCTCGTCGATCTGGCAGGTGAGCTCGTTGCCGAGGCGGCCGAGGCGCTCTTCGAGGGCGGCCGCGAGGTCGTGGGCCTGGCGGCTGTCGTGCCCCGACGTGGCGACCCGCTCGGCGAGCTCGCCCACCTGGCGCTGCAGGACGGCGAGCGAGGCCAGCGCTTCGCCGAGGTCCGGAGCGCTTTCGCCGTTCGGTTGCACGCCCGCGGCGAGCTGCTCGCAGAGCTCGCCGACGCGGTGGTCTGCCTGGCCGGCGAGCTCGGCCGCGCGCTCGGCGAGCGACCTCACCTCGTCGAGGGAGACGGTCGGTGGAGGCGGCGGAGGCGACGGCGGAGGAGGCGGGACGATGCGGGCGGCGTCGGCAGCCGCTTCGGCAGCGGCGGAGTCGGCGGCGTGGAGCGCCTGTTCGAGGTCGGCCAGCCGTCGTTCCATCGCACTGCGCGAGGAGACCGCGTACGCGAGGTGTTCCTGCACTCCGGCGAGCTCGCTGCGCAATGCGGCGACCTCGGCAGGATCGACGGTGGGGGATCGGCGGAACAGGCCCATGGTGACGGTGGCGGGACGAAACCCGTTGCGGCAATGTATCTCCGACCGATGCTCAGCGGGGGGACGCCCGGGTGGCGGGCCGGTTCGGGCGGGTTGCGGGCCAGCGGGGGTGTCGGTAGCGTGAGGAACCTCAACGCCGCGGGGTGGAGCAGCCAGGTAGCTCGTCGGGCTCATAACCCGAAGGTCGCAGGTTCAAATCCTGCCCCCGCCACCAAGTAAAGAACCAGTTCAGAGGCCCTTTCCGAGAAGTCGGGAAGGGCCGCTGACGTTGGCGGAGGGGTGTCGGTACAACACCCGTACAACACGAGCTCTTGGCCGTCTCCAGCGTCGCAGCCGTGCGTTGTCCCGGAGAGCGGGTCGCGACGCTGCCCGGCTCGACAGGGAAGTCCTCTCCTTTTGTCGCGTTCGGGCGACGTCCGAGGTGCGACGGTGGTTGTGGAGGAGTCCGCGATGACCGATGAGGTCTTGAACACGTTGGTGGTGCTCGGTCACCGGTTGCTGCTCGTCGACGTTGGCGGTGGTTTCGAGACGCACCTGTGCGAAGCGACGAGTGACTCGACGGCTCGCGCTGCGCTCGATACTCGCCAGGCGCTGCCGGACTCATTGGCGGACGCTTTGGAACGGAGCGGTGACGACGACCGGCTCGACGCCATGCTGGACCGTCTCCTGGACACGGCGTGGAAGCCGACCACCTTGTGCGGTCGAGCGTGGGACGAGATGGCCGCCGGAGAGGCAGGCGTGTTCCGTCGTTGGCAAGAGATCGAGCTGACGCCGACGTGCCGGTCGTGTCTGCGGGTGGTCGATACCTGGTTCCCGAAGTCCGGGCCGCTGCCCGGGATCGGGGTGCTCGTCTCGGTGATCGGCGAGAAGGTCGAGGCGCTCGGCTCCGCGTGGGTGACTGGCGTTCCGGGCGAGTCCCTCGACGACCTGCGCACGGCGATCCGCAAGCACCTGCGGGGCAAGGGGTTTCGATCCCAGACCATGGTGGTCAACGGCTTGCTGCACGTGATGTCCGACGACGCGCTGGACGCGATCGACCCAGACGTGCGGGCGGCGTGGATCGACAGCGCAGTCCGACGGATGGGCGTGGTGGAACCGGCTGACGACGATTCGATTGCAGAGCGCCGCCGGTTGCGCGTCGACTGGCGGACGTGGGTGCTCGATGCGTAGCCCACACACGAACGTCTCGCGCCGATTCGCGTTGGCTTTCAATTTCTGAAAGTGTGGGTGATGTATGGCAGCACGACAGACCCTTGATCCCCTTCGGGACGCAGCGAAACGACTGAACGAGGCGGAGATCGAGCGCAATCGGCTGATCCGAGCGCTGCGCTCGAAGCGTGAGACGCTCACCGATCTCGCCGTGGCGGCGGATGTGTCCCTTGGGACTGCTCACAAGCTGACGCGTCCTTCGACCATCGTGTCCGTCGGCTACGAGGGCCGCAGCGTTGATGAGCTTGTCGACGCTCTGGTCGAGGCGGGGGTGTCAGTGCTCGTCGACGTTCGGGAGAACGCGATCAGCCGCAAGCGTGGCCTGTCCAAGCGCGGGTTAGCGGAGAAGCTGGCGGCATTTGGTATCGCCTACGTGCATGAGCCGACGCTTGGTAACCCTCGAGACAACCGGGACGGTTTCCGTGAGCAGCGCCCGGACAGCGTCGCCGCCTTCGAAGCGCACCTTGACCGCAACGGGTCGGCGGCGCTCGATCGGGTCGATGCGATGCTCAGAGATCGAACAGTCGGCCTTCTGTGCTTCGAGGCGGATCCGTGCTCCTGCCATCGCTCGATCGTGGCGCGGTATCTCCTGGACCGGGACCCACTGGCGTCGGTTCGACCGGCGTGACGTCGCGGGCGATGCCGAGCACGAGGAAACCTTGCGGTGCCTGGTGCTGGTTGCCCACGTACAGGGCCGGCAGCCGCGCTGGGTCGACGAGGCTGAGCCACTTCTCTTCGATCCGATCGAGGTAGTCGGTCGGGTAACTGCGCCGCCAGTTCCGCCACGCCTCGGAGATCTCCCAGTCGACGATGCTCTGTTCGTGGCCGCGGCAAGAGGCCGAATGGCAGCGGTAGGCAAGCTTGAACGTGAACGGCGAGAACTCGAGGTTCGGTGCGCCCTGAGCGAGGAGACTGCCCTGCGCAGCCCGGTTCATCTTCGCCGTATGGGCAGTGTCGCCGGTGTGGTCCTCGCGGACGAAGCCGGTGATCTCGCTCGGGACCACCAACCCCAGGGACGGGCGCGTCCAACCCTTCGCTGCGACGAGGTCGCACATCGTGTACTGGGGCAACCGGTTGAGTACCTCGGCGCGGCGCTTCCCTGCAGGCAGCTGGTCGAGCACGGCCGTCGTGTCGAGTCGTGGTCGGTACGACTCTGGCCGTTGGTCCTTGTCGTGCTTGTCGATCTCAAGCTCGATCACCTGGTACTTGGGATGCTCGCCCTTCCAGAACCAATGCCATTGCACTGGGAACAGTCGGATCCAGCGAAACTCGTCACCGTCGAGGCGGATGCCGGCCACGCACACCGTCTCTCCATGCGTGCGCCCGATCTCCGGAGATGCCTTGACGGTGAGGAGCACCGTCGCTCGCTCAGCGACCATCGGGCTCATCGTACGATTCGTCGGGTGACGGTTTGTCGTCTTTGGCATCGCCGCCGTCCCGCAAGACATGGTCCCCACGACCGGTGGAGACCTCATCCGAGTGCTCAGGGTTGCTCGTGCCCTTGAACACGATGTTCGCAATCTGGTCGGCTGCGTCCTCCTCGACGGCCGGGATCGCGTGCATGTACACGTCCTGAGTGAAGCTCGTCGTGGCGTGACCGAGTCGGTCAGCGATGACCTTGACGTGGACGCCGGCGGCCAGACCGAGCGTGGCGTGGGTGTGCCGGAGATCATGCAGACGGATTTTGGGAAGCCCGAGCCGCTTCACGGTTCGGTCGAAGGTTTGCGAGAAGTAGTCCGGGTGCACCGGTGCGCCGTCCTCGCGGGCGAACACCAGCCCGTGATCCTGGTAGCCGTCACCAAGCAGTTGCTTCTCGCGCCGCTGGGCCTCGCGGTGAATCTGCAGTACTCGGATCGTTTGTTCATCGAGCGCGATTTTGCGTTCGCCTCGGAGGGTCTTGGGTCGGCCGATGACGATCTGATACTCGACGGTGAGCACGGTTTGTTGAACGTGGAGGCGTCGCGACTTGAAGTCGATGTCGCGCCACCTGACCCCGAGCACTTCTCCGCGGCGCATGCCGGTGGTGGCGGCGAGGATGTAGGCCGCTGCGAGTCGGTGGTCGATGATGCCGGCGAAGAACTTTCGGAGCTGCTCTGGCGTCCATGTCTTCATTTCCTCGCGGTCGGCTCGATTGAGCTTGGGAGGGTCAGCGGCGTCGGCGACGTTGCGCGGCACCAAGTTCTTGCGAACGGCATCTGCGAGTGCTCGATGGAGGAGCACGTGGATGTTACGGATGGTCTTTGTGGCGAGACCTCGCGAGACGAGGTCGGCGTAGAACTTGTCGAGCCAATCAGCTGACAGCTGCTGGATCTGTAGGTGCCCGAGCGCCGGAACGATGTGACGCTCCACGAGCCCTCGATAGCTGGCGTAGGTGCTCACGCGGACAGCCATCTTCTTGGTGGGCAGCCACCGCTCGAGGAGGAACTCGCCGAGTGTCACCTTGGAAGGCTCCGAGAACACACCTCCTCGGATCGCCGACATCGTGTCGGTAAGGAATTCCTGGGCTCCCTTCTTCGTGCGGAACGACTTGGTGTGCTGCTTGCGCCCCTCGTGCGTCTCGGTGCGCCAGTACGCGATCCAGACATCGCCCCGACGGTGGATCGATCCTCGTTGGCTCATGGGTGGCCCCCGTTGCGTTCGGGCCGCGTTGCGGCCGGTGTGCGTTGGTGGGCCAGCTCGGGCCGAGGCACCAGTCGGAGTGCCGGTGTCGCTGGCAGCTCGGTGGTGGGGTCGTCATCGTACTGGTCGGTGACCGTCGGGTTCTCGGGTTCGTCGTCGGCGTCGAGGAGTCGGCGGAGTGCGGCGGTGGGGACGCGGATGAGCCGGCCGACGCGAATGACGGGCACGGGGAAGGTGCCGTCCTTGATGGCGCGGTAGCCGGTGGTGCGGTCAATGCCGAGCTCGGCGAAGGCTTCGTCGGCGGTGATGCAAGCGCGTGTGGCGGGGTCGGGGATCACGGCGTGTTCCGGTTGTCGTCGTGCGGCTCCATGTGAGTGATCGCACCCTCGAACCCCGCTCGGCGTGACACCTCGATGGCGGCCGGTGCCGTTGCCGCCCTTCGGGCGGGTGCTGTGGCCCGCCGGTTGGCGGGGTGCCGTGGGGGTCGCTGGCGTCGCCGTGTCAAGCCCCTCGTTCCTCGGGGCCGAGCCCTTCGGGTTGACACGGCGCCCGCCGGCGACCTGCACCCGGAGGGCGAAGCCCGGCCACCGATCCGGACCGGGTTTGCTCAGCACACCGAAAGGAGGTCAGTCGTGACACATGTCGAAGCGGTCGCGTCGTGCGTGGCTCCGGGTGGTCAGCCAGTGCTGTTCCACACCCCCACCGCGGGAGTCCCGACGTATGTGGTCGTGGACCGCTGCGGGGTGGAGCACGTGCACACCGGATCGCTCGGCGTCGCCATGACGGCTGCTCGTCGGGTGCTGATCGAGCAGGGCGAGGTGTGGGTCCGCGCCTCGGATGACACCTGCGCCCACATCGACCCGGACCGGGTCGCATCCGACACCCCGTCGCGTCCGTGGATCCAGACGATCGCGGCATCCCAACAAGGAGGAACACCATGACCATCACCGACCCCACAAACAGCATCGATGACCCTGGCGAGGTCGAACCGCAGTTGTGTTGGCTGAACCTGGCCGACATGGCCCCGCATCCGGACAACCCGCGGCACACGCTCGGGGACCTGACCGAGCTGACCCGGTCGATCCGGGCGCACGGGATCATCGAACCGCTCGTCGTGCTACCCGCCGACGACCACGGCGTGTACCTGATCGTTGCCGGTCGCCGCCGCCATGCCGCTGGTCTGCAGGCCGGGGTGACCGAGGTGCCGGCAGTGGTCCGGCCGATGACGCGGGTGGGGGTGATCGAGGCCGGGCTGTCGGAGAACTCGAACCGCAGCGACCTCACGCTGTCTGAGGAGGTCGCCGCGATCGAACGGCTGATGTCGCTCGAGGGTGGCCTGACTCCGTCGAAGTTGTGCCGCCGCATCGGCCGGTCGCAGTCGTGGGTGCGTGCTCGGATGGCGGTCACGATCCTGCCCGCCCAGTGGCGTGACAAGTTGGACACGGGTGAGTTGTCGATAGCGGCCGGGGAGGCCGCAGCGTCCCTCGCTGATCTCGGCCCCGATCATCTCGACGCCGCGTGCGAGCAACTCGCCGGACGCACCTGGCAAGACCCCGCCCGTGTCGTCGCCTCCTACCGTGAGACGCAACGCCGTTGCGACAACTACCGCGATGCCTTCGACCGTGCCGTCGCCACGCATCCGGTCGTGCACAGCGACGAGCACCCGGCACCGGACAAGGCCCGCCGCATCGGCGAACTGTTCGATCCGGAAGGCTGCCGCGCCCACACCGCCGAGCCGTGCCACGCGATGGTGGTGAAGGCCACGTCGTGGGGCGATGGGGTCGAGGTGTTCGACGTGTGCGTCGATCCTCGCCGCCATGACCCGCAGCGCATCGCCACGGCGAAGAGCGAGAGCGACCTGGCGTCGGACCGCACGCCGAGCCGACCGCCAACTCAGGACGACTCCCACGCCAAGCGCAAGGCGCGCCTGGCTCGGTTGTCGCACGCGACCGAGACGATCGCCAAGACGCGCGGCGGATTCGCTCAGGCGGACCTGACACGGCTGGCGTTGCGGTCGGTGGTGCTCGAAGCCGGACGCGACGCGGTCGTGTTCGCAGCGACGATCCTCGGCAGCGACCAGCCCCGCGACGCCACCGCAATCGACCTGTTGGACGGTGCCGACAGCATCGCTGCATTGACACGGGTCGCCGGGGCGGTAGCACTCGGCCTTGCCGAGAACCGCATGTACTGGTCAGCGTCGAGCAGCCAGTGCCGTGACTACCTCGACGCGTTGATCGCCACCGGCTGGACACCTGACGAGTGGACCGCCGCCACGCTCACGGACCGACCCGACCGGGTCTGACACCACGGGGTCCGGTCTGCCCGCCACCCGATCGGCGGGCAGACCGGACGAGGTTCTTGTCGCTCGGGAGTGTTCTCGGGAGCAACTCCGGGACGTCGATGTGCTGAGCGAACGACCGGCGGGTGCCGTGGCCAGCGCTCGGGTGGGTGCCGTTGCCGGCCCTGCGGGCCGGGTGCCGTGTTGGGCCACCACGCCGTCGGCGTCAAGCCCCTCGTTCCTCGGGGCCAAGCCTGACGGTTGACGCCGCCGTCCGCCGGTGGCCCAGCGCCCGGAGGGCGAAGCCCGGCCACCCGGTCGGGCACGGCACGACGCCACCGGGGTCGGGACGGTCGGGGAAGCCCAACCGGCCCCGGGGCGCCGTGTCACTCGCACCAACACGGAGGCCCTCATGTCCACCACCGCACCCACCATCGACCCGACCCCCACGATCACAAGCACCGCCGATCACGTCACGCTCACCGTCGAGGCCTGGCACGACCCGATCGTCGAAGCAGCCCCCGGTGCCGTGCGCACCGACACCGACGACGCGCTCGTCTGGTACACGCCCTCGATCGGAACGATCGGCATGGCAATGGCGCACCGCTTCGCCCGCCACGCCACCGACGGACCCAGCCTGTGGACGATCGAGGACCTCGCGCTCACCTTCGGCATCGGCAACTCCGCCGCCCGTGTCTGGCGCAGCCTCGACCGGCTCGACCGGTTCGGGATCACCCGCCGAACCGGTGACCGCATCGCCGTCCGGCTCTGGCTCGCCCCGCTCACCCAACGCCAGATCGCTCAGCTCCCGCCCTACCTCGTCGCCGCCTACCCCGACCACCTCGCCCAGCGATGACCACCACCACACCCGCCGTGCCGAGGTGGCGGACACATGCCGCATGCCGCGGCACTGACCCCGCCCTGTTCTTCGACCCGCACCCTGCATGGGTCGCCGCCGCCAAGACCGTGTGCGACGTCTGCCCGGTGCGCACCGTCTGCCGTGCCCACGCCGTCGACACCGCGGAGCCGTTCGGCGTGTGGGGCGGCCTCGCCGCCGACGAACGACCCGCACCACCACCGGACACCACGCCGGCACCCGGCCCGGCACCGAAGATCAGCGACGACGAACTCTATGACCTGTTCTACGACGCCGACCCGGACCAGGCCGCGCTCGACCAACTCCTCCAACACGTTTGGCTCCCCAACGCCACCGCCTACACCGCGCTGCAACGCGCCGTGCGCCTCGGCGTCGTGGAACACCGCGGCCGCAGTCTCTACCCCGTCCGCCACTGACACTCGACCCGGTCCCGCACCACCACCGGTGCGGGACCAGCGCCGTGTGTGCCGTCGCCAAAGGGTCACCGGTCGCCCGGCTCGAGCGGGTGTGCCGTGGCGCCGGCCTCGTGGGCCGGCGGTGCCGTGCTGCCCGCCGCCCGCAGCCGTGTCAAGCCCCTCGTTCCTCGGGGCCAAGCCCTTCGGGTTGACACGGCCGGGGCGATCGCGCAGACCCTGATCGTTCAGGCCCTGCTGGTGGTGGCGATCTCCCAATGGCAGGCGTTCGACGTCGATGTCGTGATCCGACGGACGGTCCTCGCCGGAGCCACCTTGGCGGCCGGTCTTGGGGTTTACGCAGCGGTGGTTGCCTTCGTGTCGTTCGCGATCGCCGACGACGGAGCCGGGTCCTGGCCGACCACCGCAGGCGCGGCGGTGGCGATCATCACCTTGGGGCCTCTGTCGGTGTTGATCCGGCGGGGCGTGAACCGGGTCTTCTACGGTCGCCGCGACGACCCGTACGCGGTGGTGACCGAGACGTCGCGCCGTCTCACGGGGGCGGCCGACCCTCTCGATGGGATTGCCGCGACGCTCCAGTCGCTCACCGATCAACTGCGCATCCCCTATGCCGCCGTGGTCGACGTCGATGGCGACGTCGTGTCGGACTCGGGCCGCGCACTCGACGGTGACGAACCGGCTGGGTTCTCGATCCTCCACCACGGCCTTGAGCGGGGCACACTCGTCGCCGGTCACCGGCGCGGCACGGCGACGATGACGGCGCGAGAAGTGACCCTGCTCGAAGACGTCGCGGTCCAGCTCGGCCCTGCGCTCGCCGCCGTCGAGCAGGTCGAGGGTCTCCGAACCGCGCAACGCGCGTTGGTCGCGGCCCGCGACGATGAGCGCCTCCGTATCCAGCGCGACCTCCACGACGGTCTCGGATCGGTCATGACGGGGATCACCCTGAAGCTGGCCGCCGCCACGAACCACCTCGGCCGCGATGACACGGTGGCGGCGGGCCCCCTCGTGCAGGACGCCCGCGTCGACATCGAACGGGCGTTGCTCGACATCCGACGGCTCGTCTACTCGTTGGGCGACCCCACATCCCCGGCCCGCCGCCTCGCCGACGTTCTCGCCGAGGACATCGCGCACATCGCCGGCTCGGCCGACCTGAACATGAGCCTCGACCTGTCCGACGTACCCGATCTGCCGGCCGGCACCGCCGAGCAGGTGCGGCGCATCATCGGAGAAGCGGTGACCAACGTCGTGCGCCATGCCGAAGCGAAGAACTGCGCGGTGCGTGCCCGCGTCACCGACGGCCGGATCGAGGTGATCGTGCACGACGACGGTGTCGGCGTCGACGGGCGTCCCGTCGGCGTGGGCCGACGCACGATGGCGAAGCGGGCCGAACAGGTCGGCGCCACGCTCCAGGTGTCCAGCGGCGCCGGTACCGGCACCACGGTGAGCCTCACGCTCCCGAACGGCGCACCACGATGACGGACGCGCTGATCCGGGTGATGGTGGTCGACGACCACGCGCTCATCCGTGAAGGGGCCAAGGCATTCCTCGGATCGGTCATCGACATGGAGCACGTCGGTGAGGCCGCCGACGGCCGCGAGGCGGTGACTGTCGCGCTGGCGTGCCGACCCGACGTCGTGCTGATGGACCTCCACATTCCCGAGGTCGATGGCATCGCCGCGACCCGGGCGATCCGCAACGCCGTGCCGACAGCGGCCGTGCTTGTCGTCTCCATGCTCGACGACGACAACAACGTCTTCGCCGCGCTACGCGCCGGTGCCCGCGGCTACGTCCTGAAGGGCGCCGCGCCAGCCGAACTGGAGCGAGCGATCCGCGGCGTCGCCACCGGTGAAGCCGTCTTCGGCCCCGGCATCGCCGACCGAGTGCTGCGCACCTTCAGCGCGCCACCGCCCACCCCGGCTTTGCCATTCCCCGAGTTGACCGACCGCGAACGCGAGGTCCTCAGCCAACTCGCCGCTGGCAGGTCCAACGGCGAGATCGCCCGAACGTTGCTGCTCAGCCCTCGCACCGTGGCCAACCACGTCTCCAGCATCCTCACCAAGCTGCAGGCCAGCGACCGCACCCAAGCCGCACTCCGCGCCCGAGACGCCGGGCTCGGAGAATGACATGCGTTCTCCGGCCCTTTGCTGCGTTCAGTTGTCGACGAGTTCCAGCTCGGGCATGCGGTAACGGCGCATCTGGTCGACGTCGGGTCGATACGCCCGCAAGAGTCCGTTCCATCCATCTTGCGGGGTGTACAGGTAGTTCACTCCCTCGCTCGCCGCTAGCTCGCGGGCCTGCACACCACCGAAGATGACGTCGAAGCCGCCGTCAGGTCGGCTGACGAAGCCGGGTCGATTCGACGAGACAATCATGTGGTCGTCGGACATGAGGAAGCGGTCGGCGCCGTATACGGTGAGCGATACGAACGCGTGTGCGGGAACCGCGTCGAACGACGCGCGGTAGGTGACGTCGCCCTGCGTCCCGGCCGGCGCGAACGGCGGGTACATGGCAGTGTCGTCGGGGCTGAGCCCGAACTGACCAGCCGCCGCGTACGTCCACCTCTCCCAGTCGGTCACCGCTCTGATGTCGTACTTGACCGTGCCGTACGTGTCGGCAATGCGCTTGTGCTGCGTCAAGAGTGCCTCGCGTACGCGGTGGGTCAGGGCCGGGTCGGCGTGCGCCTCGAAGGGGATCGCGGATGCAGCCACGATTGTCGTATTCGGCTGCAGGGACTCACGGATGAACGCCTCGTCCTCGGCGGTGCCGGTCGTAGCGATCCGCAACCCAGCCAGGACGTAGTCGGTGTCGACGTCGCCCGCGGCGTAGCGGTGCGTTCCGCACGACCACGAGTAGTCCACGAAGGTGTGGTTGAAATCCTGGATGTGGAGCGAGACGAACCGGTCGCCCATCTCCGGCACCTCGATGCTGAAGCCCGCTCGTGTGTCGATGACCGCAACCGAGTACACGGTGTCGTTGTTCACGGAGACGACCCAGTTGTCGCCGAACCGGGTCAGTCCCGGGAAGTGGAAGAACGTGTTGACCCCACCCGCCCGCTGCTGGAACGCCGACATCAGCAGTTCGGCCTCGCCCCGTTGGTACTCCATCGCTGTCATCCCATGAGCGACGGGGTCGACGGCCCATCCCGACGAGTCGATCGAAGCAATGACCTCGTCGGCGGTTCGGCCGTCGCGTGCTCCGATCGCCCGGTCGTGATCCTTCGCCTCATGTGTCACTGTTCGACCTCCACGTCAGTGCGCTCGGCTCGACACCGTCTACGCCGAATTCGTTTCACCGATCTTGACGCATGCCATGGTGAACCTACGCTCCGGCGGTGCTGGACCCGCTCGACGCCGACCAGATCGCGCGGGGCGTACTCGCTCGGTGGTGAAGTCTGAACTTCCTAGGTCAGGCGGGCGGTGGCGCTGCAGCAACGTGGCGTGGCGGGTCAGCTGATGGCGGCGATCAACGCCATCTGGCCGGCGGCCAGTGCCACCATCACGGCAACCAGGCTCAGCACGAAGCTGCGCAGGCCACGGTGGAGCTCGATCCGAACCGCCGCGATCTCTGAGCGCACGTCGGCGATCTCCGCACCCAGCTCGACTCGGAGCTGTGCGGACTGCGCCCGCAGTTCGGAGTGCATCGCGCGGTGGAACGAGTCGAAGTCGCCGCGCAGCAGCGCCAGGTCGCCCTTGGTCGCGACCTCACCCCACCCCTGAGGCGGCAGATACGACATCATCGTGTCGGCCTCCTCGGCGCCCAGCACCGACTCCAGCCGCTGGTAGAGCGACAACCGCGCCCGTTCATCGATCGACATGGTGGCCCCTCCCGATGGGTCCGTCAACGACAGCAGGGGGAAGCACCCCGCACCATACGCAGAGGGTGTCGCACGGCGCCGCGACCCGCCCCCGAGACGTGAACGGGCTGTTCAGGCGATGCTGGTGTTGACCCAGGTGATGAAGCTGGTGGTTGGCGTCGCCGCTGAGCTCGGCGGGTGTGGCCTTGGCCCCAGGTGGTCGCGAAGTCGACGGTCGTGATGCCCAGGTTGGCGAGGCGCGCGCCGGGCGCTCGGTGCTACGGGCCGGAATCCGTGCCGACGACGGACTTGGCGGCCTCGACGTAGTCCGCGCGTGTCGAGTTCAGAGTCTCGATCGCACCGGGGTTCTCCTCAAGCCAACGCCGGACCGCAGCCGTTCGTAATCGTCGACGGAGTCCTTCCAAGTCGACTTCTCGTTGACAACCGAAGTCCGCGACAGCTATCGCAACCGCCTCGGCTGAAGAATAGTCAGGTGCAGCAGATGCAAAGGCCGCGCCAGGGTCGACGAAGTCATAGCCCTGACTTGCCATGCAGATCATCCAGGATGCAAGCCGCTCCCGATACTCGTTAGACGCGAGAATCTCGCTCCGAATCTCGTCTGCGGCGGAGTAGAAGACCTGCTGGGCATCAGCAAAGTCTTGTTGGGACAGGGCCTGTGCGGCGTCTTCAAAGCAATCGCCAGCGTCCTGAAAACGGTCGAGATCTTCGGTTGGCGGGGTGGTCTCGGCGAGCGCGTCGGCCCACAGATAGCCATGCTGCGCGACCGCAGCCTCCGGCGGATAGATGTATTGCCCAAGCGTCAGGTTTCCGCCTTCGGGGTATGTAGCTGGCTCATAGTTGCGGCCGAGTCTGCTCGCGCAGTCAGCTACAAGGAGTTCGCGCGCCTTCCACACCAGCCGGTCGTCGCTCTCCGGTAAAGCAGCCACATCCTCGAGGGCCAGGTCGTCGGAAGCCTCGCCTGCTCTTGCACTCGGCGGCTCCTGTCCCGGGTTCGATGGGGACCTAGTGCCGATTTGATCTCCGTTCGAGTCTGGCGCGCAGGCGTTGGCGAGCAGCACGCTCACCAACGCACACGAGGCCCCGCGCGCAGCTCGAGCACGCAACTTATGGATCACGGGTTCCAATAGCACACCCAGTTGGCGGAATTTGGAATCGTGGCGAGGTTGGTGAAACCGGTGAATGAGGGAGACACCCAAGTCGGCCCGGCGTAGGTGACCGTGATGTGCACCCCGCCGGCGCCGCTAATATTGTCGTACGCGCACGCTGTTCTACCGGATGACGACTGGTGGTTCCGAATTCCATTCGCGTGATTGTAGACGTTCAGGGAAACGCCGAACATGTCGTATCCACCGCCGCCAGAGTTATATGTATAGCGCCGACTCCAGGTACTCGAACCGCCATTCCAATTGTACACGTGGCATACTGCCGTGCCGCCATCTAGACAAGTGTTGTCGAATGGACTTGTACACACATTGCCGGGCGTACAATCGCTGAAACTGCTATGCGAGAACAGAGTCTGCGGACTTCCTGGTGCATTCCCGAATGGGTAGGGGGAGTACGCCGCAAAAACAATGGATGGGGCACCGACAGCTACGGCGGCACACAGTCCAAGAAGGGCTCCTGCCAATCGTCTCATGTCGCTCCTCGCCTTTCTCTCCCAGTCCGTCCTGTCAGAGGCGACCCGGCCCCTTTTGCTGGAGAGGCCGCGTGTCCGCTAGCCCCCCGAGGCAGCGCGAACATCGCCCTCCCTCACTTGATAAGTGTCGGCTAGCCCCGGTCTGTTCCCCTGGGAGTCACCGTCTGCTCTGGCGAACCCGGTGGAGCAGCCCCCGCCCGGGACACTGAGCGTTCGTGCGTCGCACACTGCTCGTACGCCGTCGCAGCGAATGCGGCGATGACCCTCGCCACCGGATGGTGCGTAGCGAGGTCTCCCGTGGCGCAGTTGTAGCCATGACAACCGAGGCGCTGCGAACGGTGAAGGACCGCTTCTCCGAGTATGTCGATCGCGTCGAACGAGAGCACGAACGCGTCGTGGTGACCCGAAACGGACGTCCGACCATCGTGCCGATCAGCACGGAGGACCTCGCGAGTCTCGAGGAGACACTCGCAGTGCTCAGCGACCCCGAAGCGCTCGATGGTCTACGTGCGGGCGCTTCGTCCCCGTGGCCGGTGACTGAGCGCTTCCCGCTCGTTGTTGCCAGTCCCGCCGCCCGAGCCCTCGCCGACGAACTCCTTGAGGCCGTCGCTGTCGCGATCATCGGGTTCATCACCGGGGCCTTGCTCGACGATCCGCGGCGAGTGGGTCGCGAGCTGCGGCGTGAGCTTGCAGGGGTCCGGGCCGTTCGCCGGGGCACCTATCGGGTCCTCTATCGAATCGATGAGGATCGCCACGAAGTGACTGTCGTTCGGATCGATCACCGGAAGGACGTCTACCGGGCTTGACTCGTCTCGCAGCCCATGCGGACGGGGGCAGCGCACCGGCTAGTGGGTCACGTGGGAAGGGTTGCTGGCCTCGTTGGGCTCGTAGGACGGCGGTGTCGTCGGAGCGCCGCCGTGCGTCGTTGCGGACGTCGATGCCCAGCACGATGTCGGGGAGGTCGCTGTGCGGCGCGTCGAGTGGGATCGGCTCCCCGAACACGTCGCGCAGCCACAGGGTGCGTTCGCTGAACCAGTAGCGGAGCATCGTGACGTCGCCGCCACCGGTGAAGCCGTGTTCGGCCCCGGCATCGCCGACCGAGTACTGCGCACCTTCACCGCGCCACCGCCCACCACAGCCGTGCCATTTCCCGAGTTGACCGATCGCGAACGCGAGGTGCTCAACCAACTCGCCGCTGGCAAGTCCAACGGCGAGATCGCCCAAACGTTGCTGCTCAGCCCTCGCACCGTCGCCAACCACGTCTCCAGCATCCTCACCAAGCTGCAGGCCACCGACCGCATCCAAGCGGCACTCCGCGCCCGAGACGCCGGACTCGGAAAATGACGAAGGCCACAGCCCTGCCGCGCTGGCGGCCTCGTGTACCTGTCCTTCACCCCGTGGTGGTCACCGTGGGGCGGGCACGAGATCTCGCCATGGCACTACCTCGGAACGGAGCGAGCCGTGCGCCGCTACGAGGCCAGGGGCAACGTGGTCAAGAACCGGCCCGGCGAGGGCCTGTTCAAGCTGACGATCGCCGAGGTCACCGACTGGATCTCCCGCGACGGCCGCCTGCACGCCCTCTCCCTGGCGCCTCTACTACCCCTCGTGGGCGGCGCCGATCGTGCGAGTGCCCGCCGCGCGCGAGGTGCTCACGTGGAACTTGGAGGCGGTGCTGCGCCGGGCTTGACCGCCTCGACGTAGAGGGTGCCGTTGCGCCGCTCGGGCGAGTCAGGGGCCGGTCGTACGCGCGACTCGCCGAACGCTCGTTCCTCGACGTGCTCGAAGCCGACCTCTTCCAGCACGAGGCGGAAGGTCGACATGTCCCACAGCGATGCGTGGCCGTAGGAGTACACGAGCTCGTTGAGCGCGAACAGCGGTGCGGGGCGACCGGGGCGGATGTCGTCGAGGAAGGTGTCCCGCTCGATGTAGCTCCGGAAGTGCTCACGGAAGTCGGGGACGCCGATCCTGAGCACCCCACCCGGAGCCAGCATGTCGTGGCACTCCCGAAGGAAGTCGAGCGCGTCGCTCAACGGGAGGTGTTCGAGGAAGTGCTCGTGGAAGATCGCGGTGGCGGAGCCCGCCTCCACGGGCAGCGGTCGGCGGAGGTCCCAGACGAGGTCGGCCTGGCCGCCGGCCAGATCGATGTTCACCCATCCTGGGATGCGGCACTCGCCGCAGCCGAGATGGAGGCGCAGCTCACCGTCGGTCGGTCGTAGGGTCCTTCGCTGCGCGAGCATCGCCGTTCTCGTCACCAGCACTCGAGCGCGCTGGAGCATCGCATCGGGCATCGCTCGTACGACGACTCGCCGCCACCCGCGGTAGCTCTGATCGGGCGCCCCGCGCAGGTCGCCCTCCGGAGGGAACCGCCACCGGTTCAGCTGCTCGAGGTAGCCCGCGATCGACGGCACGGGCGATCGGGTGTCGGAGGTGGCCACCCGCCCGAACCTATCGCCGCGCCAACCCCACGCTCAGCGCTCGCGCGTCGCCTGGTGGTCGTCGAAGCGGGCGACGCCGTCGCGGAAGCCGTCCGCGAAGATCGTCTGGCGGCCGAGCTCCTCCTCGATGGCGAGGGCCTCCTCGATCGGGAGGCCGAGGCCGGCGTAGACGCTCTTGCGGTCGTTGACCACGCCGAGCCACGGGAACGACGCGATCTCGCCGGCCAGCGCGACCGCGGTCGCGAGTGCCTCACCGTCGGGCACCACACGGTTCACGAAGCCGATGCGCTCGGCCTCCTCGGCGCCGATCTCGCGACCGGTGAGGATGAGGTCGAGGGCGCGACCGAGCCCGACGATCTGCGGGAGCCGGTACGTGCCGCCGTCGATGAGCGGCACGCCCCAGCGGCGTTCGAGGCAGCCGATGCGCGCGGAGGCGCCGGCCACCCGCAGGTCGCACCACGCGGCCAGCTCCACGCCGCCGGCCACGCACCAGCCTTCGATCGCCGCGATCACGGGCTTGCCGAGCTGGAGGCGGGTGGGTCCGAGAGGGCCGCTGTCGCGCAGGCGGGAGGTCGCGGAGGTTCGCGCCCGCCGAGAACGCCTGCTCGTCGCCGGTGAGCACGGCCACGCGCAGCGACTCGTCGGCGTCGAAGGCCACGAACGTGTCGTGCAGTCGCTCCGCTGTCTCGCTGTCACGGCGTTGCGCACGTGGCCCTGGTCGATGCGCACAACCACCACGCCGTCGGGCAGCTCTGAGCTCATCGGGCGACGGTAGCGAAGTCGCTCCGCTTGGCTACCGTCCGCGTGATGAGGGTGATCTCGGGGTCGGCGCGCGGTCGCAAGCTCGTCGCGCCGGAGCGATCGACCACTCGCCCCACGTCCGACCGTGTGCGGGAGGCCACGTTCAACGCCATCGGCAGCCTCGGCGCCGTGCAGGAGGCCGCGGTGCTCGACCTCTTCGCCGGGAGCGGGGCGATGGGGATCGAGGCCCTCTCGCGCGGTGCCGCGCGCGCCACCTTCGTCGACCACGACCTCGCGGCCCGTCGCGCCATCGAGGCGAACCTGACGTCGTGCGGGCTGACGCACGCCGCCGAGGTGGTCGCGGCGACCGCCGAGCAGTTCCTCGCCGGCGCGGGGCGGCAGCGGCGGGCGGCGTTCAGCCTCGTCGCGGCGGTGGTCGTTGCCGTCGGGATCACCCTCACCGAGGAGCCGGACCCGTTCCTCGGCGGGCTGCGCCTCCACGCGACGGTCATCCCGGTCATCGAAGCTGTGATCGCCGTCAGCATGACGCTGTGGATCACCGATTGTGTCCGTCGCAGGTGGGATCGGGCCTCGACGCTCACGCACGCCGCGGCGAGCGCGTCGTTCGCCGCGTACCTGCTACACGCGCCCATCACCATCGCGCTCTCGGCCGCGCTCAGTGACGTCGGAGTGCCGGCGGAGCTGAAGTTCCTGGCCGTTTTCGCCGCCACAGTGTTCGCGTCGTTCGGGTTGGGATGGCTTCACACCCGCTCGCACGTCGGTGGCCGCATCTTGTGAAGGAGGTCGACATGACGCTTCGTACCGCTCATCAGGAGGTCCGCAAGGCCATCGGCTGGTTCATCGCCGGAGGAGTCGTCCTCGTCGCCATGCTCGGCATGTGGTGGCTCGTCGAGGAGACGAACGAAGAAGGCACCCATGACGCCGAGCTCCTCCCCTTCTTCGCGCTGATTCCCCTGTCGATCGGTGCCTACCACCTGGTCCGATCGCGCTTGCGGCACAGCTGAACCGGAAGGACGTCTACCGGGCTTGACCCCTCTCGCAGCCCATGCGGACAGGGGCAGCGCACCGGCTCGTGGGTCACGTGGGGAGGGGTTGCTGGCCTCGTTGGGCTCGTAGGACGGCGGTGTCGTCGGAGCGCCGCCGTGTGTCGTTGCGGACGTCGATGCCCAGCACGATGTCGGGGACGTCGCTGCGCGGCGCGTCGAGTGGGATCGGCTCCCCGAACACGTCGCGCAGCCACAGGGTGCGTTCGCTGAACCAGTAACGGAGCATCGTGACGTCGCCGCCGGCGAGATCAGACACGTAGCCCTCAGAGGTGAGGAACCCGGCCCACGTCAGGTGCACACCGTCGTAGTCTGCGGCGACTGCCGCCCAGTCCGGTACCAGGCGATGCCGCATCCGGGTTCTGGCCGCGTGCTGGCCGTCGATGGTGAGCAGCACGTCGAGGTCCGAGCGGTGTTGGTTGAGCCCGGGGAGCTCCCACCCGGTGTAGCCGTGTGCAGTGGCCGGGTACGTGGTGACGAGGCACACCCAGTCACCGGGGCGATGGATCTCGAACACCTTGACAGGTCGCTCGATCGGCAGGTGCCAGCGAGTGACAGGGTCGGGCTCGAGCTCCCACGCCGATAGTAAGTCTCGATGGACCTCCGGTGGCGGGTCCGACACCGTCCATATCCCGCCGAACGTGAACTGGCCGGACTCGTAGACGTCGTCGAAGCGACGGAACCGAGGCCGCGTGAAGAACTCTCGGTCGGGTGAGCCGCTGTGCCACCACTGCTGGACGACTGGGTCCAGCGCCGCGTGCGCGATGGCTCCGAACCGCTCGGAGATCTCCTCGGCCACCCCTCGTCGGCCGGCGGCCTCGAGGTAGGCGGCAGCCAGGTTCGCCGGTGACTCCGACATCCACGGACCAGCCCGGAACAGGCCCGCCTCGACCGCTGCGCTGAGCAGCTCGCCCCACGTCGTATCGCCCAACACCGTTGCCGTGTCGGCGAACACCCGGCCACGACGAGGGGGCATCCCCGGCATCCACACGTCGTTCATCCGTCGATCGACGAGCTCGGCCAATACCGACACACCCACCGGTGCCGCCAGCAACGCCTCAACGAACCTGTGGTCCAACACCGCAGCGACCGTACAAGGCCACCGCAACTACCCCGCCGATAACACCGCCGGTCACCGGCACTCAATTGCATCCGTGACCGCCGGCGTGAGCGTCGTCGGTGCCACGGTCCAGCCGCACTCGACCGGGACGGCGGCGTCCAGTGCCTGATCGGATCGAATGTCTTCGCCGCAATGCGTCTCACTCGTGAAGCACGGCTTCTCAGATTCGTCACCCTCCGTTGGACTCTGTGAGGCGATGGCGCAATCGTCCGGGTTGTACTCCTGGCGCGCGATCACCGAGCGCACCGCTCCACCGTGAGCACGGATCAGGTCGTGGAGCGTTTGGCTCGGCTGGTCGCGGTCGTCGTCGGTGCCCACCGGTCCCCGCCTTTGGTGGCGCGAGGTGTCTCAGGCCAGCGGAGCCTGTATGCAGCAATAAGGCCGGCGGCGACAGCTCCTAACCACTCGCCATTGCAATGATTGATCTCTGGCGATCGGCGATCGCTGTCAGGAGTTCCGGGTACGCCTCGAGCAACTCCAGTTGGATCGCGCTCTCGACGGCGCTCGCTCGGTCTTCGAAGGCGACTGCCGCGCGGCACTGGAGATCAGCCTTCGCGACCAGCTCCTCCTCTGGAGAGGGGCGAGGTGATGGCCAATCTCGGTTCATCATGTGAGTCGGGGAGGTTGCGTCGAAACCAGCGGCGGCGAGACAGCTCGACCACTCGGCTAGCAGTGGCGCTAGCCGCTCATCCGACCAGAGTCGGACGAGAGAATCTCGTGACAGCAGATCGGCGCGCGTTTCAAGCTCGACGAAGTCGAAATACTCGTCGGCAGAACCGAAGATCCCCACCACTGCCTGCCCTACGCACCCATCGCCGACTCTGCTGGTGCGAAGTGGACGTCCGCTGAGATCGTTGAACGTCCGTTCCTCGACTGTCGTGCCCTGGAGGGCCTGCTGCAGAACAGCGGCGTCAACGCCGGATGGGACGGGCTCGATGACTGTGTCGCCCTCCTCGCGATCAAACCCATATCCCGTGATTCCGCCGGCTGTAGCACTCGGTGCTCCGTACCGTCGGCGGATCAAGCTCGTGTCGTCTGGGACACTCCGAGAAGATGCGGGCGGCGCTGCGTAGTCGAATCCACGGTCGGTCATGCAAGCTTCGATAGCACGGGCTTGGAGAACTTCCAGCGCTGCATGGAACCTGTAGGACTCAGCCAGAAACGGCAACAGAGGGAGTGTCGGGGCATCTGACTTGGGCAGCGTAGAAGTACTCGACACGATCGACGTCGATGACGACGTGGTGTCGGTGCCACCCTGACGATCTTGCTCGCTGACCTGGCTGCTCGAGGTAGAGCAGCCTGCGATCGAGAACGCTAGCAAGCCGACTGCCAGCGACCTCAGCAACTAGTCACGTCCCAGCGGGCGAAGCTTCGCAGGTTGTTGCTGCTGCTCGGATACAACGTGTCGCCAGTGTAGAGATAGGTTCCAGTTCCTGAGTAACAAGTTCCCGTCCAGACCCTGATCGTGTAGGTCGGGAGATTGTTCGTTACTCGGTACGTGTTGGCTGACGAGCCGCTGAGATTGCCGACGATGTAGTCATCGAGATACTTGTCCTGGTAGAACCCGGAGTAGCTTCGAAGATCGGAATCTCTGGTCGGTGTTCCGTTGCTGTAGGACAAGCTGCCCCCAAGCCAGCGGCAGAAGTTGACGTATCCCGCGTACTGGAGGCCGCCGCAGTTCGTCGTCGATGCGGAACTCCGCGACCACGTGGTCTGGTCGGCCGCCGACGCCGGCACACCGATTGCTAGCAGGCTGGACACGAGAACGGTGGCCAACCCGCAGCGCCGCCACCGACGACGGGATTCTGTTGCGTTCCTATCCATCGCTCCTCCTTTGGATGCTCCTCTAAGCGTTAAGTGTCGAGTCGCCAGCGATTGTGCCTCTGGAGCCGGCGTCCTCACGCGAGATCACGACCACCGTCATCTGCTGGCGTCGATCGACCGGTCGTAGCAGACGCTGTCTCCTCGATCGCGAACACGTGCCTCCTCCGCTGCCCATCGGACCGGCACCTCGGCAGGGCCGACCCGTCGGGGGTCGGTGTCGGCGATGGCTGAAGGCTGGGCAAACCACCCCGCTACCTGGCGACCGCTCCACTACGGTGCGGGCATGCGCCGACGATGGTGACCTGCCCGTGCTCCTCCCGGACGACCGACCCGTTCCGTCGTGTCCGTCGTCCATCTGAGGAGATCTCCCCATGTCCGTTCACTCGGCGCCTCGCGCCGTGCTCACCGCCGGCATTGGCGTGGTCCGATGCGCGCTCGTCGTCCGATTGCTCGACGAGTGGTGGTCGTACCTGCCTGCCGGCACCATCGACGACCAGGTCGGCGACCTCGGCCTGTCGTACGGCCAGTCGGGCTGGCTGCTCGCGCTGTTGACACTCGGCGGGCTGGTCGGCTCGCCCGTGGCTGCCCTTGCCGACCGTGGACACCGCCGGGTGCTCGCCGTTGGCGGCACCTTGACCATCGCGGTCGCGCTGATGGCCTTCGCGGCAGCCGCTCCGTTCCCGGTGCTCGTCGTCGCCGCGCTCGCTCTCGGCGGCGCGAAGCGACGTGATGCTGCGCCCCCTCGAGTCGTCTCTCGCCGAACTGGCCGATGGTCGGCTCGATCGCCTCCTCGGCCGCCAGCACCTGATCACCTGGCTCGGCGACTTCGTGTCGCCCGCACTGCTGGCCCTCGGCGCGGCCACCGTGCTCGGCTGGCGCGGCGTGTTCGCGCTGACCGCCGCAGTGTTCGTCGGGTTCGCTTTCGTGCTCGTCGCGGTGCGCTTCCCGTCGCCGCCGAGCGGTGACGACGAGGACGAGATCGCCGGATCTGTCCGCGCGATCCTGCGCCACCCGGAGCTGTGGTGGCTGACCGGTGCCGAGTTCGTGCTGCTACCGCTCGACGAGACCTTCCTCGGCTTCGCTGTCGCACGATCGGCCGCCGACGGGTCGAGCGCAGCCGCGCAACTCCTCGCCGGTGGTGTGGTGGCCGGCGGCATCGCCGGGTCGCTGGTGATCTCCCGCCGCGGCCTCGACCGCCGTCGGGTGTCGATCGGGTGTGCGCTGGTGGTGATCGGAGCGGTGACGGTGGCGGCTCTGCCGGCGATGCTCGCCCAGATGGTCGGCTTCGCGGCGCTCGGGTACGGCACCGCGGTGGTGTGGGCGAAGGTGCACCACCGCAGCCTGACGCTGATGCCGCACCGGTCGGCCACGGTGCCGACGATGGTGGGACTGCTCAGCACGCCGGCGCTTGTGATCCCGGTGGCGATGGGTGTCGTCGCGGACGAAGCGTCGATCACCGCTGCGCTGGCGGGGGCGGCTGCGCTCTCCGTGCTGCTCGCGGCTGCGGTGTTGCGTCTCGGTGGTGACACCGTCGCGGCCGACGAGCTTGACGAGCTCGACTGATCGACGTGGCAGACCAGAGACCACTATCCGACGCACCTTCCAGCTCGATCCGCGTGCATGGCGGTTCTCCGACGACCAGTCCCGATGATCCAACTGCTGGGCCAGAACGCTCGACGTGCGTCCTCGTGGGGGGTTGGTCGTGCTCGTGGGCGGGGGTGCTTGACGTCACACGACGTGGCCGCCACAGAAGACCAATTTCTTGCTGGCGCCGCCGACCAGGGCCGAGCCTCAGGGATTCATTTGACTACTCGGCCACCAGCCGGGGAGTCAGGTGGTAGACACTGCTCCGGTATCCCAGCCAGCCAGCATCGAGGGGACGAAACGCTAGCGTTTGTGTTGCCGGGGTAAACGGTTCCTCCGCTGGTGGTGTCGTAAAAGCGGGCCGAGCACGGTCCGATCTGGTAGCTCGACGTGACGTTGCTGAATCCGTATGGCGACAGGCTGATCGTCACTCCACGTGCTCAACGCCAAGGTGTTCCCGGTGTAACTGCTGCCGGTGTAGAGGTAGAGGGGCCCTCCCCACCCGACCAAGAGCACCAGTGGCTGAGTGTCCAGCTCTTCAACGCGGTTCATCTCCCCCTTTGTGCGATAGCAACGAGTGCCATCGTCGTCGCTGAGACACGCGTGTGCGTCGCCCCACCCGTCGGCCAGCCGAATCCGGCCGCCTTCGAATGACGCGACGACACTCTCTGGTGCGATAGCGAGATCAGCAGCGGTCGCGGTCGGCGCGAGCGCGATCGTCGCCAGTGCGGCGATCAGGGTCGCAACGATGCTGTGCATCACGGTCCGGGGGTTCTTCATGGGCTGTCTCCTTGTTTGGTTTAGAGTTCGTGAACCGTCACCGTTCGTGCAGCGCTGTCAACGGCTGTCTTACCGCAGACACCTTCCTCGCTGCCCGGTTCGATAACGACCTCCCATCCCTCGATCCCCGTCTCGTCGAGGATGCCACGGGCCTGTGGGACGACCTCACCGACGGGCTGGCAGGCGGCGAGGTTGATCTCTTGTGCCAATCGGTCCTGCAATTCGACGATGGCCTGGTTCACTGGCGTGAGATCTGGGTCGGCGGGCTGCAGACCAAGCTCTTGGCACACCGACTCGGGGCCCGGAAAGACATTGACAGCTCCCCGGGGGTCGACGCAGGAAGCCAGTTCTGGAACGTCGACCGAATGCTCGTGCGACTCAAAGCGACCGGCCGCCCACAGAGCACGGCATCCTTCGATCGGATCCTGGCCCGGCTGGAGAACAATCGCGTTGGCGTCCACTCGTGCTTCGGCCCGACACACAACGCCAGCCTCGGGGGCCGACGGTTGCCCTGACCGAATCAGCGCTGCGGCACCGACCGCACCACCGACGACGACTGCGACCACGCACGCCCCGCCGACAACCCGGCGTCGCTGCCGGCCCGACCGAAGCGGACGGGGCGGGTCACCTGCGATGATTCCCTCGATGATCGCCTCGACGTTGTCAACATCAGCGTCCGAACTCTGCAGCTCGGCGTAGTGCCAAACCTCAGGGTGCCGGCGAATCCAGACCGCAAGGTCCTCGTCGGAGAAGGGTGAATCGGGCAGGTCACTCATCAGGCCCACCCGAGGAACTCACATCATTGCCAAGCGAAGCGACGTACGCCTCACGGAACGCCGCGCGGGCTCGCATCAGACGTTTTCGAGCGGCATTCGCACTCACACCCAACGCGGTGCCGATCGCGGAACCATGCTCGCCGAGCGCGGCCATCGTCAAGACCTGCCGATAGTCGCTTCGCAGACCGAGAGCACCTACACACCCGCTCCGACTGCCGTGTCGTTTCCTCCTCGTTCTCGGCGGCGGTCAGTTCGTCGTCGGGGGCAGCGGCAACAGGGAGCGGCTCCGCGCCAGGCGGTCGTAGAGGCGTCGACGACTCATCGATCGCCGTGTCTGGTTCGAGGTGAGGAGCGCGCTGTGCGCAGCAACCAGCTTCGCGCTTCGCTGTCAGATACGACCTTCAACTGATCGATGTGCTGGTAAGCGAGCCGGAACACGTCCGCGACGATCTCTTCGACCTCCATCGGGTCGCGTTCGAAGCGGCGCACACTTGACCAGACAACACGTCCGTAGGTAGCACCCAGCTCACGCAGCAGGTCGGCATCGTCACGGTCTTCCTTACTCGTCATGGGCCTCCGCCCCGATGGGGCGAAGGGCCACCACCATCTATAGATGTCGCGTGGGCCCGAAGTGTTCCCCGAGGAGTTACTCCCCGCCAGTCAGGCCAGCTAGTCAGGCCGATTCGAGGGGAATCACGTCGGCACGCAGCATCGCCCGATCGTCGCCGCACGCCGTCACCTCGCTGAGGTAGCGTTCGGCGAATGCCGACGCCGTCACCGGATCAGGAAGGGACCCAGGACCGTCGGAACTCTGAGTTGATGGTCGTAGACGTGCACAACGTGCGGTAGGTCGAGCGCACGCACCTCTTCGTGCGCGATTGCCCGATCGACCATGTCGAGCACATGCTGATCCGTCGCGTGTATCTCTGATGCCACACCTGTAAGTGTCGGTGCACGTGAAAGTGTTCCAGCGCTTCTGAAGGCAGACCCGGGGACCCCTCTCAGCACGGCGGACGAACACGTCCGCGAATCTCTGAAGCCAGCCTGAGACGGGGATGACCCGGTGGGCGACATCCCTATCTCACACGGCGTAGCCAGACCCGGCGCCGGGCAGACGAGCGCCAAATCGCTCCCGAAGCAGCTCTCGCCGGAACACTCGCCCGACGTCCGGAACGGGGCGCTCGGGCTCATCGCCGTGCTCGCCACCTGGAGCGGCCAACACGGAGCATAACCAACCAGCCCGGGCTGCTGCTCGCCGGCCCCCGCCATTGGCACCCTCCTAGATACTCGCCCGGATCGATCACCGCTGCGCTGGCGGGGGCGGCTGCGCTCTCGGTGCTGCTCGCGGCTGCGGTGTTGCGTCTCGGTGGTGACACCGTCGCGGCCGACGAGCTCGACGAGCTCGACTGATCGACTGATCGACGTGGCAGCCCAGAGGCCAATATCCGACGCAACCGCTCGCGCCAGGCCGACCCGTCGGAGTAGGGGCCAACGGCCTAGCCTCCGTCGATTCGGGGGCGGTTCGTCCCTTGAAGCAGGGGAGACGATGACGATGGCCAGGCGGATAGCGACGATGGTCGTTCTCATCGGGTTGGTTGCGGCCGCGTGTTCCTCCGACGAGGAGTCGTCGCCCACGTCGACCGCCGCTCCAGAGTCGACCACCGCTCCCGAGTCGACCACGTCGACCACCTCTCCAGAGTCGACCACTTCGACGAGCGCTCCTGCGAAGCGTGTCCAGCCCGATCACGGATTGCTCGGCGAACACACGATGGACGGGCAGGCGCTCCCGTGCACGGCGCAATCCGATGGGGTGCGTGTGCCAGGACGAGACCGGGCTGGAGGGTGTGGACCTTCGACTGAAGAGCTTCGACGGATCGCCTCTGGTCCTGTTCGTCACTCTGCCTCCAGAGCCCGAGGATGGCTCCGACGGCAACTTCCCTCTGGTGGTCCAGAGCCACGGCTGGGGCGCGCCGACGACTGGGCCTGACGACCCCCAGTACGGAGGACCGACGGCCTTGGAATGGGCGAAGGACGGGTACGCCGTACTCCAGCTCACGGGCGTGGCTGGGGCGAATCGTGCGGCAGTCCAGAGTCGAGGGAGGTCGACCCTGCGGCCTGCGAGAAGGGCTACACCCACATCAACGACTACCGGTTCGAGGCCGGGACGTCCAGCACGCAGTGGGGCTGCTGGTCGACGAGGGCATCGCCGATCCCGGAAAGGGTCGGTGTGACCGGCGACTCGCTCGGTGCCGGGGTTTCTCTCCAGCTCGCCACCCTGAACGACCGGGTGATGAACGCCGACGGATCCCTGAGCCCCTGGACGAGCCCCGACGGCACGCCGCTCCACATCGCCGCGGCCGCCCCGTTCGCCGGGTGGAGCGATCTGGTGTCTGCGCTGATGCCGAACGGGCGGATGTCCGATCCGCTCGACGCATCGGCCATGACCGGCCTCTCGCCAGTGGGCGTCCAGAAGGAGTCCATCGCGAACGGGCTCTACACGGTCGGCACGTTGCAGGCGTACTACGCACCGGCAGGCAGCGACCCGGAAGCAGACATCTCCACTGGGTCGAGATCATCAACGCCGGCGAGCCGTACGACAGGCCCGAAATCGAGACGGTGGTCGAGCAGTTCGCCCACTTCCGTTCCCCCTATTACCTCCTTGCCGGTGCATACGGCATGGACCAGCGGTCGCCGTCTCCGCTGTTCATCACCAACGGTCTTACCGACGACGTGTTCCCGGTGGACGAGGCGGTGCGCTACTACGACCTCGCCCGGTCGCTGTACCCGGACCTTCAGATCTCGTTGTTCTTCGCCGACATCGGCCACCCGCGCGCCGAGAACAAGGACGAGGACAGCGAAGCGCTCCCAGTGCGGATCCGCCAGTTCTTCGACCACCATTTCCAGGGCGAAGGGTCTGCTCCACGGGCGTGACGGTGCTCACCCAGCTGTGCCCGAACACCGAACCGTCAGAGGGTCCCTACAAGGCGACCACCTGGGATGCGCTGAGCCCCGGCGAGGTCAGATTCGAGTCCGAGCCCGAGCAGACGGTCCTGTCGAGCGGCGGCAACCCGGCCATCGCCCAAGTGTTCGAACCCGTCTTGGGCGGGTTCGCCTGCTCCACTACGCCCGCAGACGACCAGGGAACCGGGCTCGCCACCTATTCGCTGCCTCCCGCCGCGGGCACGGGCTACACGCTGCTCGGGTCTCCGCTGGTGACCGCCGATCTCGAGGTCACCGGGGAACACGCTTACATCGCCGCGAGGTTGCTCGACGTCGACCCAGCGACGAACACCCAGACGCTGGTGGCACGGGGCCTCTACCGCATCGACCCCGACGATCCCAACGGCACCCAGGCGTTCCAGCTCTATCCGAGTGCATGGCGGTTCTCCGACGGCCACGTCCCGACGCTCCAACTGCTCGGCCAGGACGCTCCCTACTCCCGGCCCTCCAACGGAGAGTTCAGCATCCAGGTCTCGAACCTGCAGCTGCAACTTCCGTCCACGAGGTCCCCGGCGCACCGGGACATCACCGGCGGTCACCGAGCCGTAGCAGCTCGGCATTGAGCGGACCTGCAAGGGCGGTGGTGAGTGAATCGGATCAGTTCTATGGGTAACATGATCCTGCTTATGTCAGTCTGATGACATGATCTCGTTGGCGCGAGTCAGCGCGTCGTCGAGCTCAGATCGAACCGATCGCACCGCATCAGAGTGAGTTTCAATCAATTCAAGTTGAATCTGACTTTCAGTAGCGAAATACACCTCCTTTAGGTTTGTTTCTATACGGCAGTTCGCATCCGCGACTGCAGTCGCAAGTTCGGCGTTTGACACCGGTACACGTAGGATCTCTACATTAGAGGGGTCGACAGGATAGTCAGCCAGAGGTTCCTGCGGAGAGGCGTAGTCGTACCCTGCTCGCTTCATGCACTGGGACCAGCTGCTTTCAGCTGCTCTGACGCCTTCAGAGGCCATTGTTTGTACATAGCTATCCTCGTTCACCTTCAATAACGCGTCCCAGCCCGAGAAGCCATAGCGCCGCTCGGCGTTGCCATAAATCTCTTCCGCAGCGAGCGCTTCGCATCCCGTTCCATCCGGACGTCGAGAGCCATCTGGATAGTCGCGAACCTCGCCATGCAGCGCCGAGAAGTCATCTGACCGCGCGAACGCTGGCATCGGCTCGGTAGCAGCCGCCAGGGGCTTCCAGGTCGACAGGTCTATACCGCGCTCCCGAGCGACTTCGGGCGTCACGTGGGCGTACCGACGATCGAGGTTGAAGAGGCCAGCGTCATCGTAGCGAACGTTGGTTACCTGATCGAAGCCTCTGTCCTTCATGCATTGGGCTCGCAACTTGTTCTCTGCGGCGGCGAGGAGCCGAAGGTCGTCGGTCGCAGCGTCCATGATGGCGGATAGAGGAAGAGACATCACCTTGTCATCAGGAGGAGTAGTCGAGGATGACTGGCCCGTGAACGAAGCTCGAACCGTTGCAGAGCTTCGCTGCCCGACAGGGGATGTGGAGCAAGCAGCGATGCTCAGACTCAGGATCGCAGCGAGGATCCAGAGACGTTGCGCCCGATTCCCTGGTGTCAACGCGAGCACTACGCCCCCCTCGACAGTGGCGACTCACGGTCGCCATTCTTCCTACCTAGAAGGTGTCGCTTCCGAACGAAGTGTTCCTCCGAGGCTTGCCTCGACTTTGGCGGCGGATGGTCTTGCAGGCGCGGAGCCCCCGGCAAGGTCAGCTTCGAGTCGGAGCCTGGGCGGAGGGTCTTGTCGAGTGGCGGCCACCCGGTGATCCGCATACTTGGGCCGTGGGCTGGGAACCGGCGATGATCGAGGAGCTGAGGGCGGAGATCCTCAGCAGAGCCCCACCCGTGGGGCTGCATGTCCGGCTGGTGGCGATCGACGGGCGCGGGGGCGCCGGCAAGTCCACGCTCGCGGCTCAGCTCGGGCCGTCGTTGAGTGCCGAGATCCTCCACACGGACGACTTCGCCTCGCGGGACAACCCCCTGAACTGGTGGCCTCGATTGATTGCGGAGGCGCTGGAGCCGATTCGCGACGGGGCGCGGACCTTGAGCTACCAGCGAGGTAGCTGGGGTCCTGAGCACAGCCCGGAGCCGGTCCTCGGTCAACGCATCACGGAGGTGATGATCCTCGAAGGCGTCAGCTCGTCTCGGCGCGAGTTCCGGCCATACCTCACCTACTCCATCTGGGTAGACACTCCTCGGGATCTGTGCCTGCAGCGTGGCATCGAGCGCGACGGCGCCGACCAGGCCGAAGACTGGGCCAGATGGCAAGCAGACGAAGACGCCTACCTTGCGCGGACGACCCACGCGGCTTCGCCGATCGAGTCGTGCGCGGCTACTAGCGCCGAGTGCTGATCGAGACGATTCCTCCCGGTGCGTGACCCACGCATTGCATCCGTCCGGTTGCGCCGACTACCCTTAGTTCCATCATGGAACTTCTCGACGACGTCTCGGCCGCGTGGCACCCGAGCGCGTGCATCCTGTGCGAGTGCAACTGCGGGATCGAGATCCGCCTCGGCGGCGATGACGGCCGCCGCTTCGAACGGATCCGCGGCGACAAGGCTCACCCGGCGTCGCAGGGCTACACGTGCGAGAAGGCGTTGCGGCTCGACAGCTACCAGAACGGCCGCCATCGCCTGACGTCACCGATGCGGCGACGGGCCGACGGCACGTACGAAGAGGTCGACTGGGACACCGCGATCACCGAGGTCGCCGCCGGCCTCGCCCGCGTGCGCGACACCCACGGTGGAGCGACCATCTCTCCTACGGTGGGGGGGGGCAGGGGCAACCACCTGCGGTGCCTACGGCGCGGCGACACGCGCTGCACTCGGTTCGGTGTACCGGTCAACGCGCCTCGCGCAGGAGAAGACCGGCGAGTTCTGGGTGAACGCCAAGTTGGTCGGCGCCGGAGTGCGGTCTGACATCGAGCATGCCGAGGTCGTCGTGTTCGTTGGGAAGAACCCGTACCAGTCGCACAGCTTCCCTCACGCCCGGACGACGTTGAAGGAGATCGCCCGCGATCCGCAGCGGTCGATGGTGGTGCTCGACCCGCGGCGTACCGAGACCGCCGAGATGGCCGACTTCCACCTCGCCGTCAAGCCCGGCACCGATGCCTGGTGTCTGGCCGCGCTGAACGCGGTGATCGTGCAGGAAGGCCTGCTGAACCGGCCGTGGCTCGCCGAGCACGCCACCGGTCTGGAGCCCGTCGAGGCCGTGTTGATGGAGGTCGACGTCGACGAGTGCGCCGCGGTGTGCGGGCTCGACGTCGAGTTGATCCGAGCCGCGGCCCGCCGGATCGCCACCGCGTCGAGCGTCGCGGTGTTCGAGGACCTTGGCGTGCAGATGGGCCTTAACTCCACCCTGTGCAGCTACCTCGACAAGCTGCTGTGGTCCCTCACCGGCAACTTCGCCAACCCGGGCGGGCAGTACATCTTCAGCAGCCTGATCGCGCTCGCCGGAGGCGGCGGTGGCCGGTCTCCACGGGTTCGAGGGGTGTCGCCGGTGGTCGGTGCCCCGATCATCAGCGGGCTCATCCCGTGCAACGTGATCCCCGAGGAGATCCTCACGGACCACCCAGACCGCTACCGGGCGATGATCGTCGAATCGTCCAACCCGGTGCACTCGCTCGCCGACAGCCCCCGCATGCGCGAGGCCATCGAGGCGCTCGAGTTCGTGGTGGTGATCGACGTCGCGATGACCGAGACGGCGCTGCTCGCCGACTACGTGCTGCCGGCGCCATCCCAGTTCGAGAAGTGGGAGGCGACGTTCTTCAACTTCGAGTTCCCCGACAACTACTTCCACCTGCGCCGCCCCGTGCTCGACGCGTTGCCCGGCACGATGCCGGAGCCAGAGATCCACGCCCGCCTCGTCGAGGCGCTCGGCGCACTCGACGGCGTGGATCTCGAACCGCTCGCTGCCGCGGCCCGCGTCGGGCGAGCCGAGTTCGGTGCCGAGTTCATGGGGTTCATGGCCGAGCACCCTCACCTCGCCGGGCTCAGCTCGGTCATCCTGTACCGCACCCTCGGGCCGAGCTTGCCCGACGGTGCCGCCGCTGCCGCGCTGTTGTGGGGAGCTGCCCAACAGAGCGCAGGACCGAATCGCGAGAGCCTGCACCGGGCGGGGTTCACCGGCGAGGGCTTCGAGCTCGCCGAGGCACTGTTCGACTCGGTGCTCGACAGCCCGAGCGGCACGATCTTCAGCGTCGACGAGTACGACACCAGTTGGAGCCGCGTGCGCACCCCGGGTGGGCTGATCAACCTCCGCATCGACGTGATGCTCGACGCCCTGCGAGGCCTCGCGACCGCCGAGCGACCGGCGAGCGACCCCGACTTCCCGCTCGTGTTGTCTGCCGGCGAGCGGCGGTCGTTCACGGCGAACACGATCATGCGCGATCCAGACTGGCGAAAGCGCGACGGCGACGGCGCCCTGCGCATCTCCGAGGCCGATGCGACATCGCTGGGGCTGGCCGACGGCGACCGGGCCCGTCTCACAACGCGCCGGGGCAGCGTCGAAGTGGTGATCGAGATCAGCCCGATGATGCGCGCCGGTCACATCTCGATCCCCAACGGTTACGGCCTCAGGCGCACCCGTCGGAGACGCCCGTCGGTGTGGCGCCGAACGAACTGACGTCGGGCGATCACCGCGACCCGTTCGTCGGCACCCCGTATCACAAGCACGTGCCGGCGCGGCTGGAACCCGTCGCCGCGCCTACTCGTTGAGCACGGCGATTCCGATTGTGAGGGTCGCGGCGTAGGTGACCCAGGCGAGATAGGGCACGAGCATCCACGCGGCGGTGCGGGACACCGGCGCGAAGCGGGCGATGGTGAGAACGACGGCTGCCAGCAGGATGCAGATCTCGACGACGGCCCAGCCGGGGCGTTGGGCGGCGAAGAAGACCGCGGTCCAGCCGAGGTTGAGGCCAAGCTGGACGAGGTAGGCGATGAGTGCGAGTCGGACCTGTGGCGCCCGAGTGCCGTGGCGGGCGATCAGCCATGCGGCCACCGCCATCGAGACGTACAGGATGGTCCACACGATCCCGAACGCCGGCCCGGGAGGGGTCCAGGGAGGTTTGTCCAGCTCGTCGTACCAAGATCCCGCCGAGGTGTCGGTCCAACCGCGGCCGATCAAGGCGACTGCGGCGACGAGCGCCAACGAGGCCACGAGCAGCGCGGCTTGAAGGCCGCGTCCGGTGCTGACGCGACTGTGCCCGGGCGGGGAAGCGTCGGCGGTGATCGGTGCTGAGGACGACGCCCATCACGGATTCAGTGATTGCGAAGGGCGTCGATCAGCTGGCGCGGACATCTTCGAACGCCCTTCGATGCCGACGTCACGTGCCTTTGCCAGTAGGTCGTCCTTCGTACGATCCTCGTAGTCGCCGCCACGCCCACCGCGGCGGGCGACCTTGGCACGGCCCTCGTTGGCCGAGGCGTTCGAGATGCGAGCCGCCTTCTCCTTGCTCATCCCGTCGTCGCGCAGCGCTTCGTACTGCTCCGGATCCTTGATCGACGGACCGTGACGCTGTCCGGGCATCACGCACCTCCTCGCTACCAGTCGCACTCCCTGTGTTGGCGGAGCTGCGCCTACCCACGTCAGTGGTGCATCAAACGTGACCCGCCTGATGTCCTGGTCCTTGAACGTCGAGGTGCTGCTCACTGTGCGCATAGCGGTGCATCGTGGGATGATCGGTCGAACTCGCCCGGTCTGCAAGAAGGACACTGATGATGCCGCACCGGTCTCGGTGGATGGATGACGATCTCGACGCGCTCTCGGACCTGGCCGCCAGGTTCTTCGAGAAGGAGTGCGCACCCCACGAGGAGCGCTGGGGCGAGCAGCAGCACGTGGATCGCGAGGTGTGGAACAAGGCCGGGGAGGTCGGCTTGTTGTGCCTGAGCATCCCCGAGGGGTACGGCGGTGGCGGCGGCGACTTCCGCCACGAGGCCGTGGCGGCGATCGAGCAGATCCGCGCGCTGGCCCCCAGCTTGGGTAGCCCGGTGCACAGCACGATCGTGGCGCACTACGTCGCCAACTACGCCTCCGAAGAGATGAAGCGGGCGTGGCTGCCGAAGATGGCCTCCGGCGAGGCGATCGGCGCGATCGCCATGACCGAACCGGGCACCGGGTCCGATCTGCAGGGCATCCGCACCACCGCGGTGCGCGACGGCGACGAGTTCGTGATCAACGGGTCGAAGACGTTCATCTCCAACGGCTACCTGTGCGACTTCGTCTTGGTCGTGTGCCGGACCGACCCCGAGGGCGGAGGCCAGGGGTTCTCGATGTTCCTGGTCGAGACGGACCGGGAAGGGTTCGCGCGGGGCAAGAACCTGAAGAAGCTGGGCCAGCACGGCCAGGACACCTGCGAGCTGTTCTACGACGAGGTCCGCGTCCCGGCCGCGAACATCGTCGGCGAGGAGGGGATGGGCTTCGTCTACCTCATCGAGCAACTGCCCCAGGAGCGCCTGATCCTGGCGGTCGCCTCGGTGGCCGCCATGGAGAAGGCCGTCGAGCTGACCCTCGAGTACACGAGGGAGCGCACCGCGTTCGGCAAGCCGATCTACGAGTTCCAGAACACCCGCTTCGAGATCGCCGAGTGCGCCACCCTGACCGAGGTCGGCTGGTCGTTCATCGACGACTGTGTCGAGAAGCAGGTCGCCGGCACCTTCGACGTCAAGGGCGCAGCGATGGCCAAGTGGTGGATGACCGAGCAGCAGACGATCGTGGCCGACCGCTGCCTGCAGCTCTTCGGCGGCTACGGCTACATGGAGGAGTACCCGATCGCTCGGATCTTCATCGACTCGCGGATCCAGAAGATCTACGGCGGCACCAACGAGATCATGAAGGAAGTCATCGCCCGCAGCCTGTGAGCTCGACGACGGCGGTTACGACAACAGCATTGCGTTGTTCGCTGCTTGGGCGCTGTCGCTGTCTGACAGGCAGGCTGCGGCGGGCTTGAACCTCGTTTCATTTATTGTTCTTGTTGCGTAATCTCGGACGTGTGACGAACGCTGTCGAGATCAGGCCCGGCTCGGTCCAGGCACGGGATTTGGAGGTGATCGAACGCGCGCTGGCTCGCGACGGCGGCGAGGGCGCGCGATTGGTCGACTCCGAAGGTGGCACGGTCGAGATGCCCTCAGAGCTGATTGGCGTAATGAAGACGATCGTGGAGTACCTCCGGGCCGGGCATGGCGTCAGCGTCGCGTCGCTGCAGGCCGAGTTGACCACGGTCGAAGCAGCCGAGCTCCTCAGCGTGAGCCGCCCGCACCTGATCAAGCTTCTCGACGGTGGCGCGCTGCCGTTCCGGATGGTGGGAACACATCGGCGCCTGCGGCTCGTAGATGTGCTCGCCTACCGCGACCGCCAAGATGCTGTCTCTCGTGAAGCGCTCAAGAGCTGACCCGCCAAGCCGAAGATCTCGGCCTCTACGACTGAACCTGCGGCGGTGTCTGGTCGAGTCGCGGTCATTGACGCGCGAACGTCTTGTACTCGATCGAGTTGACCGACCTGCTGCTCACCTTCGCATCGCATCGACTCGTCCGCGTGCACTGGTCACCGACGATCCTCGATGAAGTCCGCCGCAACCTCGCCAAGCGTGCCGACCTCACCCCGGACGCGATCGCCTACCGCGTCGACCGGATGAACCGTTCCGTGCCGGGTGCGCTCGACGAGGCGCCCGAGAGTCTCATCGAGGCGATGCCGATCACCGAGCGCGACCGGCACGTCCTCGCGCTCGCAGTGCACGTCGAGGCTGACAGCATCGTCACGTTCAACTTGCGCGACTTTCCGGCCGTCGCGTGCGAACCGTACGGAATCGAAGCGATCGATCCTGACGCGTTCACGACCGCGATCGCCGAGATCGACCCGGCGAGGGTCCAAATCGCGCTCTCCGACATCGCAGGACGGCGCACTCGTCCCGCCATGACTGTGCACCAACTTCTCGACAGGCTCAACAGTGCACTGCCCGCCTTCGCCAGCCGAGCACGAGGGGCAAGAACAGACACTCCCTGATCCTGCGCTCTGCGAGCGCAACGCGAAGACGACCACTCGTATTCGTTGGGCGACAGGCGGGTTGATGCTCCCCTGCGTCAGTAGTTGGACGAGTTGGCGCCGAAGGCGGCGAAGCCGGCCTCGTCGACGGGGACCATCTCCTCGATGATCTGGATGAGTTGATCGAGCGGATAGAGATCGGTGGTGCTGACCCAGACAACCATGCCGGGCTGCTCGGTCCACCAGATGTCGAGTTGCTGGGGACCGTTGAGGCCCGTCTGGTCCGACTGGAACACGTAGCCATCGTGGCCGCGGATGGTGATCCGATCGGCCCCGATCGGGGGCTGCTTGGCATAGACCCCTTGAGCATCCACTCCGGTCCATGTGTGCACCACAAGTTGCCGTGCGTCGTCGTCGGCTCCGCTGGGTGTCGCAACCCAGGCGCTCTCCGTGATCCGTTGTGTGTAGGGAACGTCCTCGCCGACCAGCACCGTCCAGCCGGCGGGCATCGGGTCCGCGATCAGGTCCACCGGTGGTCCACCGGCAGCCGTTGCCGGCACGGTCTGCAACGACCCGGCGAACTCGACGAGCTGCTCGCGTGTGACCGCAGTACCGGCGCGGAGCTCGACCGTCACGCCATCGATCACCCAGCTGGCGGTGAGCAGCCCGCGCTCAGCACAGGTGTTGCCAGTCACGCCTCCCGCATCGAATGGGAGCATGTCCTGGCACGAGCCCGTTGCGAACCCGTCCGCTGCGTACTCGACGTGGATCATCCGGGTCGGGTCAGACGGATCGTCAGCCGCTCCGAACACCCTTCGCTGGAAGGCTGACGGAGTTGTGCGGGTCGAAGTCACGCCGGGCTGGGGAAGCCTCAGCCCGGCAGACGACAGCGACTCGGAGATCAAGACGACCGGTGTCACCGCAGGGACCGCCGCCGGTGGCTCACCGCTACGCCCGTTGACGGCCGCGAGCGCGCCGACACCCAACACCGCAACGACTGCAGCTGCGGCCAGCACCAGGTGCCGGCGGTGGTCCGAACGGCGCGGCTCGGTCAGATAGATGGGCTCGACTGTGGCCATGTCTGGAGCGACGTCGTCTAGCCGGTCGGCAATGCCCATCGTCTCGCCGCTCGCCGTCGCCCACAGTCGGCGACGTTCGTCATCGGTCAACGGCTCGATCTCGGGTCGGTGGTCAGCGAGCATCTTGAGCTCATTCATCGTCGAAGACCCTTTCGTTCGTATCGCTCGGGGTTGGTTGCCGAATCGCGGTGCGCAACGTGCCTCGGATCCGGTGCAGGCGTGAGCGGACAGTCCCGAGCGGGATGCCGAGCGCGCGGGCGGTGTCCCGGTACGAGCAGCCCTCCCAAACGATGAGCACGAGGAGGTCTCGATCCTCGACATCGAGCTCTGCCATCGCTGCCAGCAGGCGGCCGACGTCGGCATTGGCATCGATCTGATCGTCGACCCGGAGCAGCGGGTCGCCGGGGGGCACTCGGGTTGCGCCGTAGCGGCTCATCGCCGCCAGCCGGCGTGTTTCGGTCCGCCAGTGCCGGCGTAACAGGTTGGTGGCGATGCCGAACAGCCATGCACGCTGCGAGCCGCGCGCCGCTTCGTAGTGGTCGAGGTCCTCGAACGCGATTCGGAATGCCTCGGCGACCACGTCGGCTGCCAGGTCGCGACCGATGCGCCTGGCGACGTAGGCGTGCAGCGCGTCGACGTGCGAGGCGTACAAGTTGGCCGCTCGCGTGTCGGTCGACACGCCGCGGTCGCGCGCAGCCGTCGACGGGTCGTTCATGACCAATACTTGCCCGCAGCAATCGTCGAGTTCACGAGACGACTGGCGACGCGCTCAGTGACCACTCGCCAGGGCCCACCAACAAGTGCGAACGAGGAACAGACTGGGTCGAGCCGACACTTACTAGTGTGACGCAGGCAAGGGGCCGGCATTTCGGGGAGCGAGCGAGAGACTCATCCCAACGGAGGCGCAGGTCTTCTGGCGCATTGCACCTGGTCGCAGTCACTCTTGCCATGCTGGTGGTCGTATCCTGCGGTGGCGACGGTGAGTCTGACCTCGATACCAGTGGGGAGCATCGGGCCGAGGTGGAAGCGGATTTCCGCCCCGACATCAACACCTCGATCGTCGATTCCGTGCTCTACGGTCAGTCGTCAGGTGCCTTCGAACTGGAGCTTGCTGGCTACAACCTGATGTCGTACTGCGTGCAAACGGCCGGCTTTGACTGGCCAGCGGTCAAGCCAACTGAGGCGCTGATCCTCGCCGATGTGAAGCCGATCGTGCGACTGTTGTCCGTCGAGGGTGCTCGCAGCAAAGGGTACGGATTCGCCGATCTCACTCCAGCGGTTCAAATGGGCGATCCGGTAGGCGATTACAGGTCGTCTCTCGCTCCCGCGCAGATCCAAGCCTTCGACACGCTCGTGTCGACGTGTTCCGAAGACACGCGTGGGGCGTTGTTCGCGGACACGAGGCAGTACGAGGATCTTCGTCAACAGCTCGAGCAGAAGCGCCTTGACTTCTACACTGCCTTCGAATCACTCGATTCTATCGAGGCACTGACCAGAGACTGGTCAGATTGCATGAAGTCAGCCGGTTATCAGGTGGACACCCTCAGCGATGCAGTCAACCTGGCCTCATCAACCGAGGGTCCCGGAATCCAGGGTATCTCAGTAACGCCAACCCGGGAGTTTGCCATCGCTCTCGCTGATGCCGACTGTCGAGTCAAGACGGATTACGAGGCGATCTACATCGACGAGTTCCGAAACGCTGAATCATCATTCGTCTACGAGAACGAGGGGCTGATCGTAAGCCTGATTCAACTTCGATACGGAAGATCAGAGGGAGATGCATCATGAGAATTCATGTCCGGCTCTTTGCGTTGGCAGCGTTCGGCGCGACGGTTTCAGTAGTTGTCAGCACTGGCGCCCTATCGGCTGCTCCGCCTTCTTGCGCCGGCGGCTTCATCTGCGTCTACGACGGGACGAGTTACGGAGCGCCGCAGTACAGCGCTGCCGCTGCAGCGTTCTCACTCGGCAGCATGAACGATAAGGCGTCCTCGCTTGGCAACAGTCGATCGGTCAACCGAGCCCGCTACTACCGGGATGCCAACTACCTGGGCTGGGACGTGTGTGTCTCAGCGAACGACGCCAATCCATCCTTGGCATCCGATCGCAACAATCGGATCTCTTCGATGGCTATCCAGACGTCGCAATTCTGCTGAATGGCCGTTTGCGTGGCGGCCACACGGAACCCGGCACGCGACGACAGTGGAAGGTATTGCACAGCACTCACGTGTCGGTGAACGAATGAGGTCGAGCACACCACCTAGGAACGCCAGTGCGCCTGTCAGCATCGCGACTAGGCATCGTCTGTCTGAAGTGCGCACCGTTTGTGTAACGCTTCGAGCGGACCTCGGAAAGGCTCAGTCCGGATACTGGTCTGAACGACCCTTACGGGCTCCTTCCGCGGAGGGCCTCGCCGAGTGTGGCTTGTCGTGTCGAAGACCTGGCCCCGAGTACGTCGCCGACGGCTTCCAAGCCCCCTTGACTTCGTCAGTTGCGGAGGGTTTCGGCTGGTGGGGTACGGGCGGCTTTGAGGGCGGGTGGGAGCCCAGCGAGGGTGCCGGTGAGGATTCCGATGAGTGGTGCGGCGATGAGGGTGGCGGGTTGGATTGTCGGTGTCCAGGTGCGGGTCAGAGCGACGATGGTGACGGCAACGATGCCGAGGACGGCGCCGACGGTGCCGGCGATGATGCCGGTGAGGGCGGCTTCGAGGGTGATCTGGGTCGTGATGTGGGTGCGTCGTGCGCCGAGTGCGCGGCGGAGGCCGATTTCGGGGCGTCGTTCGATGATGTTGAGGAGCGTGGCGTTGGTGATGGCGACGGCGCCGATTAGCAGGGCGAGGCCGGAGAGCGCGTAGAAGAGGGTCTCGACGTCGCTTTCGACTTGGTTGCGGAGGGTGTTCGGGTCGGGCGGGACGAGTGCTTGCAGGCGTTCGGGTTGTTGGGGGCGCAGGGCGAGGGGGGCTTGACGTCCGATTAGTTGGGCGGCGCCGGGGGCGGTGTCGATGATGACGGTTCGTTCGGTGTTTCGGGTGTCGAACTGGGTGTCGGCGGTGGTGGTGGGGATGATGACGGCAAGGAGAAGGTCGGGGTTGCGGCGGACGTCGTCGAGGATGCCGATGACGGTGTAGGGGGTGTCGGTGAGGAAGATCACGGGTTGGTGGTCGACGCGGGTGATGCCGAGTTGGTCGGCGGCGACGCGGCCGAGCAGGGCGACGTGTTCGCGTCGTTGCTGGTGCCAGTGGTCGTAGACGCGGCCGGTGGTGAGTGACGGGAGGGAGGCCTCGATGGCGCCGGGTGTGGCGGCGATGACGGGAATCGGGGTGGTGGTGCCGATCGGGCGCGTGGCGGAGTTGCGGGCCTGGATGCTGCCGTCGTCGGAGATGGCGTAGGTGAGTCCGGCATGGTTGACGCCGTTCAGGTTCTCGAGGCGTTCGTCGACGTTGTCGGGGAACGGGTTGGTGCCGTCGGGGGCGGCGTCTTGGACGCGGACCTCGGTGGCACGAAGGGCGTCGAAGCGAGAGGACACTTGAGTTCGTGCGGTCTCGGCGAGGCCGGTGGTGGTGACGAACGCGCCGACCCCGAGGATGGTGCCGAGCGCGGTGAGCAGTGTGCGGATCGGCCGTTGGGCGATCACCGAGACCGCTTCGGCGATCGCATCGCGGAGCCGGAGCGTCGAACGGTGGGTGCGCTCAGTGTGTCGGCGCACGGAAGTCTTCTCGTTCGTTGACAACGCCGTCGGAGATCGTGAGTTGTCGTTGGGCGCCTGCGGCAATGGCGGGGTCGTGGGTGATGACCACGATCGCCATTCCTGCGTCGTGGAGGGCGTCGAGGAGCTCGAGGATCTGGCCCGTGGTGGTGGTGTCGAGGTTGCCGGTGGGTTCGTCGCACAGGACGAGAGCCGGGTGGCGTACGAGGGTGCGGGCGATCGCGACGCGTTGCTTCTCGCCGCCCGACAGTGTGGCGCACAGTGCGTCGCGGCGGTGGGTGAGGCCGACGTGTTCGATGACGTCGATGGCTCGGGTACGTCGTTGCCGTTTGGGTATGCCTTGGTAGAGCAGGCCCAGTTCGACGTTGTCGAGCACGCTGCGGTAGGAGACGAGGTGGAACGCCTGGAACACGAACCCGATGCGGTGGGCGCGGACGTCTGAGCGTTCACGGTCGTCGAGCTCGGCGACGTCGGTGCCGTCGAGGAAGTACCGGCCGCCGGTGGGGGTGTCGAGGAGTCCGAGGAGCGACAGCAGGGTCGTCTTGCCGGAGCCGGATGCGCCGGTGATCGCGGTGTAGTCGCCTCTGCGGATGGTGAAGCTGCACGGATGGAGCGCGGTGACCGGCGGCGGACCGGGAAAGGTCTTGGTGAGCCCGTCGACGACCACGACCGCGTCACCGCCACCGGTCGCTTCGACACCGGGCGTCGCCGTGATGGTCATCGTCCGACGACGACCCGATCACCAGTTGCCAGCGTGGCGGGGTCGACGGGTTCGACGGCGACGAACCCGTCGGCGGTCAAACCGACGGTGACGGGCACCAAGACCGGGGCGTCACTGCCATCGGGGAGGACCGACACCGAGGTGGTGCCATCAGCCGAGGAGGAGATCGCGGTGACGGGGACGACGAGGGTAGGTGTGTCGGTCGAGGCTGCGCTGATGGTGACGCGCAGGTTGGCGCCGGCGAGCTCCGCGGGCAGCGGCCGGTCGGGGGCGATCTCGGCCCGGTAGCCGGTTTGGCCGTCCGGTCCGGTTGTGGGGTTCTCATCGATCGTCGACAGCGTGGCGGGGTAGGAGGTGTTGGTCTGTTCGTCCAGCATCTCGATGGTCATGCCGCTGCGGACGAGCGGCTGTTCGTCGGGCCGCAGTGTCATCGTGACGATGAGTTCGCCTGCGGACAGCTCGACGAGCTGCCCTGTCGACGCGGCGCCGGTTGACGGGTCGGCGCTGGCCGTACCGACTGGACCGAGTGCGGTGACCGCACTCCGGACGCGGGCGGGCAGCGACGGCACGAACACGACTTCGCCCTGCGCGACGGTCGCCCCGGTGAACGCCCGCAGCGCATCGCGGGCGGCGACGGCGGTGTCGCGGGCCTGCATCGCTTGACCGAGCGCGATGTACTCCGCGGTCACATCCGGATCTCGAGCTTCGACGAGCCGTGCTTCTGCGAGGCGCACCGAATCGGCGGCAGCGGCCACCGCAGAGTCTCCCGAGCGTGTCGCTTGAACCACTGCCGATCGCTTGCGGCCGACGTCTGCTTCGGCCGCGGCGATGTCGCTCGCGGTCGCGGTCGGGTCGGTGCGCAGCCGGTCGAGCTCGCCTTGCGCGAACGCCAGATCGGACTCGGCCTGAGCGACTGCTGTGCCAGCTGCGACGACAGCGTCGTTGTATGCCCGTTGTGCAGCGCCAAGCTCGAGCTCCGCTGCTAGCAGCTGCGAACCTTGCGCGCCGCCTTGTGCGGCCTGGAACGTGGCCTCGGCCGCATCGACGACTGCCTCGGCATCGGCAACGGCCTGTTCGGCTGCAGCGATGTCGATCGCCTCGGTCGCCGAGGAGGGGACCGGCTCGTATCCGGCATTGGTATAGAACGCGGCGACACACATCTTCGTCGCCTCACCGTAGAAACCATCCGGATCACTGCTGGCACAACCGAGACGTCCGAGAGCCGCCTGGAGCTGGGCGACATCGGCACCGGTCATGCCCGGCCGTAGCGAGCGATAGACCGGCACCTCACCGGTCAACACGAGCACCGGACGGCCCGACACCTCGATCACGCGTTGTCCCTCGGTCACCTCGTCGCCGACGGCGACGCCGATCCCGGTCACAACCGGATCGCCGTCCACCGACGACGGCACACCGACCGTCACTGAAACCTGCGGCACCACGTCGCCGCGGGTGATGACCGTCTGTGTCAGCACCCGTCGCTCCACCGTCGCGGTCACCCATGACGGTTCCGGCGGTGCAGCGTTCGACGCCGCTTGCTCCGGGGACTGCACCTGACGGGCGAGTACCCACCCGACACCGACCGCCATCACCAACCCCACAGCCCCCGCCACCCACCACCATCGCCGTCGCCGGAGACGCCGATGAGGCACGTCACCGTCGGGAACCGCTACCGCAAGCACGCGACCGGTCGACCGCGCCGTGACGGTCCGTCCAACGGCGACGGCGCGCGAGCCCGAGGCGGGGTCAGGTGACGTAGACACAGCTCACGATCGGGGGAACTTCACGATCAGAACGACCGATGTGGTCGAATCGACTACTGCCTTCGCGCACTGCGCGCTGATCGAGTCTGATCGGATCTCGACTGTCCAGCCTGCGAGGCCCGACTCAGCGACGAGTCGCTGGGCGATCGATTCCACCACCAGCGCCGAGGCACACGGTTGAGCATTGACCTCCTCGACGACGCGATCCTGCAATGAAACGATCGCCTGGTTCTCGTCATCGAGGACGGGATCGGCATCGGCGAAGCCAAGGCCGGCGCACGTGCCGGCATCACCGGGGCGCACCTCGATCACCCCGGCATCGGAGATGCACGCCACCAGCGGAGGCACACCATCGCCTGCGAGCGGTGCTTCGTCAAACCGACCCGCCGCCCACAACGCCCCGCAGGCTCCGACAGGATCATCCGTCGGCTCGATCACGACCACGTCCGCGTCGACACCCGCACCGCGGCACGCCACCCCAGCAGCCGGTTGGGTCGGCTGACCAGAACGCACGAGCGCCGCAACACCGACCGCCCCGCCCGCTACGAGCAGCGTGCTCAACACTCCAAACGCCACCAACTTGAGACGCCGACGCGTTTCACGCTGCTGCAGCCGTTCCAGCCGAGCACCAGACACGATGTCGGCGACCATCCGATCGATGAACTCCGACGAGATCGGTTCGCTTGCCTCGTCCCACACCTCGGGGTGCTGCCGGATCCACACCGCAAGGAAGTCGTCGTCGTAGACGTCGTCGTGCGAGCTCATGGCTCCGTCCTCGCTCGCTCAGGTGCCGGAGCAACCGCGGGTGCCGGTTCGTCGCCCGGTGCACCGAACTGCTGTCGAAACGCGATCCGTGCGACCATCAACCGTTTCCGTGCCGCACCCGCGCTGATGCCGAGCTGACGGCCGATCGACGGGCCGTCACGGCCCAACGCGTCCAGCACGAGTACTTGGCGATCAGCGGCACGGAGACGTTGAAGCGTCAACTCGACCGCTCGCGACGTGTTGGCGTCTTCGACGCGCTGCTCGGCCTCCTGCACGGCTTCTTCGGGCGATGACTGCTGTTCGAGCGGCTCGCGTGCCAACCGATCGAGCATCGTCCGCCACGACGTGCGCCGCCGACCGTTGTTCGCAGCCAGATAGCTCGCACTGCGGATCAACCACCCCCGCTGCTGCCCATCCGACAACTCCGACAGCTGATCCAACCGGCGAAACGCCAGCAGGAACACGTCAGCCCAGAGGTCATCGACGGCGTCCCGGCTGCCCTCGGATCGCGCAAGAACGGCACGCACGGTCAGCCCGTGCGCGCCGATCAACGCCCGCAGGGTTTGCTCGCGATCTTCGTTGTCCTCAGCCACGGCACTCGATCCGGCACCCGTCGACAAGGGTCTTCTCATATGAAGTGTCGCGCCGGACGGAAGTGTTCCTCTCGCGCCCGGCATCTCTGCCATCAGTCCTCACTCCGGCGGCTCGAGCGGAGCCACGGTGACGACGAATCCCGATGGCACCTCATCGGCCAGGTCTGCCACGAAGCGATCGGCGAACACCGACGCAGCGAGCGGATCTCCGAACGGGCCGAACACGCTCGGCAACCCGCTCGCCCGGTCGACGAGATGCACCACGTGCGGCATCGACAATCGTCTTGCCTCATCCGCGGCAACAATCGCATCGATCAGATCCGGCACCGACAAGAACCCGGCGGACGGCGTGCACGCGCGAGGCGCCTGCCACATCTCGAAATCAGGGTGAGGGAACTTCTTCGCCCTGCGCATCTCCACCTCCTCATCTCCCGAGTGACACGTCTGGAGTGCCGCACCTGTAATCAAGACCTGATCCCATTCGCCCTCTCTGCCAACCCTCTGCGGTGATTCGGGTCGCCTCCGCGAGCGCTCTTGCCTTCATCTCCAGCCAAACCGGAACGGCTGATGCCAGCTCGTCGTCGTAGTTGCCGATCGCCTCCTCGACGGCTGCGGACCACGCCTTCTCGAAGCCGAGCTTGCGCTTGCATTCGATGTCGGCCACCGCCGCCTCGAGCTCCTCGGCACTGGGGGTGTCACCGGGGGCGACGTATCGATCGTTTGCGTCCAATGGATCAGCGGCTTCGTATCCGAGGTCTTCGAAACACTCGGACCAGTTCTTGATCACCGCCTGGAAGGCTTCGGAGGCGGTGGCACGTTGGTCGATCTCGGATCTCAGTTTCTGAACGGCGTTCAAGGTCGCCAAGTACTGATCCCTGCTACCGAACAGCTCGTCGTCGGCCCGAACAGCGCATCCGTTCGACCCGAAGCTGTCGGTCACCTCGATGACCAGGTCGCTGCCTTCGATCTCGATCCGGCGGGACGGGCGTGGCGCGCCGTCGACGGGTTCGTCAGTGAGAGCTTGCCAGTATCGCTCCCTTTCGTCGGCGGAGAGCCCTGCAAGAAACTCGGTTTCGGCGGCTGCACGCTCCTCAGACGCAATGAGGGCCGGGTCTCGCGGGAGAGTGATACCCGTGCACCCTGGCGGAATCGAGATCACTCTCCGGCAGACCCCACCGCTTCTCGCCGGTCGCGTACAACGATGGAGGTCCGAATGCGACGCTCGGCACGTCGAAACCGCGCTGGGCCATGCACGCTTCGATCAGGCGCTGACGGACGTCGAAGAACAGCTTGTCGTCCTCGTAGGAGACTGACATTGTCCTGATGCTTGCGGCATCGACACCTGGCTGGACCGAGTCCTCGCTGGTGCTACATCCGAGCAGGGTGAGTGTCGGCGCGAGGGCTGCCCATCGTCTCCGCTGATGTGAGCGCACACGCACCTCCTTCGACCGTTCCATCGAGTCCTCACGTATTAGGTGTCGGCAACTCACGAAGTGTTCCTGACACTGCCCGCTTGCCCAGTTCGATGCTGGTGGGCACGCGCGGGCTGGCGGTAGTACACATCACGTGCACCGGCCGTCTGGTCACCGTTCATCCGTCCAGGGCGGCATCGCGCCGACTTGATCGAAGGACCCATGAGTTACAACGTCTCCGCTCTTCGTGAGCAGTTCCCGTCGCTGCGTTCTGGGATCGCGCACTTCGACGGCCCCAGAAGTCCCAGACGCCCTCGCCGGTGATCGATGCGATCGGCGCGGCGCTCGCTGCACCGCTGTCGAATGCGCGGGCGGGGATCGCGTCGGAACTCAACGCCGGAGTCTGCTGTGAAGCGTTCCGGTCTGCGTTCGCGGACTTCCTCGGTGTGCCGGCCAACGGGGTGGTCTACGGCCGCAGCGACACAGCTCAACTACGACTTTTCCCGCGCGCTGGCGAAGACGTGGAAGCCGGGCGACGAGATCGTCGTCAGCCGCCTCGACCACGACGCCAACGTCCGCCCGTGGGTGCAAGCCGCCGACGCCGCCGGGGCGACAGTGCGCTGGATCGACATCGACCCCAAGTCAGCCGAACTCGACCTGGCACGTGCCGAAGAGGCGATCACTGCACGCACCCGCCTCGTCGCGGTAACCGCCGCATCCAACCTGCTCGGCACGAAACCTCCCGTGCACGCCGTCGCCGACCTCGCCCACTCGGTCGGCGCGCTCGTGCACGTCGACGGCGTCCACTACGCAGCGCATCACCTTGTCGACCTCGACGCCCTCGGGGCCGACCTCTTCGTGTGCTCCCCTTACAAGTTCCTCGGACCGCACTGCGGTGTCCTCGCCGCGAAGACGGACCTGCTGGAGGGGATCCATCCCGACAAGCTGCTGCCGTCCACGAACGTGGTCCCGAGCAGTTCGAGCTCGGCACCCTGCCTTACGAGATCATGGCCGGCGCCACCGCAGCGGTCGACTTCCTCGCCGGTCTCGCACCGGGCGACGACACCAGCCGTCGTGAACGCCTCCGGGGGCGTTCGACGCCATCGACGACCACGGATGGGACTCCGCCGCCAACTCGAGGACGCCCTCGAACGCATCGGCGACCAGGCGATCGTGCACTCCCGCGCCGCCGACCGGACACCCACGCTGCTCGTGACATTCCCCGGGCGTCGCTGCTGGGACGCCTACGAACACCTCGCGCGCGCGACATCCTGCCCCGGCCGGCAGGCTTCGCGCCTGCGAGCCGTTCCGCCGTCTCGACCTCGACGGCGACCACGCCTTGCGGCTCCGGCTCGCCGTACAGCACAACCGACGACGTCGCCCGCGTCACCCGCCGCGCTCGCCGACTTCCTCGCATCGAACTGAGCAGCTGCCGGGGAAGCGGTGATGCCTAGCGTTGTCCACATGGAGTCGTTGCAGTCCGGCAGTCGCGTTGCTGGGCGAACTCGTCGGCATCGACAGCGTCAACCCTGGGCTCGTCCCCGGGGCGGCCGGCGAGTCCGGGATAGCCGATGCGTTGCGTGCACGACTCGAGCTCAGTGGCTTCGACGTGACGGTCGTGAACGGAGGTCCGGCCGGTGACCGGACGAGCATCGTCGCCGTCCCCCGGGGACGCCGCGTCGGCCGGACCGTCGTACTGAATGGCCATCTCGACACGGTCGGCGTCGCCGGGATGGCCGACCCCTTCGTGCCCCGAATCGACGGCGACCGGCTCTACGGACGCGGCGCCGCGGACATGAAAGGTGGCATAGCCGCGCTGGTCGTCGCCGCCGAACACCTCGTCGCCGTCGACTCGCCGGTCTGTCCGGTCCTCGCCCTCGTCGCCGACGAGGAGGACGCCAGCCTCGGCAGCGAAGCCGTGATCGCCGCGCTGGCCGAGCTCGACCTCGTTCCCGACGTCTGCCTGATCGCCGAACCGACCGATCTCGCACTCAGCAGGTCGCTGCGAGGGTTCGGGCTCGTCGAGGTGACGTTCACCGGGCGTGCCGCACACAGCTCGCAAGCGGAGCTCGGTGTCAACGCAATCAGGTACCTCGGACGGCTGCTCGCCGCCGTCGACGTGCGCGCTCCGCACGTCCGGTCGACGGGCGGTGATCTCACGGTCACCGTCGTAGGCGGCGGCAGCTCGCCCTTCGTCATCCCCGACTCGGCCCACTGCATTGTCGAGATGCGCACGCCACCAGATCTGCCGGGCGCGGCGGCGTTGCACGAGGTGCGCTGCTGCGACCCGCGATGGCAGGCGCAGTCCAGGTGCTGGCTGCCCGTGACGGCTGGCGTCTCCAGACCACCGGCCCTGCCGCCGACCTCGCCGCACGGCTCGGCGCAGTGCTCGGCACCGGGCCGACGTTCGACGCGCCCTACTGGATGGAAGCACCGCTGTGGGAATCGGTGTGCCCCACCCTCGTCTGTGGACCCCAAGGTGGCGGCATGCACTCCGTCGACGAGTGGGTCGACCTGCGCCAGGTGCGGGCGTTCACCTCAGCTCTGGTCGAGGTACTCACCGATTGGGTCTTCGATGCCGACTGACCCGAGGGGTCTGCGCCACTCGGCACCGTTGCTCGACGCGTGGCTTCGCTTCCACGACGCAACGCCGACGCCGTTCACGATCCCAGGGCACAAGCAGCGGCACGATCTGGTTGGTGACGTGATCGCCGGCGACGTCCCGCTGTACGCCGGACTCGACACCATGAAGCTGAGCCAGGGCGTGCTCGCCGACGCAGAACGGCGGGCCCGCGGCGCTGTGGGGCGCCGATGTCTGCCGGTTCTCCACCGGTGGCTCGACGCACGCCAACCAGGCGATCGCCCTGGCAGTGGGCGGCGACGGCGACGAGGTGGTGGTCAGTCGAACGCTGCATCGGTCGCTGCTGCTCGGCCTGGTGCTCGCCGGATTGACCCCCGTCTGGGTGCGACCAGAGGTTCATCGGGTGACGGGCCTTCCGCTGGGCGTCGCCCCCGATGCCGTCCGCGCTGCACTGCGCGGGCATCCGCGCGCCAGGGCTGTGTTCGTCGGCGACCCCTCTTACGTAGGCACGGTCGGCGACATCGCCGGCCTGGCCGAGGTCGCGCACGAGCACGACGTTCCCCTCGTGGTGGACGCTGCTTGGGCCCCGCACTTCGGGTTCCACCCCGAGCTGCCGCCACACGCGTTGGCGCTCGGGGCCGACGTGATGGTGGCGAGCGCGCACAAGACCCTGCCTGCGTACAGCCAGGCGGCGCTGCTGCTCGCCCGCACCCAGCGCATCGATCCGGCTCGACTGGACGCAGGGTTCGAGGCCACGGCGACGACGAGCCCCGCCGGTTCCATCCTCGCCAGCATCGATGCCGCCCGAGCCTTGCTGGAAAGCTGCGGCGAAGAACTGCTCGGCCAAGCCATCGCCGCCACTCGATCCGCCCGCGACGTTCTGCGCACGATCAAGGGGGTCACGGTGCTCGACGGTCCGAACGTCGACCCCCTCAAGCTCACCGTCCTGCTCGCCGGGACCGGCGCCGACGGCAACGCGATCGAACGTGATCTCCTCGCCGCGGGTCTACCGATCGAGTCGGCGGACCGCGACGTGCTGGTCGCTGTCGTCACGCTCGCCGACACCGACCGCACCGTCTCCGCGCTCACTGCAGCGCTCGCCGAGTCGATCGACCGTCACCGCAGCGACCCACGCCCGTTTGTCAGCCCAGCCGCGTACCGGGTCGATCCCGTCATCGACGTGTCCCCACGCGCCGCGTTCTTTGCCCCCGCCGGAACCCTCCCGATCGCGGCCGCAATTGGCCGTACCAGCGCCGAGCTCATCGCCCCATACCCGCCCGGCATCCCCGTCATCGCACCTGGCGAACGGTTCACCGCCGAAGTGCTCGCGGCACTCGACCACGCCCGCGCCGCCGGCATCAGGATCGCCTACGCCGCGGACCCGACACTCGCCACCATTCGCGTCGTCATCGCGCCTCCGTAGCCCGAGGATGCGGATGACGGGCCATATCCTGCGCCATCGGATCCGGTCGGAATCTCCGCGGAGCTGAACCGGCCGGTTGACCCATCGGAAAGGGGGCTACGTGTCGAAGTGGCGGGCATCCGTGCATCACACGCATCTCATGGCCAGCGACATCGACGCGTCGCTCGAGTTCTACCGCCACTGGTTCGACGCCGTCGTCGTCGCCGACTTCGACTACGCCGGCGCGCGCAACGTGTTCGTCGCCGTGGGCTCCGGACGAAGATGCAGGCATGGTTCGCCCTCGGCGAGACACAAGCCTCCCTCGCGTTCGTGACCGGCGGCGCGGGCGGGATCGGGGCCGCCGTGTGCCGCCAGCTCGCCGCCGACGGGCACACCGTCGTAGTTGCCGACCTCGACGGGGCGGCGGCCGAGGCGTTGGCCCGGCGAGTCGCCCGGCGCCGGGCACGTCGGCACCGCTCTCGACGTCGCCGACACCGACGCCGTGCGGGCGACGTGTCAGCGGATCGAGCGCGAGGTCGGCCCGATCGATGCGCTCGTGAACGTCGCCGGGTGGGACCGCTCGTCGCCTTCGTCGACACCACCCCGGACTTCTGGGACCGGGTCATCGACGTCAACTACCGCGGCACGCTGAACACGGTGCATGCGATCCTGCCCGGCATGATCGGAGCGCAGGCGCAGGCCGGATCGTGTCGGTCGCGTCCGGCGCGGCCCGCGTCGGCTCGTCGCTCGGGGTCGATCTACGCCGGCGCCAAGGGGCGGTGATCTCGTTCTCCAAGAGCGTGGCTCGCGAGGTCGCCAAGCACGGCATCACCGTCAACGTGGTGTGTCCCCGGCCCCACCGACACGCCGCTGATCCGCGGGATGGCCGACGAGGCTCGGCACCGACGAGAAGCTCGTCGATGCCCTGGCCGGGCGATCCCGATGCGCCGCCTCGCCACACCTGACGACGTGGCACCGGCGATCGCCTTCCTCGTGTCCCGGACGGCGCAGGTTTCATCACCGGCCGGGCGCTGTCGGTCAGCGGTGGCCTCACCGTGACCTGACAGGAGCCGACAACATCGCCAAGTGGTGCGAAGTCGCACCCGCTCGCCCCGTTCCACACCGACCCGGCAACAGGAGCTCTACGTGACCATCGACTACGCCGCCCGCTATCCGACCCTCACGTTCGACCGCCCTGCGGAACGGGTGCTGCAGATCACGCTCGACGCGCCCGGTCTCAACGCCGTGTCGCCCGACGGGCATCGTGAGCTCGCCGACGTCTGGCGCGACGTCGACCGCGACCCCGACACGAACGTCGCCATGCTGCGCGGCGCCGGCAAGGGCTTCTCGGCGGGCGGCAGCTTCGAACTGCTCGAGGGGATGATCGCCGACTACGACTTCCGCATGAAGGTCATGCGCGAAGCCCGCGACCTCGTGATGAACGTGCTCGAGTGCTCCAAGCCGATCGTCAAGCGATCCACGGCCCCGCCGTCGGGGCGGAAGCTTATCGCCGGCGTGCTCGCCGACGTGTCGATCGTGGGCCGCACCGCTCGGATCATCGACGGCCACACCCGGCTGGGCGTGGCCGCCGGCGACCACGCCGCCATCTGCTGGCCGCTGCTGTGCGTCATGGCCAAGGCCAAGTACTACCTGCTCACCTGCCACCCTGACGGGTGAGGAGGCCGAGCGAATCGGACTGGTGTCCCTGTGCGTCGACGACGACCAGGTCCACACCCGCGCGCTGGAAGTGGCGACCGAACTGGCCTCCATGGCGCAGCCGGCGTTGCGCTGGACCAAGCACTCGTTGAACCACTGGTTCCGAACCGCCGGACCGATCTTCGACGCCTCGCTCGGCCTCGAGTTCCTCGGGTTCGGCGGCGCCGGCGCGGCCGAGGGCTCGCTTCGCACCGCGAAGCGGGCACCGGTGTTCCCGGAGCGCCACGCCTAAGTGAAGCGAGGGACGAGACAGGTCGGTATCGTTAGGGCTCGTGACTGGAGACCGGGGCGCTCGGCACCGTCTGATGAAGGCGGCGACGATGCTGTTCTATCGAGACGGCATTGCCGTGACTGGCGTGGATCGGATCGCGGCGGAGGCGGGCGTGGGGAAGATGTCGTTGTACCGGCACTTCGACGGCAAGGACGATCTCGTGGTGGAGGTACTGCGGCGAGCGGGTCGTCGAGCATCTCGACTGGTTGTTGCCGATGACGCCCCCGGCGAGGCGCAGGTACTGGCGGTGTTCGACCGGATCGCCGGCGCGGCTCGCAAGCCCGGCTTTCGGGGTGTCCGTTCGTTCGGGCGGCGCTGGAGCTGCCGGTGGGCCATCCGGGTCGGACGGTCGTGTTGGACTACAGACGTCAGCTTGCAGAGCGGGCCGACTACCACCTTCAAGCTGCCGGTTTGGTCGACCTGTGCTGGGACGGTGGGCCGGCTGGTGATGTTGATCGACGGCGCTGTGACGGCGTGTGCGGTGCAGCGTTCGGCGGCCCGCTCGCCAGGCCCGCGATCTCGCCGAGGTCGCGTTCGATGACGAGGCAGCGGGAACGATGACGACACCGAAGCCGCGACAGGTCCGGAACCGGCCGGCCAGGAGGAGGGCGAGGTCGCCGGTCTGCCGGCGGCGTTCTACCGTCGCATCGACGACGACACGTACGAGGCCACCTCCGCGACCGAGTCGCCCTGGGACGCCACCGCTCAGCACGGCGGGCCAGCGACCGCGCTGTTGATCGCCGCGGTCGAACGCGAACTGAGCGGAAGCGGACTGCGAGCGACGTCGGTGACCGCCGAGTTCTTGGAAGCGATACCGCGAGGCGTCGTCGACGTCACCGTGTCGGTCGTGCGGTCCGGTCGTCGCGTCCAACTGATGGAGGCGACGATGCACGCCACCGACACGCCCGTGCGATCGCACGCTGCTGGTGCATCCGCGTCGACGAGCGCGAACCACGACCGGCCACGCAACTGCGACCGCGCTCACCCCATGGCATCGCCGCCAGCACCACGTTCCTTCCCGGCGTCTCATCGACGTGGCCCTACGGGCGAGCGATCGAGTGGCGCTTCATCGACGGCAGCTACACCGAGACCGGCCCGGCGTCGGTGTGGGCGCGGACCCGGCTCCCGCTGATCGAGGGCGAACCGACCAGCGGCCTGCAACGACTCGCCATCGTCGCCGACTCCGCCAACGGCGTGTCGTGTGAGCTCGACCCGCGCGACTGGTTGTTCGTGCCCACCGGAATCGCGATCACCGTCGCTCGCCATCAACACGGCGACTGGCTCCACCTCGACGCCCACACCCTGCTCGCCGGCGACGGCATCGGCACCGTGCACGCCGACCTCAGCGATGAGCTGGGACCGGTGGGCACGTGCAGCCAGCCTCTTCTCGTTCAACTCCGACCGACATGACGGTGACGCCGCCGGTTCGGGCGCGCCGGGTCCACTACGCGTGGGTGGTCTTCGCCACAGCGTTCGTGACGCTGCTCGGCGCGGCTGGGTTCCGGTCGACACCGGCGATCCTGATCGATCCGTTACGCGACGAGTTCGGCTGGAGCCGGGCGACGGCGCGCTCGGCACCACCCAGATGACCGAGAGCTGGCACCTGTTCCTGTTGTGGGGTGTGGTCGTCGGTCTCGGCTCGGGCTGCATGGCCACGGTGTTCGCGTCGACCGTCGCCAGTCGCTGGTTCGTCGCCCGCCGCGGGCTGGTGCTCGGCGCGCTCACCGCCGCGACCGCCAGCGGTCAGCTCGTGTTCCTCCGTTCCTCAGCCGCCTCGCCGACGGGATGGGCTGGCGGTGGGTCGGGCTGGCCATCGCCATCTCGGCGCTTGCGGTCGTGCCGATGGTGGCGCTGTTCCTGGCGATAACCCGCCGACGTCGGCCTGTTGCCCTACGGCGCCACCGAGCAACCACCGGCGCCGAGCAGCGACCGCGAGGTCCGACCCGTGCACGCCGTTCAGCGCCCTGGGCGACGCATGGCGCAGCGGCACGTTCTGGCTGCTGTTCGGCAGCTTCTTCGTCTGCGGCCTGTCGACCAACGGGCTGATCCAGACCCACTTCATCTCCGCTGCCCACGACCACCACATCGCGGCGGGCATGGCGGCCACCTACCTCGCCTTCATCGGCGTGTTCGACGTCATCGGCACGATCGGCTCCGGCTTGCTGACCGACCGCTACGACCCGCAGCGCCTCCTCGTCATCTACTACACGTTCCGCGGCCTCAGCCTGCTCGTCATCGACCCCGCGCTCGCGGCCCAAGGCGCCGGCCTGTTCGGCTTCATGGCGTTCTACGGCCTCGACTGGGTCGCAACCGTGCCACCGACCGTCGCCCTCTGTATCAACCAGTTCGGCATCAGCCGCGGTCCCCTCGTGTACGGCTGGGTGTTCGCCGGCCACAAGCCGGAGCCGCCGTCGCGGCATGGGGTGCCGGCGAGATCCGCGACATCACCGGCTCCTACCGCCCCGCCTTCATCGCCGCCGGGATCGCATGCATCATCGCCGCCGCCGGCGTCACCCGCATCAAACACCACACGAACCAACCCATCCCGGCCGTTGCGGTGCCCAGCTGAGCACCCCCAATGGCGAGGATCTCCGGGCGGAGCGTCAGCATCGCCAACTGTCTGGCGTCGTGCGGTGTCGCGCGCCGCAGTTTGGACCACCCGCCCGCTCGAGCGCTACTGGCGCGACCTGCGCACGGGGGGCAGCCACCTCTGCGACGCGATGGACACCGCCTACACCTCGTGGGCCAACGTCGAGCTCCGAACCGGTACGCCGCCGAACACGTTCCACTGACGATCGCGCGCAGAGCATGATGCCCGATGTGCACCTGGAGGAAGATTGACCGGTCGCATCGATACCCATCACCACGTCGTGCCACCCGACTACGCGAAGTGGCTCCACGCCAAAGGCCAACTCGCCGGTGGTCTGCCGATCCCGGACTGGTCGCCGCGCGCAGCGCTCGAACTGATGGATCGACACCGCATCGACACCGCCGTGCTGTCGGTCTCCACACCCGGAACGCACCTCGGCGACGGCAGCGACGCGGCGGCGATGGCCCGACTGGTCAACGACTACGCCGCCGCGATGGTCGACAAGCATCCGGGCCGATTCGGGTTCTTCGCCACGCTGCCCCTCCCCGACGTCGACGCGTCACTCACCGAACTCGCTCGCGCCCTCGACGAACTCCACGCCGACGGCGTTGTGCTGCTCGCCAACAATCGGGGTTTCTACCTCGGGGACTCCACCTTCGATCCCGTCTTCGACGAACTGCAACGGCGCAAGGCCGTTGCGTTCATCCACCCCTCCACCCTGCCCGGCCTGGCGCCGATGGACGGCATCCCACCGTTCGTGGCCGACTTCTTGCTCGACACCACGCGCGCCGCCATCAACCTCTGCCGGTCCGGCACCGTGGAACGTTGCCCCGACGTGCGCATGATCCTGTCCCACGCGGGCGGCTTCGTTCCCTACGCCGCGATGCGCCTCTCCCAAGCAGCGTCGCCCACGGGAAACCCCGTCGACGGCCTCGACATGCTCAGCCGCTTCTACTTCGACATCGCCCTGTCCGGCAGCCCGTTTGCACTCCCCAGCCTGCTCGCCTTCGCCCGACCCGGGCACGTGCTGTTCGGCACCGACTGGCCGTATGCCCCCGACTCCGCCGTCGCCGCGTTCACTGGCCTCTACGAGACGTACCAGCTCGACGACGACGAGCGCGCATCGATCGACCGCGACGCGGCCGAGGCACTCTTCCCGAGGCTCCGCCGGTAGTCCATCGAGCGTCCCGTCGATGGGGCGGGTGTGCGTTTACGCTGCGCCCGGTGACCGGGGGGACTGGTGGTAGGGGCGAGGCCGCGGTGTCTGGTGGGGCCTCGGTCGTTCTGGTCACGTTGGCGGCGGCGCAGTTCTTGATGACGTTGGACACGTCGGTGATGAACGTGGCGATCGCGACCGTCGCCGCGGATGTGGGGACGACCGTGACCGGCATCCAGACGGCGATCACGATGTACACGTTGGTGATGGCTGCGTTCATGATCACCGGCGGCAAGATCGGACAGATCATCGGCCGCAAGCGTGCCTTCGCGATCGGCTCGGTGATCTATGGGAGCGGGTCGTTGACGACCGCCCTCGCGCCGAATCTGCCGGTGCTGTTGTTCGGCTGGTCGCTGCTCGAGGGGTTGGGGGCGTGCCTGATTCTTCCCGCCATCGTCGCGCTGGTGGCGGGCAACTTCGATCGCGAGGCCAGGCCGCGGGCTTATGGCATGGTGGCGTCGGCGGGGGCGATCGCCGTGGCAGCGGGTCCGCTGATCGGCGGGTTGTTCACCACGTATGCGTCGTGGCGCTGGGTGTTCGCCGGCGAGGTCCTGTTGGTGATCGTCATCCTCGTGTTGACGCGACGGATGGCCGACACGCCGGCGGACCGCGACGTCAAGCTCGATCTCGTCGGGACTGCGCTGTCGGCATTGGGGCTCGGTCTGGTCGTGTATGGCGTGTTGCGCTCCGGTTCGTGGGGGTTCGTCACGCCGAAGCCCAGTGCACCGGAGTGGCTCGGCCTGTCACCGGTTATCTGGCTCATCACGATCGGTGCGCTGGTGCTCCTGCTGTTCCTGAGATGGGAGGATCGTCTGATCGCGCAGGGCAAGGAACCGCTGATCAACCTCCCGCGGCTGAGCAACCCGGTTCTTCGCGGCGGACTGATGGCGTTCATGTTCCAGTACCTGTTGCAGGCCGGCTTGTTCTTCGTCGTGCCGCTCTACTTGTCGGTTGCCCTCGGCTTGTCGGCCATCGCCACCGGTGTGCGACTGATGCCGCTGTCTGTGACGCTGCTGCTCGCCGCCGTCGGCATCCCGCGTCTCTTCCCCAACGCCTCGCCGCGCTTCGTCGTGCGAGTCGGCTTCCTCGCCCTGTTCGCCGGCATCGCCGTGATGGTCGGCGTGCTCGAACTCGGCGCCGGACCCGAGATCGTGACCTGGCCGATGCTGCTCGCCGGGCTGGGGGTGGGTGCACTGGCCTCGCAGCTCGGCGCGGTCACCGTCTCGTCGGTGCCCGACGAGCGCAGCGGCGAGGTCGGCGGGCTCCAGAACACCGTCACCAACCTCGGCGCCTCGATCGGCACCGCCCTCGCAGGTGCGCTGCTGATCTCGGCGCTCACGGCGTCGTTCTTCACGGGCCTGGCCGACCACCCGGACGTGCCAGACCAGATCGTCTCGCAAGCCGAGGTGCAGCTGACCAGCGGGATCCCGTTCATCTCCGACAGAGATCTCGAAGCGGCGCTCGCCGACGCCGACGTCGAACCCGCAGTCGCCGACGCCATCGTCGACGCCAACGCCACCGCACGCATCGACGGACTGCGCACCGCGTTGGCGGTACTCGGGCTGTTCTCGATCGTGGCCGTCATCGCCGCGCGCCGGCTTCCCAAGGTGCAACCGAGCGACCCGCGATTCGCCGAATCGCTCGTCACCACCGACTGAAGCCTCGCGTTCAGGGTCTCGGTGCGCGACGAAGAGCGGCGAGTGCAGCGTCGATGTCGTCTCGGTCGTTGTAGACGTGGGGTGAGAAGCGGATGCCGCCGCCGCGTGGGGCGCAGCGGATGCCGTCGGCGGTGAGGTGCGCGTGGAGTGCCTCGGGGGCGATGCCGGGGGTGCTTAAGATCACGATGCCCGACCTCTGGTGTCCGGCGCGCGGGCTGACAATGGTGTGGCCGTCGTGTTCGAGGCGTTCGCACAGCTCGTCGGTGATCGCGAGGACGCGGTGCTCGACTTGTTGGATGCCGTGGGAGAGGAACAGGTCGACCGCTGCGCCGAGGCCGAGGATGCCGGCGATGTTCTCGGTTCCGGGCTCGTAGCGGTCGGCGGTTCGTGGGAGGTCGAGGCGGTAGTCGAACGCGAACGGTTGCTCGACTGACAGCCAGCCGACGATGTCGGGCCGGATGCGTTCGAGCGCGCGATCGGAGAGGTGGACGAAGCCGATGCCGGCGGGACCGAGCATCCACTTGTGGCTGCTGACGGCGAGCACGTCGATGTTCGACCGTTCGACCTCGATCGCGAGCGCGCCGACCGATTGGGTGCCGTCGACGACGAACAGGACGTCACGCTCGCGGCAGAGGGCGCCGATCGTGTCGAGGTCGTAGCGGTGCCCGTTGGAGTACTGGACGGCGCTGACGGTCACGGCGCGGGTGCGATGTTCGATCGCGGACTCGATCGATTCGGGTGTGGTGTGCCCTTCCGGTGCGGGCACGGTGCGGAGCTCGACGCCTCGCGGCGCGAGGTTGAGCCACGGGTAGTAGTTGGAGGGGAACTCGCGCTCGGGGAGCACGACGTTGTCGCCGGGCCGCCAGTCGATCCCGTTCGCCGCGATCGACAGGCCGGTAGAGGTGTTCTGCGTGAACGCGATGTTGCCCGCGGTGGATCCGACCATCAGCGCGATCCGGGCGCGTACGTGCTCGGCGTCGTCTCGCCACGAGTTGTCGAAGCCCTCCGCGCAGTACTTGTCCACCACGTGGCGGATCGTGTCGCGCACGTCTGTCGAGATCGGCCCGACCGACGCGTGGTCGAAGTGGATCGTTTCGTTGGCGGACGGGAACTTCGCCTTGAGCTCGGGGAGCGGTGTCGTGCTGGCCATGTGCGCCTCGTTCGGTGGTCAGGGGGCGTCTACGGTTTGCAGCGTCATGACGTGCGGCCTATCACGATGGGCGTCATCGGGGTCGCCGCAGCCGTGGAGCAGACCAAATGGAACCGGATGATCTGACCGCCGACGTACTCGAGGACGTCCGCTTGGCCGTATACCGGTCGCTCGCGGCCACCGGGCGGCTCCCGAGCGCCGACCGGCTCGCCGAGATCGCCGGCAGCCCGGTGCGCGCTGCGCTGGCCACGCTCGAGCTTGCCCGGCAGCGGGCGTGGGCGCTCGGCGCCGACGGCGGAATCGTGCTCGCCCACCCGTTCGCCACCAGATCGTTCGGGTACAGCGTGATGAGCGCGACGACCCTGTGGTGGGGAGGCTGCTGCTGGGATGCATTCGCCATTCCTCACCTCGTTCCCGACTGCGGACCGACGATCATCGCCGGATCGTGTCCCGCATGCGAGCGCCCGATGGTCTGGCGGATCGATACCACCAGCCCACCCGATGGAGCTGAGCGAGCCCACTTCCTGGTGCCGACTCAGCACATGTGGGACGACGTCATCCACACCTGCAGCAACCAACTGCTGTTCTGCGACGACTCCTGCATCGACACCTGGCTCGAACGCACCGGCAACCACGAGGGCTACCGCATGGACCTCGCCACGCTCTGGCGGTTCGCCGCTGGGTGGTACGCCGGACGCCTCGATCGCGGCTACACGCGTCGCGAACCCGCCGACGCGCGTTCCTACTTCCGTGAAGTCGGGCTCCACGGCGCCTTCTGGGGCCTCACCGACGCGTAGACCGCGTCCCTGAATCCGCGACGCACCACTAGGGTCCGAATGCAGAGGGGGCGGTAATGAAGACGGTGGGGAACATCCTTTGGCTGGTGTTCTGCGGGTTGTGGTCTGCTCTCGGTTGGTTGCTCTGGGCAGCGATCCTCGCGATCACGATCGTCGGGCTGCCATTTGCCCGCCAGTGCGTGAAGCTGGCTCGGTTCTCGCTGTGGCCGTTCGGGCGAATGATCGTGAAGGATCCGTCGGCGACGAAGTTGGGAGTGATCGGCGCCGTGCTGTGGTTCATCCCGGGGATCATTCTGGCGATCGGGTACGTGATCTCGGGCGCCGTGTTATGCCTCACGATCATCGGCATTCCATTCGGCATCCAGTCGATCAAGATGGCTGGCCTCGCGCTTCAGCCGTTTGGCAAGAAGATCATTCGTTCCAAGGACGTCGGAACGTTCTACGCCTCTTCGGCCGTCGGCGAATAGCAGGCCACCGCGCACTGGTGCCTTCGCCCGAAGCGCGGGCGCCAGACGGGGGCTCGGTCACGACGCCTCCGTCCAGACCACGCGCATGCCGATGTGGCTCATGCCCGAGTCGATCATCTGCGGTCGCCGTGCCGCCGGCCGGTACCGCCGGCAGTACGTGTCGGCGCAGAGGTGCGAGCCACCCTTGATCACCTTGCGCGGCACCGGAAACGCCGGCTGCGCCGGGTCGAGGCTGCCCTCGGCGGACCCGCCCCGCGGGTTGGTCGGCACACAGCAGGGCTTGTCCGCAGCCGCCGGGTGGCGCGACACGTACCAGTCGTCGGTCCACTCCCACACGTTGCCCGCCATGTCGTAGAGGCCGTAGCGGTTGGGCGGGAACGAGCCGACGGGCGAGGTTCCGGTGAAGCCCGACTCCCCGGTGCTGCGCCACGGAAAGTCCGGACCGTCCCACGTGTTGGCCATGATCCGTCCGCCCGGACGCTGTTCGTCACCCCAGGTGAACTCCGCTCCTTCCAAGCCGCCGCGGGCGGCGTACTCCCACTGCGCCTCGGACGCCAGTGTGCCGCCGACCCACGACGCGTACGCCACCGCGTCCTCGTAGGCGACCTGCACCACGGGGTGGTCCGAGCGGTCACCGATGGAGCTTGCCGGGCCTTCCGGCTGCCGCCAGAACGCACCGGGGGTCCACGTCCACCACTGGTAGAGGTGGCGCAGGTCGACGGGGCCCGATGTGGGGGTGAACACCAACGATCCGGGCACGACGTTCTCGGGTGGCGCCCCGGGGTAGTCGGCCGGGTCGAGCGGTCGTTCCGCGACCGTCACGTAGCCGGTGGCGTCGACGAACTCGGCGAACTGCGCGTTCGTCACCGGGTGGGCGGCGATCACGAACGATTCGACGTGCACCAGATGAGCGGGGGCTTCCTCGGGATAGTGGTGGTCGGAGCCCATGAGGAATGTCCCGCCCTCGATGCGGACTCCCTGCGTCATGCGTTGCTCGGACCCGCTCACGGTGAGACGGTAGCCCGGGTCGAGTGGCCGTCGTCGGTGGCCCGGCACGACCGGCCTCGACCGGCCTCGGAAGGCCTCTGAGTTACGCTCGTCCGTCGCAGCGTCAGCTGAGCGAGGGGGTCGTGAGCCATGCCGGATGGAAAGCCGAACATCGTCGTCATCTGGGGCGATGACGTGGGCTTCACGAACCTCAGCGTGTACAGCCGCGGAGTCATGGGATACCGCACACCGAACATCGATCGCATTGCGAGCGAGGGGGCGGTGTTCAGCGATCATTACGGGCATCCGTCCTGCACCGCCGGGCGTGCGGCGTTCATCACGGGCATGTATCCGATTCGCACTGGCCTCACCACGGTGGGCATGGTCGGTGGACCTGTGGGCATGCAGGCCCACGACGCCACGCTGGCCGAGGTGCTGAAGACACAGGGCTATGCGACGGGGCAGTTCGGCAAGAACCACCTGGGCGACCGGAACGAACACCTGCCGACGCTGCACGGATTCGACGAGTTCCTCGGCAACCTGTATCACCTCAACACCGAAGAAGAACCCGAAGACGAGGATTACCCTCGCGATCCCTCGTTCAAGGAACGTCACGGACCCCGTGGGGTGTTGCACACCTGGGCAAGCGACACCGAGGACGATTCCGTCGATCCTCGATTCGGCAAGGTGGGCAAGCAACGGATCGTCGACACGGGTCCGTTGACGCGCAAGCGCATGGAGACCGTCGACGAGGAGTTCATCGAGGCGGGCCTCGAGTTCATGAACAAGGCGCACGCGGACGGAAGGCCCTTCTTCGTCTGGTTCGCGACCTCCCGCATGCACGCGTTCACCAGGGTGCCGCAGAAGTACCGGGACATGGCGAGGGAGTACACCAGCTACCACGACGACTACGGCGCGGGCATGATCCAGCACGACGAGAACGTGGGCTCGATCCTCGATTGGCTGGACGCGAATGGGGTCGCGGACGACACCATCGTCATCTACTCGACCGACAACGGCGTCGAGCATTCGACGTTCCCCCATGGCGGCACGACACCGTTCCGCTCCGAGAAGATGACGACGTGGGAGGGCGGCGTGCGCGTTCCGATGCTCGTGCGCTGGCCGGGCAGGATCGAGCCAGGAACTGAGCTCAACGGAATCCAGAGCCACGAGGACGTCTTCACGACCTTGTCGGCGGCCGCCGGGGTGGCCGACATCCGTGAGCGGATCGCTACTGGCGACACGCTAGGCACCGATGTGGAACACAAGAACTACATCGACGGAGTCGACAATCTCGACTACTGGTGTGGGGCGACAGATGAGTCGGCCCGGGACGAATACGTCTACTACGCGGAATCCCGCCTACAAGCGGTGCGGATCAATCAGTGGAAGGCTCACTTCTTCGTGCGCGATGGGTATTACGGGCACACCACGAAGCTCGACATCGCCTACCTGTTCAACGTACGGCAGGACCCGTACGAGAGCTACGACCAGGCACCCGGACCTCGCGCGACGATCACCCAGCAGAAGACCTGGCTGTACAACGACATCGTGGAGCGAGTCGGACGACACCTGGCCACGCTGCAGCAATACCCGCCGAAGCAGCAGGGAGGCAGCCTGAGCGTCGGGAACTGAAGCCGCGACGCTCTGCCCACAACGACGCTGTTCAGCTCGAGGAGCTGATCCGGCGCTTCTCGGAGCTCTCCAACGAGACCGCTGGTGAGCACTTCACGCCCGCGTGGTTCTTGATGGTCGCTTCCTACACGGCGCTCCCCGAGTTCCAACCCGCTGGAACAGCGGCCGAGCATCGGGTCAGCGGCCGTAGCCGGCCTCGCGGGCCAGCAGGATTGCCTGGCTGCGATCGACGGCTTGGATCTTGGTGAGGATGTTGGCGACGTGGTTGGCGACGGTCTTGCGGGAGACACCCAGTTGGGTTGCGATCGTCCCGTTCGGCTTGCCGGTGGCGAGCAGGTCGAGCACCTCGTGCTCACGGTCGGTCAGGTGCGGGAACCGGGCCCGTGCCGGTTCGATGCGCCCGACGCCTTGCAGCACGATGTCGCCGACCTTGCGACCGAGGATCACTTCTCCCGCGTGGACTGCCTGGATGGCGCGGATCAGCTCGTCGTCGTCGGCTCCTTTGAGCACGTAGCCATTGCCTCCCGACTGGAGGGCACGCAGGACGGTCGTCTCGTCGTCGTGCATGGTCACGAACAGCACCCTGGTCTCGGGCTGCGCGGCACGGATCGCGCGGGCCGCCTCGATGCCGCTGCGCGAGCCGAGTCCGATGTCCATCACGACTACGTCGGGCCGTGCGCTGCGGGCCATGGCGATGGCCTCTTCTGCGGTGGCGGCCTCGGCGACGAGCTCGATCTCGGGCCGGGCTTCGGCGAGGAAACGAAACCCCGACCGCACGAGGGGGTGATCGTCGACGATCATCACGGTGAGGGGCACTGTGCCGACTCCTCGGTGGTATCGGTCGGCGACGGCCGTAACAGCGACTCGTCACCCGGATCGAGCGTCTCCGACTTCGCCGACGGGGTTGACGCGTGGTGGCTGGGCTGGGTGCGAGGGAGCGTCGCGGTGACGCAGAACCCGCCGCCGGGCAGTGGGCCTGCCGTCACGAACCCACCGACCTCGTTGGCCCGAGCCGCCATCGACGACAGACCGACACCATGCCGGCCGGGTTCGCTCGGCCCGGCCCCGATGCCGTCGTCGATCACTTCGACGACCAGGTTCTCGGGCGTCGTTGCGAACCGGACGATGCAGCGGCTGGCACGCGCGTGACGCACGACGTTGGTCAGCGCTTCGTTGACGATTCGGTAGAGCGCCGTCTCGGCCGCCGGCGTGAGTCCGAGATCGTCGATCCGACCCACGTGGATGGAGATCGAACCGGCGGCCGACAGCTCGTTGGCCCGGGCGACCAGCGCATCGAGCACCGGGAGGTGATCCAGCACGGCGGGCCGGATCGCTTCGACCATCCGCCTCACGTCGTCGACCAGCGTCCCGATCTCGGTGCTGGCAAGGCCGAGCATCTCCGCGGCGCGCTCGGGCCTGCTGTCGACCAGGTGCTTGGCCGCGTCGACCTTCATGCGCACCGACGTGAGCCCCGCGCCGACACCGTCGTGCAACTCGGCACGAATCCGCCGACGTTCGGCGTCGGTGGCGTTGACCGCGTGGTGCAGCGATCGGCGCAGCATCGGGGTCAACCCCCAGATCCGGTTGCGCAGGATCACGATCGTGACGACGGCGATCATCACCGCGGTGAACACCTGGCCGACGACCTCACCGCTCTCGCCGCCGCCCGCGACCGCGCCTGGCACCACCAGGCTGGCGACGACGACGGCGATGACGAACCCGACGGCGCGGCGCTCGCCGTCGACACTGCGACGGAACCGGGCGACGAGCGGGATCACGCACCCGATCGCGCTGAACGCGAGCAACGGGATCATGACCACGCCGGCGACGTCCGACAGCGACGAGGACGCCGTCGGGAGTGCTTCGATCGCGGCAGCGACCAGGCCCAGTGCGCCGGCCACCAGGGAGACCACGAAGTAGCGACGCCAGCGGTCGACGGGCCGGCCGGACGGGAACAGCTGCAGGAACGCACCGAGCAGCGGCAGCTCCACGAGGATCAACCATGACACCACCCATTGCGCCCACTGGTCGGCAGGCGCGAGCCCGCTGACGAGACTGGCAACGGCGTGCGCAGCCGACGCACCCAAGGCCAGCCACGCGAACGGAAGCGTCGGGCGCCACCACGCGAGCGCGGCGCCGGGCAACCACCACGCCACCGCGAGCGCCGCCTGCACCAGCGGGAGCTGCGGCGATGGCACGTCGGCCTCGGCCACGACGTCACTGCGCACGAACGCCACAACCAGAGCAGCGACGATCGTCGTGCCGACGATCCCGGCGACGATCACCGGCCGACCGCGTAAGCGCATGACGCCAATCCTTGTCGAGGAGCGATCCCGGTCGCTACGAGCGATCTTCCCGATCGGTCGGGAACGCGTGCCCGTGACCTCGGGAACGGTGGCGCCCGACGATGACGTGCATGACATCCAACACAGCGCCACACACCCATCACCTCGCCACCGATCACGCCGGCACGCTCCACACGGGCACGGCGGACGACACCACCGCTACTCGCCGGCGAACGGGACTTGCCTGGACCGTGGGCGGGGCACTCTGGATTGCCGCCGGGCTGCTCTATGCAGAGAGCGGCTGGAGGTTCCGGGCCAGCTCGGCCGTTTGGCTGGCCGCCGACGTCGTTCTCGCCGCTGGCCTCGTCGGCCTGATGGTCCTGCGGCCGCACGGGCCAAGTCGCGGAGCTGCGGTGGCACTCATCGCAGCACTCGCCGCCCGGGTGCTCTTCGCCGCTGCCGAGGTCAGCGGACTCGTCACCGGAACCGAGAACGACATCCTCCTTCCGATGGCTGCGCTGCTCACCGCGCTGTCGAGCATCGCTTACGGCGCATTCGCGCGACTTGCCGACCGGCGACTGCGCGTCGCGAGCATCGTCATGGGCCTGTACTTCTTCGCCGTCATGTTGCCGTTCGCAATCATCGGCGAGCTGAACTCGCTCGCGATCGGCGGATGGGGAATCCCTGCCGCACTCATCGGCCTGGCGATCAGCCGCGGCACCGCCCCGCGCGACTAGATGCGGACCCCAGCCTCGGCCAGCCGGGAGAGGATGGCGTCGGCGGCACCTGCGGCGCCATCGACGCCGTCGTAGTGCGTCGAAGCCGCCTGCGCGGCAGTGGCGAAGGCTGGTTCGTCGAGCAGGCGTCGGATGGCCGTGCCCAGTTCGGGTGTGGTGGCTCGGCTCGGACTGATGCGTATGGCCATGCCGAGCCGTTCTGCCACCGCCACGTTGAGCTCTTGCTCGCCATGCAGCGGCAGGCCGACGAACGGGGTGCCCGACGCGAGGGCGGTCTGGACGCTGCCCTGGCCTCCCAATATGACGGCTGCGGCGACCCTGGGCATGACCATGTGGTTGGGCACGACGCCCGTCACCAGCGTCCGGTCGTCGCCGAGGTCGTCCACCTGGTGCACGGTGCTACCGACCAGCAGCTTCGTGCCGGCGGTGCGGGCTGCCGCCACCAACTCGCGCAGGAACGCCTCCTCGACGCTGGTCGGTGCGAGGTACACGACGGGTTCGTCACCCTCGAGAAAGGCGTCGACCTCCGCGGGCACGGGCATGTCGAGGTGGGCGAACAACGGCCCGGTGAGCCGGAAGGTCGTCCCCGAACGCAGCCGGAAGGGCCGGCGCGGTCGCCATTGCTCGACCTGGTCGGCTGACAGCCCGAGCACCTCGGCTGTCTCGGTGACCAGCGTGAGGTCCCCGCACATGAGGCCGAGCATCCCGGGAATGCGCTCGACGCCCAGCGCGTCGGCATGCGCGTTGAACTGAGCTGTGACCTTGCGCATCAGCGCCGGGATCCGGTTGACGAGACGCCGCTGGACGAACGCCGGGAGCTTCGCGAGCTGAGGCACGGGCGGGTTGACCGGCACGGGGCACAGCCCGTGGGCCAGCACAGGAGGCACGAAGGAGCCGCCGTGATCGGTTGCCAGAGGGATGCCGGCGACGCGCGTCGACAAGTGGGCGGACAGCGTGAAGCCCGTCACGGCGAGCTTGGCCCCGACCTCTTCGAACAGCGCCACCTCGGCGGCCACGGCGCGGTTCAGCTCGTCGTCGCCGAACATCGGCTCGGCCCCGTCCATCGCCGACAGCGCCCGGACGAACTGCGCGAACGAGGCCGGGTCCATGGCGGGCTCTAGCGCTCGCATCGGGAACCCGGCGTCGGTGACGAGGTGGGCGTACGTTCCGCCGCGCGCTGCGAACAGCACAGGCGCGCCCCGAGCGACCAGTGCTCGAGCGATCTCGAT